>NZ_JBRBAI010000010.1:0-182161 GCF_052806135.1 Billgrantia sp. Q4P2
AACTCAAGAACGAAGCCAAAGTGCTTTGAAGGGAGCCGATTTCATGAGCATCCTGGTTTTAGCCGAACATCATGATGGCCAGCTCGCCGGCGCCACCGCCCACGTGGTCGCCGCGGCCCAGAAAGTGAAAGAGACCATCGGCGGCGACATCGACATCCTGGTCGCCGGGGAAAACGTCGGCGCCGTGGCCGACGCCGCGGCCAAGCTCGACGGCGTGAGCAAGGTCCGCGTGGCCGACCATGCCGTCTACGCCCACCAGCTGGCCGAACCCCTGTCTGCTCTGCTGGTCGAGCTCGCCGGCGGCTATTCCTATATCCTCGCCGCCGCTTCCACTACCGGCAAGAACGTGCTGCCGCGCGTCGCCGCGCTGAAGGACGTCAGCCAGATCTCCGAGATCGTCGAGGTGGTCGACGCCGACACCTTCAAGCGCCCCATCTACGCCGGCAACGCCATCGCCACGGTGAAGAGCGCCGACAGCCTCAAGGTGATCACCGTGCGCAGCACCGGCTTCGATGCGGTGGGCGAGAGCGGTAACGCTGCCATCGAGAGCGTCGATACGGTCGTCGACAACACCCAGTCCACCTTCATCAAGCAGGAGCTGGCCCAGAGCGACCGCCCCGAGCTGGCCGCGGCCAAGGTGGTCATCTCCGGCGGGCGCGGCATGGGCAGCGGCGAGAACTTCAAGCTGCTCGACGGCATCGCCGACAAGCTGGGCGCGGCCATCGGCGCCTCGCGCGCGGCGGTGGACGCCGGCTTCGTACCCAACGACATGCAGGTGGGGCAGACCGGCAAGATCGTCGCACCGGAGCTCTACATCGCCGTGGGCATCAGCGGGGCGATCCAGCACCTGGCCGGCATGAAGGACTCCAAGGTGATCGTGGCGATCAACAAGGACGAGGAGGCGCCGATCTTCCAGGTCGCCGACTATGGTCTCGTCGGCGATCTGTTCGAGATCCTGCCGGAGTTGGAAAGCAAGCTGTGACCCCTCGTCCGGGTCGCTGAACGAAGCCGGCTCCGCAAGGAGCCGGCTTCTTGCTGAGTGGCCGCTCCGTTCTGGGCGGAGGCACACTGTCTGGTGTAGTGTGTTCGTACCTTGAGAAAAAGGAGTCTCGGGACGGTTGAAATCGCCGGTCGGCGACCGCACTTCATTTGTTTGCAGCACAACCACAGCCACCAAAGGAGATGACCAACATGGCACATACCCTCCCTGACCTGCCGTACGCCTACGATGCGCTCGAGCCGCACATCGATGCCATGACCATGGAGATTCACCACTCGCGTCACCATCAGACCTACGTCAACAACCTGAATGCCGCCCTGGAAGGCACGGGTTTGGAGGACATGCCGGTCGACGAGCTGCTCGCCAATCTCGATCGCGTGCCGGCGGACAAGCGCCAGGCGGTGATCAACAATGGCGGTGGGCACTCCAACCACACCATGTTCTGGCAGATGATGTCACCCAACGGGGGTGGCCAGCCCAAGGGCAAGGTGGCTGAAGCCATCGATAGCGAGCTGGGTGGCTTCGAGGCCTTCAAGGATGCTTTCACCAAGGCGGCCTTGGGCCGATTCGGCAGCGGCTGGGCCTGGCTCAGCGTGACCCCGGAGAAGAAGCTGGTGGTGGAGAACAGCCTCAACCAGGACAGCCCCATCTCCAACGGCAACACCCCGGTGCTGGGCCTGGACGTGTGGGAGCACGCCTACTACCTGAAGTTCCAGAACAAGCGTCCGGACTACATCGCCGAATTCTTCAACGTGATCGACTGGGAGGAGGTGGAGCGCCGCTATCAGCAGGCGACTGCCTGATTCCAGCGTCACCACGCTTCATCAATCGCCGCGGCCCTCGGGCTGCGGCGATTGCGTTTGGTCTGCAAGACCGCTCGGAAACATGGCCAGCCACGAGTCGGGTGGCCAGGCGCTGAGGTCGGGTCAAGTGTCGAATCTGGCAAACATTGCGGGAATGAGCGATTCGAACAGGGTTCATGAGTGCAGCGCGGCCATCTCGATGGCCTGTACCTGTGTTGCCACCCATACCTGGCTTGCTGCGGGCGGGCCCGCGGCCAGGTCGGCACAGGTGTCGTAGCGCTGGATCATCCTGGGCTCGCAGCGCACCGCGAGTCGCCCCGTGTCGCTTGCGCTACGCCAATCTATCGCTATCCATCCTTGGCTCGATTCCTGCTCATTGCTTGGTTGGGCCACCGACACGTCAGCATGAATGCTTCGCGAGGCCAGCCACTCCAGTGCCGCGACCTGGGCGCACTGCTGCACCGGGCTGAGCCGGGAATCGCCGCGGTAGCAGGGCAGGTAAGGGCGGTCTGCCATCTCGCTTTCGAGTAGCGGCAGTACGTCTTCGTCGCCGATGCGGCCGTACTTGCGCAGGGCGGGAAAGACCACGGCACTGGCTGCCAAGCGGCAGCCACCCAAGTGGGTGCTCTCCCATACCTCGAAGGGCAGGGCACGCTCCGCTACTGCTGCGTCCAGGGCCTTGTAGGTGGCATAGCCGAACTTGGCGCAGCACTTGTCCTTCTTGCCATGGGTGCAGCACAGCAGCAGCGCCGCGTCGGGCGGGGAGGCCTCCCAGTGCGCGAGCGGCTCGTTCCGCTCCAGCGCGGCCAGAAAAGCCGACAGTTCGTCGCGTGTCACTTCGAAACGGCGATTCTCCGGCATCAGGTAGAGGCAGTGGCGTGCACTGGGCTGGTCGCGCCGATGAATCAGGTTGACCCGTCGCCCCGCATCGGCAATGGCCTCGAGCCGTGTCGACACTTCATCGCCCATGTCGCTGGCCCGGCGCAGGCTGCGCTGCCATTTCGGCCGCGGCCAGCTGAGCAGCAGGTTGCGCTCGGCATGGGCGGCACTGCCCGCCAGCGGGTCGCCCTGCGCAAGGCTTTCCCGGGTACAGAAACGCTGGGTGGCACTCATGCAGACAACGCCTCCTTGCGCCTGACGTGAGAGGGGGCGCTACCCAGGGCCGGGATGCAGACCGGCCGGCCGGTACTGGGTGCGCTGATCACCTCGGCATCGAGATCGAATACCTGCTTGAGGTTTGCCGCGGTAAAGACCTTGTCCGGGGGACCGCTATGTTCGATGTGTCCGTTGCGCATCATCACCAGCACGTCGGCATGGGCGGCGGCCAGGTTGAGATCGTGCAGCACCACCAGCAGGGTCCGGCCACGCTCGTGGGCCAGCCGTACCAGCAGCTCCAGCAGATCGACCTGGACCTTGAGGTCGAGAAAGGTGGTCGGCTCGTCGAGCAGGATGAGATCGGTGTCCTGGGCCAGCACCATGGCGATCCAGCAGCGTTGGCGCTGGCCGCCGGAAAGGGCGTCCACCGGACGCTCGGCAAGGTCCGCGACCCGCGCCACGGCCATGGCCTCCGCTACCGTCTCTTCGTCCTGCCTCGACCATTGCCGCCACAGGCGCTGATGGGGAAAACGCCCCATGCCGACCAGCTCGCGTACCGTCATGCCCTCCGGCGCCGTGGGGCTCTGGGGCAGGATGCCCAGGCGGTGGGCGACTTCACGGGTGCGGTAGCGGTGTATCTCCTGGCCGTCGAGCAACACTCGGCCTTTTTGTGGCGTCAGCGTCCGGGCCAGGGTCTTGAGCAGCGTGGACTTGCCGCTGCCGTTGGGACCCAGCAGTACCGTGAGGCGGCCCTCGGCGACGCGAAAGTCAACGTTCTCGAGGACGCGACGATCCTCGTAGCCGGCGGTCAGGCCTTCGCCCAGCAGGCGGCAGGCTTGGGAACGAGAAGTGTTCATCGGCGATACCACAGCTTGAATGCAGCGACGAGTATAAGCGTTTCTCATTTCCGATGCGACGTATTACATATAATTACCAAATGCTTTTGATAACTATTTGTATTTAAGAATTGACTGTGACAACCTTGGGGCATCGTCCAGGTTCGTCCCCATGCCACTCATGGGGCGTAGGGAAGAAAGGAATGCCATCTAGGGATAGTGCCGCGCGTCGAGTGCTTGTCACCGTGCTGCTGGGAACCTTCACCGTCAGTCTCAACAACAGCGCCTTGAATCTGGCGATACCCGAGTTGATGCGGGTATTCGACGCCGCCGCCATCCAGGTGAGCTGGGTCATGACCCTGTTCCTGGTGGCGATGGGCATGACCATGCCGCTGACCGGATTTCTTGCCAAGCGCTGGGGCGCGCGGCGCTTCTACCTGCTGGGGCTGTGGCTGTTCCTGTTCGCTTCCCTGCAGGGGGCGCTGGCGACGGGCCTGGCCTGGGTGCTGGCGGCGCGAGCCCTACAGGGCATGGCCGCCGGCCTGATGATACCGCTCTCGCTGCCGTTGATCTTTGCCGCCTGGCCTGCCGAACGGCGGGGGCGGGTGGTAGGGGTCTGGGGGTTCGCCGTGATGATCGCGCCGGCCATAGGGCCCAGCGTCGGTGGGCTGCTGCTGGAAGTGAGTTCCTGGCAGGCCCTGTTCCTGATGAACTTGCCCGTCGCCGTCCTGGCTTTGGCGGGCGCTCATTTTTGCCTCGAAGAGGGCGAACGCGACCGCGAGCGTCGCTTCGACCTGCCCGGCTTCGTGCTGGTGACCCTGGGAGCGGGCGGGGTGCTTGTCGCCCTGGCCGGCATGGCGTCGCCTGCCGATCTCCTCGACGCCGCCCATTGGGGACCGCTGGGTCTCGGAGTGGCGTTGCTGGTCGCCTTCGTCAGGGTCGAACGACGTGCCTCGCAACCGCTGCTCGAACTCCGCCTGTTTGCCATCTCTCCTTTCCGCGCCAGCGTGCTCATCGCCTGCGCTCAGGCCGTTTCTACCTTCGGGTGCCTGCTGTTGATTCCGATCTGGATGCAGCGTGTCCAGGGCTACGACGCCCTGACTACCGGCCTGATGTTCCTGCCCACCGCGCTGATGGCGGCTATCTGCTCGCCCTGGGCCGGGCGCCTGGTCGATGGCCGTCGGGCGCGCCAGGTGGTAACTGGCGGCCTGGTGGTGTCGGCGGTAGCGCTGGCAGGCCTCGCCGCGCTGGGCAATGAGGCGCCCCTCTGGCTGATCGGCATATTGATGGCGGCACGCGGGGTCGGTCTTGGCTTCGGCTACCTGCCGGCAACCACGATCGGGCTCAACGCCGTGGGGGACGCTCGTGTCGCCCAGGCCTCGGCAATGAACAACCTGGCCCGGCGGCTCGCTTCGGCGTTGGGTGTCGCCATCCTGGCCCTGCATCACGACCTGCGTACATGGCAACTCGCCGCCGAGGGGGCCGTTCCCGAAGCGGCTGCCCTGGTGGCGTTGGGCGAGGCCTTTCTCGTCCTGGCTGCCCTGCTTCTCGTGGCGACGCCCCTGGCGTTGTCGCTTCCCTCCACCCGCCATGAGGTAACGCCAGCTCATGATCCATGTAGAGCTACCCAGATTTCCCGCAAGTGAGCGGGAGGCCAGCCAGGCCACGATGCCGACTCCACACGCGAGCTGTCCCTCTTATGGCAGCCATCTTCAGGCCAAGGAGACCACCCTGCGTGCGCTGCTCAACAGCTACCTGCGAGAGACGGGGTGCCACGATCCGCGTCATGACGAGACCGGCCTGGTGGCATCGCTGCTCGACGTCGGTGAGCCCTTTCGCGTGAGGTTGCCCGCAGGTGAGCTGATCGGCACGCTGCGCGATTTCTCCCTGTCGGGACAGCATCGCTATGGTGCGGCCTTCTATCTGCACGACGATCAGGGGAGGGTGGTGCCTCTCGACATGCAGGACATCATTCAGCGGCTGCTGGAATCGCTGAGTGAGCCGGCGGTCGACAATACCCACGAGCTGCGGCTGTGGGACATGCGCGACAAGATCAACAACAGCTTTACCCGGATGGCGGCGCATCTCGACGCCTTCCATCACCGTCAGGGCAGTGCGCCGGCGGAGGCATTGGATTTCATCGCCGCCGAACAGTCGCTCTACCTAGGCCACCCGTTCCATCCCTTCCCCAAGTGCTCCCAGGGCGTGGAGCGACGCGCCTTCGACGACTACAGCCCGGAGCGCGGTGCCCGCTTCCAGCTGCACTACCTGGCCGTGCGCCGCGACCTGCTGGTGGAGGCATGGCTCGATGGACCCGACGACGGAATGGCGGATGAGGTGCTGGAAGCGGCCCGGCAACGGCTCGGCGAGCGCCACGCCGACTATGTCCTGCTGCCCATGCATCCCTGGCAGGCGGGTTACCTGCTGGGTCAGCCGGATGTTCGCCTGCTGCTGGAGGAGGGGCTTCTCGTCGACCTCGGCGCTCAAGGGCCGCTGGCCTATCCCACCTCCTCGGTGCGTTCGGTGTGGGTGCCGGAGACCGGCCAAGGCTACAAGCTGCCGCTGCAGGTGCGTATCACCAACTTGATACGCGAGAACACCCTCGAGCAATCGCGCCGTACGCTGGACGCCGCGCGGCTCATTCATCGTCTTCGCGATGAGCTGGAGAGCGACGCCTTCCAGGTGGTGATGGAGACCGGCTATCGCACCCTGGACCCAGGGCATCCGGCGCTGGACAGCCATCGCGCTGCGGCCTTCACGGTGATCTATCGGCCCATGCCGGTCGAGGCGCAGCATGCCTGCGTGCTTGCCTCGCTGCTGGAACCCTACCCCGGCGAGGCGGAGCCCAAGCTGGTGGCGGCGATTCGCCAGGGAGCAGGCGGCGAGGTGGACCTGAAGCGCTGGTTCGCGGCCTATCTGGAGGTCTCGCTGGTACCGATTCTCGAGATTCTGGCGCGCACCGGCGTCAGCTTCGAGGCTCATCTGCAGAACAGTCTGCTGAGGCTGGAGCGGGGCTGGCCCTCCACGCTCTACGTGCGCGACCTGGAGGGCGTGAGCCTGGACCGCGAGCAGGTCACCCGCCTGCCGGCGTGGCCTTCGCTTGGTATCGCAGCGGACAGCCCGCTGCTCTACTCGCCGGAGGTCGCCTGGCGGCGCACGCAGTACTACTTCTTCGTCAATCATCTTGGAGGCGTGGTAAACGCCTTGGCAACTCACCTTGGCGTCGACGAGAGGCACTTCTGGCGTCAGGTGGGCGACTGCCTGAAGCGACTGCGCGAAGCGGGGGACTCACGCCTTGCGGCCTACGCCGAAGACCTGCTTCAGGCAGACCACTGGCCGGCCAAGGCCAATCTGCTCAGCTGCTTCCGGCAGCGGGGTGCAAGTCCGCTGTTCGTCGATATCGTCAACCCCATCAAGCGAGTTGGATGACCACATGGAAGCGACCCTACGATCCCCGCAAACGAGCTTCGACCTCGGGCAACTCCCCTCGTCGCCGGAGTACGTGCGCGTGCAGCAGCGGGTGCTGCGCCAGTTCATCCAGGGCTTGCTGTTCGAAGCGGTCCTGCCAGTCGTCGAGGAGCCGGTCGGGCCGGGTGAGCTGCGCGCGTTTGCGCTGTCGGGGCGTGACGTCCAGGGGCGTGAGGTGAGTTACACCGCCTGGGGTGCGCGTAAGGCCAGCTTCGGTCGGGTGCGCCTGGCGCTGCGGCCCGTTCAGCGCCGCGATGCGGACGGCCATCGGCAGGAGGCGACCCTGGCCGGCTTCATGGCCGAGGTGATGGCTACGGTGGTTCCCGCAGAGCGCCTGCCCTATCTGCTGGAAGAGCTGCAGCAGACCCTGCTCAAGGATGCCCAGTCGCGGATATTGAGCGGCATGCCGACCAGCCCCGACCTTGCATGGGACCATGATGCCTGGGAAGGGTGGCTGCAGGAGGGCCATCCCTATCATCCGAGCTACAAGTCCCGGCTCGGTTTCACGCTTGCCGACAACGCGGCCTATGGCCCCGAGTTCCGCCAGGACGTCCGGCCGGTCTGGCTGGCCGTGGCCCGTGAGCATTGCCGGGTCTCGCTGTCGGCTTCAATGAGCCTGGCTGCCTTCTTGCGCGAGGAACTGGGCGAGGCGACGCTGGCACGCTTCCGTCGCCTGCTCGTCGCGGCGGCACGGCGCCCGCAGGACTACGTGTTTCTGCCGGTGCATCCCTGGCAGTGGAGCCACGTCATCCTGCCCACCTTCCAGGCCGAGCTGGCCGATGGGCGTCTCTGCTACCTGGGCACGGGCGACGACGCCTACCTGGCCCAGCAGTCGATCCGCACCCTGGCCAATACCAGCCGGCCCCGACGAGCCAACCTCAAGCTCGCGTTGAGCATCGTCAACACCTCCACCAGCCGTATCCTGGCTGCCCATACCGTGGAGAACAGTGCACGCATCAGCGACTGGCTGCATGACCTGGTGACCCGTGACGAAGCGGCGCGCGAGTACGGCGTCGTCATCCTGCGTGAGGTGCTGGGAGTGGCCTATGACGCCTCGCGCCTGGCCGAGCCGCAGCGCAGCCTGGCCTACGGTACCCTGGGCGCCGTCTGGCGCGAGAGCCTGCATCGTTACCTGTATCCGGGCGAGCGTGCGCTGGCCTTCAACGGCCTGACCCAACTGGCCGCCACGGGGGTGCCGATGCTCGACGGCTGGGTGCGGCATCATGGCGTGACGGCCTGGACCCAGCGGCTGCTCGAGGTCACGGTGACGCCGCTGATTCACCTGCTCTACGCCCATGGTATCGGCCTGGAATCCCACGGTCAGAACATCCTGCTGATCCATCGCAACGGCTGGCCCGAGCGCATCGCGCTCAAGGATTTTCACGACGGGGTACGTTACAGCCCGGCGCTGCTGGCCGAGCCCGAACGCGCGCCCTGCCTGGTGCCGGAGCCGGCCAGCCACGCTGCCGTCAATCGCAACTCCTACATCCAGACAGAAAGTGCCGACGAGGTGCGCGACTTCACCTACGACGCCTTCGTCTTCATAGCCCTCACCGAGCTCTGTCTGTGCCTGGAGCAGCACTACGACCTGCCGGAGGCCAGCTTCTGGGAGCTGACCGCGGAAGTCATCCGGGATTACCAGACCGCGCACCCCGCGCTGGAGCCGCGCTTCGCATTGTTCGATCTCTTCGCGCCAACGGTGAGCATCGAGGAATTGACCAAGCGTCGGTTGTTCGGCGACGCCGAGAAGCGCTTCGCCACCCGCGACAACCCGCTGTACCCCTACCGGCCAGGCGCCTGAGGAGAGCCGATGTTGACGCCCAATGAACTCAAGCGCCGGCTGGCGCGAGGCGAGACGGTGCTTGGCCTGTTCGCCTCGATCCCCACGGCGGTGACCGTCGAGATGATCGGCCAGGCCGGCTTCGATTTCGTCATCCTCGATACCGAGCACACCCTGGTGAACCCCGAGACCCTGGAGCACATGCTGCGCGCCGCGGAGCTCACCGGGCTCACCGCGTTGGTGCGGGTGTCGCGCCCCGACCCGGGCATCGTGGTGCCTCTGCTCGATGGCGGCGCCCGGGGGATCGTGCTGGCTGACGTGCGTGGCCCCGAACCCCTGCAGGCGCTGAACGAATGCCTGCTCTTCCATCCACTGGGGCGGCGCGGCATGAACAGTGGCCGCCCGGGGCGCTTCGGTGCCGACGACCTGGTCGACTACCTGCAACGGGCCAATGACGAGCTGATGCTGGTGCCGATGATCGAGAGCCTGGAAGGGGTGGAGAACCTCGAGGCCATCCTGCAGGTACCCGGGGTGGACATGGTACTCGAGGGTGCGGCGGACCTGTCGCAGTCGCTGGGCCTGCCCTGGCAGACCGAGGCGCCGGAGGTACGCGAGGCGCTGGACCGTATCCAAGCGGCCTGTCGCTGCGCCGAGGTGCCGTTCTGCGCGATCCCTCGCAGTGCCGCGCGGCGCGACTACTGGCGCGAGCGGGGCGTGCACGCCTTTGTGTTGGGCGACGAACGCGGCACGGCCTTTCGTGCCCTGCAAGCGAAGCTGGCCCCCTATCGTGAGGAGACGAGCCCATGACCAGCGTGGCCAAGATTCTGCCCCGGGCGCCCTGGAGCCCGCCCTCGTCGGCGGTCAGGCGTTGCCTGGCGGCACTCGGCGAGCCGGCTCCCGGCAGTACGCGCGAACCTGTCTGTGCCTTTGTCTACGACCTGGCGGCACTGCGCGAGCACGTTCGTGCCATGCTGGCGGGGCTGCCGCAGCCCTGCCGGCTCTATTACGCCGTCAAGGCCAACCCAGACCGGCGCCTGGTCGAAACCCTGGCGCCCCTGGTGGCGGGGTTCGAAGCCGCCTCGATCGGCGAGATCCGCCGGATTCGTGAAGTCAGCGGATCGGCGCCGGTGATCTTCGGCGGCCCCGGCAAGAAGGATGCGGAGCTCGAGGAGGCGCTCGCCCTCGGCGTGAAGCGCATTCATGTCGAGAGTTTGCACGAACTGCGCCGGCTCAATCTGATTGCCGAGCGACGCGGCAGGGTGGTGCCGATACTGCTGCGGGTGAACCTGCACGACGCACTGCCCGAGGCCACCGTCACCATGGCCGGGCGGGCCACCCAGTTCGGCATCGACGAGCCGCAGGTGGAGGAGGCGATCGAGGCGGCCCGGCGCAGCCCGGGGCTGCGGCTCGACGGCTTCCACATGCACTCGATCTCCAACAATCTAGATGCCCGCCTGCATGCACGGCTGGTAGCCACCTACCTGGCGCGAGTGCGCGCCTGGGCCGAACGCTTCGACCTGCAGATCCGCTGCCTCGATGCCGGTGGCGGCTTTGGCGTCTCCTACGACGAGCGCCCGGACTTCGACTGGGCGGCCTTCGTCGAAGCGCTGCGCCCACTGCTCGCCACCGACCCGCTGCCCGGGGCGGAGCTGCTGTTCGAGCCGGGGCGCTACATTGCCGCCTTCTGCGGCTACTACGTTGCCGAAGTCATCGATCTCAAGCAGAGCCATGGGCGCCACTTTGCCATCCTGCGCGGCGGCACCCATCACTTCCGCCTGCCCGCTTCCTGGCAGCACGACCACCCCTTCGAAGTGGTGCCGCGCCACCATTGGCCCTATCCCTTCCCGCGCCCCGAACTCAATGCCCAGCGCGTGACCCTGGCCGGCGAACTGTGCACGCCCAAGGACGTGCTGGCCCGGGAAGTGACTGTGGCACGGCTGAGGGTCGGCGATCGGGTGCTCTTCCATCGTGCCGGTGCCTACGGCTGGACCATCTCCCATCACGACTTTCTGGGCCACCCCCATCCCCGGCATCTCTACCTCGACGATTGCCACGACGACAAGGAGCTTGTCCGATGACTGCGTTATCTTCACCGACCGATGCGGATTTGGCCGAGGCAGGGCGCCTTGCCGAGGCGCGCGTGCTGGGCGATCTCGTCGACACGCTGCTGGCCGAAGGCTTTCTCGACGACCAGAACGTCGATTGGCCGGCGTCCGATACGCTGCCTGACGCCCTGGCCTGGCCGCGAGGGGTACAGTGTCTGCGCTGGTGGACGGCGCGCGAGGCGGGGGAGGCGGTGCTGATTCCGCTGCGTGGCGCGATACTGCCGCCGCACCGCCATGTCGCGACGGCCGGCGTGTTCGCGGCGAGCTACCGCGACGATGGCACCCTCGCCACCTGGTGGCGCCTGGCGCCGGCCGAGCTGCTCGAGTTCGTGGTGAAGCACTGCCTGAACGACGCTCAGCGCCAACAGCCGGGGGTGGCCAACGTTCGCCGGCTGTTGCTCACCACCCTGTGGCAGACCCGCCAGTCCATCGCCGAGGCGGCGCCGCTGGACATGCCGCAGAGGCACACCGCGGCAGCGAGCCTGCGTACCCTCGAGCGGCGTGCCGCGCTGCGCGATCGCCCCTTCCATCCGCTGGCCAAGGCCAAGGAGGGGCTCGACGAGGCGGACCATCGTTGCCATGCGGCGGAGTTTGCACAGACCATCCGCATGCGCTGGCTGGCCATGCGACGAGACTGCCTCACGACCGGCAGTGGGGCGGCGCCCGGGGCGTCGGAGCCGGCAGATCTGTTGCTGGATGCCACGGCGCGCAGCAAGCTGGAAGAGGAAATGGCAAGGCGTGGCCTGGACCCTCACCGTTATATGGCGCTACCGGTGCATCCCTGGCAGTTCGAGCACGGCTTGCCGCGTCATCTCGCTGCCATGCTGGAGGCAGAGGAGGGGGTGGCACTGACGACGGCCGTCGGCGACTACACGGCAACCTCTTCGCTGCGCTCGCTGGCGCCGCTGGACGAGGGCCGCTTCCACCTCAAGCTGCCGATGGCGGTTTTCTCGCTGGGGGCCGCCCGCTACCTGCCGGCGGTCAAACTGATCAACGGCGAGCGAGGCCAGACGCTGCTCGAGCAGGCCAAGGCACGGGATCCGGAACTCCAGGCACGGCTGTACCTGTGCGACGAGCGCCGCTGGTGGTCCTACCTGCCGCAGGGTAGCGGGCTGTTCGACGACCCACCCCGCCACCTGGGAGCGCTGGCACGGGAGTATCCGGCTTCACTGCTGGAAGACCCCTCGGTACGCCTGGTACCGATGGCAGCGCTGGGTGTATCGAGCGTTCAGATGGCGCGTGCCGGCGAGCACCCCTTCGACGCCTTGCGGCAACAGCGCGGATGGAGTGACAGCGAGGCGGCGATGCTCGCCCTGTTCGGCGAAGTGTGCGACACCTTCTTCGATATCGCGCTGCGCCTCTACCGCCTCGGGTTGATGCCGGAGATTCATGGCCAGAACGCCGTACTGGTATGCCGCGACGGTCGCCTCGAAGGGCTGCTGCTGCGCGATCACGACTCGGTGCGCCTGCATCGTCCGTGGCTTGACCGCCATGATATCGACGACCCTCGATACCGCATTCGCCCGGGCTACTCGAACAGCCTCTACAACGAGACGCCGCAGGACCTGCTGTTCTACCTCCAGACCCTGGGCATCCAGGTCAACCTGTTGGCCATCGTCGAGAGTCTGACGCGTCACTATTCTCATCTCGGCATGGCGGAAGCGCGGCTATGGCAAGAGATGCGCGTTCGCCTGGAAGCGCGAATCGTGGCGCTGCCGTTCGACGACGAGCAGCGGCGTACCCTGCACGCCGTGCTGTTCGAAGCGTCGCGTTGGCCGTTGAAGTGCGTGCTGCGACCGCTGTTCGAACAGCAGGGCGTGCCTGGCAGCATGCCTTCGGGCAAGTCGAGCCTGCCCAACCCGTTCCACGCGGCAATGCTGGGCAGCCGGGAGCGGGAAGGCGCGTGCGTTGTCGGGGCTGAACCTGTATAAAGGGGCCGAATTCTGGAATAACGAATGATTCTCATGCACTTCTTGCCCACCTGTCGTCGCTTCACCGCCTTGATGCTGCTGTCGATCTGTCTGACCCTGGCGGCCCATGCCGAGGCGACGCGCAGCGTCGGACACGCCCTCGGTGAGGCACGCATCGAGGGCCAGCCCCAGCGCATCGTGACGCTCTACCAGGGTGCTACGGACAGCGCGCTGGCGCTGGGACTCGAACCGGTCGGGGTAGTCGAGTCGTGGCTCGAGCGGCCCATGTATCGCTACCTGCGCGACGAGCTGCCCGCGGACGTGCGCTACCTGGGGCTGGAGACCCAGCCGGACCTGGAGGCGGTGGCGGGGCTTGCGCCCGAGCTGATCGTGGGGGCCCGCTATCGCCATGCCGGGGTCTATCCGCTGCTGTCGCGTATCGCTCCCACGCTGATCGCCGATACCGCCCATGACTTCGAGGCCATGCTCGAGCTGATGGGCGGGGCAACCGGTCGTGAGGACGAAGCCCAGGCGCTGCTTGCCGACTGGCGGGCGCGCGTGGCCGACTTTCGCTGCCGTGCCGAGGCGCACCTGGGTGATGCCTGGCCTCAGCGGGTTTCGGTGGTGAGCTTCCGTGGTGACCACGCGCGCCTCTACTACGACGGCTTTGCCCGGCACACCCTCGACCAGTTGGGATTTCTGCGCCCGGAAGGGCAGCAGGGCAACGGCTGGGGTATCAAGCTGGTCAGCCGCGAAACCCTGCCGGCCCTGGATGCCGACGCCATCTTCGTGTTCATGAGTGACGATGCGGCGGTAGTCGAGCTGCATCGCGAGTGGACGGCTCACCCACTGTGGCGGCGCCTGGAGGCGGTCCAGCGGGAGCGTGTCTATTACGTCGACCCGGTGATATGGAACATGGGCGCCGGCATCCTGGCCGCCCATCGGCTGCTGGACGAACTCTACGATCACTACGAGCTGCATGACGCCGGGCGCCAAGGGGAGGGTGGGATATGTTGACCACCCCCACGACGAGACTGCTTGGATTGATGGTGGGGGCGCTGCTGACGCTTGCCGCCGGCCTTGCCAGCCTGGCGCTGGGCGCCACCGCGATCGCGCCGACCACCCTGGTGGAGGCCTTTCTCGCGCCCGACCCGGGGTCGGTGCAGCACCTGATCCTGCGTACCGAGCGCCTCCCTCGCGCGCTGATCGCCGCCGTGGTGGGCGCCAGCCTGGCGGTGGCCGGCGCCCTGATGCAGACCCTGACACGCAACGCCCTGGCGGCGCCGAGCATTCTCGGTATCAACGCCGGCGCCATGTGCTTCGTGGTGGTGGCGAGCAGCCTCTTCGCCCTGCGTTCGCCCTTGGCGCTGGCCTGGGTGGCCTTTCTCGGCGCCCTGGTGGCGGCACTGCTGGTCGCGCTGCTGGGGCGCGGGCGGGACGGTGGTTTCTCTCCGGTGCGGGTGGTGCTGGGCGGGGTGGCGGTCACGGCCCTGTTCGTCTCGCTGGCCCAAGGGCTCCTGATCGTCGATCAGGAGGGCTTCGAGAGCCTGCTGCTGTGGCTGGCGGGCTCGGTGGCGGGGCGCAGCCTGGAGATGATGACGCCGCTGCTGCCATTCTTCGTGGTCGCCGCCGGCGTCTGTCTGCTGCTGGTGCGCCAACTCGACCTGCTGGTGCTGGACGACGAGGTGGTCAAGGGATTGGGTCAGCGTACCGGCCGGGTCAGGTTGCTGGCGGGGGCGGCGGTCATCGTGCTGGCGGGAAGTTCGGTGGCGCTGGCCGGCATGATCGGTTTCGTCGGGCTGATCGTACCGCACATGGTGCGCGCCCTGTTCGGTCGCGATCATCGCTGGGTGCTGCCCGGCTGTGTCCTGCTCGGTGCCGGCCTGCTGTTGGCGGCCGATACCCTGGCCCGCTTCCTCATGCCGCCCCAGGAGGTACCGGTGGGGGTGATGACGGCGCTGCTTGGCACACCGTTCTTCCTCTATCTGGCTCGCCGCCGGAGCCTGGCCTCATGAGCCATCCCGTTGTCGTACGCACTGCCGATGGGCGGTTCTCCCTGCGCTTGGAGCGCCGCACCCTGGCGGTGACGCTGCTGCTGACCCTGTTACTCGCGGCTAGTGCCCTGGCCTCGCTGAGCCTGGGCAGCCAGGCCACGCCGCCTGGGGCGGTGCTGGAGGCGCTGCTGTTTCCCGGGCGCAGCGACATCGCCCTGATCGTCCACGAGATCCGCCTGCCCCGAATCGTATTGGCGATTCTCGTCGGTGCCTGCCTGGGCGTGGCCGGATTGTTGCTGCAGGGCTTGGTGCGCAACCCCCTGGCGTCGCCGGATGTGATCGGCATTACCGGTGGCGCCTCGCTGGCGGCGGTCGGCTTCCTGGCGCTGGGCGGGGCGGCACTGGGCGAAGCCTGGCTGCCCTTGGTGGCGCTGGGCGGCGCACTGCTGGTGGCATTGGCCATCATCGCCTTGGCCGGGCGCAGCGTGACCCCGGCACGCTTGGTACTGATCGGCATCGGCATTGCCGCTGCGCTCGGTGCGGGTACCACGCTGGTGCTGGTGCTGAGCACCGATACCACGGCGATGCAGGCCTATGTATGGCTGACCGGAAGTCTCTATGCCGCTCAGTGGCGGGAAGTGGCGGGGCTCGTCCCCTGGGCGCTGGTGGGCTTGCCCCTGGCACTGGTGCTGGCGCGACGCCTGGATGTCCTGGCGCTGGGCGACGAGCTGGTCGTTGGGCTCGGCACGGCGCTGCAGGGCAGTCGTCTGGCCCTGCTGCTGCTGGCCGTGGCGTTGGCCGGCGCAGCGGTGGCGTTTGCCGGCGGGCTGAGCTTCGTCGGCCTGCTTGCCCCGCATATCGCGCGGCGGCTGGCGGTACGAGGCCATACCGGCCTGGTACCGGTAACAGCACTGGTCGGCGCGCTGATCGTGCTGTATGCCGACCTGCTGGGGCGAATCGCCTTCCTGCCCCGGGACCTGCCGGCAGGCATCTTCGTCGCCGGTATCGGCGCACCGTTCTTCGTCTATCTGCTCTACCGCTGGCGCAGCTGAGCGTCAGTGGACGACGGCTAGGAGTCTTGTACATGTTCGATATCCGTCCCCGGGTGAGGGGCATTTCGCCCGAGCTGCTGGCCCGCTACCGCGAAGTGGCGACTTCCACCCTGGGCCACTTCACCGACATCGGCGCCATCACCGACCTCACGCCGCTGCGCCGTCCCACGCGGCTGCTGGGCAGTGCCTTGACGGTGCGCATCCCGCACCTCGATGGCAGCGTGATCCGTCAGGCGTTGGAAATGGTCGAACCCGGGGACGTACTGGTGATCGACGTCGCCGGCGACGAGCGGCGCGCCTGCTGGGGCGAGATGCGTACCTACGCGGCCCTGCGCAAGGGCCTGGCCGGTGTGGTGACCTCGGGACGGGTGACCGATACGGCCGAACTCGTACGGCTGGGGCTGCCCATTTACTCGCGTGGACCAAGCCCGCTGACTACTCGATCCCTGAAGCTGGAGGGCGAGGTCAACGTGGCGGTGGCCATCGATGGGGTGACGATTGCGCCGGGCGACCTGATCGTCGGCGATGATGATGGCCTCTACGCGCTGACGCCCGAGCGCGCCGAAACGGTGCTGGCGGCCGTACTCGACAAGCAGGCGCAGGAAGCGGCGCGCCGGCGGGAAGTCATGGCTTCGAATCCCGAGTGGTGGCGCTGAGAGGTGTCGCAAGCATGAAAAAACGGCGCCCGCAGGCGCCGTCAGCAGTAAGCCAGGTCCGTGTCAGGACGAGGATTCAGAAGTCCAACTGGTAGCCGAGGGTAAAGGTGCGGCCGCGACCGGCGAAGTACTGATCGTCTCCGGGGCGGGCGGTCTGTGAGTAGTAGGTGATGTATTCCCGATCGGTAAGGTTCTCGACGCCCAGGGAGAGACGGCCTACGGGCAACTGGTAGCCGAGCGAGGCATCGACCAGGGTATAGCCGTCGAAGCGCTGCAGGTCGGGATTTTCCTGATCGTTGAAGCTTCGATCGAAGAAGTGGCTCGCCTGGAGGTGGGTCGAGAGATCGTCGCTCCAACTGGCATTCCAGCCCAGGGTGAGTCGCTCGGGGGCGATATTGAGACCGCTCAGCTCGGTATCGACCCGCCCGTCGCCGGTGGTGTCGGACTTGCCCCGGTTGCGCGCATAGGCAACGCGCAGGCCATGAGCGTCGGTCACGTCGAGTTCGCCCGCGAGTTCCACGCCACGAATCTCGGTCTTCTCCCGGCTGCCCACGAACACTCCGCTGTCGTCCTGGATGAGTCGTTCGCCAAGGTCGGAGTCAGACTCGTAGTAGCTCAGCTCCAGGCGGGCACGCCCCCAGTCGAAGCGGGTACCGACCTCCCGGTTGTCGGTGATGATGGGGCTCAGCTCCAGCAGCGTATCGATCGACTGTCCTTCGCTATTGACGGCGCGTAGTACCCGGCCCACGTCGGGCATGCCGAAGCCTTCGGAGTAGTTGGCGAACAGCTGAGCCCAGTCGGTGGCCTGGTAGACCAGCCCGAAGTTGTACAACGTCTCGTCGAAGCTCGGCTTGCCGCCTTCCACGGTCACGCCATCCTGTCGGACATCGTTACGGTCGAGGGTCTGGTAGGTATCGACATCGAGCTGGGCATGCTCGTAGCGAACGCCGGCATGCAGCGTCAACGGCTCGAAGACCTGCAATGAGCCCTGCAGGAAGGCCGCGGCATTGCGGAACTGGGTCTCGGGCACATAGCTGCGATCGGTCTGCACCAGCCGCTGCTGGGTGTCGTCCTGCAGCAGGTCGATGCCGGTGGCCAGCGACACGCGGTCGTCGAACAGGTCACTACGGCTCAGGGTGAACTTGGCGCCCAGCTTGTCGGACTCGTTACGGCTCTGGTCGAGCCGGTCGTTGCCCTGAGCGTCCTGATAAGGGAAGGCGGAGGGATGCGAGCCGAACTGGGCGCGAAAACGCTGGTGGTACACTTTGGCATCCAGCTCGTTGCCGAACCAGTCGCCGTGCCGGTAGGTAAGCTGCGCAGTGGTGGATTCGTTGTAGGAAGCCTCTCCATCCGGTGTGCCACGCTCGGCGCTGGTCGGAATCCCGTTCGCCCGGTTTCCCACTACCGGCACGTAGTCGTTGTCACCCTCCAGCTCGAAGCGGTTGAGGGAGAACTCCAGGCTCTGGTCATCGTCGATCCAGTAGCCGAGTTTGGCAAAGAGATCGTAGCTGGTCGAATCCTGGATCTCGCCCTGGATGGGATCGATGCCGATGTTGCGTCCACTGCCATCGCGGAAGATGCCTTGCTCCTGACGCGTAATACCGCCGAGGAAATCCCAATCGCCCCGCTGGGCACTGAGGCGGTAGCCCAGCCGGTGGCCAAGGCCCTCGGAGTCGAGCTTGTCGTCGAAGGTAATCTGGCTCGAGACGTGATGATTGACGCCACCGCCCTCGGCGCGCTTGGTCACGAAGTTGATGATACCGCCGGTGGCCCCCAGGCCGTGCTCGGCGCTGGCGCCGTGAATCACCTCGATGCGTTCGACCATGTCGAGGTCGATGGTGTAGCTCTCGCGGGCGCTGTCGCGAATGGGAGTGGATTGCGGCACGCCATCGATCATGTAGAGCGGGGCGCGGCCGCGAAACGTCTCGCCGGAACTGGTCATCTTCTGGCGACTGGGCGAATAGCCTGGGATAAGGTTACCCAGGATCTGTCCGCGGTCGCGGGTAACGGCAAGCTGCTGTTCGATTTGCTCGCGGGTGATGACGGTGACCTTCTGTGGCGTTTCGCCGGCGTGGCTGCGGTTGCGGGTCGCGGTCACCACCAGCGGTGAGAGATTGGACGAAGCGGCGGTCTCGTCATTGACCTGGGCGAAGGCCAATCCCGGCAGGGTGGAGCCAAGCATCACCGGCGCCAGCCAGGCGATATGCGTCTTGTGGATCATGGAAGGTTTATTCCCTTGCTTGTGTTGGGCTATCGAGTCGTCTCAGCGCAGTTCAGGCAGAGCCATGTTCAAGCGTGGCAACGATAATAGTTTGCATTTGATTTTTCAAACGCAAGTGAATGCTATATCGCCAGTGGTAATAATGGGGCGTGGCGAACCCAACGAAGTCCGGTGGCATGGCGATGCACCGATTTCATTGATAACGGTTATCATTTATGGCATCGTCTTGCCCTGCCCGTGTGGGCAGAGCATTGTTTGTTCACTGAGTCGTTTTTGCCGGGAGTCCGCACGTGAGAACGTTTCGCCGTCCATGCCTCTGGGTAGGCATCCTCTGGCTGGGCCTGGTCGTCTCGGCGTCCGCCGACCCCGCGCTGCAGCAGGAGGCGAGAGAGGCGCAGCGCAGCCAGGCCGAGCTGCAGGCACGCATCGACGCTGCCGATGACGAGACGCGTGCCATGCTCGAAGAACTGCGCGAGCTGGAGCGTGTCGAGCGTCGCCTGACGCGCGAGAACGCCGAGCTCGCCCCGCGCCTAGAGCGCCAGGCCGAGACCCTCGATCGCCGCGAGATGGCGCTGGATACGCTGGAGGAAACCCGTGAGGCCCTGCCAGAACTTCAGGAACGCCTGATCGAACGGCTTGCGCAGTGGGTCGACAATGATATGCCGTTCCTGCGCGAGGAGCGCCAGGCACGGGTCGCCAGCCTGCGCTCCCAAGCCGGCGAACTCTCCACTGTCGAACGCTGGGAGCGTATCGTCGAAGCCTGGCGCACCGAGCTGGAGTACGGGCGTAAAGTCGATGCCTGGCGCGGCTATCTCGGTGAAGGAGATTCGCGCCGCGAGGTGGACTTCCTGCGCCTGGGGCGCGTGGGCTTCTACTATCTCACTCCGGACGGAAGAGCCGGGCGCGTGTGGCAGGCCGATACGGGCAGCTGGGCACCCCTTGACGAAGTTCAGCGTCGCGAGGTGCGCAACGGCCTGCGCATCGCCCGTGATCGCCGTGCGCCCGAACTGCTCACGCTGCCCATCTCGCAGCCGCTGGAACGGGCCGGGGAGGGCGACGCATGAGAGCGCGACGTTACTTTATCGGTGTGACCATTGCCGCGCTCTTGGCGGTGCCGGTCATGGCCCAGGCTCAGTCCGAGCCGCTGAATACCTTGCGCGCTGAACGCGAAGCCGCCGAGGCCCGCGACCGGGCACGGCTGGCCGAGCTGATCGAAGACCGCGACGCCCTGGAGGCCGCTCTGGAGGAGGCCCGTGCCGCCCACGAACAGGCCGAAACCCGCCACGCCGAATTGCAGGCCGAGGCGCAGGCGCTGAATGAGCGCCAGGCCGAACTCGAGGAGCGCCAGCAGGAACAGGGGGACGACCTCGAAGCCGTATTGGCTTCGCTGGCCCGCCATAGCGGTGAGCTGCGCGACACCCTGGCCGATAGCTGGTTGGTGATGCAGGGTGACAGCTTGCCTCCGCGGCTGGATGAGGCCGAGGTTCTCGAACTCGGACACTTGGAAGCGTTCGCTGACCGCTTGATGGCCCTGACCGTCGATACGGGAAGGGTGCTCCGATTCGAGGCGCCGGTAGCGTCGACCAGCGGCGAGCTTGCCCCGCGTGAGGTCGTGCGGCTGGGCGATTTCACCGCCTTCACCGAGGGCCACCTGCTGCGCCGCGGTGCCGATGACGAGACCTTGGCGATGGTCGAGCGCACGCCGCGCGAGGTGGCCACCAGCCTGGCCTCCTTCCATGCCGGTGAGTCCCGCTCGCTGGCGCTCGACCCCACCCGCGGCCAGGTCATTTCGGCACTGGCCCAGCGCCCGAGCCTGATCGAGCGCTTCCATCAGGGCGGGGCGGTTGGCTATGTGGTGGTCGGACTGGGCGCCATTGGCCTGCTGGTCGCCCTGCTGCAGTACACCTACCTGCTGCGCGTCAGCCTGGCCATGCGTCGCCAAATACGTGATCTCGCCACGCTGCGCCAGGACAACCCGCTCGGGCGAGTGCTGCTGCGCTTCCGGGCGCTGCACGACGACCCTGTGCCGGAAGCGCTGGAGGCTCGCCTCGACGAGGCCGTGCTGGCCGAGTTGCCGCGTCTCGAGCGCGGCCAGCCGCTGGTCAAGCTGCTGGCCGCGGTGGCGCCGCTGCTGGGGCTGCTGGGTACCGTGACCGGCATGATCGTGACCTTCCAGGCGATTACCGTGTTCGGCACCGGCGACCCGCAGATGATGGCGGGCGGCATCAGCCAGGCGCTGGTAACCACGGTGCTGGGTCTCATCACCGCCGTGCCGCTGCTGTTCGCCCATACCGCGCTTGCCGGTCGCAGTCGCCACCTGGCGGGCCTGGTCGAGGGGCAGGCCAGTGCGGCGCTGGCCGAGCAGCTCGAGCACCGCTCGCATGGGCTCGATGGCGTCACCGGGAGCGCGCGTCGCGATGCCGCTATGGTTTGAACCGCTCGAGCGCCTGGTCGAGGCGGGCGGCTCGGTACTGGTAGTGATCGCCCTGGTGGCGATGCTGCTGTTCAGCCTGGCGCTGGAGCGAGTGTGGTATTTCCGCCTCACTTATCGCCGGGCCAGGCGTGCCCTGATCGAGCGCTGGGCGGCGCGCCAGGACCACCTGAGCTGGAGCGCGTTGACCCTGCGCAAGGCCTGGGCGCGCGAGCTGATCGGGCGGCTGCGCCGCCCGCTGCCGTGGCTCAAGTTGCTGGTAGCGCTGTGCCCGCTGCTCGGCTTGCTGGGGACCGTGACCGGCATGATCGCCGTCTTCGACAGCCTGGCGATGACCGATACCAGCCAGGCCCGGGCCATGGCCGATGGCGTGGCGCGGGCCACCCTGCCGACCCTGGCCGGCATGGCGGTGGCGGTGGTGGGGCTGCTTTTCACCAGCCGCCTCGAGCACATCATTCGACGCGAGGACCAGCGGCTGCATGACCGCCTGGCCCGTGCCGTGGAGGATAACGATGCGTAGACGCCGCCTTGGCGCCGACGATGGCGAAGCCAGCGAAGTCAACCTGACGCCGATGCTGGACGTCGTCTTCATCATGCTGATTTTCTTCATCGTCACCACCAGCTTCATCAAGGAAAGCGGGGTAGAGATCGAACGCCCCGAATCCAGCGCCGCTTCGCCGCGGCCCGACGCCCAGGTGATGGTCGCCATCACGCCGGAAGGCGCCGTGTGGGTCGATGGTCGCGCGGTGGATCTGCACCGTGTCGGCGGCGAGGTTGCCGGGCTGGTGAGCGAGGATGGCTCGGTGGTGATCCAGGCCGATCGCGAATCCACCACCGGCCTGCTGATCGAAGTGATGGACCGCATCCGCGAGGCCGGCGTGGAGCAGGTGGCGGTCGCCGCCAGCCGGAGCCGGCCGTGATACGCATCCCCTTCTCCTCGCTGGGCGGGGTGGCCCTGGCGCTGCTGCTGTTCTGGCTGCTGGCGCTGCTGGTAACGCCGCCGGAGGAGGAGTTCGACGTCCTCGATGTCAGCATGACCATGAACATGGTCGAGGCCCCGGAGCCGGTGCAGGAAGAAATGGCCGAGCCCAGTGCCGAGCGGCCGCCACCCCCGGCGGAAGCGACGCCGCCGCCCCAGCCGGAGCCGCTGCCGCCGCTGGAGAGTTCCATCACGATGCCGGAACCCGAGCTTCCGCCGGAGCCGATGGAGCCGCTGGAATTCGACGCCAGCCTGCCCGAGCTCGCCGAGGTGCAGCCTCAGCCGCCGCCTGAGCCAACCCCGCAGCCGTCACCTCAACCCGAGCCAGCATCCGAACCGACAGCCGAGCCTAGCTCGTCGCCGACGCCGTCGAGCGCCGCGCCCGCACCAGGACCGGCGGCCGAGGAAGCCGCATCTGCAGAGCAGGGGCCGGTGGACGTCGGCGAGATCGCGCCGACCAGCCGTGTGCCACCGGAGTATCCGTCGCGCGCCCAGCGGCGCGGCCTCGAGGGGCACGTGGAACTGCAGTTCCTGATTCGCCCCGATGGCAGTGTCGATCGTTCGTCGATCCGTGTGCTCGAGTCGCAGCCGCGCAATGTCTTCGACTCGGCCGCCGAACAGGCCGTGGCGCGCTGGCAGTTCGCACCGGCTAATGGGGTACGTCGCGCTCGCCAGCGCCTCGAGTTCCAGTTGAGGTGATGCCATGCCACTTCGTGCCGTGATTCGTCTAATCGCCTGTGCCAGCCTGCTGGTAGCCGCCTCTGCCGCGGCCGATCCGCCGACGCTTCCCGGCGACATCATTGCCGACCTGGAGCGTCTGCAGCGTCAGTTGCAGCAGGGCGAGCATGACAGCGTGGGCGAGCGGGCCCGTACACAGGCACGGCGTTTCGAAGGCGGTAATGCCGCCGATCGCTGGGCCAGCGCGCTCTATCATCAGCTGGCGGCCGGCGCCGAGGCCGGGGCGGGGCGTCATGAAGCCGCTGCCGAGCATTTGCGCCAGGCCCGAAGAACGCAGGAGGCCCCGCAACATCAGCGCGAACGTTGGCTGCGCGAAGAGGCGCGCCTGCGCCTGGCGGCGGGGCAGACCGAAGAGGCGGTGACGCTGTGGCTCGATTGGCACCAGCGGCATACGGGGAGTGTCGACGATCGCTGGCGCCTGGCCCGCGCCCTGGCGGAACTGGAGCGCTGGGACGAGGCGGCTGGCTGGGTCGAACGTGCCCTGGCCGACGACCCATCCCCGGACGAGCGCCGGCAGGCGCTGGCGTCCGCCGTGTTCCAGCGCGCCGGGCAGAGCGAGGAGGCCCTGGCTAGCCTGGAAGCCGCACTGAGCGCGCAGGCTGAGCCCGAGGCATGGCGGCGTGCCGCAGCGCTGGCCCATGGGCTCGGCGAGGCCGAGCGAGCCGCGGTGATCTGGGAAGCCGGCTGGCGGCTGGGGGTGCTGGCGGGCGAGGAGGATTTGCGCCAGCGCATCGAGCTGCACCTGGCTGCCGGCACCCCGGCCCGGGCGGCCGAATACCTGCAAGCGGCGCTGGCCGACGCGGCGTTGCCCGATACCCTGGCCAACCGCCGCCTGCTCGCCCGTGGCTGGGAGGAGGCCCGCGACCGTGAGCGGGCGCTGGACGCCTGGCGCACGGTCGCCGAACGAAGCGATAGCGGCAAGGACTGGCAGCGCCTTGGGCTGTTGGCCCACGCCTGGGGGCGGCTTGAGCTGGCTCAGGAAGCCATGCAGCAGGCCGCTGCGCATGGCGCTGAAGTCGATCCTCGCTGGTTGACCAACCGCTAGTCTTCCAACCGCTAGGTAAAGCTGGTCGTCAATCGTTCAGAGGTCGAACTCGGTCCATACCGGGGCGTGATCCGAGGGGCGCTCCATGCCGCGCAGGTCGTAATCGATGCCGGCTTCGCGAACTCGCTCGGCCAGCGCTGCCGTGACCAGGATGTAATCGATGCGCAGGCCGCGCCTGGGCTCGCGTTCGAAACCGCGGGAGCGGTAGTCGAACCAGCTGAAGCGGTCGTTCACGTCGGGATGGCGCACCCGATAGCTGTCGCTGAGCCCCCATGCCTTGAGCGTGCCCAGCCACTCCCGCTCGATGGGCTGAAAGCTGGTCTTGCCCTCACGCAGCCAGCGCTTGCGACTGGCCTCGCCGATGCCGATATCGATGTCTTCGGGGGAGATATTGAAATCCCCCATCACCACCAGCCGCTCGTCGGGGCGATGCTGCTCGCGCAATAGCTGAATCAACTGAGCGTAGAACTCGCGCTTGTTGGGAAACTTGGTGGGGTGATCGACATTCTCGCCCTGGGGAAAGTAGCCGTTCCAGACAGTCAGCGCTTCGCCGTCGGCGGTACGCAGGCGTGCGCCGATCAGCCGACGCTGCGACTCCTCGCCGTCGCCGGGCAGGCCGAAGAAGACTTCCTCCGGCCCGCTGGGGCAGAGTGTCTTGTGGCACAGCAGGGCGACACCGTAGTGCCCCTTCTGGCCGTGAAAATGGACGTGATAGCCCATGGCTTCGACCGCCTCGCGGGGAAACTCGTCGTCATGCACCTTGGTTTCCTGCAGGCCGATCACCAGCGGCTGGTGGGTGGCAATCAGCGCTTCGAGCTGGTGCATCCGGGCGCGCAGCCCATTGATGTTGAACGAGACCAGGCGTATCACTCGTCGCGCTCCTCGCTAGACGTTGTGTCGGGTTCGGGATGAATGGCGATGCTGGCGCCCTGTTCCTGGCGGGCCAGCTTGCGCGCTGCCTGCAGCTTGCGCTGCTGGCGTTTCTTCTGGGTGAAGCGGCGCGACGAAACCACCTGGTCGGGGTTCTCGTGGCGCCACTTCTTGTAGTCCTTGCGCTTGCCGGTGCGGATGGTCACCTTGTCGGCCAGCGAGCGTGTCTTCTTGCGGCGTGTCATCAGGCCTGGCTCCATGGGTGTCGAGTGGCGGCAAAGCGTCATTCTACCAGCCCAATGCAAGAGGCGCGCCCTCGACGCCATAGGCTGGTACAATATGCGGCTGTACGAAGTTCAGGAAACGCTGAACGAATCGACGAGCGAGTTGAAGCGCAACGCAGCGATTCGGTCGCGCAAGCATTCGTGCAGTGTTTTCTTCATCCATTGCTACGGACGTGATACATAGCCTATGAGCGAGTCGGAACAGACCACAGCCCCGGCCGAGAACCGCAAGCCCAAGCGCCGTCGTCGCAAGCCGCGCCGCCGCCAGTCGAACTGGGATCTGCGCCAGTTTCAGGTGCCTGCCGTGGCGGGCAAGTGGCGCTTTCACGACTTTGATCTGCCCCTGCCGCTGATGCGCGCCATTCATGCCCTGGGCTTCGAGTACTGCACGCCGATCCAGGCCGAGGCGCTGGCCCATACCCTGCTGGGTGGCGACGTGGTCGGCAAGGCCCAGACCGGCACCGGCAAGACCGCCGCCTTCCTGATCTCGATACTGGCCTACTTCCTCGAGGAAGAGGCGCCCGATGGCCAAAAGCCCGGCGCACCGCGCGCGCTGATCGTGGCGCCGACCCGTGAGCTGGCCCTGCAGATCGAGAAGGATGCCAAGGCCTTGGCGCGCTTCACCGACCTCAACGTGGCCAGTGTCGTCGGCGGCATGGACTACCAGAAGCAGCGTGAACACCTGGGCAAGACGGTGGACATCCTGGTGGCCACGCCCGGACGCCTGCTCGACTTCCACGAGAAGCGCGACGTCGATCTCACCCAGGTCGAGGTATTGGTGCTCGACGAGGCCGACCGTATGCTGTCGATGGGCTTCATCCCCGACGTCAAGCGCATCATTCGCCACACGCCGAAGAAGGAGGAGCGCCAGACCTTCCTGTTCTCGGCCACCTTCTCCCATGACATCCTCAACCTGGCCAGCCAGTGGACCCACCAGCCGACCCACGTCGAGATCGAGGTCACGGTGGACAACAAGGCCAACATCGATCAGCGCGTCTACATGGTCAGCGACGACGACAAGGCGCGCCTGCTGGTCAACCTGCTCAAGCAGGAGAGCTTCGACCGGGTGATGGTGTTCGGCAATCGTCGCGACCTGGTGCGCAAGCTCGAGGGCCTGCTGAAGAAGGCCGGCATCAACGTGGCCATGCTCTCCGGCGACGTGCCGCAGAACCAGCGCATCAAGACCCTGGAGCTGTTCCGCGAGGGCGAGGTGCAGGTGCTGGTGGCCACCGACGTGGCCGGCCGCGGCATCCATATCGAGGACGTCAGCCACGTGATCAACTACACCCTGCCCGAGGACCCGGAGGACTACGTCCACCGCATCGGCCGTACCGGTCGTGCCGGGGCTGCCGGGGTGTCGATCAGTTTCGTCGGTGAGGAGGATGCCTTCTCGCTGCCGGAAATCGAGCGCTACATCCAGGACAAGTTGCCCTGCGTGCATCCGCCCGAAGGATTGCTGTAAAGCCTGCTGCCCTCGCCGAGAGGGTGCCGGGGACAGGTGGAAGAGGAGGTCTTTTGCCATGGATGGCAAAAGTAGCGCCCAAGGAAGGGTTCACAGCGCCTCCTCGGAAACCTGTCGACGGCGCCGAAGCCACCACCGCCAGGCGTTCCCCAGACAGTAAGTTCTCTAGAGAGTGAGGCCATGCTTGACGAGGCCCTCAAGGGCGAGATACAGGCCGCCTACCGCCGCGTGCTGGAGGCCCAGGGACTGACGCCTCGCTATGGCCAACGGCTGATGATCGCCGAGATTGCTCGTACCCTGGGCGCCATCGAGGCCGACGACGCCGGCCGGCGGGTCTCCGACGAGCATGTCTGCGTACTCGAAGCGGGCACCGGCACCGGCAAGACCCTGGCCTACCTGCTGGCGGCGCTGCCCGTGGCCAAGGCCAAGGGCAAGCGGCTGGTGATTGCCACCGCCACCATCGCCCTGCAGGAGCAGGTGCTGCTGCAGGACCTGCCGACCCTCAAGGCCCACAGCGGCCTCGATTTCGACTACGCCCTGGCCAAGGGGCGTGGGCGCTACCTGTGTCTGACGCGCCTGGAGCAAGCCCTCGATGGCGTCGAGGGCAACCCCACCCTGTCGCTGTTCGAGCAGAGCCTGGCGCAGGGGGGCGGCGACCACTTCCAGGCCTTGGTGCAGGAGATGGCCGACGCCTACGGCAGCGGCCGCTGGGAGGGTGACCGCGAGAGCTGGCCCGATTCGATCGAGGACGGCGACTGGCGGCGCCTGACCATCGACCATCGCCAGTGCACCAACCGCCGCTGCGGCCACTTCGCCGCCTGCGCCTTCTTCCGTGCCCGTCGCGACCTCGAAAGTGCCGATATCATCGTCGCCAACCATGACCTGGTGCTGGCCGACCTGTCGCTGGGTGGCGGCGTGGTGCTACCGCCGCCCGGCGATTGCATCTACGTCTTCGACGAAGGCCACCACCTGCCGGACAAGGCGCTGAACCACTTCGCTCATCGTGTGGGCGTGAACGGTACGTTGCGCTGGCTGGGCAATCTCAAGAAGTCGCTGACCGAACTTCATCAGGCGCTGGCGATACAGCCGACCCTGGCACGGCTGCTGGCCGGCTTGCCGGAAACCATCGCCGCGCTGGAGCCGCGCCTGGGTGAGGCCTTCTCACTGGGGCATCAGTTGGCCGGTCGCCACCACGGGCTGGAGGAGGGCGAAGAGAACCATCAATATCGCTTCCCCATGGGGCAGCTGCCCGATGCCTTGCGCGAGCATGCCGGTACCCTGCTGGTGGCTTTCGCCGAGCTTTCACGCACGCTCGAGACCATGAGCGACATCCTGCGCGAGAGCCTCGATCCCGACAAGCACACCGGACTCGAGCGCGAGCAGGCCGAGGCCTGGCTGCCGCTGCTGGCGCTATTGCATGGCCGGGCGCTGGAGGCGCATGGCCTGTGGGAGGCCTACGCCGAACCGGATATCGAGGGCGAGGCGCCACGGGCGCGCTGGCTGACACTGGAGCGCTTCGGTGCCGACCCCGAGCTGACCTTTTCGGCAAGCCCTGTGTCAGCCGCGCCGACCCTGGCCAAGAGCCTGTGGGGCAGCTGCTTCGGTGCCGTCGTGACCTCGGCCACGCTCACTGCGCTGGGGCGATTCGAGCGCCTGCAGGAGCGCGCCGGGCTGGCCAACCGCTACCGCTACCAGCGTCTGCCGAGCCCCTTCGACTATTCCCGTGCGGTACTCAGCGTGCCGCGCACGGCCGTGGACCCCAGCGACCGCGAGGCCCACGAGCGAGCCATCGTCGACTTCGTCGCAGCGCTCGGTGACAAGGAGGCGGTGCTGATGCTGTTCTCGTCGCGGGCTCAGCTGCGGGCGGTGGAGAAAGCGCTACCGTCGAAGTGGCGCGAGCGGGTGCTGGCCCAGGACCGCCTGCCCAAGCGCGAGCTGATCGAGCGTCACCGTGCCCGTGTGGACGCCGGGGAGGGCAGCGTGATCTTCGGTCTGGCGAGCTTCGCCGAGGGTATCGACCTGCCCGGCGACTACCTGACCCATGTGGTCATTACCCGGCTGCCGTTTGCCGTGCCCGACGACCCGGTGGGGGCGACGCTGGCCGAGTGGATAGAGAGCCGGGGCGGAAACCCTTTCATGCGCATCAGCGTTCCCGATGCCTCGATCAAGCTGGTCCAGGCCTGTGGGCGGTTGATCCGCAAGGAGGCCGACCAGGGGCGCATCACGCTGCTCGACCGGCGCGTGCTCACCCGGCGCTATGGCCAGGCGCTGCTCGATGCCCTGCCGCCGTTCGTGAGAGAGATCGACGGCGTATAGTGGAGCGTAAAAAGAAGGCCCGCGATCGCGGGCCTACGGTGGCAGTCGAGCCTTGCGGCTTCAGTCCTGGCGTCGCTCGGCCAGTACCGTGCTGAGCTTCTGCGCCATTCGGGTCATGCTTTCCTCGGTGGTCGGCCAGTCGATGCAGGCGTCGGTGACGGAAATGCCATATTGCATCTGGCTATGATCGTCGAGGATCTTCTGGCTGCCCCAGCCGATGTTGGACTCGACCATCAACCCCATGATCGAACGGTTGCCTTCGAGGATCTGGTTGGTGACGTTGTCCAGCACCAGCGGCTGCAGCGCCGGGTCCTTGTTGGAGTTGGCGTGAGAGCAGTCGATCATGATGTTGGGCTTGATGCCGGCCTTCTTCAGCTCCTGCTCGGCCAGTGCCACACTGACGCTATCGTAGTTGGGCTTGCCGTTGCCGCCACGCAGCACCACGTGGGCGTAGGCATTGCCGCGGGTGCGGATGATTGCCACCTGGCCGCTCTGGTTGATGCCGAGGAAGTTGTGCGGGTGCGAGACCGATTGAAGGGCATTGATCGCCACGTCGAGACTGCCGTCGGTACCGTTCTTGAAGCCCACGGGGCTGGAGAGGCCCGAGGACATCTCACGGTGGGTCTGGGACTCGGTGGTGCGAGCACCGATCGCCGACCAGCTGATGCAGTCCTGCAGATACTGGGGCGAGATCGGGTCCAGCGCCTCGGTGGCCAGCGGCAGGCCGAGTTCCGAAAGCTCCACCAGCAGCTTGCGAGCGATGTGCAGGCCTTCCTCGATCTCGAAGGAGCCGTTGAGGTGCGGGTCGTTGATCAGGCCTTTCCAGCCGACCGTGGTGCGCGGCTTTTCGAAGTAGACTCGCATCACGATGTAGAGGCTGTCCTTCACTTCATCGGCCAGGCGGCGCAGGCGGCGCGCGTAGTCCAGGGCAGCTTCGACGTCGTGGATCGAGCAGGGGCCGACCACCACCAGCAAGCGCGGATCGGTACCGTCGAGTATGTTCTGGATGGTCCGGCGTCCCTCGATCACCGTTCTCTCGGCGACTTCGCCGAGGGGGATTTCGTTCTTGAGGGCTTCGGGGGTGATCAGTACGTCCTGGGACAGGACGTTGAGGTTGCTGACCTGCTGATCTGACATGTTGCTACCTGTGTCGTGGTGCGTTGATGGCAAGAGGATGAACTACTATACACCCGCCGAGGAAGAAATCAGCAATCGCAACGGAACCCGACGGCCCCGGGATTGTCACAGCGCGGGCGGCATGGCAGCGGCTTGATGCGCGGCCAAGAAACAGGAACACTTGTCGAAACGGACGGCGACGTCCAGGGACATACAGCGGCCAATGGGCTCCAGGTTGATACCATGCATGCAGACTACCTAACGACGTATTTCTCGCTCGTCCCGTTTCAGGGTAACGCCCTGCCGGGGAGAGCGTGAATGGGTAACCGGGAAACCGACCAACAGCTCGTGGAGCGTGCGCAGAAGGGCGATACGCGAGCTTTCGATCTGCTGGTCAAGAAATACCAGCACAAGATCATCGGGCTGATTGGACGCTACATACAGGACCACGCCGAAGTGCAGGACGTGGCCCAGGAAGCCTTCATCAAGGCCTATCGGGCGCTCGGCAAGTTTCGTGCCGAGAGTGCCTTCTATACCTGGATGTACCGCATCGCCATCAACACGGCGAAGAATCACCTGGTGTCGAAGGGCCGGCGGCCTCCCGGTAGCGACCTCGACATCGCCGATGCCGAGATTCTCGACCACAGCGGTCGTCTGGCCGACATCGAGACGCCCGAATCGTCGCTGGCTCGGGACCAGCTGGAAGCGGCCGTATTCGAGGCGATCGAGAACCTGCCCGACGACCTGCGCACGGCGATAACCCTGCGCGAACTCGACGGGCTTTCCTATGAGGACATTGCCAATATCATGCAGTGTCCGGTGGGCACGGTTCGTTCGCGAATCTTCCGTGCCCGCGAGGCGGTGGACCAACACATTCAGCCGCTGGTGACTACGGCGCGAACACGGGAATCGATGACGGAGTGAAGTTTTCGACAATGTTTTTGCTTCGACGCTGAACTGTCTCGCGTCGATGACGTCTGAAGCATTGACTGCTGTATGACAGTGGCAACATGGGCTGTCGGCATTCCGGTTGGGTGCGGTCGGGAATGCCGGGAATCATTGGTAGCGAGGCAGGGTGCCTTGCCGATGTGGGGGTGTGAGGAATGAGTCAGAATGCACGGGAATCGCTTTCTGCGCTGATGGACAGCGAAGGTGATGATCTCGAGCTGCGCCGGGTACTGAAGTCGCTCGAAGACGAGCCGGATGCAGCGGAAGCCTGGCGGCGCTATCATCTGATGCGCAGCCTGCTGCGGCGGGATCATGACATCGATGTCCGCACGGACCTTTCGGCCGGGATCATGGCCAGACTGGAGGCCGAACCGGCGCCGGTAGTGGAAGAGCCGCGCATCGCACCGCGTCGCTCCTATCCCTTCGCCCGCAGCGCGGGTATCGCCGCCGCCGTCACCCTGATGGTCATCACCGGGGTGCAGTTCTATCAAGGCAGTGACTTCACCACTACCGAAGGTGACGCCCAACTGGCCGACAGCGAGGCGCGCTCCGCCACCGCCCAACCGCAGCGTAGTCTTGCGGCGCAGGCTGGAAGTGGCAGTCAGGCGATGCCCGTCGGCATGCCGCTCTTTTCTCCAGCAGCCTCGGGCGGGCAATCCGGCCTGATGGCGGTGGGAGCCAGCTTCGATTCCCCCTTGTTCATGACGCCCAACCCTCGTCAGTCCCAGCGCTCCGACCAGGAGCAGGCGCGTCTGCTTCAGTCCTATCTCGATCGGCATGCCGAAGGTGCGACCTATCGCAGCGGCGATGTGTGGATGCCTCTACTACGCGGTTCGGGTAACGAGACACTGGGGCAGCGCTGATGGCAGACAGGCGTATCGCAAAGCGCCTGGCCTTACTCAGCAGCGCCGCGCTTCTGGCTCATCTATCCTCACCCGTCATTGCCGACACCTCGGCAATGACGGGTGACGCCGAGCGATTCGACTGTCGTCAACTGGCCGATTGGGAGCCGCCCGAAACGCCGTTGGAGTGGTTCGAGCACAGCCTATGGGCCAGTCACTGTCATGTCTTCCAGGCACGTGCGGTACGCATCGGTATCGATGGGGTGCGCACGCTGGCGCTCTCGCGTGACATCCAGGACGGCATCGAGCGTGAAGTGGCCCGCTTTCTCGACGGGCCGCCGGTTTTCTTCGAGCGCCATGGGCGCATCGGCCGCATGAACTGGTCCAGCGACGACGGGAGCGCACCTGCCTCTCCGGCGGGAATCGCACGCCATATCGATCAGTACTACCGGCTATCCCTGGGCAGTGATGAGCGTATTGCCAACCGCGGCGCGGTACGACTGGATATCGAGCCGCTCGATGGGATGCGCTTCGGCCAGCGCCTGTGGCTCGACTCCGAGACGGCCTTGCCGCTGAAGCGTGAGCTGATCGATGATCGTGGGCGAGTCGTGGAGACGTTCCAGCTCACCGAGCTTCAGCCACCGCGGCTGCATGAGGGCGGCGTGGTGCTGGATACCTACCGGGAGCCGCCACGGCACTCATGGTACCCGACCTGGCTGCCCGAAGGCTTCGTCGACCAGCCTGTCGACAGCGATGCGGAAGGGCAGGATCCGGTAGTAGGGCACCGCATCTACAGTGATGGCCTGTCGACGCTCAGTCTGTTCGTCGAGCCCATCGAGGAGGGGCGCGAGCGCCTGATTCCCGGACTGCATCGCCTGGGTATTTCGCTTGCCGTGGTGCGCCACGTGATGGCGGACGAGCGCCCATTGCAGGTCGTCGTCATGGGCGAACTGCCTCCGCGGGTGCTCGTGCAGGTGGCCGAGAATCTGGCCTGGCGCGAGGTGACGGAATGAGCGCTCGCCCCCGGTGCATGTATCGTTGCCCAACGCTGTACCCCCTTGAAAAACGATGCACGGTTCCCTAGTTATCGCTTGAGACAGTTACCCCTTGAGACAGTTACCCCTTGAGACGAAGTACACTGATGCAGGAGCTCTTATGATGCCGTTGACGCGACAGTTCTCTCTCTGGGCGCTGCTGTTGGCCGTGCTGCTGTCGTGGCAGTCTGCCTTCGCCCGCGAGTTGCCCGATTTCACCGAGCTGGTCGAGCAGGCCGCTCCAGGGGTGGTCAACATTTCCACCACTCGGGTCATGCCGGATCGTTCGCAGGCTTTCGAAGGCTTTGGTGGCCAGGAGATTCCCGATATCTTCCGGCACTTCTTCGGCGACCGCTTCCCGATGCCTCCGGGGCCGGGTGGCCCCGGGCGAGGCGAGGAGCGGCAGTCGCTGGGGTCCGGGTTCGTCATCAGCGAGGACGGCTATATCCTGACCAATGCCCATGTGGTCGAGGGGGCCGACGAGATCCTCGTGCGTCTCAACGACCGCCGTGAGCTGGAAGCCGAACTGATTGGAGCGGACACCCAGACCGACGTGGCGCTACTCAAGGTGGATGCATCGGATCTGCCTACGCTGCGATTGGGCGATTCCGATCGGCTGCGCGTGGGTGAGTGGGTGGCCGCCATCGGCTCTCCGTTCGGCTTCGACCATTCGGTAACCGCCGGCATCATCAGTGCCATCAACCGCACGCTGCCGCGCGATGCTTACGTGCCCTTCATCCAGACCGATGTCGCCATCAACCCGGGCAACTCGGGCGGGCCGCTGTTCAACCTCGATGGCGAGGTGGTCGGCATCAACGCCCAGATATTCACCCGCAGCGGTGGCTTCATGGGGGTCTCGTTCGCGATACCCATCAACGTGGCCATGGACGTCGCCAACCAACTGCGCGATGACGGGCGTGTCCGGCGTGGCTGGCTCGGGGTGATGATTCAGCCGGTGTCTCGCGACCTTGCCGAGTCGTTCGGCATGGATAGCGCCAGCGGCGCCCTGATCGCCGATCTCGATCCCGAAGGCCCCGCGGCTCGCGCAGGCCTGCAGGCGGGCGACATCGTGCTCGAGGTCGATGGCGAAGAGGTGGAGCGTTCACGCAACCTGCCGCGGCTGATTGGCCGGGTGACGCCCGGCAACGAGGCCGAACTGACCATCATGCGCGACGGCGATCGTCAGAGCCTGGCGGTCACCATCGGCGACTGGCCCGATGGCGAACAGACGGCACAGGCGCGTCCCGGAGAGTCCGACGCCCAGGCCCGCCTGGGGATTGCAGTGGCCCAACTGGACGAGGTCGAACGTCAACGGCTGGGTGTCGACAGCGGTGTGCTGGTGCGTGAGGTCGACTCCCGTGGCGCAGCCGCCGAGGCGGGTATCCTGCCGGGCGACGTGATCGTCAGCCTCGACCATCACGCCGTCGAGAGTGCCGAGCAGCTGCGCGAACTGGTCGAATCGCTGCCCACCGACCGCGCCGTGCCCGTGCGCCTTTATCGCGAGGGGCGTTCCCTGTTCGTGGCGCTGCGACTCGGCCGCGGCTGATTCGTCCCGGCTGCGTACGGCTGACAAGGCACCTCCTGCCCGCGGCGGGAGGTGCCTTCGTTTTACCCTCCTGGGGCGGCTGTGCTGTCCAACCCTGGGTCATGCCGGTACAATACCGGCCATCGAATTCATATGACGTGAACGGGCGCCGATGACTCCGCCGCTGCCGCGCTCGTGTCGAACACCGGATTGGGCTAGATGCGCAACGAAGCAAGCAACGAAAAACTGAAGCATATTCGGAATTTCTCGATCATTGCCCACATCGACCACGGCAAGTCGACCCTGGCAGACCGCCTGATCCAGAGCTGCGGTGGGCTTTCCGAGCGCGAGCTGAAGGAACAGGTGCTCGATTCGATGGATCTCGAGCGTGAGCGCGGTATCACCATCAAGGCGCAGTCGGTCACGCTCGACTACCAGGCCCAGGACGGCAATACCTATCAGCTCAACTTCATCGACACGCCGGGGCACGTCGATTTCTCCTACGAGGTCTCGCGTTCGCTCTACGCCTGCGAAGGGGCGCTGCTGGTGGTCGATGCCGCCCAGGGCGTCGAGGCACAATCGGTGGCCAACTGCTACACCGCCATCGAGCAGGGGCTGGAAGTGCTGCCGGTACTCAACAAGATGGACCTGCCCCAGGCCGATCCCGACAAGGTGTCTCACGAGATCGAGGAGATCATCGGGCTGGATGCTACCGACGCCTGCCAGGTATCGGCCAAGAGTGGCCTGGGCATCGATGCGCTGCTCGAGCGCCTGGTGCGCGACATCCCGCCGCCCAAGGGCGATCCGGAAGCGCCGCTTCAAGCGCTGATCATCGACTCCTGGTTCGACAACTACCTGGGTGTGGTCTCGCTGGTACGGATCTTCGATGGCACCCTGAAGAAGGGCGAGAAGATCCGCATCAAGTCCACCGGTCGCGACTGGCAGGCCAACGAGGTGGGTATCTTCACGCCGCTGCGCAAGGAAACCAATATCCTGCGTGCCGGCGAGGTGGGTTTCGTGGTGGCCGGCATCAAGGATATCCAGGGGGCCCCGGTGGGTGACACCATCACCCATGCCAAGACCCCCGACGTGCCGCGTCTGCCCGGCTTCCAGAAGGTCAAGCCCCAGGTCTATGCGGGCATGTTCCCGGTCAGCGCCGACGACTACGAGGACTTCCGCGATGCGCTGGAGAAGCTGGCGCTGAACGACGCCTCGCTGGAATACGAGCCCGAGAACTCCGACGCCCTGGGCTTCGGCTTCCGCGTCGGCTTCCTCGGCACCCTGCACATGGAGATCATCCAGGAGCGGCTCGAGCGCGAGTACGACCTGGACCTGCTCACCACGGCGCCTACCGTGGTCTACGAGCTGGCGATGAAGAACGGTGACGTCAAGTACGTCTCCAACCCCTCCAAATTGCCCGACATGGCCGATGTGGATGAGATGCGCGAGCCGATCGTGCGCGCCAGCATCCTGGTGCCTCAGGAGTTCGTCGGCAACGTGATCATGGAGTGCGAGAACCGGCGCGGCAACCAGCTCGACATGCAGTTCCTCGGCAGCCAGATCCAGCTCACCTACGAGCTGCCCATGTCCGAGGTGGTGATGGATTTCTTCGACCGTCTCAAGTCCATCTCCAAGGGCTACGCCTCGCTGGATTACAACTTCGAGCGCTTCGAGGCGGCCAAGCTGGTACGCCTGGACGTGTTGATCAACGGCGACCGCGTCGATGCCTTGGCGGTGATCATCCATCGGGATCATGCGCATGGCCGTGGCCGGTTGCTGGTCGAGAAGATGAAGGAACTGATTCCGCGTCAGATGTTCGACGTGGCGATTCAGGCGGCCATCGGCGGTCAGGTGGTGGCGCGCTCCACGGTCAAGGCGCTGCGCAAGAACGTCACCGCCAAGTGCTATGGTGGCGACGTGACGCGCAAGAAGAAGCTGCTCGAGAAACAGAAGGCGGGCAAGAAACGCATGAAGCAGGTCGGTCGGGTGGAAATTCCCCAGGACGCCTTCCTGGCCGTGCTCAAGGTGAACGACTAGGACCGGCGATACTATGGATTTCTCTCTCCTGCTGGTGATGGCCGTCGCCATCACGGGTCTGATCTGGCTGCTCGACATGGCCTGGTGGCGCCCGGCGCGTCGCCGTAAGCTGGCCGCCGTCGAGGTGGGTACCATGGAAGGGCTCGACGAGACCGCTCGCGAGCGGGCGATGAAAGAGCCCTGGCCGGTGGACTACGCGCGCTCGTTCTTTCCGGTGCTGCTGGTGGTGTTGCTGCTGCGCAGCTTTCTGGTGGAGCCGTTCCAGATACCTTCCGGTTCCATGCGTCCGACCCTGGAGGTGGGCGACTTCATTCTGGTCAACAAGTATGCCTATGGTCTGCGCCTGCCGGTCACCCATACCCGTATCGTCGAGTTCGGTGAGCCCCAGCGTGGCGATGTGATGGTGTTTCGCTTCCCCACCGAGCCCTCGGTAAACTTCATCAAGCGGGTGGTGGGTCTGCCGGGCGACACGGTGCGCTATGAAGACAAGCAGCTCTACGTCAACGGTGAACTCGTGCCCAAGCAGTTGCTTGACGAAGCGCCTCCTACGGCGCCCGGCGAGTGGTTGATGGAGGAGCGACTGGGCGCGGTCAGCCATCGTATCTACAATAATCCGCGTGACCCGGGCCCTCGCGTGCGTGAGGTCGTCGTCCCCGATGGACACTATTTCACCATGGGCGACAACCGCGATCACTCCAACGACAGCCGCTACTGGGGCTTCGTACCCGAAGAGAATGTCGTCGGTCGTGCTTTTGCCGTATGGATGCACTGGGATGGCGGCTTGCCCAGCTTTACCCAGGTTCGCCGCATCCATTGATGGACCAGAAATAACAGGAATTTCGTGAGCAAATCCCTTACTGCCTTCAGTCGCCGTATCGGCCACACCTTCCGCGACGACTCGCTGCTGGAGCTGGCCATGACCCACCGCAGCTTCGGGGGCCAGAACAACGAACGGCTGGAGTTCCTCGGTGACTCCATCGTCAATTTCGTCATCGCCGAGGCCCTGTACGAGCGTTTCCCGCAGGCCCGTGAGGGGCAGCTTTCGCGCTTGCGTGCGCGCCTGGTGCGCGGCCAGACACTGGCCGAGCTGGCCCGGGAGATGTCCTTCGGCGAGTGCCTGCGCCTGGGTTCCGGCGAGATGAAGAGCGGCGGGCACCGGCGCGACTCGATCCTGGCCGACGCGGTCGAGGCCGTGCTTGGAGCGATTTATCTCGATGCCGGCATGGACGTGGCGCGTACCCGGGTGCTGGCCTGGTACGCCGAGCGCTTGGAGGCGATCGACCTGCAGGATACCCAGAAGGATCCCAAGACCCGGCTGCAGGAATTCCTGCAGTCGCGCCAGTCGTCGCTGCCGCGCTACGAGGTGGTCACGGTCGAAGGCGAGGCCCACGACCAGACCTTTACCGTCGAATGCCATGTCGAGCTGCTGGATTCGCACACTTTGGGTACCGGGTCCAGCCGTCGCCATGCCGAGCAGCAGGCCGCCGAGCTTGCATTGCTGCAGCTCGAGAACCGCAAAGGGCAGAAATCATGAGCGAGACCTGTGGCTTCGTAGCCATCGTTGGTCGTCCCAACGTCGGCAAGTCGACCCTGATGAACCGTATCCTCGGCCAGAAGATCTCGATCACCTCACGTCGTCCCCAGACGACCCGGCATCAGGTGATGGGCATCAAGACCGAAGACGAGGCGCAGTTCATCTACGTCGACACCCCGGGCATCCATATCCTGGGGCGCGATCGCAACAAGGCGATCAACCGCTTCATGAACCAGGCGGCCACCCAGGCCCTGCGCGACGTGGACTGCGTGGTCTTCATCATCGACCGTACCCGCTGGACCGAAGAGGATCAGGTGGTGCTCACGCGGCTCGAGCACGTCGAGGCACCGGTAATACTCGCCGTGAACAAGGTCGACCGGCTCGAGGACAAGAGCACGCTACTGCCGTGGCTTGCCGAGGTCGGAGCACGGCGAGAGTTCGCCGCCATCATTCCCATTTCCGCCAAGCACGGCACCAACGTGCCTGAGCTGGAGGCGGAGGTGAGCAAGCACCTGCCGGAAGGCATCCACCACTTCCCCGACGACCAGATCACCGACCGTAGCCAGCGTTTCCTCGCAGCGGAACTGGTGCGTGAGAAGATCATGCGCCAGCTCGGCGATGAGCTGCCTTATCAGGTAACGGTGGAGATCGAGGAGTTCCGCGACGAGGGCAGGGTGGTCCACATCAGTGCCCTGATCCTGGTGGAGCGTGATGGCCAGAAGAAGATCCTCATCGGTGACAAGGGTGAGCGGATCAAGAGCATCGGCCGCGAAGCTCGGCTCGACATGGAGCGTGCCCTGGATGCCAAGGTGATGCTCAACCTGTGGGTCAAGGTGAAGCGCGGCTGGTCGGATGATGAGAGAGCCCTGAAGAGCCTGGGCTACGACCTGGATTGACCCGAACCTGTCTGCGCTTGCCCCTCCTTCGTTCAGGCGACCCACCATGCAGCCGCAGCCGGCCTTTCTCCTCCACAAGCGCCCCTACCGTGAGACCAGTGCGCTGGTCGAGCTGTTGACCCTCGAACATGGTCGCGTGCGTGCAGTGGCCCAGGGCGTACAGCGCCCTGGGTCGCGCTCGCGCGGGCGGCTGCAGCCCTTCGCCCCGCTGCACGTGACCTGGGTGGGGGAGGGTGAGCTCAAGCGCTTGCGCCTGATGGAGAGCCGCGGTGCGGCGGCGTTGTTGGCTGGTGAGGGCCTGCTGTGCGGCCTCTATGCCAATGAACTGCTGACCCGAACCCTGCCGGTGGAGCTACCGGTGGCGGAGGTGTTCGCCTTCTATACGGCGCTGCTCGAGGCGCTGCCTCGCCCCGATGGCCGCGCCGTGGCGCTGCGGCGTCTCGAGTTCTCTCTGCTCGATGCGCTGGATGCCGCACCGCGCTATACCACGCCGGAGGGTAGGGAGCTCGACCCCCAGTGCCGCTATCGCTTCGATACGGCCTCGCGGGCCTTCGTGCCCGGCGAGCCCGGCCTCGATGGGCGCACCCTTCGCCTGCTGGCTGGCGGCGACTGGACGGCTTCCGGTCTGGCCGGCCCGGCCAAGGCGATTGCGCGAGCGGCGCTTGCCCCCTTGCTCGGCTCGCGTCCTCTGCGTTCGCGTGAGCTGATGCGTCAGCTTGCCGAGCGGCGCCGTTCCCCTTCAAACTGATCGCGTCATCCCCCGACCTGCAGCTGGAGACAATCATGCACCCCCCGCGCATTTTGCTTGGCGTCAACATCGATCATATTGCCACCCTGCGTCAGGCTCGCGGTACGCGCTATCCTGACCCGGTCCAGGCGGCGCTGCTGGCAGAGGAGGCCGGTGCCGATGGCATCACGGTCCATTTGCGCGAAGACCGGCGGCATATCCAGGAGCGCGACGTGCGCATCCTCGCCGAGGTGCTCAATACACGCATGAACCTGGAGATGGCGGTCACCGAGGAGATGCTGGCACTGGCCGAGGAGATCCGCCCGGCCCACGTGTGCCTGGTGCCCGAGAAGCGCGAAGAGCTGACCACCGAGGGTGGCCTGGACGTGGCCGGCGGTTTCGATGCCATTGCGGCTGCCTGCCGGCGCCTGGCGGCGGTGGGCTGCGAGGTATCGCTGTTCATCGACCCCGAACCTACCCAGATCGAGGCGGCCAAGCGCGCCGGGGCGCCGGTGGTCGAGCTGCATACCGGGGCCTATGCCGAGTGCACCGGCCAGTTGGCCCGTGAGGAGCATGCGCGGCTGACGGCGGCGACGGAGATGGCGCTGGAGCTGGGGCTCACGGTCAATGCCGGACATGGCCTGCATTACCACAACGTCGAGGCGATTGCGGCGATCCCGGGGCTGCATGAACTCAACATCGGTCATGCCATCATCGCCCGAGCGTTGTTCGTTGGGCTCAAGGAAGCCGTGGCCGAGATGAAGCGGTTGATGATCGCTGGCCAGGAGGCGGGGTTCATCGCCTCGCTGGAAGAGCACGACCACGATCATCACCACGACGACGAACACGCATGATCATCGGCATCGGCACCGACATCGCCCGGGTGGCGCGCTTCGAGGCCGCCATGGCGCGTCATGGGGAACGCTTCCCGGAGCGTGTGCTCGGTGAACTGGAACGTGAACACTTGGCTCAGCGCAGTGACAGGGCTGCCTTCCTCGCCAAGCGTTTCGCGGCCAAGGAGGCTTTCGTCAAGGCGCTGGGCACCGGGCTGCGCCACGGCATGCGCTGGGGCGAGATTCAGGTGGCCAGCGATGCCCTGGGCCGCCCGTCACTGATGCTTTCGGGGCGGGCCTACGAGCTGGCCACTGCGGCAGGTGTCAGGGTGATTCATCTGTCCTTGAGCGACGAGGCCGAGTTGGCATTGGCGATGGTCGTGTTGGAAGGCGCGCCCTGATGCCCGGCGTGCCAGTCGCGTAGCCGTTCGATGGCCTGGAACAGTTCGTCGACCAGTGTGTCGACGTCCGACATCCCGCGTGAGCGCAGCCGGGTTTCCAGGGTTTCCGCCACCAGGGCAAGCGCGGGTGCGCCGCAGTAGCGGCAGGCGCCGTTGAGTGCATGCACGGCGTCCAATAGTGCCTCGGGGTCCTGGCTGGAGAGCGCGGCCCTGATGTCGTCCGCGGTAGCCGACAGCGAGGCGACGAGTTCGTCCAGCAGTTCGCGTGCCAGGCTTTCGTTGCCGTTCGCCAGGCGGGTGCCGAGTTCCATGTCGACGACGGCCAGCTCGCTGGCGAGCCCTGACTCTCGTGCGGCGGGCAGCGCAGGCGCAAGAGGTGGCGACACGGGGCCGATATGGCGATGCAGTATGGCCTCTAGCCGGTTGGAATCCACCGGCTTGACCAGCACTTCCTGCATGCCCGCTGCCTGCAACCGCTCGCGCTCGCTATCGTGGGCATGGGCGGTCACCGCGATGATGGGGCAGTTCGACCAGTGCCCTCCCAGGCGGCGCAACGCCTGGGTCGTCTCGATGCCATCCATACCCGGCATGCGAATGTCCATCAGGACCAGTTGGAACGGAGGGCTCTCGGCCAGCGCCAGGGCCTCTTCGCCACTGCCGACCTCTACCAGCTCAAGGCCGGGGCGCTGCAGCAGCTCGCGCAGCAGTCGGCGGTTGATGGCATTGTCGTCGACGACCAGCACTCGAACCGGGCGCTTTTCCAGGGCTGCCGGACAACGTTTGGCGGCGCTGCAGCGGCGCAAGGCATCCGCCAGGGCCTGGCGCGAAACCGGCTTGCTCAGGATTTCGCAGCCGCTGGGCAGGTGCAGGTCCGGCATTTCCAGCGGCGCCACGTTGACCAGCAGCAGCACCGGGCAAGGGCTTGCCTGGAGTCTGGCCCGCCATTCGTCGAGCAGCGCGTCGTTCAGCTCGATAGGCAGGGCGGCAACCTGCAGGGAAGGGTAGGGAGGCGCCAGCTCCGGCTGGTGGAGTTCCACTACCTGGCCTCCCCAGAGTGCGATCAGGTGATTCAGCGCGTGGCGTGTCGGGGCGTGCGGTTCGTAGAGGGCGACCCGGTGGTTGTCGAGAATCGCTTCTGGAGTGGCTTCGCCGCTGTCGACGACATCCAGCGGCAGGGTAAAGGAGAAGGTCGAACCCCGTGACGGTTCGCTCTCCACGGTAATCTGCCCGCCCATCTGCTCGACCAGTTGCCGGCTGATGGCCAGGCCCAGCCCGGAGCCGCCGTAGTGGCGGGAATGACTGGCGGCGGCCTGCCGGAAGGCCTGGAATAGGCTGTGCTGTTCCTGCGGCGTGAGCCCGATCCCGCTATCGCTGATGCTGATGCGCAGCAGCGCGCGCCCCTGGGCATTCTGCTCCTCGACCATCACCCGGACGATGACCTCGCCCCGCTCGGTGAACTTGAGTGCGTTGTGGATCAGGTTGGTCAACACCTGGCGGATGCGTAGCGGGTCGCCACGTAGCAGCGAGGGTACGTCGTCGTAGACCAGACCCAGCAGATGCAGCCCCTTCTGGTGAGCCAGCGGTGCCTGCTGAGCCAGCGCCTCGTCGACCAGCGACACCATATCCAGCTCGGCACGTTCCAGCTCGAGGCGTCCGGCTTCCATGCGCGAAAAATCGAGTACGTCGTTGACCAGGGCCAGCAGGTTGTCGCAGGCGATCTGCACCTGGTCGAGCCACTCACGCTGGCGCGGTTCGAGACGCGAGCGCCCCAGCAGGCGGCAGAAGCCAACGATGCCGTTGAGCGGGGTGCGAATTTCGTGACTCATGCTGGCCAGGAATTCGGACTTGATCCGGTTGGCCTCCAGTGCCCTGCGGTGGGCCAGGTCGAGTTCGATATTCTTGATCTCGATGGTCTCCATCGACTCTTCCAGGTCGATGGTGGTCTGCTCGATCTGGCGCTGCATGTTCTCGTGAGACTGTTTCAGCTCGTCGCCCAGCGCGTTCACGTGGCGCGCCAGTCGCTGTAACTCCGGAGCTCCTGCCTCGCGCAGACGAGCCTCGAAATCGCCGCTGCGCAGCCGTCTGAGTGCCTCGGCGGTATCGTCCAGGCTGGTATCCACGCGGCGGCCAAGGGCCGAGGCGATCACGAACAGCAGCAGGCCCAGGATCAGCAAGCCCAGCCCCGTGGTGGCAAGGCGCCGATAGTAGTCGAGGGTAAGCGGGCGGCTGTCGATGTCGAGTTCCAGCCAGGTTCGGCTGGTCACACTGCCTTCCAGCTCTGTCGGGGCGAGTGGCACCATCAGGCGCCACAGGTCGCTGCTGGTATCGAGGTATCTTTCGAGCGGTGGCGTCGTCGCGACCTGGGCGCGGTTGCGGCCCAGTTCCAGTTGGATCGCGCCGCTGTCGGAATAGATCCCCACCCCACGCGCCTCATCGATGTCCAGCAGGCGTCTCGCCATGGCGTCCAGTCGCGACTGGTCGGACTCGATGACGGCCAGGGCCATTTCGGGTGCCTGCTGTTCGATGGCGGTCATGATGCGGTCGTGCAGAGCCGACTTGCGCCACTCGGTATCCAGATGCAGCACGAAAACCGCCACGAGCAGCAGCACCAGCAGGGGGAGACACAAGATCCAGAGTGTCAGGCGATTTCCGAGCGACATCGGCATTCCTTTGTCATGGGCCTTCCGTCCTAGTATGCCACATTGAAGGGGCATGCCTGTCCAGTCGATGGCGCCGCGGATATACTACTGAAAAGACGTTACCCTAAGGACGGTTACATGCAGTTTCCTACCATCGAGGATATCGTTGGGCATACGCCGCTGGTGCGGCTCAAGCGCATTACGGCGGGTCGCAACAACACCCTGTTGGCCAAACTCGAGGGCAACAACCCCGCCGGGTCGGTCAAGGATCGCCCGGCGCTGTCGATGCTGGAGCAGGCCGAGGCGCGTGGCGAGATCACGCCGGGCGATACGTTGATCGAGGCCACCTCGGGCAATACCGGTATCGCGCTGGCCATGGCCGCGACGATCAAGGGGTACCGCCTGATCCTGATCATGCCCGAGAGTGCCTCCAGCGAGCGCAAGCACGCCATGGCCGCTTATGGCGCCAAGCTGATCACGGTCAGCAAGGAGGGCGGCATGGAGGAAGCGCGCGACCTGGCCGAGGCGATGATCTCGCGCGGCGAGGGCAAGCCGCTCAACCAGTTCGCCAATCCCGACAACCCGCTGGCACATTATCGCGGTACCGGCCCCGAGCTGTGGGAGCAGACCGCGGGCACGATCACTCACTTCGTCAGTTCCATGGGGACCACGGGCACCATCATGGGGGTGTCGCGCTATCTCAAGGAGCGTAATCCCGACATCCAGATCGTCGGCCTGCAGCCGGAAGACGGTGCCAGCATTGCCGGCATCCGGCGCTGGCCGAAGGAGTACCTGCCGAGCATCTTCGACGCCACGCGTGTCGATCGGGTACTCGATATCGGCCAGTACGAAGCCGAGGAACACATGCGTCGCCTGGCCCGGGAAGAAGGCATTCTTGCCGGCGTCTCGTCCGGTGGAGCCCTGGCCGGTGCGCTGCGTATCGCCGAGGAAGTCGAGAATGCCGTGATCGTGTTCATCGTCTGCGACCGCGGCGATCGTTATCTCTCGACCGGGCTGTTCGCCCCGGAGGCTTGAGGTGGCAATGCTTGGCAAGCGACGTCCGGCGCGCCAACGCTCCGGCGTTTCGGGGCTACAGCGACGCCCGGGCGAAGCCCCTCCTGCAGCACCGCCGGGCGCCGATGCGGCTGTGGTCATCGAGCGCCTGGCCCACGACGGTCGAGGCGTGGCGCGTGCTGCCAGCGGCAAGACCCTGTTCGTCGATGGGGCCTTGCCGGGCGAGCGGGTCGAGGTGGCCGTGCACCGTACGCGCAAGCGTTACGACGAAGCCCATGTCCGCGAGCTGCTCGAGCCGGCGGCCGAACGGGTCGAGCCGCCTTGCGTTCACTATGGCCAGTGCGGCGGTTGCGACCTGCAGCATCTGGCCGTGGCGGCCCAGCGTGAACACAAGCGCGCGGTGCTCACCGACCTGCTGGCGCGGGAGGGGGTCGCACTGGCCGAGCCGCCCGGGTTGCTGGCCGGGGAGCCGCTCGGCTATCGGCGTCGCGCCCGGCTGGGCGTCAAGGTGGATGCCGAGGGCGGTGTTCATCTCGGTTTTCGCACCCGTCACGCCACTCGCCTGGTCGATATTCAGACCTGCGAGGTGCTGCTGCCGGAATTGGCAGTACTGATCGTGCCGCTGCGGGAACTGCTGGCCGAACTCGAGGCGCCACGCCTGGTGGGGCACCTGGAACTGATCGCTGCCGATTCCACACGGGTGGTGGTGGTTCGCCAGTTGCGCGACAACCGTGCCGACCTGCAGCGCTGGCGTGCGTTCGGCGAGGCGCATGGCGTGGCCGTCGCGTGCCTGCTGGGTCGCGAGGAGCCGACTCTCGAATGGCTGGGTGAGGCACCGACGCTTGGCTATCGGTTGCCGGGTGGCGAGCGTGAACTGCAACTCGGTTTTGCGCCGGGTGATTTCGTGCAGGTCAACGAGCAGATCAACCGGGAGCTGGTGGCCACGGCGCGCCAGTGGCTGGCGCCGATTGCCGGCCAGCGCGTATTGGACCTTTTCGCCGGCATCGGCAACTTCGGCCTGCCGCTGGCGACCGACGGTGCCTCGGTCACGGCGGCGGAAGGCAATCCCGCCATGGTGGCCAGGCTTGCGCACAATGCCAGCCGCAATGGGCTCGACATCGATGCGCTGCAGCTCGACCTGAACGACGAGGCGGCCGTGGCGGGACTTCTTGCACGGCTTTCGCCCGAGGCTGTGGTGCTGGACCCGCCCCGCGACGGTGCCGATGCGGCATGTCGTGCACTGATCGAACGCCCCGTGCCGCGGCTGGTCTACATTGCCTGTGACCCTGCCACGCTGGCGCGCGATGCGGCACGACTCGTGCATGGCGGTTATCGCATCACTCGAGTGGCGGTGGCCGACATGTTCGTGCATACCTCCCATCTGGAGTCCCTGTTGTTGCTGGAACACGGAGCAACGCAGCCGTCATCGCAAGGAGCCTAGAGAGATGGTGAAAGTTCGCGACGATCAGCCACTGACGGACAATGGCGACGTCGATATCGCTCACTGGCTGGAGCGCCTGCAGGAAGACGTCAAGCTGCGCGACCCCGGTGAAATGCACGAGGCTTGTGAACTCACCAAGCATCTTGCACAAGAGGCCGACCGCCCTCACAAGGCCTGGCTGCCCCAGGACACGACTTACCGCATGGGCCTGGAGATGGCCGACATCCTGGCCCTGCTCAAGCTCGACCAGCCGGCGCTCGAAGCCGCGGTGCTCTATCGCGCCGTGCGTGAAGGGTTGATCTCGGTCGATGCCGTGGCCAGGCGCTTCGGCAAGGAAGTGGCGCACCTGATCGAGGGTGTGTTGCAGATGGCGGCCATCAGCAATGCCCAGGTGCCCAGCCAAGGGCTGGTCCAGCACGATCAGCAGGACAACCTGCGCAAGATGCTGGTCACCATGATCGACGACGTGCGCGTGGCGCTGATCAAGATCGCCGAGCGCACCTGCGCTCTGCGTCAGGTCAAGGACGCCCCTCGCGAGAAGCGCCTGCAGGTGGCTCGCGAGGTGTTCGACATCTATGCACCGTTGGCCCATCGCCTGGGCATCGGCCAGGTCAAGTGGGAGCTCGAGGATCTCTCCTTCCGCTACCTGCACGAGGATGACTACAAGGCGATCGCCCGCCAGCTGGCCGAGAAGCGCCTGGATCGCGATCGCTATATCCACGACGTGGTCGACGTCCTCAAGGGCATGCTCGAGGCCCAGGGCATCACCCAATACGAGGTCAACGGCCGCGCCAAGCACATCTATTCGATCTGGCGCAAGATGAAGCGCAAGCGCATCGACTTCTCTCAGGTCAACGACGTGCGTGCGGTGCGTATCCTGGTGCCGGAAGTGGCCGACTGCTACACCGTGCTGGGGCTCGTCCACTCGCGCTGGCACCATGTGCCCAACGAATTCGACGACTACATCGCCAACCCCAAGAAGAACGGCTATCAGTCGCTGCACACCGCCGTGTTGGGGCCGGAGAACAAGGTCCTCGAGATCCAGATCCGAACCTTCGCCATGCACGACGAGGCCGAACTCGGTGTCTGCGCCCACTGGCGCTACAAGGGCCACGACACCGGCGGCAAGAGTTCCAGCTACGAGGAGAAGATCGCCTGGCTGCGCCAAGTGCTCGAATGGCAGGACGAAGTCGGCGATTTCAGCGATCTGCGCGAAGGGCTCTCCAGTGACGTGGCACCGGACCGCATCTACGTCTTCACACCGGACGGCCACGTCATCGATCTGCCGCGCATCGCCACGCCCATCGATTTCGCTTACCGCGTACATACCGAGGTCGGTCACCGCTGCCGTGGGGCCAAGGTCGATGGCCGCATCGTGCCGCTCACCTTCAGGCTCAAGACCGGCCAGCAGGTCGAGATCCTCACCGCCAGCAAGGGTGGGCCCAGCCGCGACTGGCTCAATCCCAGCCTCGGCTACGTGCGCACCTCGCGGGCACGGGCCAAGATCCAGTCGTGGTTCAAGCACCAGGCCCGCGAGCAGAACGTGGAAGAGGGCAAGGCGCTGTTCGACCGCGAGATGAAGCGCCTGGACGTGGAGGACATGGACCTCGACACCTTGGCGCACAAGGTCAACTACACCAGCCCCGAGGACATGTACGCTGCGCTGGGCGCCGGCGACCTGCGTATTGGCCAGGTTCTGCACCAGGCCCAACAGCTGTTCGGCGAAACCGACGATCAGGAGCAGCTCGACCGCCTGCTGGCCAAGCCCCGCCGCGACCAGGGCAAGGCAGGGACAGGAGACATCACCGTGCTGGGCGTGGGCAACCTCAAGACCAGCATGGCCAACTGCTGCCACCCGGTGCCCGGCGAGCCGATCGTCGGCTTCATCACCCAGGGACGTGGCGTCACCGTGCATCGCCAGGACTGCCCCAACATCCTGCAACTGCGCCTGGATGAACCGCAGCGGGTCATTGAGGTGGAGTGGGGGCAGCGCGCCCGGACCCAGTATCCGGTGGACATCGAGATCCAGGCCTGGGACCGCTCCGGCCTGCTGCGCGACGTGACCGGCATCCTCAGCAACGAGAAGGTCAACGTCCTCTCGGTCAATACCCTGACCGATACCCGCGACGGCATTGCCCGCATGCGCATTACCGTGGAAGTCGATGGCCTGGAGATGCTTGGCAGGCTCTTCTCACGCATTCAGCAATTGTCCAACGTGATCGAGGTCCAGCGCCTGCGCACGGGTGCCAAGGGGATGAAGCGCAAGGGAGGCGGCACATGAGCGAGATCCGACACGGCATCGACGACCTGTTGACGCTGATGGCCGTGCTGCGTGATCCCGACCAGGGCTGTCCCTGGGATCTCGAGCAGGGTTGGGACAGCATCGTGCCGCATACTCTGGAAGAGGCCTATGAGGTGGCCGATGCCATCGAGCGCCGCGCCTGGGATGAGCTGCCCGGTGAACTCGGCGACCTGCTGTTCCAGGTGGTCTACTACAGCCAGTTTGCCAACGAAGAGGGGCGCTTCGACTTCAACGACGTGGTGCATACCCTGACCGCCAAGATGGTGCGCCGGCATCCACACGTCTTTCCCGACGGTACCCTGGCGTCGCGTCGCCCCGCCGGGGTCAGTGCCGAGCAGTTCGAGGCGCGGCAGGTCGAACTCGAGCACGTGAGCAGTCGCTGGGAGTCGCTCAAGGCCGAGGAGCGAGCCGGGCGCAGCACCGATGCGGTACCCGCCTCGGTGCTGGACGACGTGCCGCGCACCCTGCCGGCGCTGGCGCGTGCCGCCAAGCTTTCCAAGCGCGCCGCCCGGGTCGGCTTCGACTGGCCCGATGCCAGCGGCGTGATCGCCAAGATCCGCGAGGAACTCGACGAGGTCGAGCAGGCCCTGGCCGAGGGCGATCGCCACCATGCTGCCACGGAAGTCGGCGACCTGCTGTTCGCCGTGACCAACCTGGCGCGCACCCTCGAGGCAGACCCCGAGCAGTGCTTGCGTACCACCAACGCCAAGTTCGAGCGCCGCTTCCGCCATGTCGAGGCGGCGCTGGCCGAGCGCGGCATGACCCCCCGCGATGTCGACCTGGACACCATGGAGCGCCATTGGCAAGCGGCCAAGCGGCTCGAGAGCACAGTTTCCGAAACGTCATCTGGACATTCCGAATCGTCTTCAGGAGGAGATCGGCCATGAGCGGCGATCTGCACGAATCCCTACGCGACAACGTACGCATCCTGGGCGACAGCCTGGGCCGCACCATCGCCGATGACCTGGGCCAGGGCTTCGTCGACCGTATCGAGACCATCCGCGGCCTGGCCAAGAGCGGTCGACAGGGAGACGTGCAGAGCAGCCGCGAGCTGATCGAGTACCTGCGCAAGCTGCCCGACCGCGACCTGCTGCCGGTGACGCGTGCCTTCAACCAGTTCCTCAACCTGGCCAACATCGCCGAACAGCACTACCGGGCGCGCTTTCGCCGGGTGGAAGACTACAAACCGGGCTCGCAGCCGGTGCTTTCCGAGCTGCTGGCGCGAGCTCGCGGCGCCGGCCACGCGCCGCGCAAGCTGGTCGAGAGCCTGTCTACCATGCGCGTCGAGCTGGTGCTGACCGCACACCCCACCGAGGTCATCCGGCGCACCCTGATCCAGAAGTACGATGCCATCGACGAGTGCCTCACCGTCATCGAGTCGTCGCTGGACTATCCCGAGCGGGCCAGCCGAGCTCGCGGACGCCTCGAGGAGCTGATCAGCCAGGCCTGGCATACCGACGAGATCCGCCATGAGCGGCCCACGCCGGTGGACGAGGCCAAGTGGGGCTTCGCGGTGATCGAGAATTCGCTGTGGCAGGCGGTGCCGGCGTTTCATCGCGATCTCGACAGCCTGTTGCTGGAGTCTGCCGGTGAGCGCCTGCCGCTGGATGCCGCGCCGATCGTGTTCGCCTCGTGGATGGGGGGGGATCGTGACGGCAACCCCAACGTCACCTCGCGGGTGACTCGTGAGGTGCTGCTGCTGGGGCGCTGGATGGCGGCGGATCTCTACCTGCGCGACCTGGAGCAGCTCAAGGCCGAACTCTCCATGTGGAAATGCAACAGCGCGCTGCGGGCCGAGGTCGGCAACGTCGCCGAGCCATACCGCGAGCTGCTCAAGCGCCTGCTGCAGCGGGTGGAAGCGACCCGCGACTGGGCCAAGGCCCAGCTCGACGGCAAGAGCTACGAGGGTGGCCCGATCATCGAGAACAGCGACCAGCTCTACGCACCGCTGCTGACCTGCTACCGCTCGCTGTGCGACGTCGGGCTCGACACCATCGCCAACGGCGCGTTGCTCGATACTTTGCGGCGGGTGGCGGTATTCGGCGTGACCCTGACCAAGCTCGACATTCGCCAGGAAGCGAGTCGCCACGCCATGGTCATGGAGGAATTGACCCAGTGCCTGGGGCTCGGTCACTACCGTGACTGGAGCGAGGAGCAGCGCCAGGCCTTCCTGCTCGCCGAACTCGAGTCGCGCCGACCGCTGATCCCGCGGCGCTGGGAATGCTCGGCCGAGACCCGCGAAGTGCTCGACACCTTCATGGTCATAGCCAGCGAGCAGTCCGAGGCGCTCGGCACCTACATCATTTCCATGGCCGCCCAGCCTTCCGACGTGCTGACGGTCGCCCTGCTGATGAAGGAGGTCGGTGGGGTCGTGTCGCTGCCCATCGCCCCGCTGTTCGAGACGCTGGACGACCTCAACCGGGCTGGCGACGTGGTCGATCGGCTGCTGGCGCTATCGGGTTACCGGGCGCTGGTCGGCGAACGGCAGGAAGTGATGATCGGTTACTCCGACTCAGCCAAGGATGCCGGTCAACTGGCGGCGGCCTGGGCCCAGTACCGTGCCCAGGAACGCCTGGTGGAGGTGTGCCGCAGCCACGGCGTGGCGCTGACCCTGTTCCACGGTCGTGGTGGCGCCGTCGGCCGCGGCGGCGGCCCGGCTTACGCCGCCATCCTGTCGCAACCGCCGGGCTCGGTAAACGGCAGCCTGCGGGTCACCGAGCAGGGCGAGATGATTCGCTTCAAGTTCGGTCAGCCGGACATCGCCTTGCGTTCCATGGAGATCTACGCCTGTGCCGTGCTGGAGGCGAGCCTGCTGCCGCCACCGGCACCTGAGCCCCACTGGCGCGAGGAGATGGATCGCCTGGCCGGCATCGCTCATGCTGCCTATGTCGGCGTGGTGCGCGAGGATCCCGACTTCGTGCCCTATTTCCGTGCGGTGACGCCGGAGGGCGTACTGGGGCACCTGCCACTGGGTTCGCGCCCGACCAAGCGACGCCAGGATGGCGGCGTCGAGACCCTGCGTGCGATTCCCTGGATCTTTGCCTGGACTCAGATCCGCCTCATGCTGCCGGCCTGGCTGGGCAGCGGCGAAGCCTTTTCCACGCGCATGGAAGAGGAGGGTGGCCTCGAAGTCCTGCGCGAGATGCGCGACCGCTGGCCTTTCTTCGGCACCTACCTGGACATGCTCGAGATGCTGCTGGCCAAGGGCGACGTGGGCATTGCTTCCTATTACGAGCAGCGCCTGGTCGACGAGCCCGCCCTCAAGGAGCTCGGTACCCAACTGCGCCAGCGTTTCACCAAGCTGCAGTCGGTCGTGCTGGAGATTCTCGACCAGCCGCAGTTGCTGGACCAGACGCCGCTGATCCGCCAGGCCATCGAGGTGCGCAACCCCTACATCGACCCGTTGCATGGCTTGCAGGCCGAGCTGTTGCAGCGTAACCGCGATGCCGACGGTGCTATCAGCGGCGAACTCTCGCGTGCCCTGATGGTGACCATGGCGGGGATTGCCGCGGGCCTGCGCAATACGGGCTGAAAAGTTACTGCGCTCGGCCATACTGTGTTGAAAAGCAGCGCCAAGTACTCATTTACGAATTGTAAACTCCGTCTTGTCGCTGCTTTTCGCCTCGTCTGGCCATCGCTCGTAGACTTTTCTTGTGTGCTGTCTACCCGCGGATGCGAATGCCCCGGCATGTTGCCGGGGCGGTGTCGTCAATGAAGCCTGGTATGGCTTCAGTTAGGCTGCTTGACGGTGCGCAGGTAGGGCTTGATGGTGGTGAAGCCTTCCGGGTACTTCTTCTTGGCTTCCTCGTCGCTGACTGCGGGCGGGATGATCACGTCATCCCCGGGCCGCCAGTTCACCGGGGTGGCCACGGTGTGCTTGGCATTGAGCTGTATCGAGTCGAGCAGGCGCATCACCTCGTTGAAGTCTCGCCCCGAGGTCATCGGATAGACCAGCATGGCCTTGACCTTCTTGTCCGGCCCGATGATGAACACCGAGCGTACCGTGGCGTTGTCGGCCGGGGTGCGACCCTCGGCGGTGCCGGGTTCCTCGGCGGGCAGCATGTCGTAGAGCTTGGCAACCTCGAGCTTGTCGTCGCCGATCATCGGGTAGTTGGGCGCGGTGCCCTGGGTCTCCTCGATGTCCTTGGCCCAGGCAGTATGGTTGTCCACCGGGTCTACCGACAGGCCGATGATCTTGGTGTTGCGCCTGTCGAACTCGGGCTTGAGCCTGGCCATGTAGCCCAGCTCAGTGGTACAGACCGGAGTGAAATCCTTCGGGTGCGAGAACAGGATGCACCAGCTGTCGCCGATCCATTCATGGAAATTCACGGTGCCTTGGGTGGTTTGGGCCGTGAAGTCGGGCGCGGTATCGCCGATTCTGAGACTCATCGTCGTGACTCCAGGTCATGAGTTCATGTAAAGGGGCCGCATGTCGGCATGCAGCGCTGATTGAATATAGAACACACCTGCTTGAGATGCCGTGGTGTCCGGTGAAATGCAGAGATGTCGGGCATGCGTCAGCCCTGGCAGTTGCTCAGAAGGCGTAATGGAGCGAGGCCGTGATCAGGTTCAGGTGGGCCATGCTGGGGGCATCGATCTCCTCGAACTCCAGCCGGCTCACCAGGCGATTGTGTTGCAGCCTGGCGCCGAAGCCCTGAGTTCGGGCGGTCCCGGTCGTCGCCATGTACAGCGGCTCGCTCTGAGACACCGGGTCGCCCTCCCATTCGGCAAAGCCCGACTTGGCGTAGAGACCGACCTGGCCCAGGCGGACGCCGGCTACCAGGCTGCCACCCAGGGTGGTGGAGTTGACCAGCATTGCCTGATCGGCATGGCGGGTCGGAACCTCGTCGCTTTCGCGATAGGTGAACTCGGCCCCCAGGTCGAGCCGCGGCAGGTTCATCGGCGAGAAGCCCGCCGTCAAACGAAAGCCGGAGGTATAGCCGTCAGGCGTCTGAAGATCGCCTCCCTCCAGCACGAGACCGTTGTCGAGATACATCAGGTCGCTGGTCTTGCTGGCGTAGGCAGGTGCCAGACGAGTCATGGTCAGCGAAGCCAGCAGGTCATGCGAGGCCTCGGTATAGGCGTCGGGCTCGCTGTGCAGAGGCATGTTCACAACGTGTGACGTGCCCGTCTCTGCCATGGCCACGAGTGGCAGCAGCGCCAGGCCGGCAGCCATGGTGATGGCACTTCTGAAACACGTTTTCATGTTTCCTGTCCCATTTCCCTGTGCGAGGCGACTCGCCTGACAGGAGGTCTCTATGCGAAACGCTATGCGAAACACGCGCCTAGCTTGGAGATAGTAAGCCAATGACGAAAGACTAGCAGCCTGCCAGGGCGATAGCCAGGCAACTCCTTAACGCTGGGGCTGGGTACTGCGTGCCAGGATGGCGTCGAGTTCGCTCAGGTTGGGGGTGGCGATGTCGTGCCGATGGGCGGCTGACAGCAAGGGCCAAAGGATTGCCTCACGTTCGGTGGGCCTGCCGGCCAGCACGTCCTGTAGCATGGAGGCGCGGTTGTTGGCGGTTCCCGCGACCACCTGCCATACCAGGGCATGCCAGCCCATTACCGGAGGTGCGATGTCCTCGGCGGCCATGATCGTGGCGACTTCGTCGATGATTCGTTCCACCATGGGCCGAAAAGGGCGGTCGCGCAGCTGGCCGTTACGAATGCGAAAGCGTGCCACCAGTGGGTTGATGGCGGCGTTCACGGCCAGCTTGTGCCAGAGTCGCACGTCGATGTCCGTGACCGCCTCGGCGGCCAGGCCCGCCTGGTCGAGCAGGGCGGCCAGTTCGCGGCATGATGGGGCATGCCGGTTGGCAAGGTCGCCAATATAGGTGATGCCGCGACCGGCATGGGTGACGCCGTCGTCACCACTCAGCCAGGCGCCTTCGGTGGTGGAGGCGCACAGCACGGGGCCTGGATGGCGCTGGTCGAGTTCGGGTTGTACCTGGTAGCCATTCTGCCACAGCACCAGCGTCGGGGTGCCGGCCAGCCGGGCCATGGCGGCGATATAAGCCGCCTCGGCGGCATAGGCCTTGGTGGTGAGGTGCAGAAAGGTGGGCGTCGCGGGCGGCAGTCGGTCGACTTGGTGCGTGACGAGGCGGCGCGTGTGCAGCGTGCCTTCCGGGGTGGTCAGTGTCTGCTTGGCGGGCAGCGCCCGGCGTCCAGCCAGCACGACCGGTGCGACATCGGCCAGGTGCATGGCCAGTAGCCGACCCAGGGCGCCGGGTCCGACAATCAGATGAGTCTGGTCGTTCATGTGATGCCTTGGCGGAAGGAACAAAGGCAGCATACCGATGCCCGGTGGCCGGATGCCAGCCCGCGGGATCATGCACTCGTGCGCGGCTTGCGGCGCGTTCGTCCCGGAGCGCTGCGGCTGCGTCGGCTCTTGCCAGCCGCCCCGCGTCGCTTCGGTGCGGCAGCGGCCTCGCCCTGGGCCGTGGCCATGGCCTGGCGTAGGCGGCCTGCATCGGCGCTGCCCAGCAGGCCACGCAGATCTTCGACCAGGGCGGAGAGGAACGGAGCAGGGTCGTCGTTACGCTCGACGATGGCCGTCAGTCGCTGTTCCCACAGTGCCGTACGCTCGGGCCGTGAGGCGGCCTCGGGCAGCGAGGCGATCAGGCCCGTGCCCAGCCGGGTGGCGCGCAGCGTCTTCTTCAGCCGCACCAGGTAGCCGCGTTCGATCAGCGTCTCGATGATACCGGCGCGAGTGGCTTCGGTGCCCAGGCCGTCATGCTCGCGCAGGGTGCGTTTGACTTCGGGGTCGTCGACGTAGCGGGCAATGTTCATCATCGCCTTGATCAGGCTGGCGTCGGTGAAGGGTTCCGGTGGGCGTGTCTCACGATCCTCGACTTCGCATGCTTCCACCCGGCAGGCTTCGCCTTCTGTCAGCGGGGGTAGCGGCGGGGTCTCGTCGCGGGTGGTGAACAGCGGCTTCCAGCCCGGCTGGAGCAGTTCCTGGCCGCTGGCACGAAAGCGCTCGCCGAGGATGGTGAACTCCGCTTTCACTTCGCGAGCGACCAGCGGCGGATAGAACTGCGCCAGCACGTTGCGTGCGATCAGGCGGAACACGTCGGCCTCGGCGCGCTCCAGCCGTTCGAGTTCGGCCGGCTTGCCGGTAGGCGCCAGGGCGTGATGGGCGCCCACTTTCTTGTCGTCCCACGCCTTGGAGCGCAGTGCAAAATCGGCGCCTGCCAGCCAGCCGCGCAGGGTCTCATCGCTGCCGCAGGCGCTCTCCAACGTGGAGCGTGCCTGGCCCAGATGCTCCTCAGGGAGGTAGCGACAGTCCGAACGCGGGTAGGTGATCAGCTTGTGGCGCTCGTAGAGCCGCTGGCAGATGTCCAGCACGGCCTGGGCCGAGAGCCCGAAGCGCCGCGCGGCGTCCACCTGCAGCGCCGAGAGCGAATAGGGCAGTGGGGCGGGCTGACGCTTCTGGCGTGTCTCGAGCGAGGTCAGCTTGCCCTCGGCACCGGGCAGCCGTTCGGCCAGTGCCTCGGCCGGAGCGCGTTCGAGCAGGCGGCCCTGGTCGTCTAGCCGGTGGTTCTCGCCCGGCTGCCACCAGGCGCGCAGCTTGCCGTTGGCCACCGCCAGATCGGCCCACAGCACATGAAAGGGGTAGGGGACGAAATCGCGGATCTCGGCGTCGCGGCGCACCACCAGCCCGAGCACCGGGGTCTGCACCCGGCCCACCGAGAGTACGCCGTCGTGGCCGGCCTGTCGCCCGGTCAGGGTCCAGGCGCGGGTCAGGTTGATGCCGTACAGCCAATCGGCGCGGGAGCGCGACTCGGCAGCACGGTAGAGCGGCTGATAGCGGGCGTTGTCCTGCAGCCGCGTCAAGGCCCGCTGCACCGCGGGACGGTTGAGGTCGCTGACCAGCAGGCGTGACACCGGCCCCTTCCAGCCCAGGTACTCGATGACCTCCTGCACCAGCAGTTGCCCCTCGCGGTCCGGGTCGCCGGCATGCACCACTTCACGGGCCTGCTTGAGCAGCTTGCGAATGACAGCGAGCTGCCCCCTGGCCTTGGGCCGCGGGCTGAGCTGCCAGCGCGCCGGCAGGATCGGCAGGTGGTCCAGGCGCCACTGCTTGAAGGCGGGGTCGTAGGCGTCGGGCGGGGCCTGCTCCAGCAGGTGACCCAGGCACCAGGTCACCACGGTTTCACCGGCGTGGATGGCGCCGTCCTCACGGCGCACGCCACCTGGCAGGGCGTCGGCGATGGCCCGGGCCAGGCTGGGTTTTTCGGCGATGATCAGGCGCATGTCACCCTTCCGCTGCAGTCGAGTCGCGTCATTTATGGATATTCTTACAGTAATCGACCGCCAAGGCCAGGGGCCAAAAACGCCACAAGCTGTACAATGCCTGTAGCGTATAGGAATCGATGGGGAGAGGAGAACCCACCATGCGGGAACGGGGAAGAACGCGACGCCTGTTCGGTCTCGGTGCGCGTACCGGCGGCACCCTGCTGCGCAGCCGGCTCGGCGGCGAGGCAGACTGGCGCGCGCTGGGTGAAGCCCTGTTCGAGGGACTCTCCGAGCTGAAGGGGCCGGCCATGAAGCTGGCCCAGATCATGGCCCAGTGGGACGACCTCTTGCCGCCGGATCTCGCCGACGAGCTGGCGCGCCTGCAGCGCCAGGCCGAGCCCATGCCCTGGGAGGGCATACGACGCACCCTGATCGAGCAGTACGGTGAGCTGGACCTCCACTTCCTCGAGATCGAACCCACGCCCTTCGCCAGTGCCTCCATGGGGCAGGTGCACCGCGCGGTGACTCGGGGTGGCGAGACGCTGGTACTCAAGGTGCAGTATCCGGGGTTGGCCGAAGTGCTGGAGGGCGATCTGGCCCAGCTCAGGCGCATCATGCGTCTCGGTCGCTGGCTCAAGGTGTCGCAGGCTCGCCTCGATGCCCTGTTCGAAGAACTTGCCGCCAGCCTGCGCAGCGAACTCGACTACCACGCCGAGGCTCGCGCGCTGGCGCGCTACCGGCAACGCTATGCGCATCTGGAAGGGCTGCTGATTCCCGAGCCGTTGCCCGATCTTTCCGGCCCGCGGGTGCTGGCCATGCGCTACGTGGCCGGCACGCCGCTGCGCGAGCTGGAGGAGGCCGACGATGCCGTGCGCCAGCGTGTGGCCGCGACCCTGGCCGACTGGCTCACCGAAGAACTCTTCACCCACGGCGAACTGCATGCCGATCCGCATGCCGGCAATTTTGCCGTAGACGCCGAGGGTCGGCTGGTGATCTACGACCTGGGTGCGGTGATCCCAGTGCCGGAAGCGCACCTCAAGGCGACGATGCAATTGCTCGATGCCACCCTGGCGGGAGACCCCATGGCCATGGACGATGCTCTGCGTCGGCTGGGTGGCCGCCAAGGGCAGGGTGCGCCGCTGGCGCTGTATCGCGAATCCGCCGAAGCGGTGGCGCCGCTGTTCGAACCCGGCCCGCAGGACTTCTCCGACGTCAGGGTGCACCGCCGTCTGCGCGATCTCACCCCCAAGGTGTGGGCGGCCATGGATCGCTTGCAGCCACCAGCGGACGTGCTGCTGCTGTCGCGCACGCTTAACGGACACTACTGGAATCTGGTACGCCTGGGAGCTCGCCTCGACATGCATGCCCGCACCCGTCCGCTGCTGGCCTGGGCTCGACGATGAAGCTATGCGCAGCCTGCCTTGTGTGCAGCACCGAGCCACGCTTCCCTGTTACTATATGCGCCTTTTGAACTGGCGGAGAGTGTGATGCTGGCAGTATGGGTGGAACAGCTGCTGGGCTATGCTTCGGGTGCCTTGGCAGCCATCCGTGAGGAGGAGCGCTACCCGGCCTTCATGGCTTGGGCGCGCGAGGAGGGTGCCGAGTTGATGGGCGGTGACCTGGCCATGGCCCAGGCACTCGCGCCCATCCTGTGGAGCCAGACTCCGCTCGAACGTACCGGATTTACCAGCGAGCCCTTGGCGCGCCCCGGACGCAACGAACCCTGCTGGTGCGATTCCGGGCGCAAGACCAAGCACTGCTGCGGTGCCGTCGCGATGCCCGCCGAAGTGCCCGACCACCTGATGTGGATGCTCTCGCTGCGGGACTGGAAGGGCCCTACGCTCAAGGCTGCCCTGGAGAGCGGCAACGCTCCCGCCCAGGCCCTGCTCGAGGCCGGGCTGATTGCCGCCGAGACGGGCCAGCGCGGGCGTGCCCAGCAGATCCTCGAATCGCTGTTCCAGCGTGCCGACTGGTCGCGCCTGCCGGCCCAGGCCGAACCCGCCTTCGAACTGCTGATCGACCTCTACCAGGAGCGCGGCTTCATCCGCAAGCGCACCGAGCTGCTCGACGAGGTGCTCGAACGCGGCCCGCTGTTCCTGCGCGGTGTGGCCCTGGAGCGGTTGTGCCTGATGCATCTGGACAACGACGACCTGGACAGTGCCCGTTCCGCCTTCGTGCGGGCCCAGCAAGCGCTGCCCGATTCGCCGACCCTGGCCTATATCGAGGCCATGCTGCTGCTGCACGAGGGGCATGAGGAGGAAGCCGCGGAACGCGCACGCTTCTGGTTTCGGCGCCTGGCCCGCAAGGGCGAGCTGGAGCCCGACCAGTTGCAGTTCCTGGCCGACCTGGCGGAGAACCCCGGTGCTACCCTGGCCGACCAGCTGCTCAACGCCGAGGAAGACCTAGCAGAGCCGCTGGCCGCCTTGCAGGAGTTGTTGTCGGAACTGCCAACGGCACCCGGGTTGGATGCGCAGCGTACCGCATCTGGGGAGCTGGAGTATCACAGCAGTGCCCGGGAGGACACCCTGTTCGCCGCCTGGCACAAACACTTCCAGGTGGAAGTGGATGACGAGAGCGCGCTGGGTCTCAAGGGCGACCCCTGGGTCCAGGCCGGCGACTGGCTGCGCGAACTCTGCGCGCATCCCGAATGGCTCGACTCGCCGCGGGTGGTGGAGGCGTTGACCCTGGCCCTGACCAGCCGCTTCGGCAGCCTGCCATGGATGTCACCGAGCCTGTTCGAGCCCTTGGCCGACCGTCTCGAGCGCTGGCTCGAGCGGGTCCGAGGCGAGGGTGAGGGGCCGTTCCTGTGGGACAGCGCCGACAACGCCGTGCTGCTGCGTACCGGCCTGGCACTGGTGGTCGGCATGGAGCGGGGCGCCCGGGAGCGCTCGCGGCGCCTGGCCGAGCGGCTGCTGGTACTCGACGATCAGGACAGCCTGGGGCTGCAGGAGCTGGTGCTCGATCAACTGCTGCGCGAAGGGCGTGACCGTGAGGCGCTGGCCGTGACCGAGACCCGGCGCGACGACACGCCCGTACTGGGCCTTCTCATGGGGCGTGCGCTGGCGCTGTTCCGGCTGGAGCGTATCGACGAGGCCAATGAGGCACTACGCGAAGTGCGCCACCATAATCCCCATGCGCTGCCCATGCTGTGCGCCGAGCAGACCCGCCCGGTGCAGCAGGGGCCGGACAGCGTCGCCGAGCCTGGCACCCGCGCCGAGGCGTGGCAATATCGCACGCTGATGCGCGACCAGTGGCGCATCACGCCGGGCGCATTGGCCTGGCTGCAGGAGCAGATCGACGGCTGAGATGCCCCGTCAGGCCGCGCGCGGGGTGGGCGGCGGAACCAGCTCCTTGTCGCGGCTGATCCAGATCGCCAGGGCAATGGCCGGCAACCCCAGTGCCGTGGCGATGACGAAAAAGGTGGCGTAGCCCTCCGCCGCTACCACCAGCCCACCGAAGCCGCTCAAGAACTTGCCCGGCAGTGTCATCAGCGACGAGAACAGTGCGTACTGGGTGGCGGTGTAGGCGCGCGAGGTCAGGCTCGACAGGAAAGCAATGAACACTGCGCTGGCCAGGCCATTGGCCAGGTTGTCACCAACGATGGCCATCACCAGCATCGGTAGGCTCTGGCCGGCCAGCGCCAGGGCGGCGAACAGCAGGTTGGTCAGCGTCGCTGCCGCCGCGCCCAGCACCAGTATCGGGCCGATACCATAGCGTGCCACCAACAACCCGCCCAGGATGCCGCCGCTGATACTCATGGCGATGCCGAACACATTGGTGACCTTAGCGATGATTTCCAGCGAAAAGCCCAGATCGATATACAGCGGGTTGGCCATCGAGGCCATGGCCAGGTCGCTGATGCGGAACACGGCCACGAACACCAGCAGCCACAGCGCCTTGAGCCGATGCCGGGAAATGAAATCGGTGAAGGGGCACACCACCGCACCGATCAGCCAGGCGCCCAGGCGGCGCAGGTGGCGCGGCTTGCCGCGGCTGACGCGGATGAAGGCGCGTACGCGGGGCTCATGGATCAGTTGGATGGAGAGCGACAGCCGCTTGGGCTCCGGTCGCAGCAGTACCGTGATCACGCCCACGCCGACCAGCAGGGCCATGGTCAGGTAGGCGGCCTGCCAGGATAGCCATGAAGCCACGTAGAGGGCGCCGGCGCCCGCGGCCAGCAGGCCGCCACGATAGCCGATGATATAGGTCGAGGCCATGGCCGCCTGGATGTCATCCGGTGCCGACTCGATGCGGAAGGCGTCGATGGCGATGTCCTGGGTGGCCGAGCCGAAGGCCACCAGCAGCGCGAAGACGGCCACCAGCGTCAGGTTCTGCTGCGGGTCGAGGCTAGCCAGGCCCACCAGCCCGCCGGCAATCATGGCCTGGGCCAGCAGCATCCAGCCGCGCCGTTGGCCGAAGGTGCGCGTCAGTACTGGCAGGGCCAGGCGATCCACCACCGGTGCCCAGAAGAACTTGATCGAGTAGAGCATGCCGATCCAGGAGAAGAAGCCGATGGCGGCCACCTGGACACCGTCGCTGCGCAGCCAGGCAGAGAGGGTCGAGAACACCAGCAGGAACGGCAAACCGGCCGAGAATCCCAGGAACAGCATGGTGATGACGGGGGCGCGTAGATAAATGGCCAGGGCGGCTCCCCAGCTGCGCTGAGCGGTAGGGGTGGTCATGCGTGGCGATACTCCTCGGTGTGACAACGGCCAGGGGGCGGCCCGAGGCCGGCAACGATGCTAGAATGGCACACCGCTCGGCGGAGGTGGGCGGCCCAGGAGGACCCATCGTCCGGCCGCTCGATTGTTGCAGAGCCCCGGCATCGATGCCAGCAGGATATCCGGTAGGAGGCCTTCATGAGCCACAGCGAACGTCAGCCGATCGAAGACGAGAACGATAGCCTGCCGCACTGGTACGTCGTTCAGTGCAAGGGAGGAGAGTCCTTCCGTGCTGCGGAGCATCTGGCCAACCAGGGCTACGAGCTGTTCCACCCCATCTTGCAGGTCCAGAAGAAGCGCGGTGGCAAGCTGGTATGGCTGGACGAGCCGCTGTTTCCCCATTATTTGTTCATCCGTCTCGACCGCATCGCCAGCAACTGGCGGCCGATTCGCTCGACCCGCGGCGTGCTCAGGATCGTCACCTTCGGCGATCGTCCGTTGCCTGTCGATGACGAACTCATCGCGATGTTGCGTGAGCAGGGCGCCCAAGGGGCGGAGAATGTCGCCAACGTCTATTTCCGCGCCGGCGAGAAGGTGGAGATTACCGAAGGGCCGTTCAAGGATCTGCAAGCGGTCTTTGCCAGCCACAAGGGCGATGAGCGGGCGATCGTGCTGCTCAATCTGCTCAATCGCCAGCAGCAACTGGAGATGCCAGTGGCAAACCTGCGTCCACGGACGTAACCGCTTGGCGCTCGCCTCGCCAACCGACCAAAGGAGACCGCCATGAACATCGCCCCGCAGCGGGTCGTGACCCTGCACTACGTGCTCAGCAGCGAGCAAGGCCAAGTGCTCGACGACTCGCGAGCGCGTGCCAAGCCCCTCGAGTACCTGCATGGCCATGACAACATCATGGCCGGCCTCGAAAGGGTCCTGATGGGACACGGGCCCGGCGCTCGATTGAGCATCACGCTGCCGCCCGAAGAAGCCTATGGCTTGCGCAACGAGAGCCTGGTCCAGGAAGTCGGCCGCAATGCCTTTTCCCAGGACGACCTGGCGCCTGGGATGCGCTTCCAGACCCCCGGCGATGACGGTCCTCAGGTCGTGACGGTGCTCGAGGTGCATGACGACAGCGTGCTGATCGACACCAATCACCCCCTGGCCGGGCAAACCCTGAGCTATGCCTTGGAAGTGCTCGAAGTACGCGAGGCGACTCGTGCCGAACTGGCCAAGGGCCATCCGCTTCCCGCGGGTATCGAACCTTCCCAAGTCGAAGACCGCAAGGCTCCCTGACCCCTCGGGAAGCTCGAGTCAGCTCAAAAAACTGACCTGTGTCAATTCGCTGCGCGGCACTCGTCGAGGCCGAGGCGAAATTTGATGCAGGTCAGTTTTCCATGGGCGTCAACCGGCTAGAGTGAACCCATCACATCAGGTGACGGGGAGAAACCACCATGTACTGGGATGATGCAGTGATTTTCGGGCTGGTAACCGTCGCGATGATGGTCGCTTTCATGGCAGGTTGGATCGGCTTCGTGATTCGCGACCATCGTCGCAAGCGCAAGCACTGAACCAGCCTGTAGAGCAAGTCGTCAGGGGAGGGGGGAGTTTTCCCCCCAGTAGCCGGCCCAATTGGGCCGGCATTTTTTCGTGGTAGACTCCGTCGGTAACGGTACGCCAATGGCGCTATCGGCACGAGAAAAAGAAGAAGAACAAGAACAAAGGGAGTCTGCTATGTCCTACCTGGACCGCATCCGTCAATGCGCGCAGGGGCTGCTACCTGGCATCCTGCTGATTGCTTCGACCGCCGCTCTCGCCAATCCCGATGCACTGCTGTTACGTGATGCTGGGCGCGAAATCCCGCTCACGGTGGAGGAGCTGCGCGCCCGCGCCGACGTCGAGTTCCGCTTCCATGATCCCTATCTGGCCGAAGAGGTCGAAATCCGGGGGCTCGTCTTCCGCGACCTGCTGGTCGAGCAGTTTGGCGGGGTGCCGCCACAGCTCCATTTCGAAGCCTGGGACGACTATGACGTGACCCTGTCCGGCTGGGACGATCCCAACTGGATTCTCGTGACTCACCAGGACGGCGAGCCGATCGGCCTGCGCCATCGCGGCCCGGTACGCCTGGTCGAGCGCGATTATGGCCGTCGTGATCCCGCCAATCTGCGCAATTTCAATGACTGGATCTGGATGATTCGCAGCATCGAGGCGGTATGGTAGAACCCGTGCGTTTCTGGCGGCGTCACGTACGCTGGCTGTGGCTCAGCCTGATGAGCTTCACCGCTCTGATGCTGTTGATCGCCTACCAGACGCGTTGGGTCTATCCCGAGATCCACGCCTATTTCAGCCAGTCGGGCAACCTCACGGGCCAGCAACTGGCCACCCGTGCTCGTGGCTATCTCCAGGAAGGGCTCGACCTGCTGTTGCAATCGCCCCGCGACGCCGATACTCGCCAGCGTGCCCGCTTCCAGATCAAGCTGGCCTACAGCCTGTTCGACATTGGCCTCTACCGGCGGGAGTACGACTGCACCGGGCCGAGCCTTGTGGCCATGGACCGCCTGCTCCAGCGCCTGCAAGGGGACGCCCCCGTCGAAGCCTCCCACCTGCGTGAAAGCCTGCTGGAGCCGATGCGTTGCCTGACGCGGATCGAAATGCACCAGCTCGATCGACGTAGTGCGGTCACATCTGAGTTCGTCGAGGAGACCCGCCGCCACCAGGGGCAGGTACTGGGCGGCAGCCTGGTGATCTTCGTACTGGGCTTGGGCTTCTGGTTCATGCACGAGCTTCAGCGTCGCCGTGCCGCCAAGTCTGCCCGCGAGAGCCTGGAGTGGATGACCCGTGCCCTGCGCGATCCCTTGACCGGAGTCGGCAACCGCAGCGCCTTGCATGACGACGTGGTCGCCTCCCAAGGACGTGCCATGGGCATGCTGCTGGTCGATATCGATTACTTCAAGCAGTACAACGACAGCCTGGGCCATCCCGACGGCGATCGGCTGCTGCGCCGCCTGGTCCAGTTGATCGAGGAGGCTCTGGCGCACGAGGCGAGGCTCTACCGGATGGGAGGCGACGAGTTTGCCGTCCTGTTCGACTGTCTCGATGACGAGGTCCTGAGCGAGACCTGCCGAGGCGTCATCGAGGCGCTGCGTGCCGCCGATATTCCGCATCCCTCCCACCCTCACTCCGCGCACGTTACCTTCAGTGTGGGGGCGGTGCGTTTCACTGCCTCTCATGCCGAGCTGGACGCCGGCTATGCCGCCGCCGATGCGGCGCTCTACCAGGTCAAGACCCAGGGTCGCGACGGCTGGGCAATAGCCACGTCGAACACCAGCAAGGTAGCTGGCTGAGTCATCGCTTGACCCACCAGTGGTCGGTCCAGGCGCGCATGACCCGCTCGGGGTACCAGGTCTGGCCCAGGCTGCCGTTGTAGCGGGCCAGTGCACGGGTGAGGTCGCCGCGCTCCACGGCCAGGTAGTGGGCGAGTATCGTGCAGCCGTAACGCAGGTTGAGCCAGGGGTCCATCAGGTCGTCGGCCGTGCGGCCCAGCTCGCGAATCCAGAACGGCATGATCTGCATCAGCCCTACCGCGCCAGCGGAGGAGACGGCATCGGCCTGAAAGGCGCTTTCCACCTGAATGACCGCAAGGACGATTTCAGGAGCCAACCCGGCCAGCCGGGCCTCGTGGTAGATACGGGTAAGCATCTCGCTGCGCAGGGCGTCGTCGCGCACGAAGCGTGCGAGCCTGGGCTCCATCTGGCTCATCCACTGGCGTGCCGCCCATACCTGATCCGCTGAGGGCGGTGTGCCGACCAGCGTATCGAGGGTCTGGCGCAGCGAAGGGGGAATGTCGGGCTCCACCCGTACCCGCTGGGCGGATGGGGCTTGCAGGGCAACGGGCAGCATATCAAGCAAGCCCGCTTCCCCGGTGTCGATGGCTTCGCCATGTTCCAGTGCCGCAGTTGGCAAGGTGCCAAGCAGGCCGGCCGCGACCAGTAGCGTCGCGGCCAGCCGGCGATCAGGCCTCGATCCGCTCGCGCAGGAACTCGACGATGTTGTCGGCCGGTACCATGGTCGCTTCACTGTCACGCCGCCCCTTGTACTCCAGTTCGCCGTTGTCCAGCCCGCGGTCGCCGACCACCAGGCGGTGGGGAATGCCGATCAGCTCCTGGTCGGCGAACTTCACCCCGGGGCGCAGGTCGCGGTCGTCCAGCAGCACGTCGATGCCGGCCGCGGTGAGGGCCTGGTAGAGCCGCTCGGACTCCTCGCGCACGCGTTGGGACTTGTGGGCGTTCATCGGCACCAGGGCGACCTGGAAGGGGGCGATGGCGTTGGGCCAGATGATGCCGTTCTCGTCGTGGTTCTGCTCGATGGCAGCCGCCACTACGCGGGTCACGCCGATACCGTAGCAGCCCATCCAGGGGTGGGCGGCGCGGCCAGAGTCGTCGAGCACCGTGGCGTTCATCGCCTCGGAGTACTTCTTGCCCAACTGGAACACGTGGCCGACCTCGATGCCGCGCTTGATCGAAAGCGTGCCCTTGCCGTCCGGCGAGGGATCGCCCTCGACCACGTTGCGGATGTCGGCCACCTTGGGTAGCGCCACGTCGCGCTCCCAGTTGATGCCGAAGTAGTGCTTGCCGTCGACGTTGGCACCGGCACCGAAGTCGCTCATCAGCGCCACGCTGCGGTCGATGATGATCGGCATGTCGAGATTCACCGGACCCAGCGAGCCGGGACCGGCGCCGACCACGGCGCGAATTTCCTCTTCCGTGGCCATGGTCAACGGCTCGGCCACCTCGGGCAGGTTCTCGGCCTTGATCTCGTTGAGCTCGTGGTCGCCACGCACCAGCAGGGCGATCAGGCCGCCCTCGGCAGCGCGCACCATCAGCGTCTTGATGGTCTTCTCGATGGGCAGGCCGTGCTGTTCAACCAGGGCGGCGATGGTCTTGGCATTGGGCGTGTCGACCAGGCGCAGTTCCTCGCTCGGTGCGGTGCGCTCGGGATTGACACCCAGCGGCGCGGGCAGCGCCTCGGCCTTCTCGATATTGGCGGCGTAGTCGGACTCGGTAGAGAACGCGATATCGTCCTCGCCCGAGGCGGCCAGCACATGGAACTCATGGGAATCGGTGCCGCCGATGGCGCCGGTGTCGGCCAGTACCGGGCGGAAGTCCAGGCCCAGGCGGGTGAAGATCCGCACGTAGGCGTCGTACATCGCCTGGTAGGTCTCCTTGAGAGAGGCCTGGTCGATGTGGAAGGAGTAGGCATCCTTCATGATGAACTCGCGCGAGCGCATCACGCCGAAGCGCGGACGGATCTCGTCGCGGAACTTGGTCTGGATCTGGTAGAAGTTGGCCGGCAGCTGCTTGTAGCTGGAGAGCTCGCGGCGCATCAGATCGGTGATCACCTCTTCATGGGTGGGGCCGACACAGTAGTCACGCTCGTGGCGGTCCTTCAGGCGCAGCAGCTCGGGGCCGTATTGCTCCCAGCGGCCGGACTCCTGCCACAGCTCGGCGGGCTGTACTGCCGGCATCAGGACCTCCTGGGCCCCGGCGCGATCCATCTCCTCGCGCACGATGCGTTCCACCTTGCGCAGGGTGCGCAGGCCGATCGGCAGCCAGGTGTACAGGCCCGAGGTCAGGCGACGGATCATGCCGGCACGCAGCATCAGCTGATGGCTGACGACCTCGGCGTCGGAGGGGGTTTCCTTGAGGGTGGCGATCAACAGTTGAGTGGCGCGCATGGGTCCGACGTTTCCTTCCAGCATGGGCTTGACATGATTCGGCGTGCCGCGGCGGGCGGCGTTCGGGGCATTGTACGGCCAACGGGGAACGGCGGCAAAAGCGTTGCCCAACCTGCATGACCGATCGGGGCTGATCCGTCGCCAGGCCTCCTACCTCAACGACTTCAGCCAGAACACCATCGGCTTGTCGGTCTCCTCCGGCTCGCCGATGTCCTTCCAGCGGAAGGTGGTGGCGAGCTCCGGATGCCGCTCGTAACCCTGCGAGCGCCAGAAGCCGTGCAGCGGCACATAGCCCTCCGGCTTCAGCGGATGGTCATCGGGACGCTCCACGGCACAGAAGGCCACGGTGGAGAAGCCTTGGCGGACCGCATGGCGCTCGCGCTCGGCGAGAAACGCCTTGCCGATTCCGCGGCCACGGTAGCTCGGCAGCAACACCGACTCACCGTAATAGAACACGCTGTCGACATCGAAGCCGGCCTGCTCGAAGGGCGCGCGGAACTCCTCCACGTCCTTCGCCAGCGGCATGCCCGTGGCGGCACCCACCAAGGCATCGCCATCCTCGGCCAGCACGAACAGGCTCTCTGGGCATTCGGCGTAGCGGCGCAGGTAGTTGGCCTCGTAATCGAAACTGCCATCGTAGAGGTAGGGAAAATCGCGGAATACGGTGATCCGCAGGTGGGCCAGCTCGTCCAGTCGCGGCTCGATGGCGTTGCCTTGGAGGATACGCAGTACGGTTTCACTCATGGCGGTCTCCGTGAAAAATGTAAACGCTCGTATTAGTCGGCGTTGTGGTAATCTCCCGCCATTCTCCATGGCGGCGCCAAGGGCGGCAATCGTCCGGCGCCGGTAAGCTGACTTTCTGCGGAGCATCCGTTCCATGAGGATCCTAATCCGTCGTGCCCTGATTGGCCTGGTGCTTGGCGTCTCCATTACCGCCCTGGTGGGCTGCGGTACCGTCTTCCATCCCGAGCGCAAGGGCCAGATGAGTGGCCGCATCGACCCGGTAGTCGCCATTGCCAATGGTGTGGGCCTGCTGTTCTTCATCGTCCCGGGCGTGATCGCCTACGCCGTGGACTTCTCCAACGGCACCATCTACCTGCCTGGTACTCACGACAGCGCCAGCGTCGATGTCCTGCAGATGGAGGAGAGCATGGACGTACCCACCCTGGAAAGACTGCTCTCCGAAAAGACGGGCAAGTCGTTCAGTCTGGACAGCGAGCTGGTGCGGGTCGAAGAGGTGGAAAGCCTCGACGAAGCCCTGGCCCTGGTGCGCATGGCCGGCATCAACGACCGCGAGCGCCTGGCGACCATGTAACCCGCCCTGGCTCGACGGTTTTCCGACGTGGCCCAGGGGGTGTAAACCACTAGCTTTTCGGCTGCGTCATCGCCCCCTCGAGCCGCTCCAGCTCGAGGGGGCGATACGTTTCCAGCAGCGCCCAGAGAATGGCGGCGGTCTCGGCGTCCGGCTCGCCGCGGTAGTCGGCGGGCCGGAAGCGCATCTGGAAGGCGCGTAGTACGGCGCGGGTCTGGCGATCCAGCTCACCCGTTGCCTCCAGCGGATAGCCCCAGGCGCGCAGCGCCTCCTGCAGAGTGGCGAGCGGTAGCTCCTCTGCCTCGAAGCGAGCCTGCCAGTGCGATACCGCTTCCTCCCCCGGCCATACGCCGATACCTGCCTCATGGAGTTCGCGCCAGGGGAAGCGCGGGCCGGGGTCGATCTTGCGCGTCGGCGCGATGTCGGAGTGGGCCACCACGTCGGTGGGGTGGATGTCGTGGCGCTCGATGATGTCAAGGGACAGGGCGATCAACGCCTCGATCTGCTCGTCTGGGTAAGGCGCCCAGTTCATCTCCACGGCGGCCTCGGGATGCGCCTCCAGCAACTGCTCCACCTCGGCGTAGGGTCGGTCGGGCCCGGTATTGACGATCTCGATGCCGATCGAGGTGTCGTTGATGTTGGGGCGTCCCTTCCAGGCGCTGGCGCCGGCGTGCCAGGCGCGGCGTTCCTCGTCGACGAGTTGGTAGACCAGCGGCTGTCCGCGGTGGTCCCGCGCCGGCAACGGCAGCACGTAGTGGGCGCTGACGTGAGGACCGGTGAGCACGGCCAGCGACTCGGCCTCGTCGACATCGGTGTAATGCATGACCAGGTGGCGCACCCGGCTGGTATGCGAGGGCGACACGTGGGTGTGATCCACTACGTAGCCGTTGCGCTGCTCGAGAGGCTCCGGTGTGGCGCAACCGCTTAGCCACGCGCCTGCGATAACGGCGCTCGCGATGGCGGTCCAGCGTTTCGGCATGATCAGCTCCCCTGTGTCACAAGCCGGATCAGCAAACCGAGCACCATGGCGGTCGAGACGCTGAGCAGGGTGCCCATCAGCACGTATTCGGTCAGCTTGCGATCCTGCGCGCCGCGCAGTTCGCCGAAGCGCAGCACCGACTTGGCGGCGAGCAGGAAACCAATGGCGGTCAACTGGTCGAGCAGCACCAGGGTCAGCACCAGGACGCGTTCGGCCATGCCGATGCGTGCCCCGGCGGCAATGAGCGTGCCCGGGTTGTCGATTTCGGCGCTCCAGCGCTGTATGACCAGGGCAATGACGATCGACAGCGGACGGGTGACGAGCACGTACGCGACGACGATGCCGAGCACCGGCGGGGTGAACAACCATTGCCAGAAGGTGACCAACGGCTGCCAGCTGCCCAGCCAGGCCAGCCATACACCCAGCAGCACCAGCAGGTGCAACGCCTGGTCGAGCATGAACCAGCGCAGCCTTGCCGGCGACAGATAGGACTTGCCGAGGTCGATCGCCATATGGCTCACCGCGACAGCAAGCGCGCCTCCCAGTACCATGGACAAGGAGGTACCGGTCGAATGGGTGAGGGTGGCCGCACCCAGCACCGCGCAGGCCAAACCTCCGTGTAGCGCTGCATGCAGGTAGAGTTGCGGGGAGCGCACCTTGCGCACGTAGCGAGCCTCGACCCAACGCCTTGGCTGCAGGGCGAAATCGCCAAGCAGATGGACCAGCACCAGCCCCAGCAGCAGCGAGAGATCGGCATTCATCGTGGGTCGTCCTTGAATCGTTGGCCGAGGTAGCGGAGATAATCGTCGAGCAGCGCCCAGCGGGCGGCCCGCAATCGCTTGTGCACGCCGGGCTGGCTGATACCGAGCCGCTTGGCGAGCGCCTGCTGGGACTCATCGTGCCACAGGCTCAGGTAGACGGCCTCGGCGGCGTAGCGCGACCAGCCATCGATCAGGTCGTCGACGAAGCGGGTCAGCAGGGTCAGGCACTCGCTCTCGGACTCCTCGACCAGCTTGAGGCATAGGTGGGAAGAGCCTTCGCTCATGGCGTCCAGGGTCTGACCGGAGCGCACGAACACCTCACCGCTGGCTTCAGTGACACGCTGTTCGGGTTGCCAGCGATCCTTGCCGATGGCGACGGCGATGCGGGCATCCCAGCGCTGGTGCTTTTCCGAATGGCGAATCAGCGCCGCGCGCAACAGTACCGCCGCGGGCAGGGCGTTCGCGGGGTCGGGCAGGGCGATCTGGAAGCCATCGCCACGGTACCGCTCGCCCTGCCCGCCGTAGTGGTCGGTGATCGCCTCAAGGGCGGTATCGAGCTCCTTGAAGAGTCGCTTCGGGTCGCTGGCCTTGCGGGAATCGACAAGGTCGCCCGTGAGTACGGCAATGCGCTGCACCATAGGCCCGCTCTGCATGAGGTATGGAAGGATAATAGCCCTTAAGGGTTATTTTTCAAGATAATAACCAAAAAAGGTTATAGCGGCCTTTCCACTATCGACGCTTGTACACGACCAAGTGAATGACATGGCTCGTCATACGAAAACTGTATGAAAATACAGTATAGAGAGCAGGCCCAGGATGAGCAAGCCATCGCAGGGCTATCGAGCCCGGCCTCGGCAGCTTCTAGCCGCGTGCCAACTCGCGCATGGCGCTCTCCAGCCCCTCCAAGGTCATCGGGTACATGCGATCGTCGATCAACTGGCGAATCAGCTGGGTGGAGTGGGTGTACTCCCAGGCGCGCGGCGGCATGGGGTTGAGCCACGCCAGGCGAGGAAATTTGTCGGCCAGTCGCTTCAGCCACGCCGCCCCGGCCTCGTCGTTGAAGTGTTCCACGCTACCGCCGGGGTGGGTCACCTCGTAGGGCGACATGGCGGCATCGCCGACGATCACCACCTGATAGTCGCGGCCGTAGGTATGCAGCACGTCCATGGTGGGGATACGCTCGCTGGTGCGGCGGTAGTTGTTGCGCCAGACACCTTCGTACAAGCAGTTGTGGAAATAGTAGTGCTCCAGGTGCTTGAACTCCGAGCGGGCGGCGGAGAACAGCTCCTCGCAGACGCGGATATGGTCGTCCATGGAGCCGCCCACGTCGAGGAACAGCAGTACCTTCACCGTATTGTGACGCTCCGGGCGCATGCGCACGTTGAGCAGGCCGGCGTCGCGGGCGGTGTCGCGGATGGTGGCATCGACGTCGAATTCTTCCGCAGCACCCTGGCGGGCAAACTTGCGCAGGCGGCGCAGCGCTATCTTGATGTTGCGCGTGCCCAGTTCCAGCGAATCGTCGTAGTCGCGGAAGCGGCGCTCGTCCCACACCTTGATCGCCCGGCGGTGGCGTGAGCCCTCCTGGCCGATGCGAATGCCCTCGGGGTTGTAGCCGTAGGCGCCGAAGGGACTGGTGCCGCCGGTACCGATCCACTTGTTGCCGCCGGCATGGCGCTCCTTCTGCTCCTCGAGACGCTTCTTGAAGGTCTCGATCAGCTTCTCCAACCCGCCCAGCGACTCGATCTGGGCCTTCTCCTCCTCGGAGAGCTGCTTCTCGAACTCGCGGCGCAGCCAGTCGTCGGGTATCAGCGCCTCGATGGCGGCATCGAGATTCTCCAGGCCGTCGAACCAGGCGGCGAAGGCGCGATCGAAGCGGTCGAAATGGCGCTCGTCCTTGACCATCACGGTACGCGCCACCTGGTAGAACGCTTCCATGTCGGCAAACACCACGCCGCGCTCGACGACGGCATGCAGATCGAGCAGCTCGCGCAGCGACACCGGTACGCCGGCACGCTTGAGGGTCTCGAACAGGCCGATGAACATGTCTCAGCGCCTCTGGTTGCCTTGGCGACGCATCATGAAGGCCAGCCGCTCGAGCAATTGGGTATCCTGCTCGTTCTTCACCAGCGCACCGGCCAGCGGCGGGATCGCCTTCACCGGGTCGCGGTGGTAGAGCGCTTCGCGGGCCAGCTCGTCGCTCATCAGCAGTTTCAGCCAGTCCACCAGCTCCGAGGTGGAGGGCTTCTTCTTCAGCCCCGGCGCCTGGCGCAGGTCGAAGAACACCTCGAGCGCCTGGCTGACCAACTGCGGTGCGATGTTTGGGAAGTGCACGTCGACGATGGCCTGCATGGTCTCGCGGTCGGGGAACTCGATGTAGTGGAAGAAGCAGCGGCGCAGGAAGGCGTCGGGCAGCTCCTTCTCGTTGTTCGAGGTGATCACGATGATCGGCCGATGCGTGGCGGAGATGGTCTCGCCGGTCTCGTAGACGTGGAATTCCATGCGATCCAGCTCCTGGAGCAGGTCGTTGGGGAATTCGATGTCGGCCTTGTCGATCTCATCGATCAAGAGCACCACGCGCTCGTCGGCGGTGAAGGCCTCCCATAGCTTGCCGGGCTTGATGTAGTTCTCGACGTTCTCCACCCCCTCGACGCCGAGCTGGGAGTCGCGCAGGCGGCTCACCGCGTCGTACTCGTAGAGCCCCTGGGCCGCCTTGGTGGTGGACTTGATATGCCAGGTGATCAGCTGTGTACCCAGCGAGGCCGCCAGCTCCTCGGCCAGCAGGGTCTTGCCGGTGCCCGGCTCGCCCTTGATCAACAGCGGGCGCTCCAGCGTCACGGCGGCGTTTACCGCCTGTTTCAAGGCATCGGTAGCCACATAGGTAGAGGTCGAATCGAAAGCCATGGTCATGCCTCGGCGTAGCGTCGTGTAGGGGAGAGTCAAACAAGTGTACGGAAGGGTGGGGCAAGGGACAAATCCCGATCGAACGCGATACCATCAGAAGAGGTAAACGGCCGGTCTGCCGCTGCATGCCGGCAGGGGAGCCATGAACATGAGCGAGACGCTTCTCCTTCACGAACCGCCGATCCGCCTCGGCATTTTCCTGCTGGTACTGGCGACGATGGCCCTGTGGGAAATCCTCGCCGCGCGTCGTCAGCAGCGGATCCGGCGCTGGCAGCGCTGGCCCGGCAACCTCTCGATCGTGGCACTGGACACCCTGGCGGTTCGCCTGGTGTTTCCCTTGGCGGCGGTGGGAGCCGCCCTGGCGGCTGCCGAGCACGGCTGGGGGCTGTTCCATCTGGTCTCGGCGCCGCTGTGGCTGGCGCTGCCGCTCTCGGTGTTGCTGCTCGACGCGGCAATCTACTTCCAGCACCGGCTGTTTCATGCCGTGCCCTGGCTGTGGCGCTTGCACCGCATGCACCACGCGGATCTGGAGTTCGACGTGACCACCGGCCTGCGTTTCCATCCGTTGGAGATCCTGATCTCGATGGGCATCAAGATCGCAGTGGTCACGCTGCTGGGGGCGCCGGCCGTGGCGGTGCTGATCTTCGAGGTCCTGCTCAATGCCACCTCCATGTTCAATCACGGCAACGTACGCCTGCCCGAGCGGGTCGACCGCCGGCTGCGCCTGGTCGTGGTGACGCCCGACATGCATCGCGTTCATCACTCCATCGTGCGCCGCGAAACCGACAGCAACTTCGGCTTCAACCTGCCGTGGTGGGACCGGCTGTTCGGCACCTATCGCGACCAGCCTGGCGCCGGCCACCTCGGCATGACGCTGGGCATCGAGGCGTTCCGCGACCCTCGCGAGCTAAGGCTGGACCGCATGCTGATCCAGCCCCTGCTGAATCCCAAGCCTCCTGCCGCGCAGACCAGTGAGCAGGAGTCCCAAGGTTAGGCTTCCTTCCGACGATATGCCTCCACCAGCGTAGCCGGGTCGTGCTCGGCGTTACCATGATTGACGTGGGCGCGCATCAACTGGGCGGCTAGCCCGCTCATGGGCGTGGCGCTGCCGGCGCGTTGGCTCTGGGCCATGGCCATGTCGAGGTCCTTGAGCAGGGTGCGCAGGTGCCAGGCCGGATCAGCATACTCGCTTGCCGCCATGCGCGGGGTGAGGATCTGGAACGGCTTGGAATCGGCAAAACCGCCGGCCAGCGCCTCGGTCAGGCGGCTGGCCTCCACGCCGCTGGCCTCGGCCAGGGCCACCATCTCGGCGATTACCGCCGCCTGGCAGCCGACGATCATCTGGTTGCACACCTTGGTGACCTGGCCGGCGCCTACGGGGCCCATGTGCGTGACGCGCGCCGAAAGCGGGGTGAGCAGGGGGCGCACGGCTTCGACGTCCGCTTCCGCACCGCCGCACATGACGGCCAGGCTGCCGGCCTCGGCCCCCGCCACACCGCCGGAGACCGGCGCATCGACCCAGCGCATGCCGCACTCTTCTTCCAGTTTCTCGGCAAAGACGCGCGTCGCCTCAGGGTCGCTGCTGGAGAGGTCGATCAGCCTTTGGCCCGCCCGACCGTGGGCCGCCACGCCGCCCTCGCCGAACACGACATCCTCCACCACGGCAGTGTTGGCCAGGCACAGCATCACCACATCGACCCTCTGTACCAACTCGGCTATGGAGCTGGCGAGCGTAGCGCCGGCCTCCTGCAGCGGCTCGGCCTTGGCCGGGGTGCGGTTCCATACCGTGACGGCAAAGCCGGCCTGCAGCAGGCGGCGCGTCATGGGGTCGCCCATCAGACCGATGCCGATGAAGCCGAGGCGGGGCTGTGTCATGTCGTCTCTCCAGAATGAGGCAGGGAAGCGGACCCCTAGCATGTGCGATGGAAGTATTTTCCATCAAGAAGGATGCTACATATCGTAGCGCAAACTTCAGTGAATCGAACCGTGCCGGGCTACGCTTCAAGGCAGCCATTGAAATGGAGCAGGTCATGAGTGAGATGAGTGATGCAAAAAACACACGAGTCACGGTGATCCCATGCCTGCGTTACCGAGATGCGCCAGCGGCTATCGAATGGCTCTGCCAGGCTTTCGGCTTCGAGAAGCAGTTCGTTGCCGCCAACGAGGATGGCACCATTGCCCATGCCCAACTGACGTTCGGCAACGGGATGATCATGTTGGGCTCGGCCACGGACAGCGAATTCGGGCATCTGATGAAACAGCCGGATGAAATCGGTGGCGCCGAGACGCAGTGTGCCTATCTCGTCGTCTCGGACGCCGATGCCATCTATACCCGAGCCAAAGCAGCCGGTGCCCAGATCGCCATCGAGATCAAGGACGAGGATTACGGCGGGCGGGGTTTCAGCTGCCGCGACCCGGAAGGCCATTTATGGAACTTCGGCACCTACGACCCCTGGTAAGGCGAGATGAGGCAGTTCAGGAGACATGAGATGTCAGGGCATCGAATCTTCTCGACACCTTTCGCGGTGGTGTATCCCATGTATGTGGAAAAGGCCAAGCGCAAAGGGCGCACGCAAGAGGAGGTGGATCGCGTCATTTGCTGGCTTACCGGCTATGACCACGCTGGCTTACAGCTTCAGATAGAACAGGAAGCCGATTTTGAAACCTTCTTTTCTCAGGCGCCAGCGATGAATCCACGCAGCTCACTGATCAAGGGCGTAGTGTGTGGTGTCCGCGTGGAAGAGGTTGCGGATCCACTGATGAAGAAGATCCGCCAGTTGGACAAGCTTGTCGATGAACTCGCCAAAGGCAAGTCCATCGAAAAGATTCTTAGGCAATGAAACCCGGGCGCCTCCTTCCAGGCGCCCGGGTGAAGCGAAGGTTCGACCGAAGGTTTGGCGTTTAGCCGGTTAATCTGCCACTGAGCTGGTCGCGCAGGCGGTCGACCATGCCGACGCCGGGGCCTACCGTCTTGTGGAACAGCTCGGAGTGGGGCGCGCTGGGAGTCGTTACGCCCTTTGCAACGGGCTATCTCAACATAGCCGCAGGCTGGCGCATGAGCCAAACCTGGCGGAGCCTTCCGTCTCCCGCTTATGCTGACCTTCTTGCAGAGGGGCCGGCAAACGGTTCGGTGAAAGGGAACAAAGGGAGGTTGTCATGCGGCTCAGGGTGCTGTCGGACTTGCATCTGGAACACTTCGACGAAGGGCGTGAGCTACCGGAAGCGCCAGCGGATGTGGTGATTCTCGCCGGGGACATTCACCGCCATGCGGAGGGGCTGGCCTGGGCGGCCGAGCGCTTCGCCGGGCTGCCGATTCTCTACGTGCCGGGCAACCACGAGTTCTATGGCGCTTGCATGCCGCTGCTTCGCCAGGCGCTGGCGGCCGAGGCCGAGCGGCTGGGGATTCATCTGCTCGACAACCGTTCGCTCACGCTGGGTGGCGTGCGCTTCCATGGCACCACCCTTTGGACCGACTTCGCGCTTTATGCCGATGACCCTGGCTTCGACCCGGCGCTGACCGAAGAGAAGGCGCGCTGGTTGATGCCGGATTTCAGCATTATCGAACAACCGAAAGGGGAGACTTTCAGTCCGGCCGAAAGCCAGCGATTGCATACTGAAGCCCTGGTTTGGTTGGCGGTGGAGCTGGCCAAGCCCTTCGACGGGCCTCGGGTGGTGATCAGCCATCACGCGCCGTTGGCCGAGTGTATCCCGCCGCGTTACCGGGGCGATGCGCTGTCGCCGGCCTTCGCCTCGCATCTGCCGGCGATGATGGGGCGCATGGACCTGTGGATCCACGGCCATGTACACGAGCCGGTGGATCGGGAAGTGGCTGGCACGCGGGTGCTGGCCAACCCTGGCGGTTACCCCGGGGAGTTCGAGCCACCGCTGTTCGTGCCGGATCTTGTCATCGAGGTGTGAAATCAGCGGCGGTCATACCGCCGCCATAGGGCCAGTATCGCCACCAGGACCAACCAGGCGTAGATCGCCGCCATGACGTCGTCGAGCACGATGCCGAGCCCGCCGCCTAGTGCTTCGATACGATCGATGGGAGGAAGTTTGGTGGTATCGAACAGGCGGAACAGGGCAAAAGCCAGTGCCATGACCCAGGGTCGGCGGGCGACGGAGAGTCCCAGCAACGCTATCGGGAAGGCCATGAACTCGTCGGCGACGACCTGGGGTGCATCACCGCCGCCCAGGGCCAGCGAGGCCACATGGCAGATCGGCACGGCGACGATCAGCAGGAACGCCATGATGCCAAGTTGCGAGCCACGGGAGAAGCCCAGCACCCACCAGGCCAGCGGTATGCCTAGCAGCGAGCCGAAGGTGCCGGGTGCCCAGGGCAGCCAGCCCAGCCCGAAGCCGGTGGCAAACAAGAGTACGGCGTTGTCCATGGTCATTGGCAGTACGCTTTTTCCCTATCGTCGGAGCGGGCCAATATACCAATTTCGCTGAATCGCTGGCATAAAGGAGTTGCGTATCGAGCGGTACGTGGCCCGGTCGCGCGACCCTGCGGCTCGGTCGTCCTCACCCTGACGAGAGCGAAATTCACCCAGCCATAGGCGGGTACAGCGATACTTCCTGATAGGCGGCGCCACGGAGCGCACCGGGAGGGAGTTGGCTCGACGCCACATGCTGAGCAGGCTGCCCCAGGCAGACATCGACCGAAGGAGCCCCAGCCGCATGTTCATTGCCGTACTGACCCTGCACATTTCCCTGCCCGGCTGTGCGTCGCTTAAGGAGAAGCGTCAGCGGATGGGCGGCTTGCACGAGCGCTATGGCCGCAACCCGGCGGTAGCAGTATGCGAGAGCGGCGAACATGACCGGCTGGAATCGAGTGAGTGGACCTTCGTGGCGGTCGGCAACGATCGGCAGAAGGTCGAATCGCTGTGCAGCGAGATCGAGCACAAGGTGCAGCGCACGGTGGATGGCCGCGTGATGGATGCCACTCGTGAGTTTCTGTAGTGACGTGGCCCACTCGTCGAGGCGTTCGGGCGGTTTATGCCGTTTCGCTGATTTTGCAATGCATCAAAATGCGGCAAGATAGCCCTTAAGTGGGTTTCGGTGGTGCAGGTAAGGTGAACTGGCATCGTATGGCACAAAGCCTGCGTGACTGTTTTTCTTGCAGGTCTTTGTTTTTTCAATGGTTCTGTAATTATTGGCGCAGTAATCGCTTTGTATTTGATAACCGAACAACGCTGCAGGAAGATCGGTGTGCGACTCCACTTCCTGAGCAACGTCGCCAATGGCTGAACGAACAGCGGGCGATATACCGATGTGAGCTGGCGTGCTCCACCTGACCCCCTTCGGGGGGTCTTTTTTATTTTTGGCTAGGGTGCGCGCTGGCCATGGATGCCGCAACTCGACCTTGGTCGTGCATGGTGAAATTGGCGGCCATGAAGTAACAAAAAGCTGCCAGGGCGTGCCCTGACAGCCTGTCGATCGATGGTTCGAGTCCCTTCCTGCGAAGCATCCGTGCTCCGTGCCTCGATCCCTAAGCGCCTGAACGGAAGGGGTTGTCTCAGCGGCCCTGGTTCTTGCCACCCTTGCGGCCAGCCTCGGAGGCCTTCTGAGGATCGTTGGCAAAGTTGCCTGGATTCTGGTTGCGCTGTGCCATGTCAGATCTCCTTCCTATATTTGCCTGTCGCATCACAAGCGAGATCGTACTTCCATTTACCGAGTTTCCGGCACTGCTGGCGTCTGCCATCACGGTTAAAAGTAGGAACGGCAAAGCGGTGCATCAACCCATCTCGGGTTTCGTAATGCAAAGAAGCGTTGGCGTTTCTAACGAAAGATTGCCCACAGTGGGAAGTCGCTTTACTCGATTCGATTCTCCTTGCATTTGGGGCCGGCATAGCATGATGAAGCTAACGAAACGCTTGCCAGTACCTCGAAGCGCTGGAGAGCCTGCGTATGTGGTTGGCCTGGGTGCGCAGGGATGGTTGGGGCTGGAAGGCGCTGTGGACGCGATAGGTTGACGCAAGTCAACGACAGGTGAAAAGCCGGCATTCGATGGTCTTAGAACGACTGGCGCGGCAGGCAGGATTAGGGCTTCATGAGGACGCCTACTCATAGCGAAAACGGCCCAGCCATGACAATGCAAACGACCAAGGGAGGCAGGCTCGCCAGCCTCAAGCGACTGTTGTCGCCAAACCTGCAGAACAAGATCCTGCTTTTGGTTCTGGTACCACTGATCGTATCTTCTTCGTGCCTGTTGGTTCTTGAAGGCCTCGAGCGTATCGACTCCAATCGTTCTCAGTTGGAGCAACAGCGCGAGCTGATGCTCGAGTCTCGACGCCATGAGGTCGAGAGTATCGTCAGCATGGCAAGGACGCTGACCGAGAGTGTGGCAGACAACGTCGGTGATACCGAAGCGGCACGGCAGGCGGCGATCGAGCTGCTGCGAGACCTGCGCTTCGAGCAGGACAACTACGTCTTCGTCTTCGATTACCAGGGCACCATGCTGGTCCAACCGGCAGTGCCCGAACAGGAAGGGCGCAACATGCTGGGCGCTCAGGACCCCAACGGCAAGCCGTTGATCCGTGACATGATTGACATCGCGCGCCGTGGAGAAGGGGCCTACGAGTACGAGTGGCCCAATCCGGCAAATGGCGAGGTGGAGCCCAAGTACTCCTATGTCGTGGCCATTCCCGAGTGGAACTGGGTGATCGGTGCCGGCGTTTATGCCACGGGTGTGGATGCTGCCATGGCTGTGATCGAGCAGGCGGCCAGGCAGAACCTTGTCGATACCCTGGTCCGGCTGTGGTTCATTGCTTCGGCCATCAACCTGACCATAACCTTGTTCGCCATCTGGATCACGCGTCGCACGGTCCGCCAGATTCGTCGCACTGCCAGCGATATGAACGAGATCGCCCAAGGTGTGGCAGAGGGGCATGGTGACCTTACCCGGCGCTTGACCGTTACCAGCCGGGACGAGATCGGAGACCTTGCTCGGCAGTTCAATGGTTTTCTGGCGCGCATTCAGGTAACGCTGCGTGAAGTCAAAGAGGGTGCCAACGGCGTCTATGCGGCCTCCCTGAGCATCGCCCGGAGCAGCGATGAGCTGGCCTCGCGCACCGAACAGGCGGCGGCCAGCCTGCAGCAGACCTCGTCGGCCATGGAGCAGATCACCTCCACGGTGCAGCACAACGCCGAACATACCCAGCAGGCGGATCAGCTGGTGCGTGGCAGCGGTGAAGTGGCACGGCAGGGCAAGGAGTCGATGCAGCAGGTCGAGGAGACCATGGAGCAGATCAGTGCATCCTCGACCCAGATCGGCGAGATCGTCTCGCTCATCGACGGCATCGCCTTCCAGACCAATATCCTGGCGCTCAATGCTTCCGTCGAGGCTGCCAGGGCTGGCGAGCATGGGCGGGGATTTGCCGTGGTGGCCCAGGAAGTACGCTCCCTGGCGCAGCGTTCGGCCGATGCGGCCCGTGAGATCAAGGGGCTGATCGACGAATCGATGACGCGAACCCGGCAGGGCTCCGACATCGTTCATCGGGCCGGCGTCACCATGCAGGAGATCTTTGCCAGCATCGCCAAGGTGAACGAGGTCATCGCCGAGATCAGCGCCGGCTCGCGCGAGCAGAGTATCGGCATCCATGAGGTCAATACGGCGGTCAGCCAGATGGATGCGATGACGCAGCAGAACGCGGCAATGGTGGGCCACAACACCGATACGGCTGAAGCCATGCGTAGCCAGGCGGAAAAGCTGACTCGCCTGATCAACACCTTTGTGCTTGGCGGGGAAGCACCGGCGGCGCAGCCTTGGAACGACGGCCAAACGCAGTTGCCGGCACCGGCCGCAACGAGGCCCAAGCCCAAGGCAATTTCGCAGCGAAAGGAGAAAACCTCCGAACCCGAATGGGAGGCCTTCTAGCTCTGCGGCCCTCTTGCCCGGGAACGGTAGAGGGGTGACGATGGGGCGGAGAGCCGGAAGGGAGCTTTGCCTTGGTTGAAACGATATCGTTCTCGAAATCGATACCGGTGGGCATCAGTGCCTGTCTGATGGGCGAGCAGGTGCGTTACAACGGTGGGCACAAGCGCTCCCGATACTGCCTGGAGGTGCTGCAGGAGTGCTTCGCCTTCGAACCCTTCTGCCCGGAACTCGAGGCGGGCCTGGGCGTGCCGCGGGAGCCGATTCGCCTGGTCGGTGCGCCTGACGAGCCGCCGCGGGTGAAGGGCACGGTCGACCCGAGCCTCGACGTCACCGAGCGGCTGCAAGAGGTTGGCGAGGCGTTCGTCGCTCGCCACCGGCACCTGCGCGGCTTCATCCTGATGAAGGGCTCGCCGAGCTGCGGGCTCGAGCGGGTCAAGGTCTACCACGCCAACGGCATGCCCAGCCATGCCGATTCGGGTCTTTTCGTGCGGGTGCTGCGCGAGCACTTCCCCGAGCTGCCGCTGGAAGAAGAAGCGCGCATGAACGATGCCGTGCTGCGCGAGAACTTCATCACAAGGGTGTTCGCCTTCGACGACTGGAAGCGCCATGTCGAGGATGCAGTGGAGTTCCATGCGCTGATCCGGTTCCATAGCCGCCAGAAGTACCTGTTGATGGCACACCACGTGGCAGCCTACCGCGAATTGGGGCGTTACCTGGGCAGCGAGGCCCATGCCTTGCCGCTGGAGGAGGTGAAGTCCTCCTACCTGCGGCGCTTCATGGTGGCGTTATCGCGCCCTGCCACGCGCAAGACCCATACCAATGCGCTGATGCATGTGTTGGGCTACCTGAAGCAGGCGCTGGACAGCGAGGTCAAGCAGGACCTGCTCCAGTCGATAGAGGAGTACCGCCTGGGCCATGTGCACTTGGCGGTGCCGGTGCGCCTGCTCAACCACTACGTGAAGCGCCACGGCTCGGATTACATCCGCCAGCAGACCTACCTCGACCCGCACCCTTACGAACTGGGGCTGCGCAACACCATCTAGGGGGTGGGGTGGTGCCGGCCGAATTGCAGCTCCGCCAGGTGACGGTAGAGCGGGCTCTGCTCGAGCAGCTCGGTGTGGTGGCCGGCGGCCACCAGTTGCCCCTCGTCGAACACCAGCAGGCGGTTGGCGGCGGTCACCGTGGCCAGCCGGTGGGCGATTACCAGGCTGGTGCGGCCGGCCATCAGCCGGTCCAGCGCCTGCTGCACCAGGCGCTCGCTCTCGGCGTCGAGCGCACTGGTGGCTTCGTCGAGCAGCAGTACGCGGGGGTCCTTGAGCAGCGCGCGGGCAATCGCCAGGCGCTGGCGCTGGCCGCCGGAGAGCTGCACGCCGCCGGGGCCGAGCTGAGTGTCGAAGCCGCGCGGCAGAGCCTCGACAAAGTCCAGGGCATTGGCATCGCGGGTGGCGCCACGCAGCTCGTCGAGGGTGGCGTCGGGCTTGCCGTAGCGCAGGTTGTCGGCCACCGTGCCGGTGAACAGTATCGGCTCCTGGGCCACCAGGCCCATGCAGGCACGTAGTGCCTTGGGGTCGAGATCACGCAGGTCGATACCATCCAGCGTCAGGCGGCCTCGGTCGGGGTCATGAAAGCGCAGCAGCAGCCCCAGCAAGGTGCTCTTGCCGGCGCCGGAAGGGCCGACCAGGGCAACGCGCTCGCCGGGGCGAATCCACAGGTCGAGTGACTCGAGTGCCGGTATCGTGCGCCCGGGGTAGGCGAAGCTCACACCCTCCAGGCGGATCTCACCGCGTAGCGAGGAGGGCAGGGGTGTCGGGCGAGTCGGTGGGCGGATGCCGGGTTCTGCGTCGAGCAGCTCGAGCAAGCGCTCGGCGGCCCCGGCGGCGCGCTGCACGTCGCCGGCGACCTCGGCCAGGGTGGCCACGGCACCCGCCGCCAGTACCGCGTAGAAGACGAAGGCGGAAAGTTCGCCTGCGCTCATGTCGCCGGCCAGCACCGCCTGGCCGCCTTGCCATAGCATCAGGCCCACAGCGGCAAAGACTGCCAGCATCGCCGCACCGGTGAGCCAGGCGCGCTGTCGCGAACGTACCACGGCGGTGCTGAAGGCCTGCTCGACACGTTCGCCATAGTCGCGCCGATCGATCACTTCGTGAGTGAAAGCCTGTACCGTACGAATGCCGTCCAGGGCCTCGTTCGCATAGCGTCCCAGCTCGGCCACGCGGTCCTGGCTGTGGCGGGAGAGTTTCCGCACCCGGCGGCCGAACCACAGGATCGGCAGCACCGTGGCGGGTATGCCGATCAGCACCAGTGCCGAGAGCCACGGCTGGGTAACGAGCATCAGCGTCATGGCACCCAGCAGCATCACCAGATTGCGCAGTGCCAGCGAGATCGAGGAACCGAACAGGGTTTGCAGTACGCTGGTGTCGGCGGTCAGTCGCGAAGCGATTTCGGCGGCGCCGTGGTCGCGATGGGCGGCACTCTCGAAGAACGCCGGCTCGAGTTCGAGCAGGTGATCGAAGACCTGTCGGCGCAAGTCGGCAGCCAGGCGTTCGCCGATCCAGCTCACCTGGTAGTAGCGTAGTGCCGAGGCACCGGCGAGCACGCTGACCACGCCGAGCATGGCGGCCAGGGTCTGGTTGAGACGAGTGCCGTCCCCGGCCAGGAAGCCCTGGTCGATCACCAGGCGCAACCCTTGGCCCAGCAGCAGCACGCTTGCGGATGCCACCAGCAGCGCCAGGGCGGCCATGGCCAGTCGGCTTCGATAGGGCGCCAGCAACTTCAGCAGGCGTAGCAGTACCCGAGGGTCGGGGCGTGAGGTCATGGCAGGGTTGTCGCTCAAGGCAGGCATGCAGACACGATAACAGCGCCACGGCGGGAGTGCATGAGCGGACAAGGCGCCTCAATGAGGTGCCTTGTCCGGTTCTCTCAGCCCAGTAGCCGGCTCCAGCTGCCGTACTCGCCGCGAATCGGCCCGCGACGCAGACTGAGCGCTATGACCGCCGCCCCGCAGGCCAGGCTGTTGACGGTGGCCAGCATGTCGGCCCCATGCAGGAAGGGGGTGAACAACAGCATGGCCGCCAGTGGGATCAGCAACCACCGCACCGGGCGTGCCGACTCGGCCATGGCGACGATACCCACGGTGATGATCAGTGCGCCGATCAGGTGGTCCCAGTTGGCCAGGGTGCCTTCGGCGCCGAAAGTGATGCGCGTCAGCATCAGCCAGGCGCCGATCAGGATGCACAGTGCCAGGTTCCACGGTAGGTTTACGCCGGTGCCGAGTGCGTCGCCCATGATCGTGGACGGCTTGCGCTGAAAATCCTCGTCCGGCGACTCGTTGGGGCCTTCGTCGGTGTCGCCGGTGAAGAAGATCTTGAGTACCGGGGCGCCGGCCTTGTGGCGCCGCTTGAGGAACTCGCCGGTGGCGACGAATTCGTTGAAGGCGTAGGCGATCTGCAGCAGCATCGCGCCGGCCTGGATCAGGCACAGGGTGCACCAGGTGCCGATCAGGATCGGCTGGATGATGATGAAGGTCACCGAGACCACGCCGAGCGGCACGATCAGCACGCCGAACGAGGCGACGACCCAAGGCATGGTGCGCCAGCGGTTGGCCGCGCCGATGAAACCGAGCAGGATCTCCAGCATGTAGACGATGCCGCCGAGGCCGGCATCGGGCACCGGCCAGGCCTCGGACGCCTCCGAGGTGATGATGTCCTCGGTGCCGTTGAGCCCGTCGCGAGTACCGGCAAAGAAGGGGTCCCACACCGCGTCGATATGGCCAAGCTGGTAGGCGGCGAGGTAGCGCGAGACGAAGAAGCCGACGAAGGCCAGCACGATGATTGGCATGCGCTGGAACCAGCTCGAGGGGTTGTTGTTCCAGCCGGGCGGCATGGTGGGGCCGGTCATCGCCGCCGCGGGCGACACGCCCGGTGCCGGTCGCACCAGGGCCGCGAAGCCGATGGCCAGGGTGCCGACCAGGGTGCCGTTGAGGTAGGCCGCCGCGCTTTCGCTCCAGAACACCAGCGGGGCGAACAGCACCCAAAGGCCTACGGCAGCGCAGGCGAAGCGTGCCCAGCTCAGCTTCAGCGACAGCGAGAGGGCGCCGAACAGCGCCAGCAGCAGACCCGAGGCCATGTCGCTGTAGGCCATGGCGCCGTCATAGCCCAGCGTGGCAGGAGAGGCCACCAGCCAGGCGCCCAGGCCGACGTTGAAGAAGTGTGCCCACAGGAAGCGGTAGTGCTCGCGCTGGGCATGGGCCTCGTAACTCTCCAGCACCTGTTCGGCGTTGACGCCCTTCTCTTCGGCCTCTTCGATCCAGTCGGGTGGGGTGATGCCATTCGCTTCGTACCAGCCGTGAGGGTCTGCGAGCAGGTTGTCGACCATGTCTTCGAGCACTTCGAAGACGTCATGGCGCGGCTCCCAGCCGAGCTGTTCCCGTGCGCGACGAATGTCGAGTTCGTAGTGGTCATCGGCCATGTCGATCATGAACGGCCGGATGAAGGGCTTCTCGCCCTTGTCGAAATCGTCCGGCACCAGCGGCTCGCTCTTCTCCTCGAGCAGCGCGCCGGTCTTGGCCAGCGGCTTGGGCATCACCACGGTCTTCCACTTCTTCTTGCCGTGGATCAGCTCACCGAGTCGGTTCTGCAGGGCCTCGTAGCTGACGGCATGCTCCTCGCCGATGAGAATCTCGTTGCGCTCTGGCAGCTCATGACGACGGTCGATGGTACGGCGGAAGGCATCGATCATGTCTTCCTTGTGCACACAGGCCTGGCCGGCGTTGGTATTGCCCGAGTAGAAGTGGCTCTTGAAGGTATGCTCGTAGATGCGTGCGATCTGGTGCGACAGCGTGGGCACGCTGGTCTTCTCGTCGTACATGCCGGCCAGCCGCAGCAGGGTGTAGGGCATGGTGGCGTGTTCACGGATCACCGCCTCGGTCTTGGCCTTGGATTGCGGATAGGGCCAGGTCGGGCCGATCGGTGTCTCTTCGCTGACCCGGTGGCCCGGCACCTGGGGCTCGTGGACCAGCATGGTGCTGGAGTAGATGAAGCGTTCGACGTTCATGCCCTCGAGCGCTTCGAGCAAGTTCCTGGTGCCCTGTTCGTTGACCTTCTCGTAGAGCGGCGACTCCTCGCCGGTGAAGTCGAAGTAGGCGGCTAGATGGACCACCGCGGCGATATCGCGTCCGTGCCGTTCGGTGATCTTGTCCATTACCGCCTTGATGGAGCCGACGTCCGTCAGGTCGAATTCGTAGCTCTCATGAGCCTCTTCACCGGTGCTTCTGTCCAGGCCGATGATGAGATAGTCATCCTTGAGGCTCTGGGTCAGCGCCGTTCCCACGCCACCCGAGGCCCCCGTGATGACGACCAGCGGTTTCTCCTGGGTTGCCACTTCCTTGTCCTCCATGACCGGGGCTCCCTCCTCACGACTCCGTTGAAGCGCATCGCGCTGCTGCACACTCAAGCTAGTCGGGTTTTCGCCGTCACGGCAAACGCGACTTGTCGCCTTGTGCCATTCTCAGTACAAGAAAGAGAGGCAGGCACTGGCTTCTGCTCCAGTCGCTTGCCGTACCGTCAGCAAGGGAAAAGGAGTTTCTTTCGCATGAAGAGTGTCGTTGCCATTCGCCATGTCGGCTTCGAGGACCTGGGTATCTTCGAGCCGATGCTCGAAGAGTTCGGTTACCGGGTGCGCTATCTCGACCCGGGCCTGCTGGGGCCGGATGCCCTCGAGGCGCTGGACGTTGCCAGTCCCGAGCTGATGGTGGTCCTGGGGGCGCCGATCAGCGCCAATGACGATGCGCTCTACCCCTTTCTCGGTGCCGAACTGGACGCCATTCGCCATCGGCTCGATGCGGGGCGCCCGCTGCTCGGTATCTGCCTCGGTGCCCAGCTGATCGCCCGGGCGATGGGAGGCCGGGTGTTCCCCATGCCGGAAAAGGAGATCGGCTTTTCCGACGTCTACCTGACCCGTGAAGGCCAGGAGGGGCCGCTTAGGCACATCGGCAACCCTGACGTGGTGCTGCACTGGCATGGCGACATGTTCGAGACACCTCCCGGTGCCACGCGCCTGGCCTACAGCCATCCCTGCTCTCACCAGGCCTTTGCCTTGGGCGATCAGGTGCTTGGCCTGCAGTTCCATCTCGAGGTGGATCCGGCCAGGATCGAACCCTGGCTGATCGGTCATGCCGCCGAGCTGGCCATGGCGGGAGTCGACCCGGTCGAGCTGCGCGAACAGTCCCTGCGCCATGGCGCGAACCTGAAGCAGCGTGGCCAGCAGGTGCTGCGCGAATGGCTGACCAACGTGGAGGCAGCCTTCGGCATCGAGTGACGCGGCACGTTACTCCTTGCGCTGCTTGAGCTGCTCCTTCAACTGCTTGGGTACCTGTTTGATGATCAAGCGATCCTGGCTCTCGTCGTACTCGATGCTGGAGCCCAGCAGGTGGGAGTCGAAGCTGATCGAAACGCCACCGGCACGGCCGGTGAATCGACGGAACTGGCGTAGGGTGCGCTTGTCGGGCGGGATCTCGGGGGAAAGGCCATAGTCGGCGTTGCGGATATGATCGTAGAAGGCCTTCGGCTGCTGCTCGTCGAGCAGCTCGGAGAGTTCCTCCAGGGTAATCGGCTCGCCGCGGCTGGCCTGCTCGTTGGCGTAGTCGATCAGTGCCTCGGTCTTCTCGCGGCTCTGTTCTTCGGGCATGTCTTCCTGCTCCACGTAATCGCTGAAGGCCTTGAGCAGGGCGCGGGTCTCGCCGGTGGCGTCGATGCCTTCGGTGGCGCCCAGCAGGGTGGCCAGGTCCTCGGAGAGTTTCTTGCCGCCGCGGTCGTGAATCCAGGAGAGGTAGTGTCGTGAAGCAGCGCCTTCGCGCCACTGCGTGAGGTTGATGCGCAGGCCCAGGCTCATGCGTGCCAGGTTGAGCTGGGCGGCGGGGACCACCTGCAGCGACTCGGTCACACCGAACCCCTCACGCTGATGCAGCAGGGCCAGGCTCAGGTAGTGGGTCTCGCCATGGCGGTAATCGACGCACAGTAAATGGCCGGACACCGATAGATGTGCATCGACCAAAGGCAGGAGCCGTTCGGCGATGGCGCGCGTGAAAGCGACGAAATCGCTGCCTCCATCAAGGTACGTCCCCAATACCTGGGGGAAAGCGGGCAGCGAGTCGGCTTCGAGATCGTCTTCGCCGAGAAAGTGGCCCCAAGCCTTGGTCTTGGCATGATAAGCATCATGGAAGCGGGAGAGCAGATCTTCCATGAGCGCCGAGGTCGCCAGCTCCGTGGTGGCGGGGCTCAGGCTGGCGGGCTGGTCGCTTCCGGCCTTGTCGATGTCGTGGACGATGCAGTGCTGTATCGGCATGACCTGTGATCCTGCGAAGCGAAGGGAGGCTGCGAGAAGGCACGGGAGAGCGGTGCCGGAAAGCAGAAAGGCGAATCATACCGGGCTCATGGGCCAGTTCAACCCATGTACCGGATGCCTCTCAGGCTCTGACGACTATCGAGGGAGGGTTTTCGCCTGCCACTACTACACAGTTGCGCCCGCGCGCCTTGCCTGCGTAGAGCGCATCGTCGGCGCGCTGCAGCGCCAGCTCGAGCCTCGCCTCATTGGGTTCCACCTGGCTGATGCCCACCGTGACGGAAAGGTGCAGGTCTTCATCGAGCATCGGCAGACGCAGCGAAGTCACCTTGTGGCGCAACCGTTCGGCGATGAAGGTGGCAGTTTCGAGATCGGCCTGGGGCAGGGCGATGACGAACTCCTCGCCACCGTAACGGCCGATGATGTCCGTGTCGCGTAGCATCGAGGCGCAGCACGAGGCGACGGTGGTCAGGACGAGGTCGCCAACGGCATGACCGTGATGGTCGTTGAGGGTCTTGAACAGATCGATATCGACCATGCAGATCGCCAACGGAGTGCCTTCTCGTTGCGCCCGGCTGAATTCGCGTCCCGCCAGCTCGAAGAAATGACGCCGGTTGGCAATGCCGGTCAGCGGATCGGTGCTGGCCATGTGTCGCAGCTGTGCCTCCAGCAGCTGACGCTCTTCGATCTCCTTTTGCAGCTTGCGGTTGGCGTCGCGTTCCGCCACCAGCAGGGCGAACTGCTTGCGCTGCAGACGATTGAGGCGGCTATAGGTCAACCAGCCCATTAGATTGGCGAAGGCGAGTATCAGGATGCTGCTGACCAGCATGCCGGGCGAGAGGGGCTTCCACAGTGCAGCTACCAGGACGAATCCGCCCGCCAGGTAGCCGTTCCAGGCCAGTATCCACGGCAGGCGGTTGGGAACCAGCAGATAGATGGCCAGGCTTGATACCGCTACGCTCGAGATATGCAGGCCCACGCTGCCGGGATGCAAAAGGATGGACAGCAGCAGACCGGTGATGGCGGTGAAGTACACCAGGTTGAGCGGCTTGGGGAGATGCGCCTGGAACGGATGGCGGCCAACCAGGCGCGCCAACGCCAGGCAACTGAACGCCACGACGAGACGGATGAGCCACAAGCCCAGAAGCTCGACACTCGCCCCGAGCAGGATATAGTCCGCTACACCGAACAGCAGAAAGATGCCTGCGATGATCCACAGTGCGTAACGCAACTGCTGGGCGTCCTGCAGCTGCATGGTGCGACGATACAGGGTCTCCAGCGCCGAGTCGTTGAACTCGTCGCGCCAGTCGAGCGAAGCCCCCTCCCCAGCCTCGTTCTTGCCAGCAGTCATGTCGTGTTCCCTTGAAAGGAGGCGCCGAGTTGCGTGACGCCTACCAGCGGAGCTTTTTGGTTATATCTTGCCCTGTGGCTCTTCCCTACCTTTCTTCATTGACTCTGTAACGAGAAGTAACCTCTAAAGGATGGCCAAGAAAGCTGGCGAGTGCCAGCCGTGACTATGCCCAATCGCCAAACGCCTCGTTACGCCCTCACGGCTTGAGGCGGTAGCCGGTGCGGAAGATCCAGTTGATCACCGCCAGGGCAACGCCGAGGAACAGCGTGATGATGGCCAGACTGGCCCAGATGCTGACGTCACCCGTGCCGTAGAAGCTCCAGCGGAAGCCGCTGACGAGATAGACCACCGGATTGAGCAGGGTCACGGCCTGCCAGAAGGGCGGCAGCATGTCGATGGAGTAGAAGGTGCCACCGAGGAAGGTCAGCGGGGTGACGATCAGCAGTGGCACCAGTTGAAGCTTCTCGAAGCCATCGGCCCAGATGCCAATGATGAAGCCGAGCAGGCTGAAGGTCAGCGCGGTGAGGACGAGGAACAGCAGCATCACCAGCGGGTACTGGATCGAGAAGGGCACGAACAGGCGCGCCGTGCCGAGCACGATCAGGCCCAGGATGACCGATTTGGTGGCCGCTGCGCCGACGTAGCCGAGCACGATCTCGAAATAGGAGATCGGCGCCGAGAGAATCTCGTAGATCGTCCCCGAGAAGCGTGGGAAGAAGATGCCGAACGAGGCCGTCGAGACGCTTTGGGTCAGCAACATCAGCATGATCAGCCCGGGCACGATGAAGGCCCCATAGCTCACGCCATCGACTTCGCTGATGCGTGAGCCGATGGCCGCGCCGAACACGACGAAGTAGAGCGAGGTGGAGACCACCGGCGAGACGATGCTCTGTAAAACGGTACGCAGGCTGCGGGCCATCTCGGCCAGGTAGATGGTCTTGACCGACTGCAGGTTCATGCGCTCTCCCTGACCAGGTTGACGAAGATCTCCTCCAGCGAACTCTGCCGGGTATGCAGGTCCTTGACGCGAATGCCGGTGGCCTCCAGGTCCGCCAGCAGGCCGGCGATGCCGGTACCCTCGTCCAGGCGGGTGACGTCGTAGGTGTAGACCAGTGCGTGCCCCTCCTCGGCCAGGGAGAGTTCGTGGCCGGCCAAGGCGGCGGGTACGGCTTCCAGCGGGGAGGCCAGATGCAGCGTCAGCTCCTTGCGCCCCAACTGCTGCATCAGGGTGGCCTTGTCTTCCACCAGCACCAGTTCACCGCGGCGGATCACGCCGATACGATCGGCCATCTCCTCGGCTTCCTCGATATAGTGGGTGGTGAGGATGATGGTTACGCCCTGGTCGCGCAGGCCACGCACCACTTCCCACATCTCGCGGCGCAGCTCCACGTCGACCCCGGCGGTGGGTTCGTCGAGGAACAGCACTTGCGGCTTGTGCGACAGCGCCTTGGCGATGAGCACACGACGCTTCATGCCACCGGAAAGTTCCAGCAGGCGGTTGTCGCGCTTGTCCCACAGGGTCAGGGCGCGCAGCACATTCTCGATGTGCGCCGGGTCACTGGGCTTGCCGAACAGCCCACGGCTGAAACTGACCGTATCCCATACCGTGGTGAAGGCCTCGTTGGTCAACTCCTGGGGCACCAGGCCGATGCGCTCTCGGGCGCTGCGGTATTGGCTCACATTGTCGAAGCCATCGACCTTGACGCTGCCGCCGCTGGCATTGACCAGGCCGCAGATCACGCTGATCAGCGTAGTCTTGCCGGCTCCGTTGGGGCCTAGCAGGGCGAAGATTTCGCCGCGGCGAATGGTCAGGTCGATCTCCTTGAGTGCCTGGAAACCGTCGCCGTAGACTTTCGACAGCTTTTCTACCTGGATGACCGGCGTGCCGGCGTCGGCGTTACCACCAGCGGTGCTGCCCTGTTCCGGCATGGTGATCGGTGCGGGGTTGGCTGAGAGGGTCATGCGGCATCCCTGTTTCCGAAAGAGCGAATCGACATTGCCCCTATCCTAGCGCGAGCCAGTGCTTGACGCAGAGACCATGACGAGGAAAGCCGCCGTGCCAGGCACGAGCGGCTTTCCAGTCAGGTTGCAGGTGGCTATGCTCGCCAGGCGAGCCGTGCCTTAGCTGCGGCTGGTGATTTCCAGCAGATGATAGCCGAACTGGGTCTTCACCGGGCCGTGCACCTTGTTCAGCTCGGCGGAGAATACCACCTCGTCGAACTCGCGCACCATCTGGCCCGGGCCGAAGCTGCCCAGGTCGCCGCCCTGGCGGCCGGAAGGGCAGGAGGAATGTTCGCTTGCCACTTCGGCGAAATCGCGACCGCCCTCGATCTCGGCCTTGAGGGCCTCACACTTCTCTTCGCTATCTACCAGAATATGCCGTGCAGTTGCCCTGGCCATGTCGTGCTCCTATGAAAGGGTTGGCGTGCGTGCCGCCTGAATGAGTGTCTTGTAGGGACGCGAAGCATAGCATGGAGGGCGCGTGACGCCGAAAGCCCATGCTGGCGTTTCCTCGTCCGTTACCCGCCTACGCCGAACCTCAGCCGCAGGTTCTGCAGGCCGTCGAGTTCCATGCGCATCTCGTCCGAGAAGATCGGGTGGCCCTGCAGACGAATGGTCACCGTGGCATCGGCACCGCGGTAGCTGACCTCCGCCCGTATCGTGGCCTCGGTGCTGAGGGGAGCCAGCGGGTGGTAGTCGATCCGCTGCACCTCCAGGGCGGTGAGTCCTCGTGCCTCGAGCTGCTCGTCGATGGCCTGCCTGACGACATGGCCGTAGTAGAAGTAGAGGCCGCCATAGGCCAGGGCGGCGATGAAGATCAGCGAAATGAGTCGGCCCAAGTTCTTCTCCTTTCTTTAACCGAATACCAGGCTAGGTTTTGCGTTCGTCGCGCGTCGATGCCAGTAGCACCCGGTCCATGCCCCGCGTGGAGAGCAACCGCTTCAGCACGCCGAACAGATGGGTGGGCAGGGTGACATGATAACGCGGTTTGGGCCGTCGGCTCTCCAGGGCATGAATCAGCTTGTCGACCACGGCGTCGGGCCCCAGGGTGAAGGGTCCGCCTGAAGAGCCCTTGCTGCCCGCCAGCCGGGCTTCCACCGCGCGGTAGGTGTTGCGGTGGTAGCTGTTGTTGGTGTCGATATAGGCCTTGAAGGCGCGATAGGCGTTGTCACGGAAGCGGCTGGCGATGGGGCCAGGCTCGATCAGGCTGACATGGATGCCACTGCCGTGTAGCTCCTGGCGCAGGGTGTCGGTCAGGCCCTCCAGGGCGAACTTGGAGCATACGTAGGCGCCGCGATAGGGCAGGGCGGCAAAACCGAGCACCGAGCTGTTCTGCACGATGCGTCCGCTTCCCTGCTCGCGCATGACCGGAATGACCCGTGTGGTGAGTTCGTGGGTACCGAGCAGGTTGGCTTCCAACTGGGTGCGCAGTACCTCCCGGGAGAGATCCTCCACCGCACCCGGCTGGCCGTAGGCAGCATTGTTGAACAGCGCGTCGAGCCTCCCGCCGGTGCGTTGCAGCAACTGTTCCACGCAGGCGGAAATGGAAGCGCTCGAAGCCAGTTCCAGTGGCAGCGCCTCGAGCCCCTCCTCGCGGAGCCGATCAAGATCCTCCTGGCGGCGGGCGGTGGCGAAGACACGCCAGCCGCGCTGTACCAGGGCATGGGCCGCGGCATGGCCAATCCCGCTGGAACAGCCGGTCACCAATATGCTGGGAGGTGATGCATCATTCCTGTCGGACTGCGAACCGTGGCTCATGGCAAGGGGATCTCATTGACCTTCTTTGGCACGTGGTAGCCGCGCTGCACCGCCGGGCGATTGGCGATCTCGACATACCAGCGCTTCACGCTGGGATAGTCGTTCAGGTCGATACGCTGCCACTCGTAGCGCGACACCCAGGGCCAGCAGGCGATATCGGCAATGGTGTACTCGTCTCCGGCCAGGTAGGCGTTTTCGGCCAGGCGGGAATCAAGCACACCGTAGAGGCGCTGGGCCTCGTTGTGGAAGCGCTCCTCGGCGTAGGGCGCCTTGCCGGGATTGAAATGCAGAAAGTGGTGGGCCTGGCCGAGGAAGGGGCCCAGGCCTCCCATCTGCCACATCAGCCACTCCAGGGTACGATGGCGCTGCTTGAACTCCGTGGGCAGGAAGTACCCCGCCTTCTCGGCCAGGTAGATCAGGATGGCCCCTGACTCCATCAGCACCATGCCGGTGTCGTCATCGCGAATGGCGGGAATCTTGTTGTTGGGGCTGACCGCGAGGAAGTCCGGCTCGTACTGCTCGCCCTGGGTGATATCCACGGCGTGGGTGCGGTAGGGCAGGCCCAGCTCCTCGAGCAGGATGGAAACCTTGCGTCCGTTGGGGGTGGTCCAGGTCCAGAGATCGATCATCGTCTTGTCCTTGGGGCAATGACTGCCCAAGACCATACCATTTCGCCATGGCGCGACGTAACGGCCTGCTTGCGGGCAAGTCTTGTCAGGCGCCACAGCAGCTACGCTGTGAAGAAGAAGCACGTTCGAATCAACGCGGCCACCCGATGTTCCACCACTACCCGGAAGAGAGGCTGGCGGAGTGGCATGAACGATGGGGGCTTGTCAGGTAGCCAGGCGCCCTTGAGAATGGCCGCCGTACGGCTGCAGGCGAGCCGAAGCGACGGTAGGGGGGGAATCATGAAGGGCAAATACGCGCTGTGGATGTGGCTCGGCCCGTTGGCACTGCTGGCAGTGGCCATCCCCGCCGTGGCCAGCCCGCTGGAGGAGCCCGAGATTACCGGCAACATGGCGGGCCTGCTGGACGGGCAGGAGCGCGAGTGGTTCATCATGAGCCAGGGCGCCGACTCCAATGCCACCTTTACCGAGCTTGGCGACCACGTTCAGGTCGACCTGGTCGGCTTCATCGAACCGGATGACTGGCGGGTGCGAGACTCGCTTTCGCTCAGCATCACGTTGGTCGAGGGAGAAGTGACGGAGTTCGACGTGCTGCACCCCATCGGCGCTACCGTCATGCCGCCGGTGTTCACCTCCGACAATGCCACGGTGCGCCTGACTCTGCATGCCTTCGATGTGGAGGGGGGCAAGGCCCATGTGGCGGGCAGAGTGGAGGGGATCCTGGCCCTGCAGAAGGAATTGGGCGAAGACGCCATCGAAGACGAGGGCATTGGCATATCGGTGGAATTCGGTGCCGAAGCATCCCGTATCGAATACTGAGCCGCGTTTTTCCCGCCTGACGTCCTTGCTGGCCGAGTGGCAGCCGCTGTGGCGCCCGGCGCCATTCATGTATCGTCGGCCGCCGTGGTGGGAGGCCTACCGCGAACTGGCTGACGTACTGCTGGGACTGGACGATCCTCAGGTGGCGCGCCTTCAGGCCAACCCCTGGCAGGACTCGCCGCTGCGTAATTGGCTGCCAGTGCAGGAGTTGGCAGAACTGGTACGTCTGGTGCCGCGTGCCGCTGCGCCCTGGTCATTGCCGCAGGGCTGGGGGCGCCATGTGGCTGGCCGCAAATGGCAGCAGATCGAGGCTTTCTGCCACTGCCTGCAGGTGGACCCGCAAGACCGCCTGCTGGATTGGTGCGCGGGCAAGGGGCATCTGGCCCGGGCCTTGGCCCGCTGCCATGCCGCTGAGGTCACCGCCCTGGAATGGCAGGCATCGCTGTGCGAGGAGGGGCAGCGACTGGCGACAGCACAGCAGGCCACGGTGGACATGCAACAGCAGGACGTCATGGCCGTTGAAGCCGGCCGTTTTCTCTCTTCGCAAACCCATGTCGTCGCCCTGCATGCCTGTGGCGACCTGCATGTGCGGCTACTCGATCTCGCCGCGGCAGCCGGGAGTACCGTTACCCTGGCGCCATGCTGTTACCACCGTACCCAGGAAGAGGCATATCGACCCGTATCGCAACGCGGCCGGCTTCTGTCAGGTGAGCACTCCCTGCGGCTCGACCGCGAGGACCTGGCCCTGGCGGTACAGGAAACCGTCACCGCGCCAAGAGGCGTGCGCCGCCGCCGCGAGCAGGCCAACGCCTGGCGGCTGGGGTTCGATGAGTTGCAGCGCGAGCTGCGCGGCGAGGACAGCTACCTGCCGGTACCCAGCCTGGCCTACGGCCGCATGCCCGAGCGTTTTGACGCCTTCTGTCATTGGGCCGCGCAAAGAAAGGGGCTCGACCTGCCGGGCTCACTCGATCTGGCCCCCTATGAGCGGGCGGGTTGGCAGCGACAGGCCGAGGTGAAGCGCCTGGAGCTGGTCCGTCACCTGTTTCGTCGCCCATTGGAAATGTGGCTGGTAATGGATCGACTTTCACTGATGGAAGAGGCCGGCTACATGGTAGAGATCGCCACGTTCTGTGCCGCCGAATTGACGCCGAGAAATCTGTTAATCCATGCCAAGAAGACTTAACCTTCAAGTAGTAGATCGAATCCTGATTTCAGCTCAGACCGTATCTGCCGATAAAAAATAACGACTATTATAAGACGCTAGTCCCAGATTCCTGGACCTGTTGTGGTCTGACGAAGCGTCAACATGCAAGGGAGCCGGGCTGTGAACGAAGGTAACTCGACGGCGTCGTCTGACGACGATCTGAGCCGACTGCTCCATGCGTTGCCCTTACCTGTGCTGGTCGTTGGGATTCAGCAGGGGTGGCAGTTGCACTATGCCAACGACGCTGCTCGCCGCTACTTCAGGTTGGGCAGCAAAGTAGAAAGCCAGGCTCTGCTGCAGCTCATATCCGCTGCCGATCGCCAGGCACTCGAGGCGGGTATGGCCGCCCTGGCAGAATCGGAACTCGCCGAAACCAGCGTCGAGTGCCAGGGAGGCGATGGCAAGCCGCCTTTCGAGGCGTTGCTGCGCCGTACCACCTGGCAAGGCCAGGTCGCGTGCCAGCTGACGCTGGTCCAACTGGCGGAAGAATCCCGCCTGGGCCGTCAGCCGTTCTATAAGCAGATGTTCAATACCAACCCGGCGATCAAGCTGCTGATCGACCCCGCCGATGGGCGTATCGTCGACGCCAACGCCTCGGCCGTGGCCTTCTACGGCTATTCGCTCGATGCCCTCAGGCAGCTGAGCATTACCGACATCAATTGTCAGAGTTTCGACGAGGTGCGTGCCAACATGGCCAGGGCGGAGTCCTGCCAGCAGCTCTTCTTCGAGTTTCGCCATCGCCTGGCCAGCGGCGAGATTCGCGACGTCAACGTCTATTCGGGGCCGGTGGTCCTGGACGGCCGCGAGTACCTGCACTCGATCATCGTCGATGTTACCGACGAGAAGCGCTACTGCGCCAAGCTCGAGGGCTATAACGAGCTGTTCCACAACCTGCCCGTGGGTGTGTATCGCCATACGGCGGATCCCAAGGGGCACTTCACGGCCGCCAACCCCGCCATGCTGCGCATCTTCGAGGCGGATTCACACCAGGCACTTTTCACCGCGCGGGTCTCCTCGCTCTATGACTGTCCCAGGGAGATCGAGGATTTCCTGACCGATCTCGAGCGCGATGGCGCCGTGATCCGCCGGCCTTTGCGCCTGCGTAGCCTCAAGGGACGCCTCATCCATGCCGAGGTCACCGTCCATCGCCAGACCGCGGCGGATGGCACCGTGGATTTCAGCGGCATCGTCGAAGACGTCACGGCGCGCCACGCCGCCCAGGTCAACCAGGACAGGCTGACGCATCTGCTCGACGCCTCGCCGGATATCGTCACCATTGCCGATGCCGAGCGTCGGGTCGTTTATCTCAACAAGGCGGGGCGCGAGCTGCTGGGCGCTCTGCCCGAGGCGCTGTCGGACGCGCTGGCCGCGGCGCATCCGCTCTGGGCACGCCGGCTGATCCAGGAGCAGGGTATCCCTTATGCCATCGAGCACGGCCACTGGTATGCGGAGACCGCCGTACTGGGGCGCGGTGGGGAGATTCCCGTCTCGCAGCTGATCGTCACCCGCCGTGACGAAAACGGAGAGATAGAGAGCATCGCCACCATCATGCGCGACATCAGCCAGGCCAAGCGCTACCAAACGGAGCTCGAGTACCATGCCGGCCACGACCCGCTGACCGGTGCGGTCAACCGCAACCGCTTCATCGACCTGCTGGAACGCGAGCGGCAGGAAGCGCGTCGCGACGGCCGGTCCGTCAGCATGGTCATGTTCGATATCGATCACTTCAAGCGCATCAACGATACCTTTGGCCACAGCGTCGGCGACATGGTGCTGCGCAAGCTGGTGCGCACCTGCAGCGCACTGCTGCGTGAGGTGGACGTGCTGGCCCGTTGGGGCGGCGAGGAGTTCATGCTGTTGCTGCCAGGCACGCCCCTGGCCGGGGCCGTGACACTGACCGAACGCTTGCGCCGGGCGGTCGGGGAGGAGGACTTCGCCCCGGCAGCCAGTCTCACCAGCAGCTTCAGCGTCGCGGAGCTGGAGCCCGACGAGCCGGATACCCTGTGCTACAAGCGCCTCGACGAAGCGCTCTACCGGGCCAAGGCCGGCGGACGCAATCGGGTATGCCTGGCCGAGCCGCCCAGCTACAACCTCGAGAGGCGCAAGGTGCAGTAGCCACCTATCTTGATCAGGGAAACGAGGCGACTCCAGGGAGAGGGGGAGAGGATGAACGGAAGTAGAAGAAACGGGTGGAAGAGCCTTGGCAGGGGTGCTGAGAGGTACGAACGGTGAGGCGCAGGCGTTCGCTCCTGCCGGCATGGCTGGGAGCGATTGCGCTTTTCGCCAGCGTCGCACTGGCGGGAGGGTACTGGCTGATGCTGTACATGCCGGGAACGTCCTTTCGCGGTGAGCCAGCGCCGCTGGGGGAAGAGGGCGAGGCCCTGCGCGAACGTCTCCACGACCACGTGCGGGCCTTGTCCGAGGAGATCGGTGAGCGGCACTATTGGCGACCGGAAGCCCTGCAGGCCGCAGGGGACTACATCGAGCATTCCTTTCAAGCGGCTGGGCATCGCCCACGGCGACAGGCCGTGCCGACCGGCAGCTGGACATTCCATAACATCGAAGTGGTCCTGTCTGGCGGGCGTTTGGCAGACGAAGTGCTTGTGGTAGGCGCGCACTACGATACGGTGCGCGGCACCCCGGGGGCCGATGACAATGCCTCCGGTGTCGCGGTGCTGATCGAACTGGCGAATCTCTTGCAGGACGCCGAACTCGACCGTTCGTTGCACCTGGTGGCGTTCGTCAACGAGGAGATGCCGTTTTTCGGCAGCGAGGCCATGGGCAGCCTGCTCTATGCCCGACGGGCCAAGGCCGAGGGGACGGACATCATGGGCATGATCTCGCTGGAAATGCTTGGCTACTTCAGCGACGAGCCCGGCAGCCAGGCCTATCCCTTCCCGCTCGATCGCTTCTATCCCGACACGGGGAATTTTCTCGCCTTCGTCAGCAATCTGGAGTCGCGCCGCCTGGTCCACCGTGCCATCGGCGCGTTTCGCCGCCACGCCGAGGTTCCCTCCGAGGGACTGGCGGCGCCACCGCAGCTCGGCGACATACGCCGATCGGACCATTGGGCGTTCTGGGAGAAAGGGTATCCCGCCATGATGCTGACGGACACCGCCAATTTCCGTAACCCTTACTATCACGGCCCCAGCGACACTCATGACCGCCTCGATTATGCCACCATGGCCAGGCTCACCGTGGCGCTGGCGAACACACTCGAGGCCATGGCCCAGCGCTGAGCCAGCCGGTAGTAAAAAACGGGCCTTGCGCTGGCAAGACCCGGGGCAGCAGGGAGGACGAGCGGACAGGACAGGCCGGCCAGGCGGCTTCTGGCGCGCTCAGTGGTGGCGGCTGAACTGTCCGTGCGGACTGTTGCCCATCAGCTTCTCGAACTCCTTGCCGCTCATGTGCAGCAGCGTTTCGTGATCGCCGGCATCGAAATAGATGTCGGGTTGGTGGCGCAGCATGTCATCGACGTAGACCTGTAGGCCATATGCCTGGCCAACGGGGATGGTGGCGCCGGGGTCGCAGTCGCGGAAGCGGCTGACGATCTCGTCTTCCGTGGCCAGCTCGACCGGCTCGTCGAACAGCTGTGACAGGCTGTCGAGGTCGGCATCGCAGGTGCTGGGCAGAACGGCGATCCGGTAGCCTGAACTGCTGTGCAGCATGACGGCCTTGGCAAGCTGCTCGCCGGTGATATGCGACTGCTGGGCGAGGCGGCTGGCGCTGACTTCGTGGGTGTGCTTGACCTCCTCGTAATCGATATCACAGGCTCTCAAGTATTCCCGAAGGGTTGCCGGGATAGCCATGACTCTGTCTCCCTCGGCACGGCGGCCGACGTTCGCTGGTGATGCGCCTCCCTGCGGCGGTGTGTGTCCTCGCCTAATCAGCATAGCCAACGGGCGGTGAGAGAGGGCTGAAATCGCCCCGTTGAACCTGGAGAAGGAGCCTCTGTGACGTTTTCCAATCCTTCGCTGGACCCGCAGCGGCTACCGCTGCTGGAGGAGGCTCCGCTCGAACCCGTATCGTGGAGGCTGGCGCCCTGCCAAGCGCTGCTGCGCACCTTGCATTGGCTGTTTCTTGCCCTGCTGGCGTTCTTTCTTCCCCTCCTTCACGAAGAACTCGCCGTATGGCAGCCATGGTTGCCCGTCGGCGTGGCAACGCTGGGGGTAATCAGCGTGCTGGTGGGCTGGTGCGATGCGCGCCGGCGGGCCTATGGGCTGCGCCAGCATGACCTGATCTATCGTCGCGGTCTTCTGGTGCGGCGCACTCAGGTATTGCCGCTGGTTCGCTTGCAGCACGTCGAGACGCTGAGCAATCCGGTCGAGCGGGCCTTTGGCTTGGTACGGCTGGCCTGTTTCACGGCAGGCGGAAGAGGGGCGGACATGGTGCTCGAAGGTCTGACGGCCGAGCGTGCCGCGGCGATCCGCCAGCATTTGCTGGCGCAGCTGGAGAGTACGCCGGAAACTCAGGCAGGGCGGGATGCGCCATGAGCCAAGAGATGCGGCCGGGCGGCACGCCAAGCGATCTGGCGCAATGGCAGCGCCTTTCGCCCTGGGCGGTGATCTTGCTGTTGCTCAGCGGTGCCGCCACGCTGTTGCGTCAGCACATGCCGCTCGTACTCGGTGCTGGCGCAGGTCTGGCGCTGCTCGAGCGTGTGGGGTTGCGAGAGCTGGCGCTGGGTGGTGTCTTGCTGCTGGGCTTGGCGGCACTGGTCAGCCTGCTCTATTACCGACGCTTTCGATACCGTTTCGAGGGTGATGTGCTGATCGTGCAGAAGGGCTTGCTGGAACATCGCGAGTTCAAGGTGGCGGCGCGTCACGTGCAGCACGTTGCCATACACCAGCCGGCCTACATGCGCCCCTTCCGGCTGGTGCTGTGGGAAGTGGAAACGCTGGCGGGGGAGGCGTCGCGCATTGCGCTGCCCGGTATCCGGCGTGACAGGGCCGAGGCCCTCGGCCAGCGCCTGCGCGTGAAGGACGACCCGCCAGGAGCAGGCCTTAGCCGCCAGCCCGGTGCCTACACCAGCACCAGGTTGCTTGCTCGTGGCAGTGAGCCGGTCTTTGCCATTACCTGCGGGGCCATCGTTCTGCATGGCCTGGCCAGCCGTTCGATCTATGTGATCGCGGCGATGCTCTCACCGCTGGTGCGCCCGCTGGAGCGTTGGCTGCACGACCGCCTGCCCCAGCTCGACCTGGCCGCCTGGCTGCCTGCCTCACTCTGGGTCGCGGTGCCCCTGGGCATCGTGGTGGTCATGGCGCTGCTGGCATTGCTGGCCGTTCTCGCCGCCTGGTGGCGCTTCCATGGCTATGTGCTGCATGACGAAGGCGATCGTCAGGTGCAGGTCAGTGGTTTGTTCAACCGCCAGGAACAGGCGCTGAGCCTGGCACGGTTGCAGGTAGTGGAGTGGGTGCAGACGGGCCTTGGCCGCTTGCTGGGGCGTGGCTACCTGGTCTGCCATCAGTTCGGTGCACTGGGCGGCGATGCCGCCGAGTCGCGGCGCTTCGTGGTTCCGGGTCTCACCCGGAAGCAGGGTGGCGAGCTGACGGCCCGCTTGTGGCCGGGGTATGGCGCCGAACGTCCCCTGCAGCGGGTGGATGCGAGCTACCGGCGGGTCCTGCTGTTGCGGCATGCGCTGTTGCTGGGGGTGGCTGCGACGCTGGTACTGGCCCTGTTCGCTTCGCTGGAACTGCCCGCGCCGGCATGGGGCGGGCTCGCCGGGTTGGTCCTGCTGGCATCCGCGGGGCTGGCCCAGCTGCGTTGGATGGCCACCGCCTGGGCCATGGAGGAAGGCTACCTGCGCATTCGCCGCGGGGTGCTGGGGCAGCGCACCGGGATCTTTCCCATGCACCACCTCATTTCATTGAGCATCCAACAGAGCTGGTTGCAGCGCCGGCGCGGCGTTGCCACCCTGCACCTCGAACTGGCCAACGGCCGCCAGAGCCTGCCGTACCTGAAAGAAACCGAGGCTCGCCGGCTCGCCGATACGCTGCTGTTCTGCGTCGAAACCGGTCAGGCCGCCTGATCGCTATGGCCGAAACGACGATGCAGCCAGGCATTGATGGCGTCGGACTCGTACAACCACTCTTCGCCGCCATCGTCATGGGCGATGAGCAGGCAGGGTACCTTGACCTTGCCGCCACCTGCCTCCAGCTCCCGCCGACGGTCTGGGTCGAGTTGGGCGTCGCGAACCTCGATCTTCAGCCCCAGCCGGGCCATCTCCTTGCGCACCTTGATGCAGAATGGGCAAGAGCGGAACTGATACAGCGCCAGCTGACGGCACCCCTCGTCGACGCGGGCTTGCTCCTCGGCGGGGCGCGCGATGCTTTGCGGCGTGGAGAGTTTTTCGGCGATCAGCATGACCGGCGACAGCACCAGCCGTACGCCGCGAAAGAAATAGCGCAATACAAGTCTCATTGCAGCCCCAGTGGCAGATGAATTCACAGGGGGCACATGATGCCGTGACCGCTGCCAAGTTCCAAGCCGAGCTGCAGCGACAGGAGCATGACAGCCCTGCCGAGGATGAAGTAACGGGTCATGACACCGCTGCGTTGATTAGCAAGCAGGCATGAATGTACCTGACTGGCCATACTGTGCCACAGGGCAGGCCCTTGTGCTCGCCCGACTTCTCTTGATGACCGCTGGCCTCGTTGGGCTGCGGTCCACACCAACAATAACCGCAGAGAGGTTGTGTCATGAAACAGGCTATCATCTTGTTGCGAGAACGCACTGGGGGGCTTGCATCACTCCTTGGCCTGCTGGCGGCGGGGCTGCTGGCGATTTCCTTCAGCACGGCAACCCTGGCCCAGCAGGATGACGAGGCCGAGGAAGCCACCGCCGAACAGGCCGAAGAGGCATCCGCCGAAGACGTTGCCGCCGAAGCTGACGGCCAGGATGCGGCTGCGCTTGCTGAACAGCTGGAGGAGCGTGAGCGACAGCTGCGCGATGCCCAGCGAGAGCTTGCCGCGTTGCGCGCCCGCCTGCCGGCCGAGGAGGGCGGTGAGCTGGACCTCGATGGTGCCCTGCGCTCGGCCAGCGTGACGATGGGGGCGATTCGTGCCACGCGAGGGGAACTCATGCGAGCTGGCGGACGTGATGAGGCGCTGGAAGAGAGTATCGACGAGCTGGTCGATGAACTCGGGCGCGAGCAGCGCCTGGTGGCGCGCGGGTTGGACGCCAACCTGTACCGGGTGCGCCGCGGTGATACCCTGGCGAGCATCGCGGGGCGCTTCTATGGCAATCCCCAGCGTTGGGAGGAGCTGCATGAGGCCAACCGCCACGTGCTCGAGAACCCCGACCTGGTCTGGCCGGGCCTGACCCTGGTGATTCCTCGCTGAAACGAATGGCCTGTCGTCGACGGTGGTGGGCGGCGGGCTCTCTTTCCTATAGATTCTGGCTAAAGGCGCTTCTGCTTGGCCATGCAGGTGGTACCGCAGTGAAGGCAAAATGTCGTGGTGTCATGGCTGGGCTGGCCCTGCTGGCTCTCGCGGCCTGTTCGGATTCGACGGGCGAAGTGCGTGAAGTGAGCTTGGCCGTACTCGTCAACCAGGCCGAGCAGCTCGCTGGTTCCCGGGTCGCTACTCAGGGAACGGTGAGGCACTTCGAGAACCCGCTTCACTACTGGATCGAGGATGAGGACCTGAACCGGGTGGAGATCTTTCCCCAGGAGCGGATCGCTCCCCACCTGGGTGAAACGGTGCGCGTCGTCGGCGATTTCGAGTACTCTCCCACGGAGGGGCGTCGTTTGACCTTGGAGAGCATCGAGCCGGTCGAGAGCCGATAGGGTTGGAGGGAACCGCCATGATCGGGCTCAGCCAGCGGCCGCAGCTGCCGTCATTGCCCGCCCGGGTAGAGGCCATCGACCTTGCCCGCGGCATCGCCATTGCCTTGATGATCCTCAGTCATGCGGTCAGTGGGCTGCTGGGCATTCGCCAAGTGCCCGATTGGGGCATGGTGCCGATCCATCTGCTCACCAAATTCTCCTCATCGCTGTTCATCCTGGTGTTCGGCATTGCCCTGGCGGTGGCCTTTCTGCCCAAGGTCGACACGCCCGGCTGGCCGCAGCGCCGGCTCAAGCTGATGCTGCGTGGGCTGGAAGTGCTCTTCTGGTACAAGGCGCTGACCATCGTAGAGATGCTGCCGCTCTTCCCCCCTCAGGACATTCTCGAGGCGCTGCTCTACCAGCGCTTCGCCATCTGGGTCGAGATTCTCGGCTTCTATGCCCTGGCGCTGCTATGGCTGCCTTGGGTGCTGCCGCTGTGGTGCCGCATGCCGCTGTGGACGCGGCTGCTCGCTCCGGTGGTAGTGGGCGTGCTCTCGGTGATGCTCGAACGCCATTTCCACTTCTGGGGCAGCGAGATACTCAAGGCACTCTTGGTCGAAGATGCCGACCATTACACCTGGGGGCAGCTTTCGCGGCTGCCGTTGGTGATGCTGGGGCTACTGATCGGTGAGGCCGTACTGCGCTGGTATGGCGAGCCGGCCACTCGCCGCCGCCTGGTGGCCTGCCTGGCCGGAATCGGGGCGGTATTCCTGATTGGCTTCGCGGCGCTTTCCCTGCCTGAACCGTACGAGGCCTTGATGGCGGTGGCGTGGAACGCCGGCAAGCATCCGCCGGAGGTGCCCTTCATGCTCTTCAGTACCGGCGGAGCGTTGGTGATCATGGCGCTCTGCCTGCTGGGCGGCCGACGTGCGGCCATCTGGCTCAAACCCCTCAGCGTGATCGGCAGCGATGCCCTGCGCGCGTTCATCTTCCATATCGTGGTCATTTTCCTGGTGCTGCGCTTGCTGTTGGGCGCCTGGCAGGTCTACAGCTACCCGCAGGTGCTGGCAATTGGCCTGGCACTGATACTTCTCACCGCGGGCTGGATTGCCCTGATGCGCTGGTTCAGGGAGCGGAGTCGATGATCGGCAAGACGTTTCGGGAGTGCGGGCAGCATTGGCTACACAAGCTCGTGCGGGCACTGTTGCTGCTGGCCATGGCGATACCGTCGCTGGCCACGGCACAGCCTGGCTGGGCGGAGCAGGTCGAGGCTTGGGTGGAGCCGCCCTGGGCCGAGCGCCTGGAAGCCAGGTTGGCGCTACTCGAAGCCGGCTTCGGCGGCGAGCTCGGCGTGCACGTGCGAAACCTCGAAACGAATGCACGCCATGGCTGGCGCGATGAAGAATCCTGGTACCTGGCCTCGCTGGTCAAGGTGCCGGTGGCGATCGAGCTGATGAGCCGCGTCGAAGCAGGGGAGATGGCGCTGCAGGACCGACTGACGCTTCATCGCAGCGACTATGTCGACGGTGCCGGCTCCACCAACTGGGCGGCACCGGACAGCCTGCTCACGCTACGTCAATTATTGGAATCGATGATTACCGTCAGCGACAACACGGCAAGCGACATGCTGATGCGTCATCTGGGGCTGGAAAGCGTCAACGCCAGGGCGCGCCAGCTCACACCCGCCAACGGGCTGGGGCCGATTACCACCCTGGTCGACGTGCGTCGCCATGCCTATGCCAACCTGCATCCGGATGCTTTCCACCTGGGGGGCATGGACTTCATCGAACTGCGCAAGCGCCAGGACGATGCTGCCCGGGTGGCGTGGCTGCGTCAGCGCCTTGGCCTGGCCCCGCAGGAGCTGCTGCTACCGAGCCTCGACGAAGCCTTTCGCCACTACTACGCCACCGAACTCAACAGCGGCCGGCTCGACGCCTTCGGCGACCTGCTCGAAGCATTGGCGCGGGGCAGGGCGCTGGGGGCGGATGCCACCGCCGAGCTGCTGGCGGTCATGTCCCGGACCAGCAGCGGCGAGCGGCGGCTCAAGGCCGGCCTGGGCCGCGACATCCGCCTGGCTCACAAGACCGGCACTCAGCACCGGCTCGCCTGCGATGCAGGTATCGCTACCCAAGGGCAGGGCGATGGCGCCCGCCGCGTCGTGATCGTGGCCTGCGTGCGCGGCGAGCCCGATCTGGCCCGCAACGAGCAGATGCTGGCCGCGATCGGGCGTGCCGTGAAGGAAGCGGGGGTGTTCGAGGGCTGAACGGGGCGTGTGCCGAGATGGTGGCAGGCTTGTTTGTACGACGAACGTCTAGTGGGTAATCGTCATGTTCGAGATTGACAGCCCTATAGCGGATGTCTAGCCTTCTAGCATCGGATGTTACCGGTAACAAATAACGCCGGCATTCGACGCCCAACTCACAACGATAATTCGACTGGAGTCCGCCATGACCACCATCTGGCGCAACACCCTCACGCTAGCCGGTGCTGCTACCCTTTCCCTGGGCATCGCCTACGCCCAGAGCCCCGACCTTTCCGATCCGCCCGCTATCGAGGGCGATGTGGTGGGCGATCACGGTAGCCATACCCTGCGCATGGGCATCGGCCTGGCCGAGAGTTCGCCGCAGTATCTTTCCGTCCAGTACTTCGCCGACATCCTCGACCAGCGCACCGAGGGGCGTATTTCCGTCAATGTCTTCCCCAACAGCCAGTTGGGCGATGACGTGCAGATGATGGAGATGCTCCAGACCGGTTCACTGGACATGACCTATCCTTCTTCTTCGCCGGCGACCACTTACGTCCCAGAGCTGGCGGTGTTCGACCTGCCGTTCCTGCTGCCGACCCGCGAAGCGGCCATCGCCGTCATGCAGAGCGATACCGCCCAGCGCATGCTCGATGGCTTCGAGGGCAGCGGTATCAAGGCGCTGGCCTTCTCCGAGAACGGCTACCGTCAGCTTTCCAATAGCGCGCGACCGGTAGAGTCGCCCGAAGACGTAGCCGGCCTCGACGTCCGCGGCCTGACCGTACGCACCATGGAGAACCCGGTGCACTTGTCGATCTGGGAAACCCTCGGCGCCAACCCCACGCCGATGGCCTTCGGTGAACTGTTCTCGGCCATGGAGCAGGGTGTGGTCGACGGCCAGGAGAACCCCTGGAGCACCATCCTGACCTCAAACTTCCACGAGGTGCAGGACTACGGTTCCGAGACTCGCCACGTCTACACCCCGTTCATCCTGATGATCTCCGAGCGCACCTGGGATCGCCTGGCACCGGAGTATCAGGAGCTGGTGCAGGAAGCGGCGCGTCAGTCAGCCGAGTACGAGATCCAGCTGGCTACCGAGTATGACGACTGGTCGCGCGAGCAGCTCGAGGAGCGTGGCATGCAGATCACCCGTCTCAACGACGAGCAGATCGCCGCTTTCCAGGAAGCCGTGCAGCCGGTGTACGAGCAGTGGGCGCCGCGCATCGGCGAGGACCTGATCGCCGAGATCCAGGCCATCGTCGAATCCACTCAGTAATCCTTCCAACCGCCTGACTTGGCAGGGCAAGGGGTGTCCCCTTGCCCTGCACGGAGCGCTGCATGACTTCGCCCACCCAACTGCCCAACGAGGCCAGCGCCTATCTGGATGATCCCAGGCGCAAACCGCTCGAACTCGATATCGAAGGGCACCATGGCCCGGCCATCTTCCGCTGGGCGACCCGTCTCATGGAACATCTGATCGCGACGATCCTGGTGGCGCTGATCGTCTCGGTGTCGGCCAATGTCATCGGTCGCTCATTGTTCAATCGCTCGCTGCCCTGGGCCGATGAGTTGGCGCGCATGCTGTTCATCTGGCTGATCTTCGTCGGCGCCGCGGCGGCCTTCGCCCGCTACGAGCACATTGCCGTCGATTTCCTGGTGCGCCGGCTCAAGCCGCGGGCCGCTTACCTGGTTTACCTATTGCAGCACCTGATCATCGCCACGCTGATGGGCATCGTGGTCTGGGGCGGCTACCTGGTCATGTCCCGCTCCACCGGCCGCACCGCCATCCTCGGTGTGCCGTGGAACCTGATCAACATCTCGCTGGTGCTCTGCTCGCTGTTCATCGTGGCGGTGGCCCTCTGGCGTGCCTGGCAGTGCCTGCGCCTGATTCGCGACCCCGACCTCGTCAACCGAACGGCAGGAGACTGAGCCATGCTGTGGATCTTCCTGGGTATCCTGTTTGCCTCCATCGCCATTGGGTTGCCGATCGCCTTCGGTCTCGGCGTGGCCGCGGTCGTCATGGCCGTACTCTCCAACATTCCACTGTCGATCCTGATCGAGCAGTCGATCCGTGGGGTCAACAATTTCCCCTTGTTGGCCATCCCTTTCTTCATTCTGGTTGGCGAGGTGATGAGCAACGGTGGCATCGCCCGTCGGTTGATGGAACTCGCCGGCGCGCTGGTCGGTTTCGTGCGCGGTGGGCTAGGGCAAGTGGCGATCACCGGCTCGATGTTCTTCGGTGGCATCAGCGGCTCGGCGGTGGCCGATACCGCCGCCACCGGCGCGATGATGATCCCGTCGATGAAGCAGCAGGGCTATTCCGCCCCGCATGCCACGGCGATCAACACCGTCTCCTCGGTGATCGGCATCATCATCCCGCCTTCCATTCCGCTGATCCTGTTCGGCATCGTCACCGAAACCTCGATCAGCCGCCTGTTCATCGCCGGTATCGTGCCGGGCCTGCTGATCGGCTTCGCGCTGATGGTGACCACCTTCATCATGGCCAGCATCGAGCATGCCGGACAGACCCGTAAATTCGAACTGGGCCGCCTGTGGCAGGCCTTCAAGGCAGCATGGCTGGCGCTGGTACTGCCGGTAATAGTGATTGGCGGCATTCTCGGTGGCGTCTTCACCGCCACCGAGGCAGCCGTGGCGGCGCTGCTCTACTCGCTGTTCATTTCGCTGGTGGTCTATCGCGAATTTCATCCGCGCGAGCTGTGGGGCATGCTGATTCGCACCGCACGCCTGACCGGCATGGTGCTGCTGTTGCTGGCCTTTGCCACCGTCATTGCCTGGTTCCTGACCATCAACATGGTGCCGCAGACCCTGGTGCGCCAAGTGCAGGCGATCACCCAGGAGCCGTTCTGGCTGCTGATGATCGTGGCCGGCTTGCTGCTGCTGGTGGGCTTCGTGATGGACCTGACCCCGGCGATGGTGATCATGGCGCCGATGCTGACGCCGATCGTCACCTCGGTGGGGGTCGACCCGGTCTACTTCGGCGTGCTGATGGCCTTCATTCTCGGTATCGGCCTGCTGACGCCCCCGGTGGGCACCTGCCTCTACGTGGGTTGTGGTGTCGGTCGGGTCAGCATGGAACAACTGGTCAGGGCGATGCTGCCTTACTACGCGGCATTGCTGGTGGTATTGGTGGTGCTGATTGCCTTCCCTGGGATCGTGACCTGGCTGCCCGACATGGCCGCAGTCCGTGGAAACTGAGTGCGGCAACTGATAACCGGGAGGTCTCGTGAAGGATGGCACATACCGCATCGTGGTGATGGGGGTGTCGGGGTCGGGCAAGTCGCATATCGGCGCCTTGCTCGCCAGTCGCCTGGGCGTCGCTTTCATTGATGGCGACGATTACCACTCGCCGGCCAGCATCGACAAGATGGCCAACGGCATTCCGCTAGGTGACGATGACCGCCGTGAATGGCTGGAAACCCTGGCGGGGCTGATCGGCGACCATCGTCGACGCGGTGTCTCGCTGGTGCTGGCCTGCTCGGCGCTCAAGCAGCGCTATCGGGAATGCTTGCGGCGCGGCGACCCCGAACTCGCCTTTCTGTTTCTCGAAGGGCAGCGCGAACAGCTGCGCCAACGCCTGGCCGCGCGGGAAGAGCACTTCTTTCGTGGCGAGGCGATGCTCGATAGCCAGCTTCACGACCTCGAGCCTCCGGGTGAAGTCGAGGCCGTGGTATGCAGCATCGCCGAGACGCCCGAGGCCATCGTCGAGAGTTTCCTGGAGGCGATGCCGGACTGCCGACGGCACGACCCTTGAGCCTCGGGTAGCGTCAACGGCACGCCCGCGGCGACTCCGGTATCATGCTGCTCGTGCCGGCGGCGGAGGTCGTTCGGCACGCGTCAGGGCCAACAGGAGCCAGTGGGGCATCGTGAAGAAGAAACGACCGACACTGCAGGACATTGCCGACCGGGTCGGGGCGACCAAGATGACCGTGAGTCGTTGCCTGCGCGACCCCACGACGGTATCGGAAGGGCTGCGCGAGCGTATCTTCAGCGTGGCAGAGCAGGTCGGTTACATCCCCAACCGGGCACCCGATCTGCTGTCGCGCGCCACCAGCCATTCCATTGGCGTACTGGTGCCGTCGTTGACCAACCAGGTGTTTGCCGACGTACTGGTGGGCATCGAGGAGGTCACCGAGCCCCTAGGCTACCATCTGATGCTCTCGCATTATGGCTACAGCCAGGAACTCGAGGAGCGCAGCCTGGCCTCGCTGCTCTCCTATAATGTCGATGGCGTGATCCTTTCCGACAGCCACCACACGGCGCGCACCTGCAGAATGCTCGAAACGGCGGGCATTCCCACCGTTGAGATCATGGACTCGCTGACGCCACCGCTGCACCAGGCGATCGGTTTCGACAACGTGCGTGCCGCCTACGACATGGTCGGTGAGATGATTCGCCAGGGGCGACGACGGATCGTCTATCTTGCCGTGCGGCTCGACGCGCGAACCCGGCAGCGCGAGCAGGGCTACCGCCAGGCGATGGAGGAGCAGGGGCTCAAGCCGCTAACCCTGCAGCGCAGCCAGCGCTCCTCCTACACCGTGGGGGCGGCACTGCTGGACGAGATCCTCGCAGAACATCCGGATACCGATGGCATCTTCTGTACCAACGACGACGTGGCGGTAGGCGCCTATTTCGAGTGCCTGCGGCGTGGCCTCAAGGTGCCGGAACGGATGGCCATCGCCGGTTTCCACGGCCACGACGTGAGCCAGGTGATGACCCCACGGCTGGCCAGCGTGGTGACTCCGCGCCAAGCGATCGGCAAGCGTGCCGCGACCGAACTGCTGCGACGCATCCAGGGCGGAGTGTTGGAGGAGCGCACCATCGACCTGGGTTATCGGATCGAGCTTGGGGGAACGCTATAGCGAAGGCCGGGCCTGGGCAGTTGCCCTGGCCTGGTCTCAAACGTCGGCTTCGACAATGAGCTGGGGCTGACCCTTCGAGCAGGGCTCGATACGGGCAGCGACCCGATACACCCTGTGCAACAGCTCTGGCGTGACCACATCGCAGGTCTTGCCGCAGGCAATCATGTGACCGTTTTCCAGCACCATGGCCTCATCGGTGAAGCGCAGCGCGTGGCCCAGGTCGTGAAGCGCCACCATGATGAGCATCCCACGCTCCCGGGCGAGCCGCCGCAGTATGGTCAGCAAGCCGATCTGGCGGTTGAGGTCCAGTGCCGAGGTCGGCTCATCGAGCAGCAGGATCTCGGGTTCCTGGACCAGGGCCTGGGCCGCACTGACGAGTTGGCGCTGGCCGCCGCTGATGTCTCCGATATCGCGCGCTCCAAGTGCCGTAATACCCAGCTCGTCCAACGCCTGGTCGACCTTGGCCAGGTCTTCCTCCATGACCTTCAGGGAGCGCCCCTGCATACGCGCCATCAGCACCGACTCGTATACCGTCAGCACGGCGTTGACGCCGGTGTCCTGGGGCATGTAGGCCACGGGCCTCTCCGAGGCAGCGCCCGTGATCCTGACTTCGCCGCCGCCCTTGAGCAGCCCGAAGATGCGCCGGAACAGCGTGGACTTGCCGGCGGCGTTGGGGCCGAGCAGCGCCACTACCTGGCCGCCCTCGAAGCGGGGTGTGGTGACCTCTGCCAGGATCTGGCGGCGGCCGTAGCGAGCCGACAGATGGTCGAGTTGGAGCGTTACCATGAGGCCTTCTTGTGGTTGAGGATGAGGAACAGAAAGAAGGGGATCCCCACCAGCGAGGTAATGATTCCAATGGGGATGACGGTGCCGGGCAGAATGCTCTTCGACAGTACGGAACCGATGGAGAGTATCAGCGCGCCGCACAACGCCGAGCCGGGGAGGAAGAAGCGTTGATCCTCGCCCACCAGCATGCGCGCGATATGCGGCCCGACCAGGCCGATGAAGCCGATGGTGCCGACGAAGGCCACCGCAATGGCGGCCAGCAGGGAGACCAGCACCATCACCTCCAGGCGCAGTGCGCGAGGGTTCACCCCCATGCTCTCGGCCTTGGTATCGCCCAGGCGCATGGCGGTCAATGCCCAGCCATGGCGGGCGAGCAGCGGCAGCACGGCGACCAGCACACTCAGCGCGACCCAGAACTTGGGCCAGGTGGCCTTGGTCAGGCTGCCCATGGTCCAGAACACCACCGCCGCCACGGCCTGCTGGCTGGAGAAGAACTGGATCAGTGCCATCAGCGAGTTGAAGATGAACACCATGGCGATGCCCAGCAGCACGATGGTCTCGATCGTGACCCCGCGCCGCAGGCTCATCGCATGGATGAGAAAGGCGGTGACCATGGCCATGATAAAGGCGTTGATCGGTACCACGTACTCCACCGCGGCCGGGACGATTACCACGCCGAAGGCCAGCGCCAACGCCGCACCGAAACTCGCACCCGCCGAGATGCCCAGCGTGAACGGGCTGGCCAGGGGATTGCTGAGGATGGTCTGCATCTGGGCGCCGGCTATCGACAGGCTGGCGCCGACGACCAGCGCCATCAGCGCTACCGGCATGCGGATCTCCCACAGGATGACCCGGGCCTGCTGGCTCACGGCATCCGGCGTCGCCAGCGCGGCCACGACCTCGGCGAGGCTGAAGCGGGCGGGGCCCAGCGCCAGGTCGACACAGAAGCTAAGCGCCAGGGCAAGCGTGAGCGCCAGCAGGATGAGCTGGCGCCGTAGCACGAGCGCACGATAGAAACCGTGCCCCTTGGTCTGCTCGATGGTCTGGGCGATCTCAGCGCTCATTCAGTGTGACCCAATAGCCGGATTCGTAGTCCACGGGCAGGAAGCGCTCGTGCAGTTCCTTCATCGTGGCCTCGGGATCGAGGTCGGCAAACAGCTCCGGATGGAACCACTTGGCCAGCTGCTGCACGGCGACGAAGTAGTAGGGGTTGTTGTAGAACTGGTGCCAGATGGCATGGAAGTTGCCGTTCTCCACGGCCGCGATACCGGTCATGGCGGTGCGCTCCGTCAGCGCCTCGAGCTTGGCTTGGGCAACGTCCAGATCGGCTCCTGGCCCCACGCCGACCCAGGCACCACCGGGCACGTAGGCGTCCCAGTTGCCGCCGGTGACGACTACCTGATCGGGATCGGCGGCAATGATCTGCTCGGGATTCAGCGTACCGAAGGTCGTCGGAATGATGTCCTTGGCGATATTGCTGCCGCCGGCGAGTTCGACGTACTCACCGAAGTTGCCGGGACCGAAGCTCATGCAGCAATCGTCCGAATAGCCGCCGGCGCGATCGACGAAGACGCTCGGCCGCTCATCGTCCGCGACCTCGGCTTCGATCACCTGCGTGACCCGTTCCATCTGCGACTCGGAGAATTCGATGAAGGCCTCGGCATCCTCCTCTTCGCCAAACAACTGGCCCAGCAGGCGCATGGAGGGGATGGTATTTCCGAGCGGATCCTCACGGAAGTCCACATAGACGATGGCGATGCCGAGTTCTGCCAGCTTTTCGTCGTAGGCGGCGTCTTCGGTGGCCGCCTTGGCCTCGAGGTTCATCAATACGACGTCGGGGTTGAGGGACGCCGCCTGCTCCACGTCGAAGGTGCCGTCCTTGAAGCCACCGAACGTCGGCAATGCCTCGAGCTCAGGGAACTTGGCGGCGTAGCGGGCGTAACTGTCCGGGTCGGCTTGCGAGAAATCCTCGCGCCAGCCCACCACGCGAGCGAAGGGGTCTTCCGGCTGCAGGGCGCCGAGCAGGTAGATCTGGCGCCCCTCGCCGAGGATGACGCGTTCCACGGGAACCTCGACGGTGACCTCGCGGCCGGCGATGTCGGTAATGGTGATCTCTTCGGCTTGGGCAACGGCGTAGCTGAAAGCCAGTGCCGTGCAGCAGAGTATCTTTGGAAGGTAGCTGTCCATGTTCGGGCTTCAACACTCAGTAGGAGGAAAGCACAATGCCGAACGGCTGGTGCATTCGGCACATCGGCTCGCTAAGAAAAATCAAGTGGCTATTGAGTATCATTCCCACTCTCAGGCGTGGCCAGTATGCTGTAACCTCCTATCTTTGTCGAGATGGGTAGGCGGTGACGCTTGCATCATGTCTCGTTATCGGCTTCGCGATCGCGGTAAGGGTCGGAATCCGGCTGGCGCGCCATCAGCGTGATTTCCACGTTGGCGCCACCGCTCAGGCGTAGCGATTCGGTGCAGGTACGCGCCGGGTAGCGGTGGTTCTCGAAGAATTCGGCGTAGGCGGCATCCATGGTGTGGATGGTGTCCAGGTTGGTCAGGTGGATGTCCACCCGTACCACGTTGGCCATCGAGGCGCCGGCATACTCCAGCATGCGCGACAGCCGGCGCATCACCCAGCGGGTCTCCTCGGCGATGTCGCCAAGCACGGCCTCTCCACCCTGAATGTCGGTCACCGTCAATCCGGAAAGGAAGATGTAGTGGCCATCCATCGCCATGTGGCTACCCGGGAAGACAGGGACGGCAAGCGTGGGGTCGTTGAGGAAACGGTGCATGTGGTGGGCCTCATTATTGTTCTGGCTTTCCCATTCATTGTGGTGCCTCGCTCGAGGGGCGCAAGCGCTTGCCTTCGCCTTGAGCGTGACCGATGCTATCGGCTGAGGCTTGCTGCGTTGCAGTATTCGGCGCCGCTCGGTTCATCCCACCTTCGATCAAGGCACAGCGCATGGACAGTCAGGGGCAGTGGACGGATAACGGTCATATCGAAAACCGCACCTTCGAGGAGATACAGGTTGGCGATTCGGCATCGCTCGAGAAGCGCCTGACCCTCGACGACATCAAGCTCTTCGCGATCATGTCCGGCGATATCAATCCGGCCCACCTCGATGACGATTTCGCCAAGAGCACGCGCTTCCAGGAAGTGGTGGCCCACGGCATGTGGGGCGGGGCGCTGATCTCTACCGTGCTGGGCACCGAGCTGCCCGGGCCGGGCACCATCTACCTGGGTCAGACCCTGCGCTTTCGCAAGCCGGTACGCCTCGGCGATGTACTCAGGGTCAGCGTTCGCGCCCAGAGCAAGGATGGCCAGCACAAGCGCATCACCTTTGAGTGCCTGTGCACTAACCAGAACGGCGAGACCGTCATCGAGGGCGAGGCGGAGGTCCAGGCGCCCACCGAGAAGATTCGGCGGCCACGTGCCGTGCTGCCGCGGATACGACTGGCCGAGCGGGCGCGCCTGCACGAGATGCTCAGTGCCGCCGAGCATCCCGCCCCGGTAAGCATGGCGGTGGTGCACCCGGTGGACGAGGTCTCGATCCTTGGAGCCTATGAATCGGCGCGCCAGGGGCTGATCCATCCGGTACTGGTGGGGCCAAGGGCAAAGATCCATGCCGCCGCCGAAGCTGCCAGTATCGACATCGGCGAGTTCGAACTCATCGACGTACCGCACAGCCATGCCGCGGCGGCCGAGGCCGTGGCGTTGGTCCGGGCAGGCCGGGTGGAGGCGCTGATGAAGGGGGCGCTGCACACAGAAGAGCTGCTTCACGAGGTAGTCAAGCGTGACACCGGCCTGCGCACCGAGCGCTGCCTGAGCCATGTGATGGCCTTCGACGTGCCGACCTACCCTCGGCCGCTGTTCATCACCGATGCGGCGATCAACATCTATCCCACCCTCAGCGACAAGAAAGACATCGTGCAGAACGCCATCGAGCTGGCTCATGCGGTGGGCAACGAATTGCCCAAGGTGGCGATCCTGTCGGCGGTGGAAACGGTCAACCCCAAGATATCATCCACCGTGGAGGCCGCTGCCCTGTGCAAGATGGCCGAGCGCGGTCAGATTCGCGGTGGTGTGCTCGACGGCCCGCTGGCCTTCGACAATGCCGTCTCCGAGGCCGCAGCTGCCGCCAAGGGTATCGTCTCGCCGGTGGCGGGGCGCGCCGACATCCTGGTAGCGCCGGACCTCGAGTCGGCCAACATGCTGATGAAGCAACTCACCTATCTGGCCGATGCCACCGGCGCCGGGCTGGTGGTCGGCGCCCGGGTGCCCATCGTGCTCACCAGCCGCGCCGACGATGCCATTACCCGCATGGCCTCCTGCGCCTTGGCGCTGTTAGTGGCCGAACAGCAGAAGAAGGCCAGGGCATGAGCGGCGAGATACTAGCCATCAACAGTGGTTCCTCGAGCGTCAAGTTTGCTCTGTTCGAGGCGGCATACGCGAAGAAACCCAAGAGCCTGACGCTGCGCTGCCGCGGCCAGTTCTCGGGGCTCGGTGACCAGGCGCGGGTCGAGCTGGGAGCGGGTTTCGACGAGGCTGCTGATGAAGCGTACACAGCCGCGCTGCGCAACGTGCCGCCCATGCTGGGTCACCAAGGTGCCCTGGCTCGCCTGCTCGAATGGATCGAAGCGAACCCGGCTCTGGGCGATCTTCGCGCCGTGGGCCATCGGATCGTCCATGGTGGTGCGCGCTATCGCGACCCGGTGCGTCTCGACGAGACGAGTCTTGCCGAGCTGGAGGCGCTGGTGGCGCTTGCGCCGCTGCATCAACCCTATGGCCTGGCACCGGTGCGGGCGCTGGCTGGCCTGCGTCCGGCGCTGCCCCAGGTTGCCTGCTTCGATACCGCTTTTCACGCCACCCAGCCAGCGGTGGCCCAGACCTTCCCACTGCCGCGCCGGTTCCGTCAGGAAGGCGTGATTCGCTACGGCTTCCACGGGCTCTCCTTCGATTACGTCAGCCGTGCCCTGGCCGAGCAGGTATTGCCGAAGCACCACCAGGCGACGCCGGGCGGGCGCGTGGTCATTGCCCACCTGGGCAACGGAGCCAGCCTGTGTGCGCTACGTGATGGCAGGAGCGTGGCCGCCACCACCGGCTTCACCGCGCTGGAAGGACTGATGATGGGCACGCGAAGCGGCAGCCTCGATCCCGGCCTGGTGCTGCACCTGATCCTGCAGGAGGGCATGTCCGCCGAAGCCGTCCAGCGCATGCTCTACAAGCAGTCAGGACTGCTCGGCGTCTCCGGCATCAGCGGCGACATGCGCGAACTGCTGATCAGCGAGGCACCCGAGGCAGCGGAGGCCATCGAGCTGTACGTCTACCGCATCGTGCGTGAGATCGGCAGCCTGGCGGCGGCACTTGGCGGGCTCGATCATCTCGTCTTCACTGCCGGCATCGGCGAGCATGCCGCCCCGGTGCGTGCCGCCATCGTGCAGGGCTGCGAGTGGCTCGGCGCCGGGCTGGATGCCGGTGCCAACGCCGACCATGCGACCAATATCGCCGCCGCCGACAGCCAAGTGGGACTATGGGTCATCCCTACCGACGAGGAGCGCATGATTGCCTGGTATGCCGCCGCCGAGCTGACTCGTTAGTCGTCAAACCCTGGAGCTACAGTGTCTGCCAAGGGGCGGCGGGGGGCTCGGCCAGCAGTTGGGCCAGCGTATCGAGCGCCTGGGCCAGGACCTCGCGCGAGGGCGCGGCACTGAGGCAGAGCCGCAGCGCCTGGGGCGCGGGTTCGCTGCCGACGCAGAAGGGTTCGGCGCTGCTGACCAGCACTCCGCGTCGTGTCAGTGCTTCCACGAACACGGCACTGCGCAGCCCTTCCGGCAGCGGCAGCCACAGGTTGTTGCCATGAAGGCGGCCGCTCGTGGCGTAGCCGGCCAGGCGCTGGCGCGCCAGTTTCTGGCGTTCGCCCAGCTCCTGAACCAACCATTCGAGCAGAATGTCGCTGTCGCCGCAGGCCACCCAGCGGCATACCGCCTCGACCATCAGCGGCGGCACCATCCAGCTCTGGGCTCGCAGCGTCGTGCCCAGCCGGTCGCGCAGCGCCGGCGGCGTCAGCAGGGTGCCGATGCGCAGGCCGCCGGCCAGCACTTTCGACGTACTGAAGATGAACAGCGTGCGCTCCGGGGCCAGGCGATAAATCGGCGTGCCGCGCTCAGCCTCGGGCAGGTACTGCACGCCATCCTCGACGATCCAGAAGTCGTGGCGCCGTGCCAGGGCCACCAGACGCTCGCGCCGGGCTTCGCTCAACGGCGTGCCGGTGGGGTTGTTCTGGTCCGGCGTGACATAGACGAGGCGTGGCGGCTGCTGAACGCAGAGCCGGGCCAGGGCGTCCATGTCCATGCCCTGGTCGTCCATCGGCACGCCCAGCACCTTGAGGTGCGCTTGGCTGGCGGCGGTGATCAGGCCGGGGTAGGTGAGGACATCGGCGGCGATGCGCTCGCCTGGCCGCGTCAGCGCTTGCAGCGCCAGATTGATCCCATGCTGTCCACCCTGGGTGACGACCAGCGGCTCGGGCTCGGCGGGCATGCCCAGGCGGGTCATCCAGTCGGCAAGCTGCTCGCGGTGGGCAGGTACGCCGCGGTCCGGTTGGTACTCCACCGCGCGCTGGAGAATCTCGGGCTGCTCGGCTATCTCATGCAGTACGCGTCCCAGGGTGGCGACACGCATCGGATGCGGGGGCGGCAGGCTCAGGCTGAGGTCGACGATGCCGTCCTCGACGGGACGGCTGGCCAGGAAGTCCTGGCCTGACGGAGCCTCGTTGCCGCGCACGAAGGTGCCGCTGCCCACTCGGGCCACGACCCACCCTTGGCGCTCGGCTTCGGCATAGGCGCGAGTCACGGTGCCCACGGTGACCCCCAGGCGGTCGGCCAGCCTGCGCTGGGGAGGCAGTTTCTGCCCGGCGGAGAGTTCGCCGGATTGAATCGCCACGGCGATGGATTCGGCAATGGCACGGTAGCGAATGCCATCTTCAGCAAGCTGTGGGACCCACATTGTCATGGTGACAATAAAACCTTTGACGCGGTATCTGGACTCATTATGCTGACAATTGTGCGCACTATCCAATCGAATTTCTTAATTGTATGGGTTCAATGACATGGAAGCTCTGGCGTTCCTCGGGCCTGCGGCCCTCTACATGATCTCGATGACCATCACTCCCGGCCCTAACAACATGATGCTCACGGCCTCCGGAGCCAACTACGGCTTCATGCGCACCCTGCCGCACATCTTTGGCATCCTGGGCGGCTGTTTTCTATTGTTCGCCGGCATCGCCCTGGGGTTGGGGTTGATCTTCGAGCGCTACCCGGCGGTACAGATGACCCTGCGCGTCATTGGCAGCGCGTATCTGCTTTACCTGGCCTGGAAGATCGCCACGGCGCCGCCGCCCGATATACGCCAAAGGAGTGAAGGCAAACCGCTCAGTTTCTGGCAGGCGGCGGCCTTCCAGTTCGCCAACCCGAAGGCGTGGGTGATGGGCCTGGCACTGATAGCAGGTTTTCTGCCGGAGGGCGGCGATCCGATAATGAACGCCTTGTTGCTGGCTGCCTTCGCCGAGCTGGTCGGGCTGCCGTGCATCGCGCTGTGGGCGGGCTTCGGCGTGGCCATCGGCCAGTGGCTCGATACGCCACGCGCCTGGCGAATCTTCAACTGGACGATGGGCGGGCTCACCGCGGCCTGTGTCTACTTCATTCTGGCGTGATGCCCCGAACAGCCGGGAGCGGCTGGAATCAAAGGAACGGTTCCAGCTCTTCCCGGCTCATGTTGCCGCCGGTGATCACCACCACGACATCGCCTGCCGGCGGCAGCGTGACCGCGCTGTCTAACAGGGCGGCGATTCCCACCGCGGCTCCCGGTTCCGCCATCAGCTTGGCCTGGTAGAGCAGATGGCGCATGGCGCGTCCGATAGCGGCCTCGTCGACCTGTACCAGAGCCCGGACGGTTTCGCGGCACATGGGGTAGGTGTGTTCACCGACGATGGCCGCGCCCAGGCTCTTGGCACAGGTTTCGACGCTAGCCAACCGTGCGGGTTGGCCCCGGGCCCAGGCCTGGGCCATGCTGGCGGCGCCACTGGGCTCGACGCCGATCACCGCCAGTTCGGGGCGCAGTGCCGCGGTAGCCGAACCGATACCGGCGATCAGGCCACCGCCGCCCACCGGGCAAAGAATGGCCGTGGCTTCGGGGGCTTGCTCGAGGATCTCGAGCCCCACGCTGCCCTGGCCGGCAATGATGCGCTCGTCATCGTAGGGGTGCACCAGGGTCAGGCCGCGTTCTGCCACCAGCTCATGCATCCGCTCCCAGGCCGCATTGATATCGCCGTGCAGGATTACCTCGGCGCCCAGCTCACGGCTGCCATCCACCTTGAATTGGCTGGCGTTCTCCGGCATCACGATGGTGACCGGCACGCCGGCCTGGCCCGCCGCCCAGGCGAGCCCCAGGGCATGATTGCCCGCTGAAACCGCCCCCAGACCTCCGGCCAACTCCTTCTGGCTGGCCGTGCGCACCCAGTGCAGGCCGCCGCGCGGCTTGAACGAGCCGGTGCGCTGGAACAGCTCAGCCTTCAACCATACGCGACGGCCGAGCCGATCCGACAGAACATGGTCGAGCAGCAGGGGCGTGGGAGCGAGGGTATCGGCAATGAGGCGTTGGGCTGACTGCAGGCGTTCGAGCGGGAGCATGTGACACTCCTACAGCAGGCTGTAGAGAATGGTGAACAGGCTTGCACCGGTAATGATGAAAGCCAGGATCGACAGCAGGCCGTCACGTGCCATGATCGACAGGCCGAAGAGGGTCAATGCCACGCCAGCAATATTGACCGTCAGCGGCACCAGCTCCATGGGCGGCATGGCAAGCGAAAGCACGAAACACGCCAGTGCGGTGAGCTGAATGCCGCGTGGGCCGGTCATGAATGAGATGCGCGGATGCAACAACCGGTCGATCCATTGGGCAGGCTTGTACATCCAGCCGAGACCGGTGCGAACCTTGTCGCTGGGCAGTGTACGGTTGCGTAGCCAACCCGGCAGCCAGAAGGTGCGCCGGCCGACGAGAAGTTGTACGCACACCAGCAGGGTGAACAAGGCCATCAGTGTAGGCACACCGGGAATGCCGCTGACGATGGGCATCAGCGTGACCAGGCCGGCCAGCAGCAGCAGCGGGCCGAAGGCGCGCCGGCCGATGGCGTCCAGCACCTCGTCGAAGCGGATGCGCCCAGAGGGTGTGTCGATCGATTCGATGGCTTGCATGAGTTCGACCAGGCTATGCGGCTCCGTGACTTCATCCTCTTTCGTGTCTCGTGAGGCCTGCATCCTTTCTCCCATTGGCTCTCCCTTTGCGTGCACAAGAACTCCTGATGGCTCACAGCATAGCGCCAACGCGGCGAGATGTGCTCATGCCGCCGCCGTCTCTACCCGCCCTGACCGGATCGTCGGCCGGTTCGGGCCAGACCGAAGCGGAATTGCTGGCGCGCGCTTATGCCGTTGCTCTATATCCAGAGATCGAATTTGTCTTCCACGTTTTCTCAACTTTTCGCTTCGCGGGCCGATGGGATAAGTGAAACCACCCGAATCGCAAAAAAACAGAACGCGCCATGCAAGGGGCTATCAATGAAGAACCTATCCATCAAATGGAGCCTGACAGCAGCACTCGCGCTACTGGTGCTGATGATCGGCTTGATCAGTGGGCTGGGGTTCTACTCCAATGCCAAAAGCGAAGCGGCCCTGCACGAGCTAGCGGAAACCAACATGAAGCTGGCCGACACGGCCAACCGTGCGCAGGTGAACGTGCTGCGCGCGCAAGCCTTCCTGGACCGCTATGCCAGTCTCAGTACCCAGGGCAACCCGGACAAGGCCCGTGAGAACCAGCAGCTGGCGGTGATAGCGATAGAAACGGCACAGCAGCGCTTCGCTGAATTTCGCGAGGTGCCTCTCGATCCGGCGGATATCCGTACGCCATACGTGACGGCCATCACCGAGGCCTACGAGGCGCTCGTCAACGAGAGCCTGGTTCCGCTGCTGGATGCCGCGCCGTTCCAGGTCCAGCGTAGCCAGGACCAACTGGCCGAGTTGGGCACGGAGCTGGACGAGGCCATGGACGCCTTTATCCACTATATCGAGGAGCGCAGCATCAGCTCCATCGAAGAGGTCGAGGCCCTGGATCGGCGCGTTGGGATCACTGCTACGACGCTGTTGGTGGCGGCGCTGGCGGCCGCCTTCCTCATTCGCCTCGCCCTGATGCGCGTGGTGGTCACGCCGCTGCGCGAGGCGATAACGCACTTCGAGCGCATCGCCGATGGTGACCTGACGGCACGCATCGAGGAACGTGGCCGCAACGAGATCGGTCAGCTCTATAGTGCGCTCGGGCGTATGCAGGAGAAGCTCAAGACGCTGGTGGTCTCGCTGCGCGACAGCAGCGAGAACGTCTTCACCGGGGCCGGCGAGATTGCCACGGGTAGCCAGGATCTCTCTTCGCGTACCGAGCAGCAGGCCTCGGCCCTGCAGCAGACCGCCTCCAGCATGGAGGAGATGGCCTCCACGGTGAGCAAGAACACCGACACGGCCATCGAGGCCGACCGGCTTTCCGCTTCCGCGTCGCAAACCGCCGAGGCTGGTGGCCAGGAAGTCGAGCGTACCGTCGAGCTGATGCGTGAGATCGCCGAGAGCGCCAAGCGTATCAACGACATCATCGGCGTGATCGACTCCATTGCCTTCCAGACCAACATCCTGGCGCTGAATGCTTCGGTCGAGGCGGCCCGGGCAGGGGAACAGGGCCGCGGCTTCGCCGTGGTGGCCAGCGAAGTGCGCTCCCTGGCCAGCCGCAGTGCGGAATCGGCCAAGGAGATCCGCGGCCTGATCGAAGCCACTACCTCACGTATCACCAGCGGTGCCGAGCAGGCCGAGCGTAGTGGCCAGACCATCAACGAGACCGTCGACTCGATCCGTCAGGTGAGCGCACTGATGGCCGAGATCTCCACCGCCACGCGGGAACAGAACAGCGGCATCGAGCAGATCAATACCGCGCTGAACGAAATGGATTCGGTGACCCAGCAGAACGCTTCCCTGGTGCAGCAGACCAGTGCCGCTGCCGCCTCGCTGGAAGATCAAGCTAGCCGGCTTGCCGCGCTGATCGCTACCTTCCGCGTCGACGAGCGGGCCACTTCGACAACGGCAAGGGTCGACCGCCAGGCCGATGCACAGGGCGAGCAACGAGGCGACAAGGTGGAGGAAAAGGCAGGGCCGCATCAGCTCGTTCGGCTGGCCGACCCCAAGCCGTCGAGTTCTCGCCAGCGCTCCACGGCGGAGGAGGATTGGAGCGAGTTCTGATGCTCGCCACGGTCCTCGCAAAGCCGACCCCGACACTGGCTGCTAGACTGGGAGCACCGACAAAAGCACAGGGTTGAGAATGCCCGGGGTGGTGCGCAATGAGCGACTCGATCGACTACGAGGCCATAACCGCGGCTCAGCAGGGAACCTGGGCGACTGGCGACTTTCACCAGATCGCCCGGCAGAACGTCTGCATGGCAGAAGCCCTCTGCGAAGCGGTGGATCCGCACCCCGGCGAGCGGGTGCTGGACATCGCTTGCGGTAGCGGTACGGCGGCATTGGTGGCCGCGCGAAGATACTGCGAGGTGGCCGGTATCGACTACGTGCCTGAGTTGATCGAACGCGCCAGGCAGCGTGCCACGGCCGACGATCTCGAGGTCGAGTTCGAAGTGGGCGATGCCCAGGCCCTGCCATACCCCGATGACAGCTTCGACGTGGTGCTTTCGATCTACGGCGTGCAGTTCGCACCCGACCAGAGGCGGGCAGCACAGGAGATGCTGCGTGTGCTGCGACCGGGCGGCAGGATCGGTCTGGCGACGCCCATCCCGGAAGGCTGGAGCGGTGACTTCTTCGCTACCAACGCCAAGCACATGCCACCGCCGCCGGGGCTCACCCCGCCGCTGCGCTGGGGAACCGATAACGGGTTGGCGGAACTGCTTGGGCAGGACACGCGCTCGATCCAGAGTGAGAAGCGTACGGCCTGGCAGTACTACCGTTCCGTGGACCATGCCGTGGAACTTTTCCTGGCCTATTTCGGCCCGGCCATACGGGCCTCCGAGAAGAGCGACAAAGAGGCCCTGCGGCAGGATCTTCACAAGGTATTCGAGCGCTACAACCGCGCCATCGACGGTACGGCCATTCTCGAGAACACTTACTACCTGACCGTGGCCGTGCGTGCCTGATCGCTAAGCAGGCTGCCTGTAAATTTTTGTTTGAACAAAGGCTTGGAACACGCTGCTGCGAGCCAGGAAGGACCGCAAAAGGAGCGCGAACCCTGGTACTTCGCAGCGGCACGGGGCGGGTGGTCGGCTACCCTGCTATCAGCCGTGAACCCTTGCTTTGCGGCGCTGGCTCTTGTCGTCGTACATACGCTCGTCGGCCAGGCCCAAAACCTCTTGGGCGGGCGTTTCGGTGGAGCTGGCACTGCCCAGGCTCAAGCGAAGCTTCAACGCCACATGCTCGCCCTGAGCGGTAGTGATCATGCAGTGCTGGCCTTCCAGGTGGGTCCTGATCAAGCCGGCCAGGCGGTTTGCTGCGCCCAGGTCGGCGGACGGAAACAGGACGATGAATTCGTCGCCGCCATAGCGCGCCAGGATATCACTGGCACGGCAGTGCACTTGTAGACGTTCGGCCACAGTGGTGATGAGCTGGTCGCCAGCGACGTGGCCATACCGATCGTTCACCTCCTTGAGTCCGTCGACATCCATCATCAGCACGGCAAAATCAAGGCTCGGCGACTGGGACTTGCCCTGGATGCTCAGTTGAAGCGCCGATTCGAAGAAGCCTCGATTGTACAGCCCGGTCAGCCCGTCGCGTTCCGCCGTTTTCTTCAGCGCCAGATGCAGCAGTTTATTCTCGGTGGCCGCTGCCAACTGGTCGACGAACAGGGTCAGCATGCGCTCCAGGGGAGCGTCCAGTTTGGGCGCGCGTACGATCAGCCAGCCATCGTACATGCTAAGACGACCCTCCATCCGGGTGGCGTACAGCTGTTCGCCGTCGGTCTTCGCGCGCAGCTTGATCGTGCTCTCCTGCCGCGCCTGGAGCGTCGCCAACAGGCCGCCCAGTTGACGCTCGTCCTCGGTGCCAAGGCGAAGACCGGCAACGGCCGCGTAGCGTGTCACCTCGGGGCGCTGCTGCTCCTGAAGGAAGACGGCAAAGCCGTACTCGGGAAAATCGGCATGCAGATGCTTCAGGGAATCGTCCAGCAAGGTATGGATGTTCGAGGCACGATTGGCCACGACACCGAGATCGAGCAGGGCATGAAAGACCCGGTTCTGGAACTTGATCTCGACGATGCTGCGACCGATCTTGCGATTCTGCCCGTACATGACGTGGGCGATCGCCAGGAAGTAGACCACTGCGCCTGCGCCCTGGTAAATGTCCAGCCCGGCACTGACGTAAGGTCGGAAATCGAAACCCGTCAAAGCCCCCCAGCCCAGGGCTCCGCCGGCAAACAGCGTCATTGAGGTAGCCATTCGGCGCAGGCCGCCGACCACCATATTGTTCATGAAGCAGGCAAGGCCGATGGAAAGGGTGGCCAGAACGTAGAAATCCAATACGCTGCACCAAACGCCAAACAGCACGCTATCGAACAGCAGGTTCTTGAATTCGGCTTGCTTCGAGTTCTGGGCTCTTGCCGCGTGGAGGTACGCCACCGCAGGCCACAGCAGCAGGAAGAGCCCTGGCAGAATCAACGACCAGCCTCTGCCCTCGTCCAAAGCAATCCATAGCGTGAGCCCGAAGGTATGGCAAAAGGCGAAGCTGCGCGGGGCCAGTGTCGCCAGGGCGAGACGGTGAGGACGCTTGAGCGGGTGTCGCGCGCGAGAGAAGGAGAATTTGAAATTTTGCAAGGTATAGGTCTGATTTTGCCTGCAATAGAATTAGACGACGTCAATTCGATCGGCTGGGCCGTCTCAAACGGATTTGCGATTAGCCTAGCACTTGTGCAGGCCGCAAGCAGTAGTCAACTCATCCTTTGCAGCTCCTTGGTCATGTCCGCCATGCTGTGTACGTGTGCTCGGCTAGCTGCTCGAACCTGTGCATTTCCCACGTCGTTCGCTTTTCTGCAAAGCGGCAATGGTGGCAGCGCTGCCCGGCGAGCGTTATCTTGAGGCATCGGTACTTTCGGAAGCCCGCCATGTCGGATGCCACCAAGCCCCTGTTCTGGCGCGACCCGCGCATGCCCCACGTGGAGCTGCGCAAGGTCGAAGACGGCCGCAAGATCTGCTATGCACCGCATAGCCATACGCATTGGTCGCTGGGCGCCATTACCGCGGGGGAGAGCACCTTCCGCTACCGGGAGGATCGCTACCACGTGCATGCCGGCACCCTGGTGATGATGAATCCCGATTGGATGCACGCCTGCAGCGCCATCGACGATCGGCCTTGGGCCTACCTGATGCTCTACGTCGATACCGACTGGCTGATCGAGCTGCGCTATCAGGCCGGGCTGTTGGCGTCGCCGCGCTGGCAGGATTTTCCCACCGCCGTGATTCGCGCGCCCACATGGTATGAAGGCTACTGCCATATGGCGACCTGCTTGCTCGATCCGAGCCGCGACCTGCTCGATAGGCAAACGGTCGTGGTCGAATACCTCTCCGCCCTGATGCACGAACTGGCCGGTCAGCCGGCACGGCCATTGCCACGGGCGCCAGCGAACCTGCGGCAGCTTGCTGCCTACCTGGACGCGCACGCGGCGGAGGATATCTCCCTCGATGACCTGTGCGAGCGCTCCGGCTACAGCCCCGGCCACCTGATTCGTGCCTTCAAGCGTCATTTCGGCTTCACGCCGCATGCCTACCTGATCAACCGACGCATCCAACTCGGCCAGCGCGAACTGAAAGGCGGTACGCCCATCGCCGAAGCGGCATTGAACGCCGGTTTCGCCGACCAGCCGCACTTCCAGCGCACCTTCAAGCGCCTGGTGGCGGCCACGCCGAATCAGTATCGCCAGCCGTCACTCGAGCAGTAGATAGGCACAGCTACCGGCGAGCAGCACCGCCAGCGTGCGGTTGACTGTCACCAGTATCTCGGGCCGGTGAACGTAGCGGCGCAGGAAGGCCCCGGCGTAGACCCAGCTACCCAACGACAACCAGCAGATCGGCAGGTAGAGCGCGGCGAACAGCAACACCTGGTTGAGATCGCTGCCGCTGGTATAGGCACCGATGCCCGAGGCCGATGCCAGCCACGCCTTGGGGTTGAGCCACTGCATGAGTGCCCCCGTCATGAACCCCGGTGCCCGCTGGGCTTCGCCTTCCGGCAGGCGGCCGTCGTCGCGAAACAACCGCCAGCTCAGGTAGAGCAGAAACGCCACCCCCGCCCAGCGTAGAGCCTGTTCCAACCCCGGCACCACCGACAGCACCGAATAGAGTCCCAGTCCCACTGCCACGAACAGCACCACGAAGCCCAGCGTGGCGCCGGTAACGAACACCAGTCCCTGCGAGAGGGGATATCGCGTGCCGCTGCTCAGGCACACCAGATTTACCGGCCCCGGCGAGATCGAAGCCGCAAGGGCAAACGCCGACATCGGCAGAATCATGGCAAGGCTCATCGTCATCCTCCTGGGTGGCAATGAGCCAAGCCTGCCTCGTCGCTAGGGCGCGGTATTGAACGAAATTGAGGTGTTACTTCCCGAGTGCCTCCAGCAGCAGTCGGGCCGTCGGTTCGGAGGAGGGCGGGTTCTGGCCGGTGATCAACAGGCCATCCTGGCGTGTGTAGGGCGTGAAGACATCGGCCTTGGAGTAGTGGGCGCCGCCTTCCTTCAGTGCGTTTTCCACCAGGTGCGGCACGACCTCGGTGAGGCCCACGGCCTCTTCCTCCTCGTTGGTGAAACCGGTGACCTGCCTGCCGCGAATGATCGGGTTGCCATCGGTATCGCGTGCGTGCACCAGCACGATGGGGGCATGGCAAACGGCGGCTACCGGCTTTTGCTGTGCCCAGAAGGTTTCGATCAGGCGGATGGAGTCTGTATCGTCAACCAGATCCCATAGCGGGCCGTGGCCGCCGGGGTAGAAAATGGCATCGAAATCGTCGGCACTGACCTCGCTCAGGCGGTGGGTATTGGCCAGTGCTTGCTGGGCCTCGGCATCCTGCTGGAAGCGGCGGGTCGCCTCGGTCTGGCTCTCCTCGGCGTCGCTCTTGGGGTCCAGTGGCGGCTTGCCACCCTTGGGTGAGGCCAGCACCACCTCGGCGCCGGCGTCCAGGCAGGCGTAGTAGGGCGCCGCCAGCTCCTCCAGCCAGAAACCGGTCGGCTCGCCGGTATCGCCGAGACGGTCGTGGGAAGTCAGTACCATCAGTATACGGCTCATGAAGCTCTCCTTTTCTTGCTGCCGATGGCAACGGGGTCCATGGTAATGGCAGGGGCTATACAGGAGCGTAGTGTGTCTACCGAAGCAAGGTCCAATGAGAAGGCGCCCGTCGGCGTGACGGTCGCTGCTAATCAGCCCTGTTTCTTGCAGTGAGTGGATCCGGTCATTAAGCCAAGGAGGAGCGCCATGTTGCTTGAAGGCTCGTGTCACTGCGGCTCAGTTCGTTTCAGCGTCGAGTCACCACATCCCTATCCCTATCAGCGCTGCTACTGCTCCATATGCCGCAAGACGGCAGGCAGCGGCGGTTACGCCATCAACCTGAGCGGGCTTGCCGAGACGCTACGGGTCGAGGGAAGCGAGCACCAAGGTATTTACCAGGCAGTGATCGACGGCGAAAAGAGTTCCGGTGAGCGCCACTTCTGTAGGCATTGCGCCTCTGCGCTGTGGGTCTATGACCCAAGCTGGCCAGAGCTGGTGCACCCTTTCGCCTCGGCAATCGATAGTGAGCTGCCGGTCCCGCCCGAGCGGGTGCACTTGCTGCTGGACAGTAAGGCCCCATGGGTGGAGGTCGAGGCCAGGGCAGGCGACAAGTGTTTCGCGGGCTACCCGGAGGAGAGTATTGCCGAGTGGCACCAGCGCCGGGGATTGGAAATGCCTTGAACGCTCCACATTGCCAGATTCACTTTCGCGTCAGATTGTCGATACGTTTCTTCCCCAACATCCTCAACAGCCCATTTCGACACACCCGAAGCAGCGGATAGAATCGCGCGGTGCGTTCGGGGCTCGCGAAAAGCCGATACATCAAGCGGTTGAACACGCCGCTGCGGGTGCCAAGCAGGGTGAGGCGGTGCAGGGCCTCGCTGCCGTGGTACCAGCGTTCGCCAATCTGCAGAGCGAAGCCCTGGTCCAGGTCGATGCCCAAGTCCGTGAGCTCCCGGCGCGCTTCGCTGTCCTGCCTGGCGTCGATCAGTTCAAGCTCGCCGACTTCCTTGCGAATGCGTTGCCAACGCACGTAGCCACGGCACATCGGGCATTCTCCGTCGTACACCAGGCGAAGCTGACGGCTCGATGGTTCGTGCTGGCGGGAATGGCTCTCTGCCTGCATCTTGCAAAGACTCCCTTGGTTGGCGACGCTCTATGCACAGCATGAGGGCTATGGAGCGCCGAGGCCAGGCTCTCTGAGTGAGGGAACCTGCATGAACCAGGGATACAAGACACACCGGATCAGGTCGAACACCACGGCGGCTGCAGTCCCGGTGCCGCGCTGCGGATCGAGGCCGAGGAACTCGAGGCGTTTCGTTACAGCTCCATGCAGGACATGACGCCAGGCGATCCGTTTGGCAACCGGCTAACCTTCAGCAATACGATCAGTACCTGAACGCCGATTCCCTTCGGTGACTCGACAGGAGAGCTTCATGGACGATTCGGCGAAGCGTGATCTGATAGAGCGATACATCGCCGCCTACAACCACTTCGACATCGACTCGATGCTGGCCGTGCTTGACCCCGACATCATCTTCGAGAACTACTCGGGCGACGAACTCACCACCTCGGCGAGCGGCAGTGACGAGTTTCGGCAACTCGCCGAGCATGCCAAGGGATTCTTCTCCGAGCGTGTGCAGCGTGTTACCAGCCTGACCTTCAGCCAGGACGGCGCCACGGCCGAGATCGATTACCACGGCCGCCTGGCGCAGGACATTCCCGGCGGACCGAAGGCGGGAAGCCTGATCGAACTGAATGGCGTCTCCGAGTTCACGTTCGGCAGCGAGCGGATTTCCAAGATCGTCGACCGCAGCTGAGTGCAGCAGATGAGGGGCAGGCGTAAAGACGGCCGTCTTCCTATGGTCTAGTGTCAATAAAGGACATGCCTGACGCTTACACATTGAGCACCCCAATGTAAGCCGCATTGATATGTTGCGAGCATCTGCTTCAGCACTGTCCCGCCACTCACTGCTGGGAGATTCAACATGTCAATAGGAACAATTTTGCTAATAATTGTGATTTTGCTTCTGATCGGCGTGATACCCGCCTGGCCCCACAGCAGGGGATGGGGATACGCCCCCAGCGGAGGGCTCGGGCTGGTTTTGATCATACTGCTCATTCTGGTTTTGATGGGTAGGTTATAGCCTGCTGATTCCCTCCCTGCGCCTCGAGTCAGTGTGCCACCTGGGCACCAGAATGGTCGGGCTGCGGTATGACTTCCCATATAGTATGGGAAGATGCGTAGCGATGATTGGATGCTTGCCTTCTGGGCAGCATGACTGCCACGGGACAGCGAGGGAATCACATTGAAAAAGGTCCTGGTGATTACCGGCGGGAGCCGAGGGATCGGTGCGGCAACGGCGCGCCTGGGTGCCGCCAGCGGCTATGCCGTGTGCGTCAACTACCGGCATAACGAAGCCGCGGCGCTCGCTGTGGTCGAAGAGATTGCCCGTGCCGGTGGCAAGGCGATCGCCGTGGCGGGCGATGTCGGCGCCGAGGCCGACGTGGTGCGTCTCTTCGAAGAAGTCGACGAACGGCTCGGCCCGGTCACGGCGCTGGTCAACAACGCCGGCATCCTGGAAACGCAGACGCGCGTCGAAGAGATGGACGCCGCACGCCTGAGCCGAGTTCTCTCGATCAATGTCATCGGCAGCTTTCTCTGTGCACGCGAGGCGATTCGGCGCATGTCGACCCGTCACGGTGGCCAGGGTGGGGCGATCGTCAACGTCTCCTCCATCGCCTCACGGCTTGGCGCGCCCAATGAGTACGTCGACTACGCCGCCGCCAAAGGGGCCATCGACAGCTTCACCATCGGCTTGGCCAAGGAGGTCGCGGGCGAAGGCATTCGCGTCAATGCCGTGCGCCCGGGCGTAATCTACACCGAGATCCACGCCAGTGGCGGCGAGCCCGACCGCGTCGAACGGGTAAAGACAGCAGTACCCATGCAGCGCGGCGGTCAGGCCGATGAGGTCGCCCGCGCCATCCTATGGCTACTTTCCGACGAAGCCTCCTACTCGACCGGTGCGCTGCTCGATGTCACGGGGGGAAGGTAGTCAGTCACGAGCCAAGGTTCGGTGTCGACAGGAAAGGAAGACTGGGTGTCGGCTGCCTGCCAGGCAGTACCAGAGCGGTCATACCCTTAGCCCTTTGTCTATTGGCGTTCAACGTTACTCAACGTTAAATTGAGTAATGAAAGCCGCTGAGACGGCTCAGAAGTAACAGACATAAGTATGCAGGGAACTACCCGGCAAACAAGAAGGATGCGAATGCTACCTTGTTGTTTGCCGGGTAGATTCTTGTTTGCCCTCCAGTCAGGCCCTTCTCGATCCCACTCGCCCGACTCCTACCGTATTCCGCCAGACCTTCTTGTTGTGCTACCGGTTGCCGAAAGGGGCTGGATGGTGTGGTAGACTGCGCGCCTCGGCCTGCGCCTGCGACACTTTCCCACCGGTAGCCCGTCATGGAAATCAAAGTCAATTTTCTCGAAAATCTCAGACTTGAAGCCAAGTTTGACGATTTCACCGTCATCACCGATCAGCCCATTCGCTACAAGGGCGACGGCTCGGCGCCAAGCCCCTTCGACTACTTCCTGGCCTCTTCCGCGCTGTGTGCGGCCTACTTCGTGCGGGTGTACTGCAAGGCGCGCGACATTCCCACCGAGAACATCCGGCTCTCGCAGAACAACATCGTCGACCCCGAGAACCGCTATAACCAGATCTTCAAGATCCAGGTCGAGCTGCCGGAAGACATCTCCGAGAAGGATCGCGAAGGCATCCTGCGCTCGATCGACCGCTGCACGGTCAAGAAGGTGGTGCAGACCGGCCCGGACTTCCAGATCGAGACGGTGGAAAACCTCGACGAGGACGCCCAGGCGCTGTTGATGGTGCAGCCCGACGAGGAGGCCTACACCTGGATCGAGGGCAAGGACCTGCCGCTGGAGCAGACCATCGCCAACATGTCCGGCATCCTCGCGGAGCTGGGCATGAAGATCGAGATCGCCTCCTGGCGCAACATCGTGCCCCACGTGTGGTCGCTGCACATCCGCGACGCCGCCTCGCCGATGTGCTTCACCAACGGCAAGGGCGCCACCAAGGAGAGCGCGCTATGCTCGGCGCTGGGCGAGTTCATCGAACGCCTGAGCTGCAACTTCTTCTACAACGACCAGTTCTTCGGCGAAGAGATCGCGGGCAGCGCCTTCGTTCACTACCCCAACGAGGAGTGGTTCAAGCCGGGGCCGAACGACGAGCTGCCCGAAGGCATCCTCGACGCGTATACCCGCGAGATCTACGACCCCGAGGGCGAACTGCGCGGCTCGCACCTGATCGACACCAACTCCGGCAAGGTCGAGCGCGGCATCGTCGCCTTGCCCTTCGTGCGCCAGTCGGACGGCGAGACGGTCTACTTCCCCTCCAACTTGATCGAGAACCTCTACCTCAGTAATGGCATGAGCGCTGGCAACACGCTGCAGGAAGCCCAGGTGCAGTGCCTTTCGGAGATATTCGAGCGGGCGGTGAAGCGCGAGATCCTCGAGCAGGAGCTGGCGCTGCCGGAGGTACCCATGGAGGTGCTGCAGCGCTACCCGGCCATTCTCGAAGGCATCCAGGCGCTGGAGGACCAGGGCTACCCGGTGCTGGTCAAGGATGCCTCACTGGGCGGCCAGTTCCCGGTGATGTGCGTGACCCTGATGAACCCGCGCACCGGCGGCGTGTTCGCCTCCTTCGGTGCCCACCCCAGCTTCGAGGTGGCGCTGGAGCGCAGCCTCACCGAGCTGCTGCAGGGCCGCAGCTTCGAGGGCCTCAACGACTTCCTGCCGCCGACCTTCAACTCGCAGGCCGTCTCTGAGCCGAACAACTTCGTCGAGCACTTCATCGACTCCTCGGGGCTGGTTTCGTGGCGCTTCTTCAGCTCCAAGAGCGACGTCGAATTCAGCGACTGGGACTTCTCCGGTTCCAACGCAGAAGAAGCCGCCACTTTGTTCGGCATCCTCGAAGAATTGGGCAAGGAAGTGTACGTGGCCGTGCACGAAGACCTGGGCGCGCCGGTGTGCCGCATCCTGGTGCCGGGCTATTCCGAGGTGTACCCGGTGGACGACCTGATCTGGGACAACACCAACATGGCCCTGGATTACCGTGAGGACATCCTCAACCTGCACGCCCTGAACGACGATCAGCTGGCCGACCTGCTGGAGCGCCTGGAAGAGAGCCAGCTCGACGACCACATGGACATCATCACCCTGATCGGTATCGAGTTCGACGAGAACACCGTTTGGGGGCAGCTCACCATCCTCGAGCTGAAGCTGCTGATCAACCTCGCCCTGCAGCAGCATGAAGAGGCGCTGGAGCGGGTCGAGATGTTCCAGCAGTACAACGACAACACCGTAGAGCGCGGGCTGTTCTACCAGGCCGTGGCCGCGGTGCTGGAGATCGTGCTCGACGACGAGCTGGAGCTCGACGACTATATCTACAACCTCACGCGTATGTTCGGCGAGCAGACCATGGCAGCCGTTGTCGGCTCCGTGAGCGGCGAGGTGCGCTTCCACGGGCTAACACCGACCAACATGCAGCTCGAAGGCCTGGAGAAGCATCAGCGCTTGATCGAGAGCTACAAGAAGCTGCATGCCCACCGCGCCGCCAGGGCAGGGGTGGCGTTGTAAGCCGCTTAGCTGTCAGCTTTGCGACACGCAGCGCCCCGGGCCAGCACTGGCCCGGGGCGCTGCGTTTGGTGCCACTATTCAACAAGAATGAGTACATGAGATGGAAAAAGTTGCGATATTCGTTGATGTCCAGAATGTCTACTACACAGTGCGGGAAGCGTACGGGCGTAATTTCGACTACAACAAGTTCTGGGCCGAGGCCACTGCAGGAAGAGAGGTCGTGAAAGCCTTTGCCTACGCCATAGACCGGGGCGACCAGAAGCAGCGAGAGTTTCAGAACATTCTCAGGGCCATCGGGTTCGAGGTAAAGCTGAAGCCTTTCATCCAGAGGTCGGACGGCTCCGCAAAAGGCGATTGGGACGTTGGCATCACCCTTGATGCCATCGAGTACGCCGAGCGGGCAGACGTCATAGTGCTGGTGTCGGGTGATGGCGATTTCGACCTGCTGGTAAATAAGATTCGTGAAGTGCATGGAAAGAAGGTCGAGGTCTATGGCGTGCCTCAGTTCACGGCTGCTTCGTTAATGAGAGCGGCTAGTGAGTATAATCCGATTGATGGTTTTCTATTATTAAGTTAGAAGTTTGGTTTGGCGAGCCGAACTCGTACGCTGCAACGAACACTGAAGACACGCCGACTCTCAGCCAACTGCACAACGACGGAGGCATAAAAGCCATTAGACATCGAGCTTGCAAGGCCAGCTGACGGCAAGCAGCGCCGTCAGCTTCCCGGTCACAATTTTCCTATTCTGCGGTGATTGGACTGTGGTTCGGGTGGGACGCGACGCGATCCAGCCATCGGCAGACGCTGGGGTAGTCTTCCAGTGTGAATCCCCCTTCTTGGGCCACATGGGTATAGGCGTAGAGCGCGATATCCGCGATGGTGTAGCGGTCCGCGACGAACCAGGCCCGTTTTGCCAAGTGCTCGTCCATGACCGCCAACGCTGCGCGCCCCAACGCCTGCTTGCCGGCCAACTGCGCCCTGCGCTCTTCGTTCAGACCAAGGTGAGTCAGCCAGAAGCGCGGTGTGGCGATGTTGGGCTCGTGACTGTACTGCTCGAAGCTCATCCAGCGCAGAACCTGAGCCTGATCCCAGTGGTCCTCCGGCCAATAGTCGCTCCCTTGGGCCAGGTAGTAGAGAATGGCGTTTGATTCGCTGAGAAATCGGCCGTCGTCGAGTTCCAGCACCGGGATCTTGCCGGCAGGGCTCTTATGCAGGAATTCGGGGGCGCGGGTTTCTCCCTGAACGATATCGTAATGACGATATTCATAGGGCTGATTCAGAAGATTAAGCAGCAGGCGTACTTTATAGCCGTTGCCGGAAGGCAGGTAATCGTGCAAGATCATCGTCGTCTCCAGTGAATTGCATGAGAGGGGAGCCGTTCTGGTATTTATCCTCGAACACTGGGGTACAGTGTTCCGCTTTTCCTGAAGCTCGACAAACGAATAGAAATAATATCAGCCATAAGTGGGGCTGATGGATAGAGGCCCCTTACATGGACATGGATCTCCTGCGCACCTATATCGCCGTTGTCGATACCGGTAGCCTGACCCGGGCTGCTCGCCAGGTGCACCGAACCCAAGCCGCGCTCAGCATGCAAATGAAGCGACTGGAAGAGCAGGCCGGCTGCAGCTTGTTCTTCAAGGAAGGTCGCAACCTGGAGCTCACCAATGACGGCAAACGCCTCGTCAGCTATGCTCGCCGCTTGCTGGCCCTGCACGACGAAGCGCTAGTGCAACTGAGAACGGACGCCGCTTTGCCGACGTTGCGCATCGGCAGTCCGGACGACTACGCCCAGAGCCTGCTTCCCTTGTTGGTCAATGCCATTCATGACCAGCACCCAAACGTCCAATTGCAGCTGACCTGTGCGCCTACCACCAAGCTGAGAAACCTGTTGGATGAAGGGGCATTGGACCTGGCCATCCTGACTCGCGCGGTCAATAGTGATGAAGGCCATGTGCTGATGCTCGATAGGGGGATCTGGATACAGCACCCCGAATTCGACTGGCAGCAGCACGAAGCCTTGCCCCTGGCGCTTTATGAAGCCGATTGCAAATTTCATAGCTCGGCTCTGGATGGCTTGAACAAGACGCACCGGCCCTATCGCATCAAGGCACTCAGTGCCAACGCCGGCGCCTTGATGGCTCTGGTTCGACAGGGCAAGGCCGTCACCGCGGCGGCCACGGCTTCCTTGCCGTCTGATTTGATCGAAGTCGATGCCATTCATGAAATGCCGGCACTGCCCAGTATCGATATCGTGCTGGTCAGTGCCTCTTCAGGGCATCCGCTGGTGCCGGCGAGCTGGGCGGGTGAGTTGGCAAGAGCGCTGGCACTCCGGCTCGAGTCCGGTCAGCTTGGATGTCGAAATCCGAGCGGGCCGTTCGATGACTGATTGTGTGTCGTTCCCGTTCAGGAGATCACGATGACTCAGCTGCGCGTGTCATGTTTCAGTATTTCGCTGGACGGGTTTGCCGCCGGCCCCGAGCAGAGCCTGGAAAACCCAATGGGCCTCAATGGCATGGAGATCCATGACTGGGTGTTTCCGACCGCGACGTTTCAGCAAAGGGTGCTGGGCACGCAGGGTGGTGAAACCGGAACCGACGATGACTTCGTGGTGCGCGGCTTCGAGAACGTCGGCGCCTGGATCCTGGGCCGCAACATGTTCGGCCCCGTGCGCGGCCCCTGGCAGGACGAAGAGTGGAAGGGCTGGTGGGGAGACAGCCCGCCTTTTCATGCGCCTGTCTTCGTGCTGACGCATCATGCTCGCGACCCCATCGAAATGGCAGGCGGCACCACGTTCCACTTCGTCACGGAAGGCATCCATGTGGCGCTGGAGCGCGCCAAAGAGGCTGCCAACGGTATGGATGTGCGTCTCGGTGGGGGCGTGGCTACGCTTCAACAATATCTAAGGGCGCAATTGGTCGACGAACTCCACCTTGCCATCACGCCTGCTCTGCTCGGCGCAGGGGAGCACTTGTTCGCCGATATCGACATGCGCGCTCTCGGCTACCAGTGTGTGGAGAGGTCGGCTACCGACAGGGCCACCCATGTCGTCCTCCAAAGGAGGCGTTGAGTCGTACAGCGAAGGCTGGGCCGCCCGATAATGCAGGAGAATGGGTATGTTGAAAACCTATCAAGGCAGTTGCCATTGTGGTGAAGTCCGCTTTGAGGCGGATTTGGACCTTACTCAAAGCTCATTTCGCTGTAACTGCTCCATTTGCCGACGCAATCGGTTCTGGCCTGCTGTTGCGAAGGAGGACGGATTTCGTCTCTTGACAGGAGAGGATTATCTCACTGAGTACCTCTTCAATACAAAAAAGAATCAGCACTTCTTCTGTAAAGTATGTGGTGTGCGAGCTTTTGGTGTTGGCAACGACACGCCGATCGGCAAGATGTATGGTGTCAATATAGGTTGCCTGGAAGGGGTCACCGAGGAAGAACTGTCGAACGTTCCCATCACTTATGTCGATGGTATGAACGACCGGCAAGAACCTCCTCAATACTTCTCGCATCTCTAATCGGTTCAGCATCAAGATATAGGCAAGGGGGGCCAATGGTTTTGTCGTTCAAACCATTAACCACAGCAACTTGGCACGACTTTGAGGCGCTATTAGGTGCCTATGAGGGTTGCAAGGGCTGCTGGTGCATGCACTGGCGTCTGTCATTTCCCGATTGGAAGAAGCAACAAGGTGAGGGGAATCGTCGGGCAATGAAGGCTTGCGTGGATGCAGGCGATGTGCCGGGTATCCTAGCTTATGCAGAGGGGCGGCCTGTCGCTTGGTGTGGGTGTGGGCCTCGCGAATGGTATCCACGGCTGAACAAATCGCAGGTTGCCAGACCGGTAGACGATCAGGAAGTGCTATCGGTTAACGTTGTCACGAATGCCGTCCAGACGATCCGCAACGATTGCGTGGAAAGCAGAGCCATGAAAACGACGATACGCAAAGCCAAGGCTGAAGACGCTCCGAAACTGGCCGAACTCATGAACGTGGCGGGCGAGGGGATACCTGCCTATCTCTGGGAGCGCATGGCTGACCCAGGCGAGGACGTCATGGCGTTTGGCGCTCGTCGAGTGGCCGGGACCGAAAGTGGGTTCAGCTATATCAATGCTCATGTCGCGGAATGCGATGGTGTAATCGCCGGCATGTTGCTCGGCTATCGGCTACCCGATCCCTATGAAACCGGGCCGCTGGATGAGATCCCTGCCGTCGTCCGGTCGCTCGTCGAGATGGAAGCGCTGGTTCCCGGCTCCTGGTACGTCAACGCCGTGGCGACAGACTCGGCGTGTCGCGGCCAGGGGGTGGGGCGCATGCTCATGGAAGAGGCGGATCGACTTGCCGCTGACTCACATGCGACGACGCTTAGCTTGATCGTGGCGGAACAGAATGCTGCCGCCCACCGGCTGTACGAAAAGCTCGGTTATCAAGTACATGCGCGTCGACCGATAGTCCCGTTTCCTGGCTGCCCGCATACGGGTGACTGGCTCTTGATGACGAAAGCAAAAGAACCCATCTCATGACCCTACACCCGCATCGTGCCACTTCAGCTCATCGAGTATCGGATGAGCGACGGCAGGGAAGTCGAGAGTTCATCGAGCTCGCCGACGGCGTACTCGTAAGGTCGGTATTCGACCCTGGCCCAGAGAACCCGCCGGAGATGCAGCGCCAAGGCTGGCAGGCTATCCTAGATAACTTCGGGCGACATGTGGAGAAGCAGCAGCGCCCAGGTTAATGCGCATGGGGATCTTTTGAGTACAGCGAAGCACATTCTCGAGCAGCTGGCCGGCTGCTCACTTCCCGAGTGGCAGCGCGTCGAACCTTCGCTTCGGCGCAAGAGGTTACTTCCCGGCGATACCGTTTTTCGGGCCGGCGTGGTGCATCCCTTCGTTTACTTCGTGGAAAGCGGGATCATCAAGATGATCTACGAAACCTGCGAAGGCGATGCCTGGGTCAAGGCCTTTGCCGCAGAAGACAGGTTCTTTGCCAGTCTTGCCGCGCTTTCGCCGGGGGGCACCACCAGCTTCAGCGCCATTGCTGCCTGCGCGGCGTCGGTCGAATCGTTGCCGTATCACCTCCTGGACCAGCTCGGCGACAGGTATCCTCAATGGCAGCGCGCACTCAGGCGATCCTTCGAGCTCTACGGCTTCCGCAAGGAAGCCCGCGAGCGCGACCTCTTGACCCTCTCCGCGGAAGAGCGCTACCAGCGCTTCATCGAGGAATACCCACACATCGCCATGCGAGTGACCGACCGGGACATCGCGGGCTACGTCCGGGTCACACCGGTGGCCCTCAGCCGGATCAAGGCACGCATCAGGCGCGCGCGTACCGACGCGCCGGACACTCTGGGCTGAGCGTGCCGCCCCCCATGCTGACTGATCATCTCATCGCGGCACTCGCATCCTGCAACGCACTCGCCCAAGCGTCTATTGGTCGTATTCCTGCCCTGGCTCCGGTTGCCCGTGGCAGAGTCATGGAGCAAGGTGAGATCCTGCATGGACGCGCATAGCAATTTGCGGAGGCCATGAATCCATGAGTGACGATGTCGTAGAGATGAACGTAGACACCGCCGTTTATAAAACGCTGCTGGAGTCTACCAAGGCCATCCCCTGGAAGATCGACTGGGAAACGCTGCGCTTCGCCTATATCGGACCACAGATCGAAAGCCTGCTGGGGTGGGCGCCGCATAGTTGGGTCGGCATCGACGACTGGATAGCGCGCATGCACCCCGAGGACCGCGACCGCGTCGTCAACTTCTGCGTCGCGCAGTCCAAGGCGGGAGTCGACCACGAAGCGGACTACCGCGCGCTGAAGGCGGACGGCACCTACGTGTGGATTCGTGACGTCGTGCATGTGGTACGCAACGGCGCGGGCGAGGTGGAAGCGCTGATTGGCTTCATGTTCGACATCAGCGAGCGCAAGCAGAACGAAGAGAAACTGCTGCGGCTGCAACGGGAGCTAGAGGAACTCTCGTATCAGGATGGCCTTACCGGGGTCGCCAACCGCCGCCTGCTCGACTCCGTGCTGGAGACAGAGTGGGCAAGTGCCCGGCGCAGCGGCCAGCCACTCTCGTTCATCATGTTGGATATCGACTGCTTCAAGCAGTACAACGACCACTACGGCCATCTCGCCGGGGACGACTGCCTGCGCCGAGTCGCACAGATCCTCGCCGCGTCGATCCTGCGGCCGCGCGACTTGCTGGCGCGTTTCGGCGGCGAGGAGTTCGCGCTCGTCTTGCCCGAGACGGATCTGGAATCCGCCCGGCAGGTTGCGGAGCGTTGCCGGGCAGCCATCAGTGACGCATCCATCCCTCACCGAGCATCCGATGTTTCCCACCTCGTCACCGTCAGCATGGGAGTGGCAACTGCCAATCCGGCGGACGGCGGCGGTCAGGCCTCGCTGATCGAGAAGGCGGATAGGCTGCTGTACCGGGCCAAGCAGGGCGGGCGGGACCGCATCGTCGCGGAGTGATGGATATTACGCACGTGTTGACGTACGTACCCAAAGGCGTACACTGCTGTTAGGTAGTTAACGCCTGAGGTGTGTCATGTCCGGAATTACCGCAACGGAAGCGCGCAGCAATCTCTATCGGTTGATCGACGAAACTGCCGAGTCTCACCAACCGATTGTCATCATGGGCAAGCGGAACAAGGCCGTGTTGGTGTCAGAAGAAGATTGGGCTGCCATACAAGAAACGCTGTACCTGCTCTCGGTGCCCGGCATGCGGGAGTCTATCCGCAAGGGAATGGAGACGTCCGTCGATGAGTGTGATGGGGAGCTTGACTGGTGACATGGAGATTGGTCTACACCAAGCAGGCTCAGAAGGATGCAAAAAAACTGGCCGCTAGCGGCCTGAAGCCCAAGGCCCAGGAGCTGTTGGAGCTGATTTCGCAAGATCCCTACCGGAAACCGCCACCCTTTGAAAAACTCATCGGCGATCTTGCAGGTGCCTACTCAAGGCGAATCAATATCCAGCATCGCTTGGTTTATCAAGTGCTCGAAGACGAGCGAACCGTGAAGGTGCTCAGGCTCTGGAGCCACTACGAATAAGGTTCCGAGGAAAAGGAATGTTGCTGCAGTGCTAGCGGGCTCCCCCTAAGACGATATTCAGGTTCTTAGGGCGCTAACCAGACCCGCCGACCCTCTCGCTGGATCCTTCCTTCGCGCTGAAGCTGTGCCAGCGCACGATAGACCGATTCGTGCGTCAGCCCGATCTCACCTGCCAGGGCTTTCCAGCTACCCGGCAGTGTGAACTCCGCGTTTTCACCGCTGGCGTGCGCCTGCAAATAGGCGAGCAGGCGTTCCTGAGCGCTGGGTATGTTGAGGATCTCGATGCGCAGGCGTGCCTCATGCAGCCGCCGGGCCAGATCGATCATGAGATCGGCGGCCAGCGCCGGTTGCCGCTGCATGCCTTCGACCACGGCTGCCTTGGGGAAGCTGAGCAGGCAGGCCGCTGCATCAGCCAACGCATCGCAATGGTAGCGTTCCGCGAACAGCGATGCTTCGGCCAACCAGCGGGTGGGGCCGGCGCGGTCAACGGTCACTTCCGCGCCCACCTGACTCACCCGCATCAGCCGAACCTGGCCGGACACGATCACGTACACCGAAGTGACCGCCTCCCCGGCGTGAAACAGCATCTCCCCCGCGGCAAGTCGCCGCCGATGGCCAGGGCGGCCGGCTAGCGTCTCCAGGGTCGAGGCGATGCCCGGTGGCTGACTGGATATGATCTCGCTCATACCCAAATGATGCTGCCGGGCCCACTCTAGGTGCAACCGAAAACCGAGAGAGGGCACTCCAATGACACGTCTGCTGGCTTTTGTGCTGTTAGTTCTGACCACCGGGGCGGCCCAGGGGGAAGCGGTAGAGCATGGCGCCTACGCCGGGTTTCATTCACGCGAGATCAAGGCGCTCTCCGCCAGCGACATGGAAGGGCTTCGGCTGGGCAGAGGGATGGCGCAAGCCCTGCCGGCGGAGTTGAACGGCTATCCAGGTCCCATGCACGTGCTGGAACTGGCCGATGCACTGAACCTGACCGAAGAGCAGCGGGAGCGAACCGAACAGGCCTACGCGAACATGCGCGCTCGATCCATCGAACTCGGCGAGCAGGTGATCGAAAGCGAGCGCGAACTCGACCGGCTCTTTGCAGAACGACATGCGACGCTTGAGGAGGTCAACCGCCTGACCGAACAGGCGGCTCGGCTCTGGGGCCAGCTGCGGGCGGTACACCTCGAATACCACCTGCACATGCTTACGGTGCTCGATGACGAGCAGGTCCGGCGTTACAGTCACCTGCGAAGCTACGGAAGTGACGGTCATCGTCACTAGAGTCTCGGGAGCAGCGCAACGCATATGAAAGCCTCGAGTACGCCTGGTAGCGGGCGTGCTGAATCGCGTTGGAGTTATTCCTGCGCCAACGCGTACAGACTGTGAGTTGCCGCCGAAGATGGGGTTCAGGCAATCTGGCAGTGCAGGACTTCCGATAATAATTAAATGAAGGGGAAGCTATGAAAATTGTAATCGTTGCTTTTGCGCTGTTGGTGTTCAGCAGCAGCGTTCTGGCCCATGGCGGAGGCTGCCGCAAGAGTTCCCCGCCAGGGCAGTGCTGCCACATGGATAACAGCGTAGGTAGAGTTCACTGTCATTGAGACTTCGTAAGACAACCCAACACCCCGAGCCAGCTACAGGCTCGGGGTGTTGTCGTTTGTAGGTTCCTGGCGTCTGGGCTAACTACACCTTGCTGACGATCAGCGCCGCATTCACCCCACCAAAACCGAAGCCGTTGCACAGCACATGCTGGGTCGCATGCTCGCGTGCCGAGCCCGAGACGATATCCAGGTCGTGCAGGTCCGCGTCGCGGTTCTCCAGGTTCAGGGTAGGGGGCAGGCGGTCGTGCATCACCGCCAGGGCAGAGAAGATGCTTTCCACGCCGCCGGCGGCACCGAGCAGGTGACCAGTCGAGGATTTGGTGGCAGAGATCGGGATGCCACCGAGAGCCTCGCCGAAGGCATTGCGCAGCGACGCGACCTCGGCGCGGTCGCCGACTGGTGTCGAGGTGGCGTGGGCATTGATATGGTCGATCGCCTCGGGGGAGAGCCCCGCCATCCGCAGCGCCGCGCGAATGGCCGCAGCGGCCCCAGCGCCATCTACCGGGCCGGCGGTGATGTGGTGGGCATCCGCGCTGGTGCCGTAGCCGCTGAGGATGGCCAGCGGCGTTGCCCCACGCGCCTCGGCGTGGGCCAGGGTTTCGATCACCAATAGCCCCGCACCTTCGCCCATGACGAAGCCGTTGCGGGCCTGGTCGAAGGGCCGCGAGGCCTTGGTGGGGGCGTCCTGCTCGGTGGAGAGCGCCTTCATGGCGTGGAAGCTGGCCAGCGAGAGCGGGTCGATACAGGCCTCGGCGCCGCCCACCAGGGCCACCTCGGCTTCGCCGCTGCGGATCATGCGCATGCCGTCGCCGATGGCTTGCACACCGGCCGCGCAGGCCGTCACCGGGCAGCCCATCGGCCCGCGCAAGCCATAGCGAATCGAGACATTGCCCGCCGCCAGGTTGGCCAGGAAGGCCGGCACGGTGAAAGGGGAGAGCCGGCGGTGGCCGCGCGTCGAGAGGGTGTTCTGCGCCTGGGTGATGGTGGGGAAACCGCCGATGCCGGAGCCGATGATGGTGGCCGTAGCCAGCCGATCCGCATCGCTTTCGGGGAACCAGTTGGCCTGGGCCAGCGCCTCTTCGGCGGCGGCCATGGCGTACAGGCTGAACAGCTCCATCTTGCGACGTTCCTTGACGTCCAGCACCCGGTCCGGGTCGAGGCCGGCTTCCGGGTCGTCCTCGATGCCGGGCACCGAACCCGCGACCTTGATCGGCAGCTCGCCGGTATCGAAGCGATTGATCGAGGAAATGCCGGAACGGCCGGCAAGCAGGCGTTCCCAGCCTGCCTTGACGCCGCAACCGAGGGGGCTGATCATGCCCATGCCGGTGATGACGAGCGGTGATTGCATGGTAATTTCCTGAACAGCTTGGGGTTGTGCCACGCTAACACCAAGCTTGATATGATCAAGATAATATTCAGCGTGGGAGTGTGAAGCCGTCATGCCCTACTCGACGAACCGCAAGGCCAAATCGCGGGAGCGAATCCTCAAGTCCGCCATCGAGCTGTTCAGCCGCCAAGGCTTCGAGAAGGTCTCCATCGGCCAGATCATGAAGCTGGCCAAGATGACCCACGGCGCCTTCTACGCGCACTTCGCCTCGAAGGAAGCGCTCTACCACGCCTCGGTGCGGGAAACCTTGGAGAGCAGCCGTGCAGCCCGGCTGGTCAAGGGGCCGCTCTCGGTGAAGCACCTGACGGAGCTGGTCGCCAACTGCTGGAACCTCCAGGAGCTGGAACGCAAGCACAAGCCGGGGCCCGAGACGGTGCTGTTCAACGAGATCGGCAACGAGAACGCCGAGATCCGCACGCTCTTCGAAGCCTCCTACCTGCGCATGAAGAAGATGCTGGAAACCCGCCTCATCGCTCTCAGCCGGCTCAAGAAACTGCCCTTCGAGCCCGACCGCGAGGTCATCGCCGACAAGTCCCGCGCCATACTTGCCTCCTTGGTCGGCGCCGTGGCCATCGCCAAGAGCCTGCCCGGCGAGCAGGAGCGCCAGCACATCCTCAACGCCGCCCAGCGCAACATCCTGCAGATGCTTGGTGTGAACGAAAGCGAGCTGGAAGACATGCTGGATGCCACGGGGTAGGAGCAGAGCCCGCTCCGCATAGCCTAACCCTCCGGGTATCGACGCCGCTTCCAACCGATGGGCGAGCCTTGCCGTACAAGAGGAGACCCTAGGTGACCCAGTCCGAACTATCGAACGTCTATCGAGACTACATCGCCTGCTTGAACAGCCAGGATTGGCCAGCGTTGGAGCGCTTCGTTCATGAAGACGTCAAGCATAACGGCGCGCAACTCGGGATATCGGGCTACCGGCGCATGCTGGAGAGAGACTTCTCCGAGATCCCTGATCTATCCTTCCATGTTGAATTGCTGGTTTCGAACCCGCCCTACATAGCCAGCCGACTCCGCTTCAACTGCACACCAAAGGGGAAATTTCTTGGTTTGGCTGTTTGCGGAAGAAGGGTGTCCTTTGCCGAAAACGTGTTCTATGAGTTCCGCGGCGAGAAGATCGCAGAGGTGTGGTCCGTCATCGACAAAGGGGCTATCGAGGCGCAGCTAGTGCCCCCTTCAGACTGATAAGGAGGAAAACGGCGATGACACGCGACAAGGCCAACCCACCCGCAGAAGCCAAGCCAAAGCTCCTCTCGGGAGGCAACCCGCAGATCCCCAAGGCTGACGGCGACGCCCCCGTGCAGGCCTACATCGCTGCCATGCCGGAGTGGAAGCAAGACGTCGGGCGCCGGCTCGATGCGCTGATTGAGCGTACGGTCCCCAACGTGCGCAAGGCCGTGAGGTGGAACTCACCCTTCTATGGAATCGAGGGAGAGGGGTGGTTCCTCACATTCCATTGCTTCACGAAGTACATCAAGGTGGCGTTTCTCAACGGCGCCTCGCTGGAGCCGCTGCCGCCCATCGCATCCAAGGACCCCAATACCCGCTACCTGCATATCCACCAGGACGAACAGATCGAAGAAGAGCAGGTAGCGGAGTGGATTCGCCAGGCGTCCAACCTGCCTGGTGAACGTATGTTCTAGCGAATGCTCATCGAACCCGTAGCCATCGCTGGAGCACGTCAAGGATGATGGTGTGTCGGATTCGATCAAGCTACCGCAGTTGCCTTGGGTGATGACACCCGCGATCCACAGTTTCGAGAAATTCCCACCTTTTGAGCTGTTTGAGAGCCTTGTTCAAGAGTAAGCACGGGTCACCAGTCAAGTGTGGGATTATGGCGTCATACGCCACCAGAGAGGAGTCGCTGATGACAACCGCGTACGAACCGATTGCTCGCTGCGCTTGTGGAAGCGTCGAACTCGAGATAACCGGCTCACCGATTATGGGCGCAGCCTGTTATTGCGACGATTGCCAGGAAGGGGCTCGGCAGGTCGAAGCGCTCCCGAGCGCACGCCCGGTTCTGGAGCCGGATGGCGGGACAGAATATTTGCTCTACCGCAAGGACCGCGTGAGATGCTCAAAGGGGAGCGATCTCATGCAGGCCTACAGGATCAAGCCTGAGTCTCCCACGCAAAGGGTCGTCGCAACATGCTGCAATTCAGCCATGTATCTCGACTTTCAGAAGGGGCACTGGTTCTCGGTGTACCGAGCAAGGTTCGGGAGTAATGCACCTCCGTTGCAGATGCGTATCCAAACCAAGTTCAAGCCTGAGAACGGCGACATTCCGAACGATGTGCCCAGCTATGCAACATATCCGTTCAAGTTCGTCGCGAAGCTTATGGTTGCCAGAGTTGCAATGCTGGTCGGTCGATGAAGCATTTTAGCTAGCTGAGTTACGCGAGGGGGATGGATACCCCTGTCGATTAGTGAGATGTTGAGGCTTCGCTGCTCCTGCTAGCTGCTCTCATAGCTTCTTTCTATCGAGGTGAAAGCCTCCCTTCGCCTTGACGGTTCCGGTCCTGAATCCTTCACTGATATCTGACGGCTTGTAGGAATGACGAAAATGAGGCGATGCGGCGACGTCGGCTCAAATCTCCTGTAGGCCACCATCCAGTCGAGGAGAAGACCGTGTCTGAACAAAAGTCTAAACGCCGGGAGTGGGGGGCACGCACCACACCCAGTCTGCAGGGCAACGAACACTGGTGGCCCGACCAGCTCAACCTCAACGTGCTGCACCAGAAGCACCCTGACGCCAGCCCATTCGGTGCCGACTTCAGCTATGCCGAGGCGTTCTCGCAGCTCAACGTCGACGAACTCTGCGCCGATCTCGATGCCTTGATGACCGACTCCCAAGAGTGGTGGCCCGCCGACTGGGGCCACTACGGACCGTTCTTCATTCGCATGTCGTGGCACGCCGCCGGAACCTACCGCGCTATCGACGGCCGCGGTGGCGGCGGCACCGGCGCCCAGCGCTTCGCACCGCTCAACAGCTGGCCCGACAACGGCAACCTGGACAAGGCGCGCCGGCTGCTGTGGCCGATCAAGCAGAAGTACGGCGAGAAGATCTCCTGGGCCGACCTGCTGGTCCTTGCCGGCAATCGCGCGCTGGAGACCATGGGTTTTCGCACCTTCGGTTTCGGCTTCGGCCGCTCCGATATCTGGGCGCCCGAGGACGACATCTACTGGGGCCCCGAGGCCGAGTGGCTCTCGACCAACGACGAGCGTTATACCGGCACCTGGGAAGACGGCAGCCGCACCCTCGACAACCCGCTCGCCGCGGTGCAGATGGGGCTGATCTACGTCAACCCGGAGGGCCCCAATGGCATTCCCGACGCGATGAAGTCCGCCCAGGACGTACGCGAGACCTTCGCCCGCATGGGCATGAACGACCGCGAGACCGTCGCGCTGACAGTAGGCGGCCACACCTTTGGCAAGATGCACGGCAACGGGCCGGCCGATGCCGTCGGCGACGCGCCCGAGGCCGCGAAGATTCACCAGCAGGGGATCGGCTGGGCCAACAAGCACGAGACCGGCCTTGGTGAGTACACGGTCACCTCCGGCCTCGAAGGGGCCTGGACCCCGACGCCGACCAAGTGGGACAACGCCTACCTCAACACCATCTTCGCCCACCAGTGGGAGGTCAAGAAGTCGCCCGCGGGTGCCAACCAGTGGGAGCCGGTCGAGGTCAAGGAGGGGTACTGGGTGCCCGACGCCCATGTCGAAGGCAAGAAGAACCCGCCGGTGATGAACACCGCCGACATGGCGATGATCACCGATCCCATCTACCTCGAGATCGCCAACGAGTTTCACCAGAACCCGGACGTGCTCGCCGACGAGTTCGCCCGCGCCTGGTACAAGCTGCTGCACCGTGACATGGGTCCGCAAGCCCGCTACCTCGGCCCGCATGTGCCCAACGAAGACCTCGTCTGGCAGGACCCGGTGCCCAAGCATGAAGGGCCGCTGGTCAATGACCAGCAGGTCGCCACGCTCAAGCAGCAGATCGCCGACTCCGGCCTGAACGTCAAGCAACTGGTGGGCACCGCCTGGGCCGCGGCCTGCACCTACCGCCAGACCGACCACCGCGGCGGCGTCAACGGTGCGCGTATCCGTCTCGAGCCGCAGATTGGCTGGGACGTGAACGTACGCGCCGGCGTGCCCGAAGTGCTCGACCGGCTTGAGCAGATCAAGGACGCCTCCGGCATTAACATCTCGCTGGCGGACATGATCGTGCTGGGCGGCAACGTGGGAGTCGAGATGGCAGCGAAGGCAGCCGGCCACCACATCACGGTACCGTTCTCCCCGGGCCGCACCGACGCGAGCCAGGAGATGACCGAGATCGATGCACATGCCTACCTCGAGCCGAGGCACGATGCCTTCCGCAACTACATGCAGCCCCAGGCGACCAACATTCCGGCCGAGCACCTAATGATCGACCGCGCCTTCATGCTGAACCTCAGCGTACCGCAGATGACGGCGCTGCTCGGCGGCATGCGGGCCATCGGCGTCAACGTCGGCGACAACAGCAACGATGGTGTCTTCACCGACCGCCCCGGCCAGCTGACCAATGACTTCTTCGTCAACCTCGTCGACATGGGCACCGTCTGGGAGCCACTCGACGAGGAAGAGGAACGCTTCGAAGGCCGCCACCGCAAGACGGGCGAGAAGAAGTGGACCGCCACCCGCGTCGACCTCGTCTACGGCTCCAACTCCCAACTACGCGCCATTGCCGAGGAGTACGCCGCCAACGGCGGCGAGGAGCGCATGATCGACCGCTTCGTGAAAGGGTGGGTCAAGGTCATGGAGAACGACCGCTTCGACCTGCACCGCTGAATGACGGGTCCGCAGCAGTAACGCGGACCTGGCTCCAAACCGACCCCGTAGGTGGGCCCCCCGCCTTCGGGGTTTTTATTTCCCCTCATGCTTTCGTTGGCGTTGATCTCAGCGTAACGGTTGTTTACGGTTAGTAAAAAGCTGCAGAAGATAGCTTAGAGACCAAGTAGTACGCAGGGACTGCCGCACTAATGATGATGCGAATTATCATCAATTCTGCCAGCAGGGGCGGTAGCGTGCCCCGACTCCCTATTTCCTCTCCCGCCTGACAAAACCCAGCTTTATCTAAAGTACCCATTAACTTATTGGATTTAAAAGTCGATTTCGCCGCGTGGTATTCTCCGACGAATACTGATGACATAGAGATAACTCGATGCGGCACGAGGGCAAGCTCACACAGTGGAACGACGACAAGGGCTTCGGCTTCATCACACCGACCGTAGGCGGCCCCCGTGTATTCGTCCACATCAGCGCCTTTCCCCGCGGTGGGCGCCGCCCAACACTCAACGAGCCGATTGCCTACCACCTGACCCGTGACAGCCAGAACAGGCCTAGGGCGCAGAAGGCGCTCTACCTAGAAGCGGCTCGCCATGCATCCCCGCGCTCCAAAGGGCTGACCCTGGCATGCGCCATAGCCGCTGCGTTTTTCGCACTTCTGGCAGCCCTGAGCGCTCTAGGGCACGTGCCAATGCAGCTCCTGGCGGCATATGCCCTGCTGAGCGTAATCACCTTCGCCATGTACGGCATCGACAAAGCCGCAGCAGGGAAGGGCAGAAGGCGCACACCAGAAGCCACGCTTCTCTTCGCAGGCTTGATCGGTGGCTGGCCCGGTGCGCTGGTGGCACAGCGGCTATTCCGGCACAAAACCAGGAAGCAGCCGTTTCAGGCTATTTTTTGGTGTGGGGTGGTAGTTAACTGTGTGGTGGTTGGGTGGCTTGTTTATGCAGGAGAGACTGCGAGCGTTTGGGCTGGTTTGGGGTTCGATTAATAGATCGTCGTGTGTAGCGCTTGACGCGCCTGGTTGCCTCTTTGTCTATTAGTAGGTGTGCATACAGTATATTGGCTCCGACAAAACGCGTATGCGTGCGAATTCTGCATAGGTGGCCGAGCTATACTTAGGTTCTGGCGAAATCAAGGAGTTGGAAGAATTGAGGCGCATCAGATAATACTGTTGAACGCGCAGGATGTTCATTCAATATCAGGGCGTGCAGTCCAATCACTGTTAGGCAGAAATCGAGTCCAAAGGGTCCATGCACTGTTATATCTGTAAGAGAAAACTCAATGTTGACGATGACCCGCTTTCTTTAGATTGTGGTGGAGATTGCTGGGGCTGCATCGGTGAGATGGAGGCGAACTCGGGCTACGAGCCTTCATTGGAACAAGTTCGACAGGAATACCGTGAGGGTTTAAGGGATAGCTGGTATCCGAGCCCTTTGGTCAGCTGCACAGTTGAAGGTGCTACAGTAACAGTTTGCGCGAAGTTTGAACGTCCCCTGGGTGAGTCTTGGCAAGATGTAGAAGTGAGCTTGCGGCTTGCTACCGATTTTAGTTCAACCAGCTCAGGCAAGGTCTTGGAAAGTGTATCGAAGGTATCCGGCAACGATGGCTATGTTAACCATATTTTCCATATTTCCGGGCGCTTGGTGGCAGCCGGCTTGTGCATCCAGATCCATAGGGCGGGTCAAATTTGGTCATATCCAGTGCAAAAATAGGCAAATTGCCTAACAATCGCAGGCACGGCGACGGCTTTTCCGTTGCGGCTTCGCCTTCACTACAAAGCCGCGCATGCTGCGGGCGTTAGGTTGCGAAATGGGACCATTTCGAGACGGATGGACAGAGCAAGATGTTGAGGCTGTAGTCGCTCGAGGCATCCCGGAAGAGCTGCTATATGTGCCAATCGTCATAACTATGGACCCGCCCGACTGTGCCTGGGCCGAGAGTATTTGTCTTACATTGGCTGAGCACCCGCATTTCAACGTTCGCGGCAACGCAATTCTTGGCTTCGGCCACCTTGCGCGTATCTGCCGGCGCCTTGACCTGGCAGCAGTTGCGCCAGTCGTTGCAGCAGCGCTTCATGATGAGCATGAGTATGTACGCGGACACGCAGAGGATGCGGCGGGCGATATCCTGCACTACCTCCGTGTACACATTCCTGGTTATCCCTCGTCGGACGCAACCTAACGATTCATTCAAGCCGACGCCGCTTCGCGGCGCGGCTTAATTCAGGCGTTATGCCAAAAGAGCGCCTAGGAGTCCTTTAAGCCTGTTAGCAATGAGGGGCCCTTGAATCCTGAAGGGCTCAACCCGAAACAGTGAGGACTCAAGCTAATGAAATATGAGAAAACGATCGAACGAGTCAGAAGTGGTGAAATGGCGCGTGCGGACCTCGCGAAGCTAAAACGTAATGCAGAACACAAATTGTCCACCGGCGACACCGAAGCACAGCTTGTTTTGGATGCAATCAACAACGCTACACCAACTGACTCCTACATTTTGTTCATGGGGTTCTGTCCAGGTGCTGATTTCGGCGAGAGATTAGATATAGCTTGGAAGGAACAAGGAATCTGTAGGTTTGATTATCTAGAAAGTGAGCACCAAGCAGAAAGATTCAATTCAATCTGCAAAGGCGACTTGGTAGTTCTTAAAAAGCGCGAAAAATTTGGCAAGACGATGAAGCTTTATGGTCACGGCAGGGTGAGTTCGGTGGCATACGATCAGAACAATACGCGTTATTTATTGGTGGAATGGTCGGATCAAGAAAAGGTGATTGAAGTCCCCTTGATAGGGTGTAATTCAACTGTCGACATCAAGTCGATCGAAGCCGTTGAAGACGAGATGCCTGCTGAGTTTTACGCTTGGCTAGAGGCATAACCAGGCGGTGAACGGGACCGCTTTTACGCGCCGCCTTCGGCTATGCTCCAAAGCGGCCCGTTACCTTCGGCGTTAGCCATCCAAAGGAAGAGCATGCAAGTAATCAACAAAATATCATGTCACGGGTACAGAGGATTTCAAACTAGACAAGAAATTACTCTTGCTCAACCAAATGGAGATTTTGGTAGTGGACTTACAATTTTAATTGGCCCAAATGGTGGCGGAAAGTCCACTCTCATCGAAGCCTTTAGAAGGTTGTCTAACGTGAGGGATGTAAGCTTCACTGAGGGTAAGCGGAATAAGCATGCGGGAGATCGCGTTTCGATAGAGGTGGAATTTGATGGTGCTTCAGGAGTATTGAAAACTGTCGATAAAGGCGGATCGGAGACGGAGTGGGTGTCTACTGATAACAAAACTCCTCCAAAAATCAGCTTTCTTCCATCTAGGCGAGTATTCGATCCTTATTTTTCAACAGGAAAATGGAATAGGGATCAGTATTACCGAAACTCTAGTAAGTTTACAAATAGAGCTGAGCCGATAAACAATTTTAGTCACCGTTTGTTTAATGCTCTTGATAAGTATGAGCAGTTTAACGCCGTTTTCAAAAAGGTATATGGCAAAGAGCTTAGCTGGACTATTGACCAAAATGACAACGAACAGTACTACGTTAAAATTGAGAAGCCAGGCAATGTTTTTCACAATTCCGACGGAATGGGAGAAGGTCTTGTCTCATTGCTATTTCTTGTTGATGCAATTTTTGAATCCAGTGACAACGAAATATTGGTAATTGATGAGCCTGAGCTAAGTTTACATCCCCAGCTTCAACGTAGATTAATGCTGGCTCTTGGTGAATTAGCGAAAGATAGGCAGGTATTGTTCGCCACGCACTCACCTGAAATGGTCAGTATTGACGCGATTCTAAATGGCATGGAGGTATCGCGTGTTGTTGACGAGGAAAATGGAAGTACAGTTTACAGGCTAGATGACGAATGTAGAGATATATTTAAGAAATTAGAAGGTGATTTGTTTAACCCCCATGCGTTTGCTTATGAGTCTGTCGCTTGTTTGTTTGCGGAAGATAATTTAGTGATAACAGAAGGCCAAGAAGATGTTGTTTTTTTCAACAAAATGGTTGGCGACCTTAATCTAAATTATTCCATTCCATTTTGGGGGTTCGGAGCTGGTGGAGCTTCGAAAATAAAGCTAATCGCTAAAGTGTTAAATAGTCTTGGATTCAAGAATATTTCAGCTGTATATGACGGAGACAAACCCGAAGACGCTACAGAGTTTAACGAAATTTTTCCAGAATATTTTAGTTTTATTATACCTGCTGGTGATATTCGAGATAAGCTCGACAAAGAAGGAAATGTAATAAAAGAGGGATTGTACGATAGCAACAAAAAGCTAAAACCTAAGTATTTCGACTGTTGCAGAAATTTACTATCTGATATCAACAAGCAGGCAAATGGCTAACAAACGCATTTTGTCGGACTGGTTTTCCGCTGCACTCCAAACCAGCCGCAAATGCGGGCGTTAAATTTACAAAGAAGTAATGGTATATGTTTAAGACGAAGCCTACATGGGAACAGTTTGAAGACCTCGTTCGCAGAATTCTTGAGGCGAACAATTTTCGCATCCAGTCACATTCGCCACGAGGTGACTCCGGTTTCGACTTTCTTGGTATTTTGGGAAATGATCAATGGGCAATTGAAGTCAAATATTACAGGACAGCAAGAGCTCGCCCTTCGCTAATAGAGTCAGCCGCAGCCCGTGTAGTCAACAACGGCTTGCGTGGTGGTGCTCAGAAAGGAATGTTAGTCATATCAAGTGTTTTACCATCAGAAATGCGGCTTGTTCTGGAAGAGAAATTCAGTATTTCTTTCGCAGATAGAACTGACTTGAGGAATTATGCTTCAGTTTCTCCGGCTCTTGCGGAAGAGCTAGATTCTTTACTTGAAGCAGATCCAGACTTGGCTCGTGATTTGTCCGACCGAAAGGAGGCGCCCTGGAATAGAAGCCGCTCTATAAATGAACGTCAGGCGCCCCCGTCTGATACCAAAGGCACAGAGCTGTGCACCAGATTGAAAGATACAAAGCGTGGGAAGCAAACATGGTCTCAGTATGAAGAGCTTTGTATAGATGTCCTTAAGTACTTATTTCCGAACGACTTGCAAGGCTGGCATGCCCAGAAAAGAACAGATGATGGGGTAAGTAGGTACGACTTTGTTTGTCGAGTCCGTCCGATGACCGAGTTCTGGAGCTTCTTAGTGGAGCACCTTAATAGCAGGTACGTAATATTTGAATTTAAAAATTATGTAGGGAAAATAAAGCAAGGTCAGGTGCTAACAACCGAAAAATACCTACTTGAACGAGGCTTGAGAAAAGTTGCAATTGTCCTCACTCGGGCTGGAGCTGATAAGAACGCCTTCAAAATGATGCAGGGCGCAATGCGTGAGCACGGGAAACTTATGTTAGTTGTTGACGATAAAAACCTGTGCAGGATGCTCCATATGAAAGAGCAAGGAGAGGACCCAACTGATTATTTATTTGAGCTGGCTGACGATTTCTTGTTGTCGTTACCAAGGTGAAATTTAACAATTAGGTGAAGCCGACTGACACTACGCTGCGCTACGTCTCGGCGGCTTACCATGGCGTTAGAGGAAAGCATGAATTCGAAGATTTGGTTGAAAAACATAGACCGAATTTCCTTATGCTCAACGAGCGTTGACTACAAAGCTAAGAAAGCATTCAAGGCTGTATTAAATTGGATAGTGAAAAACAATTATAGGGGTGGGTGTCATGATACGTCGGCGGCACTCCACATACTTCTTGAAGAGCAAGGAGTCAAGTCTAGCCTTTGTATTGGGGAAGTTAAAATTGATGAACAAAGCTTCTTTGATCACTCATGGGTGGCAGTGGATGACTTGGTTCTTGATGCATCGGTATGCATGCCAAATATTGGAGGCTACGCTTTCCCACCAGTGTTTGCATCGAAAGATCTCCTTACTCTGGATGCTCCCCAAATTTACTACGGTGAACGATCTCCAGTGGGGTTCGATAGCGAGGCAAAATTTGTGAGCAGCGCAAGCTTGTCTGAATATTCTTCAGGCCATCCAGATGATCCAAACAAGCTGTGGAGCCTAACTAAAACACTAGCTAAGGAAGCAGGTGTCAAAGTTAATTCTGGGAAGTTGAAGGATCAGTACGGTGCAGTCATGCGACATGTAGTCTGCGCCTAAATCCGGCGGTCTCAATGACCAAGTGCAACACCTGACCCATCAGGTATCGTGCTGCCATGTCTCATTGCTATCGCCACCTCACTGCTGAAGACCGAGCCGCCATCATGATGATGCGAACCACCCACTCGATCCGGGCCATCGCCACGCATCTGGGGCGAGCGCCAAGTACCGTGTCACGGGAGCTTGCTCGCCATACCGTCGATGCTGACAGAGGCTACGACGCCAGCCTGGCAGGCTATCGAACCCGGTTAACGCGACATCGCCCACGTCGTCAACCGAAGCTGCATCCTGGCGGCGAGCTGTTCGATTTAGTCGCCTATCTCCTGCGCCAATACTGGTCACCGCAGCAGATCGCCAGCACACTGTCACTCATGTTTCCTGATGATACTCGCCGCCAGGTCTCCCACGAGGCCATCTACAACGCGCTCTGTGTGATGCCCCGGGGCTCTCTCAAGAAAGAGCTCATCGCCTGCTTGCGGCAGGGCAACGGCAAGCGTCGGCCACGCAGTCGGGGTACGGACCGGCGTGGCCAGTTCCCGGACCTGGTCAGCATTCACATGCGCCCACCCGAGATCGAAGACCGCCTGATGCCTGGCCATTGGGAAGGCGACCTGATCATGGGTGCCAATAACCGGTCCGCCGTTGGCACGCTGGTGGAGCGTTCCACGCGCCTGGTGATCCTGGCAAAGCTGGATGGCACGACGGCCACCACCGCTGCCATCGGGTTCAGCGACAAGCTGAACGAGGTCCCACGCGCCCTGCGGCTCTCCATGACCTACGACCAGGGCAGGGAGATGATGAAGCATGCCGAGATCACACAGCGGACCGGAACAGCGATCTATTTCGCCGACCCCCATAGTCCGTGGCAGCGGGGCTCGAACGAAAACACCAACGGTCTGCTCCGGCAGTATTTGCCGAAGGGCACGGACCTGTCGATCTATAGCCAGGAAGAGCTCGATGCCATTGCTGATTCACTGAACACACGACCACGCAAGACATTGGACTGGCGGACGCCTTTGGAAGTCTATGCCGAGGTGCTCAAGAAGTCGGTCGCTGGACCGGACACCCTTCAATAGTGTTGCGCTTGGAACTTGAGACCGCCTCCTCTAACAAATAATTGCAGCGGATAAATTTACGCTGCGCTTCAATTGCTCGCTTAATTGGGCGTTAGCTGAAATACTCTATGGGGCACAGAATGAACTGGTACTGGATAATTGGCATTGCAATAGCGCTAGCCATAATCTACCGCCTTATTTCCGAAAAGCCGAAATCAGTAGCCTACGAAATTGGGCGAAGAATCAATGTGAAGCCACATTTCATTGAGAGCATGATCACTGCAATGGGTTCTAAGCGAGGTCTGATGTTTGTAGATCAAATGTCTCGCGGTGGCGATGAGTTTATTGAGAAAGGTGTGTATACTTTTATCGTCTTCGAGATTTCAAAGAACGACCATGCGGAGAATATCAAGTGGTGGAAGTCTCGACTCAAAGAGTCCGGCTTCGACCCACAAATGAATGCGGAGAGAGCAGAGGTTGCTTTTACGTATCTCAAAGACGCCGGAGCTGATCATTCTCAGATCCCCAATTTTATCAATGTGTACAACTCAATCAGCTAACAAAGCGGTGTTGTCGCGGCACAAAATCGAGATGCGGGGATGCCTTCGCTGGCGCTCCGGCGCCCCAAACTGCGGCGTTAGCCTAAAAATCATATGAACTATTATCTTCTAGCTCTATTTTTGGCACCGCCGTTTCTGACCGTGCTGTACGCATACTTGGAGCATTCAGGTAAGCTTGACCGATGGTTTGTGAGAAACGCGGCAATGGAGGGGCTTGATAGACTCAAGTCCGCAAGCGGATTTCCGGAATCCTGGATTTATAACGACGACAAAGACCTTGTGCTTTTTGCTGCTCTTGAGAAGAGAATATCCAGAAAGACACGGGTTGAAAAGATGCGTAAGGTTCTAACAGAGGGTCACCGACCAAGTTGCATCACAGTTGGCGGTGAGCCAATTCCCATCTCTGGACTTCCTCCAGAGTGGGAGTCGGCGCAGAAAAGGGCATATACTCCCGCTCACTCAGTTATGTATTTGTTCAACGTCACGCGCTATGGCTATCAAGGCAAAGGCGAACGCGTATGTACGCAGGGCGAGCTTGAGAAGTGGCTAGCCGATGAGAAGGATGTGCGCAAGTATTACCTCGGAGCTGTCGTCCTTGGCTTTATTGCTATTATTTTCATTGCATTGCATTGCATTGCCTTGCCTTGCCTTGCCTTGCCTTGCGTTTCGTTACAACAGGCTAACAATCACATGCACTCGGACAGAAGAAAGCGCCGCTCCTCGTTCCTCGTCGCCCTGCTTCCTTCTGCCGGTGATGTCAGGCGTTAGGTGTCAGTGTAAATGGTATCAGCCAAGATCAGGCTGGCAAAATTAAGGGAGAAAGTCTTTGGCAAAGGTAAGTTTTCTGGATAAGAGAATTTTCAGGCAATTTCTTGAAGTTGTCTCTGTAATAAGTGTAGTGGCATCGCTTACATTTATATTTGTTGAGATACCCAAAGATTGCAAGCTCGCGGTGGGTGGCATATTTTTAATATTGCTTTTATTCGTCTATGTGGCTCTGTGGGTTAGATCTAACAACTTGCAGCAGATTCACACTAAAATCGAGGGAAGTGATGTCACGATAAAAAAAGGGGATATATTTGAGCAACCTGATTTTAAAGTCATAGCATTTAATGAATACTTAGATACGCAAGTGGATGACAAGATTATATCTAGCAAATCACTGAACGGCATATTCATTAATAGCCATCTTGACGCCTCGGTTGTTGATCTTGATCGTCATATCGAAAACTATCCTTTCGAAGATGAAGATGTTGTTGGCGAAAATCCGGAGAGAAAAAGCGGAAAAAAGACACGTTTCGAAATTGGCTCCATTTGTGTATATGGCGAGTATCTTTTAACAGCCTTTTCGAAATTTGATGATAAAAACCGAGCTCGGTTAACGATGCCGGAATACCTCAGCTTTCTTATTAACTTCTGGGACAGGGTAAATAGAATCTACGCACAAAAAAGCGTTTCGGTCCCGATTTTTGGATCAGGGATAACGCGGATTAAAGAGCACAAAAATATCAGTGATGAAGACTTGCTTAAGATCATGCTTTGGACATTCAGGATTAGTGAGATGCGATTCAAGTATCCAGCAAAACTAACTATCATTATTCATCCAGAGAAAATGGATACTATTAATTTACTCGATATTAAATCGTCCAACAATGGGCTTTAAAAATTAGCACCAAAAACGAGACTTATAGAGTTAGGAGCAGAAATGGCATATCGAAACGGAAATTATTCAGCGTTTTACGTCAGTGAGCCATTCACTGAAGGTGGTCTAGGCGCTCATGCAACTAGAGATTTTGTAAGCTACAGCATGCTTAGAGCATGGAAAGGAAAGGATTCAGACTTTCCATTTAATGATTCCCACAATAAAAATTACAATGTAAGGGACGGTAGCGATTGGGAAAAAACTTTAAAACCGAGAATTAGAGAACGACTCAGTAAATCTAAGAATATAATATTGTTCTTAAGCTCTGTGACAAAAAGCTCAAAAGCCATTCGTGAAGAAATCGACTGCGGAATAAATACATTAGGTTTGCCGGTTATAGTTGTATATCCAGAGTACACGGAAAAATCTGACATTATTAACTGCCAGTCAAAAACGTTCAAAAAGCAGATAAGGGATCTTTGGGATAAGTTGCCAAAGTTTCGAGACTCAATGGATTCAGTGCCCACTCTACATATCCCAAACAGAAAAGCACTGATCGAAAAGTCGCTTAAGGATACTGACTTTATGGTGAATACAAAAAAGGATGCAGCCAAGTCTTTTTATCCGTGTTAATTCTCTCGGGGAGCCAGAGAGCACCTAACAAGCGGCTGCTAGGGACTGCATTACGCTGCGCTCCATGCAGCCCCAGAGCCGAGCGCTATGTGCCAGCGTTATCTGAAAGAACATAGGAAGATTGAAGCGTGATACCAGAATTAAATCAATCAGGAGTGCTGCCGCCTTTTATACCCGAGCAAGGGCCAACCGACCCTGCTGGTATGGCTCCCTATAAGACTACGATAACAGAGTTCATTCTTCGTTATGCACACACTTCTGAGAGGAGAGCTATACTTAAAGGGTTGCTGGATTATCGTAGAAAGCTTAAGAGTATTGGTGTTCGTAACGGCTTCCAGTGGCTCGATGGTAGCTTTGTCGAGAATGTAGAGTTAAACCGTGGCCGACCTCCATCAGATGTGGATATAGTCACATTCGCTTTGAGACCTACAAATGATTTAGAGTTATGGAAGAAATTGGTCTACGAAAACACAGATCTTTTTTTTCCCAATGAAGCAAAGCAGAAATACTGTTGCGATGCGTATTTCGTTGACCTAAACACGCATCCTATACATGTAGTGAGCAACACTCGGTACTGGTTTGGATTGTTTTCACACCAGCGCGAATCTTACCTTTGGAAAGGAATGGTGGAAATACCGATTGATTGCAGTGACGATGAGGCGCTAGAGATTTTGGATAGGGAGGCAGGTAATGCCTAAGAAGCTCAATGTTGACAGCCTATCTTCTGAAATTAAAACTCTTAATGAGCTGCTTTCTAGTGCGCGTCAATCTGGCGATTTCGTAGGTGAGATGCAGCTCGAGCATCGAATTTGTGAATTATCGAGTAAATTAGAATTATTGAAAGAGGGCTCAGTCTCTGATAACAGCGCGAGCGTTGCTCTATTTTTTGGTGGGCAGCCTGTGCTTGGTTCAAAAGGAATTGCTGCAGAATTTGCTGGAACAGCATTAGAGCAGTTTCAGGATCTTATCGCTAAAGTTTTCGCCAACAATGAAGTCGGCGATTTAGGTGAAAGAGGGAAAGTGCCATTCAAGGCAAGCTCAGAGCTAATGGTTACTGGCTTGGCAAGGGGTTCTTTTGGTTTTGTTCTTGATGAAATGAGCGAACAAATTCAAATGGAGTCTTCACAGTTATCGCATGTTATAGACAAGGCTGCACTTCTTCTTCGGGATTCTGCTGCCCAGGACGATGCGGTTTTTGAGTCTATTTTAGAGGAATTAGAGCCGAGAACGCTAATCGCTCTCAGGGACTTTTTTTCCAACTTGGATTCAAGTAAAGCAACTATAAGGGTTGTTGAAAAAGAGCTGGATTTTACTCTTGATGGTCCTTCTATCCATAGGGCGAAAGTTAGAACGGAAGCTACAAGCATTGAAGAAAAAACAATTGAAATTGAAGGAACTCTGGTAGGATTTTTGCCAGAGCACCGAAAATTTGAACTGGCTGACAATGCAGGAAAACTTTTCTATGGCTCCGCTACTAAAGAGGCTGTTGATCAGTTTACAAAAGCCACTGACAGCGTGATCGGAAAAAATTGTCTAATTAAAGTCACGGTTAAAACTGTTGCTCCACTAAACAGACCGCCAAGAGAAGTGGTTCGTTTGATAGAGTTTCTCCGGTTTGGAGAATAAGCACATAAAAATCGCGTCAATTAGGGCGCTTGCAAGCTCGAGCCTATTACGCGGGCGTTATATTTTTGTCCCGGGGATCAGTATTGAAGCAATTGTTTAAGTACATGAATGAACCAAGAGATATCTTTAGTGATGGGTTCATTCGACTATCTCAGCCAGCAGTTTTGAATGACCCATTCGAGGCTTCATTCTGCGAGGATAGCTTAGAAGAATTAGCCGGCCATTTTGATTATCCAACGGCCCAAGATCCAGAATTCGGCGATTTGAGCTTTTCTCAGTACATCGAAATGCGGATGCATAACATCGGTGTTATATGCTTTTCCGAAAACAAAGAGAATCTATTGATGTGGGCTCATTATGCAAACGAGCATAATGGGCTTGCTATCGGCATAGTGTCTATTCCTGGCAATGGGTCCATTTTCCATAACCTGTTCAGATCGGATGCTTTGATAAATTCTTCTTGGGGCGAGGTATACTCACCATTTGACGGAATTCCTAAGCCGGTTTCCTATAGGAAAGGGCTGCGATACAGAAATGACAAATTCGACTATGACTACTCGAATATCTCAGTGGAAGGTGCTGATAGAATACTCTATGAAGTATTTATGCGAAAAAGTGACGAATGGATTTATGAACAAGAGCACCGAGTGGTCCTTAGATTAGAGCAGTCAGACCGAGTGGTTCTTGAATGTATTGACCTTATACCTAACGAACGTGTTAGAGACCGAGTTTCGTCTGCAGAGTGGTCTTTTATTGATCCGAATAGTGGCCGAGCTGTTATTGATCTTATGGGCATTCAAGATGATGTTGAAAGGGTATCACTTTCAATGCATTTGGCGAAGTTAAGTCGTAATCCCAATGTGGTGTATTTGATGAAGTTATCATCTAGCAGCATCAATAATTGCTTGTTTGGACTTAGGTCGGATCTTGAAAAGAAGAATGTCATTGGAGGGTACGCATCCTCTACAGGGTATCTAGATGTCTGGAAAGCAAGAAAGAATCAGGATTACTATAGCCTCGAGTTACAGGAGATATAACAAGGCCAAGCACAGCGACAGCATTTTCGTTTCGGCTTCGCCTACACTACAAAGCCGCTTGTGCTGCGGGGGTTAGATGATAAAAACAGTTATATCTTACAAGTAGTGAATTCTTATGCCAAGAAAAGCAATTCCACCGACACTTAAAAATAAACTGCTCTATGAGAGTCAGTATTGCTGCGCTATATGTCAGAAAAGCGGATGTCAAATTCACCATATTGATCAAGATCATTCTAACAACACTGAAGATAATCTTATTGTCCTGTGTGTCGCTCACCACGATGAATCGCACACAATGCGGACAATGTCGAATAACTTGGATGCGCGAGCATTACGCCACGCTAAAAGTGAGTGGACTAAGCAGGTTCGAAATTCACGTACTTTGGCAGCGACACTAGAAGGTCAAACAAAAAATACCAAGAATGGATGGCTTTCTGTAGGAGTATCATGGGGCTACATCAATCACAAGCGTGTCGCGGAAATGTCGGATATTGGAGCCATATCTAACAAAGGACAGAGGCTTCTAAAGTATTGTCTCGATAAAGAAATGGTTGATGAGAATGCGATCATTATTAAGCCCCTCAATTCGTCAATGAGCAACTCTTTTATCAGAAACAGTGTTTATAATTGGTTCGATTTTGGGGATGACCAACGGTTGCGCGCATTATACTCTGAGATGGTTGATCAAATTAGTCGCAACACCAATGTGATCCATTTGGAACCATCGACGTGGACAAAAGCAAGAGTAAGAAGCTTAGTAAGACCGGGTGAGCTTATTTTCTTCAATAAAGGAATATATTTCAAATCGATTGACGAAACGCAAGAAAACGATCATAGAAGGTGTCAAACTTTCAAGAATAAGGTTCATGTCGAGTTCTATGTGGACACCATTGATATGTTTGGAGCTACATCAAAGACCGTATCGTTCCAAGGACACCAAACTTGTGCTGCTTTGTTGCTCGTCAAGTCATTGGCAGAAAGAGATGATGGTGGTTTAGTGCTGAGCTGTACACCACTCGCGCTAGGGGTAGGATTTAGAGGTGCGAATGATACCCAGGCCAGCTAACAAGCCGCTTCAGTCGACCCTGGAGTGGGGGAACTCCACTGCCTTCCAGCTGACGCTGTTACGCTGTCGCTACACGCCGCAGCTGAAGGCTACGTTATAAGCCAAGAACTTGCTTGGTCAATAAAATTAGAGTAAATAACTATGTATGACCGTGAATTAATTGAATATGCAAAAAACCAAGAAAGGCTAATATCTAAATTAGAGTATCGTGTTTATACATTCGAGGATAGTCGTGCAGAAAATAGAGATACCTTAATGCGAGACTATGCTCGTGTTCTCTATTCATCTTCTTTTAGACGTTTGCAAGGTAAAATGCAGCTTCTCGGCGTAGACGGAAGCAAATTTAACCGAAATCGACTGACTCATAGTTTAGAAGTCGCTCAAATTGCACGCTCAATTGCTTATAATTTGGATCTTAAGGATACCGTTGTAACAGAAACTGCTGCCTTGGCTCATGATATAGGTAATCCTCCTTTTGGACATTACGGGGAAGTTGTATTAAATGAATTGAGCTCAGATTGTGGTGGATATGAAGGAAATGCTCAAGCGTTTCGTATTTTACGGACGCTTGAAATAAAACATCATTCTTACACTGGTTTGAATCTTAATGTTCGTACCTTAATGGCTATAACCAAGTATTTTTATAACAAACAGCAAAATGATAAAAAATTCCTATATGACGATGATTTTTGTTTTTTAAGGGATGAGCTGGACAAGCATGATATTTTAATAAAGAAGAGCATAGATGCTGAAATCATGGACTTGGCTGATGAAATTGCTTATGCCGCACATGATTTGGAGGATGCATTAAGCTTTGGCATGATTAGTTTGGGCGAAATTGTGCATGAGTTTAAAGTAAGTGCGCGATTCCAGTCTGCGTACTCAGCAATTTCAAATATTGCACAAGAAGCGCAAACTGAAGCAATGCAAGCAAATAGAGCTGGTACTTCTGAAGAGTACGCAATTGTGCTTAAAAAGGAGTTGACTTCAAAAATAGTAAACACACTTTGTTCTGATATCGATTTAGTCGACGGTCGACTAGGTTACAAGCATTACGCTGATTTGGCAGAAGGTTTAAAAAAGCTTCTATTTAAAGCAATCTTGAGGAAAAAAGATGTTCAGTTATATGAGCGCCGCGGCGAGAAAATAATACGTGGGCTATTTGAGGTTTATTCGGATGGAAAATATAACAAGGGGAATATTTTGTTGCCGGCAGAGTTGCGTTCTCTCGATGACTGTAAGGCGCGATTAGTGACGGACTATATATCAGGAATGATGGATTCCTATGCTGCTCAGGAGTATGAGAAGTACTTTGGTAAAGGTAGTGCTGACAAGCTCTATTTTAAGTAATATCGTCTTATAACAAGGTGCTGCTACGAAAAATTAACTCGCTAGCGCTCCTGAATTTCTGTAGAGCGCGGTGTTAGCAATGCTAAGGAGTCCTAGTGCAAGATTTTATTTTGGAACCTTTTGCAGGTAAGTGGTTTGAATGGGCGCGCATAAATGAATGCTTCTGGCCAGGAGCAGGGGGGCGTTCAGAGAAGGTAGATCCTGAGCTAGGACCTGTACGGCTTAGCTCTGGAATTTATGTCATTGCTTGGGGCGATTCCTTAGGGGTGCCAAACCCTGCTGATGGTTACGTTCAATATATTGGAATGACAGATAATTTCAAAAATCGAATGGCCCAGTTCGCATCATCTGCCGGAATACATTACGACGGAAGGTATAATGGACATTCCGCAGCTTGGCGGTGGCCTGAGGCGAAGATCGAACAGATGAAGGTTGCGTTCTTTCCTCTGTATCAAGAGTTGGCGCCGCATCTAAAATCTGGTTTTTTATACTGGCAGGAGGCTCTTGCGATAGATGCCTTTTTTAAAGTGCATGGCGAGATGCCGCCGTTAAATGCCGGCGGTGGCGAAATCAAGTTTGACTAAGTTTTCTAACAATCGGCTGCGCAACAACCGATTTACCGCTGCTTTGTAGCTCCAAACAGGCACATAATTTGGGCGTTCGCTAACCATCCCTCTCATGCCCCATAAATGCAGGAAAACATCCACTAGTGATCATCCCCCAAGACGGGCGCTTGCGGCTGGATCGTGAGCGCTTGAAGCAGCATCGCAAGCGGCTGGGCCTGAGTCAGGAGGCGCTGGCCGAGTACTGTTTTGATCGGCGTTTGTGTGTCTCCATCGCTTCCATCAAGCGGGCGGAGAGTGGCAAGGCGGTGCTGTATCGTACCGCGCGCCATCTGGCCGAGATCTACGAGGTCGAGGTCGAGGAGCTGTCGGCGGAGGCTGAGGAGGCTGCCGTTGTCGCTTCCGATATCGAAGAGATGGAGCGCGCCCGCGTGCTGATCCAGCTGCACGCCGTGGCCGCCGATCCCTCGGCGCTGGCGAGCTGGGTGCAGCATTTCGGCGGCAGCCTGGAGGAAGGGGGCACGGCACTGTTCGGGCTGCCCCGGGCCTACCGCAGCGATGCGCAGCGCGGTCTGCTGTGTGCCGCCACCCTGGTGGAGCAGGGGGTGGCCCGTGGCGTTTATCTTCAGGCTGGCCACTGGCCTACGGATACGCCGCTTTCGATGTCGGGAGAGCAGAGCGGCGTCTGGGTCGAGCGTGGGGTGGCGGTGCAGTTGGCGGAGCGTTTCGTTTTCGATGACGAAGGCGGGGAGTGGCTGCACTATCGCCGTCCGCGGGACGAGGCGCACGAGGCCCGCTTCGATCTGGTGGGGCGCCGAGTGGAGCTGGGGCAGCTGCAAGCCATCCTGGAGAGTACCCGGGCCTACCAGGCCGGTCATCTCGTCTATATCCGCGGCGTGGCCGGCATCGGCAAGACTCGCCTCAGCGCGGAATTTGCCGAGATGGCCGCGGCCCATGCCGATCATCACCAGGCCGAGGTGCTGGATTTCGGCACCCGTGCCGATGAAGGCCCGCTGATGCAGCTCACGCGCTCGCTGCTGCAAACGTCCGGCGAGGCGCAGGGGGAGGCGAAGGGCGAGGCGCAGGGTGATGCAATAGACGAGGCGCAACTGCTTGCCCGCCTCTCGGCGCTACGTCTACCGGTGGATCATGCCATGCTGCTGCGTCCGTTGCTGGGGTTGGCCCAGCCGGAGGAGGCGCAGTCGCTCTATGCGGCCATGGCCCCCGCGACCCGCAGCCAGCGCTTGGTACAGGCGCTGCGCGACGTGCTCCTGGCACGCTCCATTCATCGCCCCCAACTGGTGGTGGTGGAGGACCTGCACTGGGCCGACGAGGCGCTGCTGGCCACCCTCACCGGGTTGCTGCAGGAGACCCAGGATGCGCCGGTGATCTGGCTGTTTACCTCGCGCCTGGAGCAGGACCCGCTGGAGACCCGCCTGCGGCCACAGCTGCCCGAGCTGCCGCTCACGCTGATCGAGCTGCCGCCGCTGCGCGCCCAGGAGGCCGAGGCCCTGGTAGCCAGCTTCGGCACGGTGCCCGCCGAGCATGCCGCCCGCTGCGTCACCCAGGCCCAGGGCAACCCGCTGTTCCTGACCCAGCTGCTGCTGTTTCACCCCCACCGCAGCTTGCCGGCCAGCCTCGCCAACCTGGTACAGACCAAGCTGGACCAGCTCACCGACCTGGATCGTCGGGCCATGTGCATCGCCGCCGTGATGGGGCAGCGCTTCTCCCTGGCCTCGCTGCAAGAGGTGTTGGGGCAGGCCGATTACCAGCCCGAACTGCCCCAGCGCTACAGCCTGGTTCGCCCGCTGGAAGAGGGCAGTTACCGCTTCGTGCATGACCTGATCCTGCAAGGGATCTACGAAGGCATTCCCAAGATACAGCGCGACCGCCTGCACCTGCGCCTGGCCGAACTCTACGGCGAGGCGGAACCGGGCCTGCGGGCGCGCCACCTTCATCGGGCGCGCTCGCTGGAGGCGCCGAATGCCTTCCTGCAGGCGGTGGCGGCGGAAATGGGCCGCTACCGGCACGAGGAAGCCCTGGCGCTGCTGAAGCAGTGCCGCTCCATCGACTATGCGCCTAAGGATGAGTACCGGCTGATGCTGCTGCAGGGCCAGGTGGCGATGGCCACCGGGCACATCCAGGCGGCGCGGGAGCACTTCGAGGCGGCCCGTGCGTTCGCCCGGGAGGAGGGGCAGCGCATCAGCGCCGACCTGTGGCTGGCCCGGGTGCTGAACATGCTCGATGCGCTGGCGGCGGAGGAGGCGATACTCGATGGCCTGCTGCCCCTGGCCGAAGCGCTGGAGGACCCCTTGCCCCTGGCCGAGGCGCTCTATCTCAAGGGCAACCTCTATTTCCCCCGGGGCGATTTCGCCACCAGCCGGGCCTATCACACCCGGGCCCTGGAGCAGGCCCGCCGTGGCGGCGGCGTGCGCACCGAGATCCAGGCCCTGAGCGGGCTTGGCGATGCGCACTATGCCGAGGGGCAGATGCGCAGCACCCTCGAGCTGTTCGACCACTGCGTAACGCTCTGTCGGACCCATGGCCACGCCGACCTGGAGGCCTCCAACTTGTTCATGCTGGGTACGGCGCGCATCTATGCCAACCAGACTGAGGCGGCGCTCGCCGACTGCTTCGATGCCGCCGAGCTGGGCAAGCGGGTCGGTAATCGGCGTGCCGAGGTGGTCGCACGGCTCACGGCGGGGTGGATTCTGATCTCCCAGGGCGACCCCCAGGCGGCGGACGAGCAGATTGAACAGGCGCTGACAGTGGCGCGTGGCCTGGGCTCGGGGCGCTTCGAGGCCTTCCTGCTGGAGAGTCGTGCCCGGGTCGAGCTGATCACCGGGCGGCTGGCCGAGGCGCGGGCCAGCATCGAGCGTGCCTGGCAGCTGGTCGAACAGCATGGGCTGAAGGCCTTTATCGGCCCTTGGGTGCTGGGCACCCGGGCACTGCTGGAAGAGGAGCCCGAGGCTCGCTTGGCGACGCTACAACAGGGCGAAGCGCTGCTGGATGCCGGCTGCGTGGGGCACAACGGCTATCGCTTCCTGATCGCGGCGGCGGAGGTCAGCCTGCTCGACCAGCGTCCCGACGCGGCGCGTCATTATGCCCAGCGCCTGACCCAACTGATGGCGGCGGAGCCCTGTGCCTGGGGCGAGCACCACCGCGCCCTGATCGAGGCCCACGCCGACTGGCTGGAGAGCGGGCAGGCGGGCGGCGACAAGGGCAGCGAGGCGAGCACCCTGGAAGCCCTACGGGCGTGCTGGCACCGTGGCGAAGCCGCTGGCCTGGTGATGACGCTGCCTCGCCTTGCTGCCAGTCGACGCTAACCGCAGGGGACCCTCGATCCGACGCTCCGGTGCCGTCAGCAGCAGGGCGACGAGGTGCTCCGATTGCTCCAGGCACTGCTCCTGCAGGCCGGCACCGCGAGTCCAGCCGCCGGCGAACAGCAGCGGGCAACCATCCTGATGGCCCTCGAAGCGCCGCCGGGCAGTGCTCTGGTTATAGCGCTCGATCTCCGCTTGCGCCTCCAGGCAGTTGGCATCCAGCACATTGTGCTTGAACAGGGTCCAGGCCTTGGCCTCCAGGGCGCTGTCCAGTGGCGGCAGCCGGTCCCGGTAGCCTGCCTCGCCGGATGCGGTGTTCGCCAGCGCTACGGGCGCGTCCAGGGGAGAGGACTGCCGCTCGAGCATCTCGCTGCGGGGAATCCGGTTGAGGTCATCCACCAGGGAGACGAAGTACTGCGGCAGGCCTGCCTGGTTGTAGGCGGGGTTCTCCGCATCGTTCTGGTGGCGGTTCGCCACGTAGTCGATACGGTAGGGGAAGAAGGTGTCCTCGGGGTTGCGCACCTCGATGTTGTAGGTGCGCCACAGGTTGCGATTGGGCGGCAGGCGGGCGGCGGCTGTGTGGCAAACGCTGAAGCTGCGGGTATAGCGCACCTTGCCGAGGATATGCCGCAGCTCCCGTTGGGTGTCGCTCAGGCCGTTACCGAACGTCAGCAGCGGCAGGGCGTCTTCGGCATGGGTGGCCATGATCAGCAGGTCGGCGTCCCAGCGGCGGTCGCCGGGAGCACACTCCGTCAGTGTTACGCCCTGGGTCGAGAGGCTGGCCTCCACCTCGATACCGCGCAGGATCTGAACGCGGGGGCCCGGTGTATTCGGGTTGGTGACATGTGCGGCCAGGGCTTCCAGCCAGTGCTGGGCGCCATGCTCGAAGTAGCGGCGGTCCGGGGGCGAGCCGCCTTCCTGAATGCGGTAATACTCGAAGGGGGCCTGGAGCGGCATGCCGCCCGGGCCGCGATCGTCGGCGAAATACATGGCCGAGATGCGGGGGTAGTAGATGGTCTGGCGGATACGCTCCAGCCGCGACGGCAGCTCCGGGTCCTGCCAGTCGATGGAGACGCTTAAACGTTCCGCCGCCGCGGCCAGCATATCGGCGGGGGCGGCGATACAGGCATCGAAGAAGTCATCCACCGTATAGCGCGGCGTAACGCGGTGATTCTCCACCAGGGCGATGGCGCTTTGGTGAACCACGGGGATCAATAGTGCCAGCCGGCCGCCATCGACCTTGCTCAACTCATGGGCCGGGTCGCTGACGCCACGGAACAGGTCCTTGTCATCGGTCAGGGCGATGCTTCCATCACGGCTGAAATAGCTCTCGGTATTCTCCAGCGGCTTCATGCGTTCCAGCTCACCGATCTCGCCGAGTATCGTGCGCAGGCGGTGGTAGGTCGCCAGGTTGACGTCATTGACCCCCAGGTCGGCCCAGCGGCGGTAGGGCGAGTCGGGCTTTCCCGGATAGCGCCGACAGCCCAGGTCGACCCACACCGTCTCGGCATTGCCGCCCAGGGTGGCCTTGCGCTCGAAGATGGTGACCTCGAGCTGCCGGGCCGCCTCGTGCCCCAGCTTCTGGCAGCCGAGTTTTTGCAGATAGTAGGCCAGCGACAGGCCGGAAACCCCGCCGCCGATGATGGCGATCCGTAGCGGTGCATGGTCCATGGTGGCGCCCCCCATTCGTTATTTTCATAAGAATCCACCAGGAGGATGTTGCGACCAAGGGGGTGAGGCGAGGTGATACCGAAGTGATCCGTTACGCTTGGCAGGGCTGATACCGGCGTTCGTGGTGATACCGAGCTGATGCGGTCAGCACCCCCGCGATACCGTGAGCTTCGAGTTCCAGGCCACGCCGGTCTACCTGAGCATCCTGTACTTCGACAGCCACAGCAACCTGCTGGGCCACTTCCAGTCGGGGGCTGTCTCCATCGTCACCGGCGTCGGCGGTGGTAAGGGTAGCTGGCACTGAGCGATCACTTGGGTTTCAGTAGGCCAACACCGGGGGCGCTTAGGCGCCCCCGAATCATGTGATTGGGGATCACTAGGGAAGATGCGAATTATCATCCATACTGCGGGGCAGGGGCTGTAGCGTCTATCTGTCTTGCATATGGAGGTGATCCAATGCATCTATATGAAGAACAATTTTCAGAAAGTCATGACTACCCAAGAGTGGAAGCCCCTTCCAAGGTGTTGATTATCGCATCCACGGGAAGGTGCGGCAGTCATATGCTTGGACATGCATTACATGAAACCAACAGATTTGGTTTCCCACTGGAGTATGCGAACCCTGCAAATCTTTTGGAATGGAAGAGGCGACTAAAAAAAGAGGATTTGCAAGCGGTTATGGCGGAAATAAAGCGACGAAGGACATCGCCTAACGGCGTGTTTGGAATAAAGCTTCATTATCCGCACATCAAGCTGTTTGGTGGTTTCGATAATGTAGCCAGGTGTTTTCCAAACGCGTATTACATTCTCTTGTCGAGAAAGGATCTATTGAAGCAAGCCGTGTCACTGTCGATAGCCAGCCAGACGGGGGTGTGGATTGCTGGCCAAAAGGCGGTAAGCGATGATCCGCACTATGATTTCGCCCATATTGACAAATGCCTTCGCGAGACCATTTTGAACAACGCCTCGTGGAGGTACACGTTAGCTGCTAACGGCTGTAATTACATCGAAATGAACTTTGATGATGTTCGTCATGATCTCGTTCGATCGATAAATGATATAGCAAATTTTATGGGCGTAGAGATCGATCCGATTGAAATACCCTGCGAACCAGTCACAAAAAAGCAGAGTGACCTTAGAAACGCAGAATGGGAGAAGAGATTCATCTCCGACTTCAATGCATCTAGTGAGCTTTTGAGTAATGCAGGACCAAGCATCATCAAGAAAATTGAGGGCAAGGTCAAAAGGATGCTATCTGCGTAACAAGACGCTTAGGACGCCAACCCGCTGCTCGGCTTGTCGCAGTGTGCTTTGTGTTTGCGTTTGCGTTTGCGCATAAGAGGTTCCTGTCTGCCCGGAAGCGTTCCTCCTGGTTTACCGTCGATACTTCGCATGAAATTGCTAGCAAGGCCATGCGCGCGACAAGCGCGTGCTGGCAACGTTATAGGTCAGCATCAATATGCATTTAGTTTTAGGATTAAAGACAAAGCCATTTTTAGTCAGTGTTTTGGGGTGGGTTTGCTTCCCAAGCATGTACTTGCTGGTTGGTATCTTTACCGCACTGGGGTTATCTGTTGAGACTTCGTTTATGATCGCCTCGCCGGCTGGTATCTTGGGGTTATGCTGCTGGGTGTGTGCTCTCCTAATCAGCATACAGTTGTTGGTTAAAGGTCAGAATATAGTCTCTTCTTTTGCTGGGCTTGTAACGAGCTTTATCCCCCTGGCTGTTATGGGCATCGCATTTTGGGTGGCCACAAACAGAGGTGTGTGAACCTCTTAACTCGGCCAAGCACTGCGACAGTTTTTTGTTGCGGCTCCGTTTCCACTGCAAAGCTGCTCTTGTTGGCAACGTTAAACCATTATGCCGGGCAGTTTGTCTAATATTTTCTTAGCCCCCGAGCCAGACTTCCTGACTTGGGGGCTCTTGGTTTTTATTCCATCATAACTTCGCCACCAGCGTCATGCCCGCCTTTGGTCGGTTAGGCCGTTGGGCAGTTAGGCCACGTCTTTTCTCGCCACGCCGTTGGCGCCTTGGCGCCAACGGCGCAGGGGCAGCCCCCGAGACCAGCCAGGGAGCTGTCCGCCTCATTTGTAAGCTATCTCTTACATCAGAATCGGCGATGTGCCACAGAAACCCGCCGCTGCGATTGGTATGCTCTCTGCGCGAGGAATTGCGATTCCCCTAATTAACCAATAAAAGCAGCATCTTTCACGCAGGGAGGCATCATGGCCGATGCAAGCGGATGGCAATTCACCCTGGCCTTGGCCGGGGCCGACGACCTGGCGGTGGTCGAGTTCACTCACCGCGAGGAGCTCTCCGCGCCCTTCGAGCTGACGGTACACTTCGCCAGCCGCGACGGCAGCCTCTCCGCCACCGACATCCTCGACCGCGAAGCCACCCTGACGATCTGGCAGGAGGGCGAGGCGCTGCGCCGCGTCCATGGCATCGTCAGCGAGTTCGGCCGTGGCGATCGCGGCCACCGCCGCACCTTCTATCACGTGAAGATCCAGCCCGCGCTGTGGCGCCTGGGGCTGCGCCACAACTCGCGCATCTTCCAGGAGGTCTCGCCGCTCACCGTACTCAATACCCTGTGCGACGAACACGGCCTCACCGATGTCGCCTTCGCCGCCACCCGCGAACCCGAGACGCGGGAGTACTGCGTTCAGTACCGGGAGCATGATCTCGCCTTCGTCCAGCGCCTGGCCGCCGAAGAGGGTCTGTTCTACTTCCACGAGTTCTTCGAAACAGGCTTCGAGACGGGCGGTGAGACACCCCGCGCCGCTCATCGCTTGGTCTTCGCCGACGCGCCCCAGGTGCTCACCCACCTGGGCCAGCGCAGCTACCACGGCCGCGCCGGCGGTACACCGCCGTCCCGCCACGTGCGCAAGCTCCAGCAGTTCGCCCGAGTCGCCCCGGCATCCACCACGCTCAAGGACTACTCGTTCAAGCGCCCGGCCTACGGCCAGTTGCACGACCACCTCGCCGACGGGCTGGAGGCACACGCCCAGCGCGTCGACTACGAACACTACGACTACCCCGGCCGCTACAAGCGCGACGCCTCCGGCCAGGCCTTCACCCGCATTCGCCTCGAAGCGCTGCGCCAGAGTGCCAGCACCGCCGACGCCGAAAGCGACCTGCCCGAGCTGGCCCCGGGCGTGCGCTTCACCCTGACCGACCACGACCTCGATGAGCTCAACCAGGATTGGCAGGTGCTCGGCGTGGTCCACTACGGCAAGCAGCCCCAGGCCCTGGAAGAGGACGGTATCGTCCAAAGCCAGACCGAGGGCGGGAACAGTGGCGGCATGACCACGTACCACAACGACCTCGTGCTCATGCCCGCCGACCTGGCCTGGCGCCCCAAGGCCAACCCCAGGCCCCGGGTCGACGGCCCCCAGGTCGCCTTCGTCGTCGGGCCCGAAGGCGAAGAGATCTACTGCGACGAGCACGGCCGGGTCAAGGTGCAGTTCCCCTGGGATCGTTATGCCGAACCCAACGAAACGGCGAGCGCCTGGCTCCGGGTCAGTCAGGACTGGGCCGGCGGCGGCTACGGCAGCCTCGCCATCCCGCGGATCGGCCATGAAGTTTTAGTCAGCTACCTGGAAGGCGATCCCGATCAGCCGCTGATCACCGGGCGCATCTACAACGCCGTCAACACCCCGCCCTATGAACTCCCGGCCAACAAGACCCGCACCGTCATCCGCACCCAGAGCCATCAGGGCGAAGGCTTCAACGAACTGCGCCTGGAAGACCAGGCCGGCCAGGAGCAGATCTGGCTCCACGCCCAGAAAGACCTGGAACTGCTGACCAACAACGACCGCACCGAAGAGATCGGCAACGACAGCCACCTCACCGTGCATCGACACCGCATCAGCGAGATCCACGCCGACGACCACCTCACCGTGCACGGCCAGCGCCACCTCCAGGTCGACGGCGACGACCACCTCATCGTCGGCGCCACGCGCCACGAGAAGACCGCCCGCGCCCAGCTCGTCGAAGCCGGGCAGGAAGTGCACCACAAAGCTGGTAGCAAGACCGTGATCGACGCCGGCGCCGAGATCACCCTCAAGGCTGGCGGCAGCTTCCTCAAGCTCGACCCCAGCGGCATCACCATCGTCGGCGCCCAGGTCAAGATCAACTCCGGTGGCAGCCCCGGCTCGGGGAGCGGGCAGGGGGCGGCGGCGCCCGAGCTGCCTCGGCGTGCTGAAGGGGAAGAGCATTCTCGTATCGCCTTCTCGGGCAACGGGCCCAGTCAGCAGGCCCAACTGGTCGAGGCGGAAGGGCTGGGAGAGCGAGCGTTTCTCGTCGACGTCACCAGCGGCGGGCAGGATGGTCAGCAGGTTCGGCTACGTAAGGCACGAACTCGGACGAATGGGGAGCAGAAGGGATGAGCGAAGCCGATCTCAAGGAACTGCAGGACGAAGACGTCGACCTCGGCGTGCGCCGCCGTGCCGAGTACGAAGATGAGGAAGACGGCACCCTGGCACTGGTCATTCCCAAGCGGGAAGGCAGCGGTGAGATCGAGATACCGTTGCTGGAGCATGCCAGAACCGTTTTCGAGCGCACTGATGGCAGCCTGCAGGACAACACCTTGCTGGCCGTTCGCCCCCTGGCGGAAATCGGGCGCAATCGCCCCGTTCAGCAGCGTGGAGTCACCACCTATACCGGGCTCGCCAACGGCATGCTGCGCCCGGGGTACCTCTACGTATTCTTCGACAATCGTCTGTGGCGCGAACTCGAGGTCGGCCCCGACGGCAAGCTCAGCGACGTCGATCTCATGCACTATCGCGAGCAAGCCGAGGGCGGCGACACGCCCAACGAGCGTGCCAGCGAAGGCGAATGGCTCGACGACCTCCTGCTGCCGGCCATGCTGCAAGGGCAGGCCACTCTGCATCGGGTGCGCCTCGCCTACAGTGAGATCGCCTGGAGCTGGCCTTACATCACTTGGCTCGAAGCCAACCCCGGCCGGCTCGAAGTGCGCACCACCGCCGTTGGCCACGTCCATGCCGTGATTTTCGATACGTCAGGCCAGCTCTCCATGCAGACCGGCTTCCCCGCCGGTCGTGTGGCCGACCAGCCGGCGCTGCGCGAGCGCGACCTTGGCATCGAGCTGATGCTCCAAGCGCCCGACGCCTTCACCGCCGACTTTACCGCCCCGGCAGACGATGAACTGTGCGCCAAGCTCAAGGCCCTGTGGGAACAGGCAGGGGAAACCGACCGGGCTGCCACCCTGGCGCTGGAGTGCGAGGCCGGCGATGACCTGCTTGCCGACATTCGTGACAACCCCGGCATCGTCGCTGTGTCATTGCCGGACCCTCTGTTTACGCTGCGACATGCCCTGGCACAGATCCACCTCGCCGAACACTACCTGGATGGCCTCGACAGCCGGCTGGCTGAGAACCCCCTGGGCCACTCGGCCAAGCTGATTCGCCAGGCCCTGTTCACCGCGCCTAGCGGTGGCGAAGCGAATCCGCTTGCCGAGTATCGTGGTGCCATCGACTCAACCAAGCTCGATGCCACCTTGGAGCAGGCAGAACGCAACGCCGCGCTTACGGTTCTGCGCACACAGCTCGACGCTCTTGAGCGCCTGGCCAGCCAGGGCCAGCTCACCGCTGTACTGCGGGACTTCACCAGCCATCATGAACTGGGTATCTGCGAAGGCTACGCCCTGTGTGGCGACCTGTACGGCGTACTGCAACAGCTTCCCGGGGTGCTGCAAGACCAGGGTGATACCCGCCAGGAAGCCCGTACCCGACAGCTCCTCAAGAGGCTGCTAACCGACAGCGAGCTGCAAGCGCTCTGGAGTGCCGACGAAACCGAGGCCGCTGAAGCAACGGATGACGACGACACCAACGATGGCAGCGGCAACTTCCGCCCAGCGTTTCTGCGCCGGCTTGCCCAGGACGACCGCGTCATTGACGAAGCCCTAGCCGAGAGTCTGGGGCTGGAGACCCTGGGGCTGATTGCACGGAATCTGACTGAGCAGGAACAAGCGCAACAGAATGAAGTGCTCAGCCTGAACAATGCCGGCAAGGTGAGCGGTTTGGTCAACACCGTAGTGGGGCAATGGAGCCAGGCCGTGCTGCGGGTAGCAGAGCGGATAGGCGACGACGTGGAAGTGATTCACATGCGCCGTGTGTTCACCGCCGTTGGCACCCATGCCAACCTGGTCGACGGTTCCTTGAGGGGCGAGCTACAAGTCATGCATCGAAGCGATGTCGACCTGAGCCGCTACGTCATCATCGGTGTGCATGGGGATGGTATCGAATGGGGATTGACCGACCGCGACCGCACCAGTGGCGTGCTCCAGACCCAGCGAGACTACCTGTACGCCGAGCAGGTGGATCCCAGGGGCAACGTGCAAGCCTCGACCAGCCCGAAACGCATGTCGTCTGAAGTAGACGACGCTATCCGTCAGGTCGCCGGCCATGTTCTGGTGTACGTTCTCCCTGCCGGCCACCCCGAAGCCGCGAAGGTAGCGCAACTCCGTCTGACCAAGCTTGCCGGTCAGGTTAAAGTGGTGATAGATGGCCCTGCGGTGTCGAGACTGTTGGTGGGGTTTGCGATCTACAATGTAACTAGCGAAATTGCGGGATTCAATAAAGCCAAAAGTGAAGGCCAAGTAATACTTCAGTATGCAAAGTTCCTCAGTGCACTAGCAGACCTTAGCGCTGCATCAATGAAACTTCATACAGTTTTGAATCCAAATGCAGCCACTATGATTGGGAACTTTATCCAACGCCCTTTGTTTGATATGAAAAGCTGGCCTTTGATTGGGGCTAGGTTAACAAAAGTTGGAGCTAGTACGATTGTTCGAACTATGGGTTTGTTCAATTTTATAGCAGGGCTCGCTACCGTTGGTGTTAGTTCATGGGATCTTCGCAACAGCTTGCAGCGAGGCGACCGTGACGCCACTTTGGGCCACAGTATAGCTGTTGCGGGTGGGGTACTGTTCCTCGCTGCCCCCTTGATGGCGGGACTGGTAATGATTCCCGGCTGGGGCTGGGCGTTGCTGGGCCTTGGGCTGGCCATTGGTGGTACCAGCTACGCGGCAATGAGTGAAGACACCCCCTTCGAAAAACTGCTCAAGCAGGGCCCCTTGGGTACCCATCCCGTTGGAGCAATGACAGAGGCTGACGATACCGTTTACTACCCCCAGCTGTTGACACAGCTGAGCCCGGCCCAGATCGAAGTGTCGCGCTACGGCAGTTTGGGTGCGGGCGAGCGCCAGGCATTACTGGAAAGCGTTTGGGAATCAACCACTGTTACCCCCAGCAGCCGAGACTATGTGATAACGATCAGCACGCCGCTGATCAGCCGCTACAAGATTGGCGAGACGTTGAAACTGGCTGTACAGGAGCTGGAACAGACCGATACCGGCACCATCACCCCGCTTGGCACCTATGAACAGCTATCTCATATCACTAGGGCGCCGGAACCGTTCGAGATTGGTAAGCGCCAGTTGCTGCCGCAGCAAAGTGCGGTACGCTTTCTGGTCAAGCGCAAAGTGGCGGAGGAGAGCTTCCAGATGGGTGGCACCAGCGTGACCTCCACGGCCCGCCTGCGTATCGCCCTGCAGGCGAGAATCGATTGGGAGCTGGGCGAGATGGTATTGCCCACTCCCATGCTGAAAGAGTACGAGCCATTTGTTGAAGGCCAGCATGACGCACTGCCAGCCCGGTCGCATCGCACGGTGAATAACCCGATTGTCGATTTCATCAGATCCTTTACAGGGTATTCACAGGACCCCCGTTACTGGTACATCAAGGAATTCCAGGTATGAAAGAGGCAAGCTCCTCCCATTATGACGCCGGTGCTTACCGTGCCGGGGCCATTCCTTCCATGCCTGCGTCGCCTAAGAAGCGGGAGCGTATTGGTGAGGAGCTACTGCCCTTCGGCAACTATGCCGGCATCGACCCCTATCAGCAGCTCTGTGAGGATGCCGAGTTCGTTCAGCATCAGGATCGTCAGGACAAGGTATTCTACGAAACGGATGACTGGTGGTGGGATCATCAGCGGATTCGCTTTTTGAAAAGTCAGTTGGGTTTTTCTGTCGTATTGATAGCATTTCCTGTGTTGTATTTTTTTTTCCTTATAGCATTTCCTTTTTTTCTAGCTGTAGGGCTCACGGACGTACTGTATGAATGGAATGATTTATTGGCTACGGTAGTGATAGTCTTGATACTGGTCGTTGGATTTCTTGGTGCTATGATTACTACTGTATACACGACGCAGCCCGTTTTTAATGGTTTAATGAAGGTTGCCGGATTTGCTCTTTCACCCTTCCGTAAATGGTTTTCTAATCGCGCTAACCGCTACATGGAAAACCGCTGCAGCGAATTTAACCGTCAGACCGGAATGGTGAGCTTCGCCCAAGGCAAGAAGAAGCCGCCGCTGAAGGCGCCTTTCGTCGAGTTCGATGGCTACGTGGAGCGGGTGGTGCAGCGTGGCGGTATCTTCTATCGGCTGATGTTCGTGCATCGCTATACCGGCAAGCAGTTCAGCCAGACCTCACTCAGCGCCATCGTCGATCACAAGCATGAGGTACACGCCACGTGGGACATGCTGCAGCGTTACATGGACGTGAGCCAGCCCATGCCCGACGTGCCGCGCTTGGAGCCCTTCCGACATCTCGACCCCACCACTGCCGAGCATGACCGCCAAACCGGCCGAAATCCACGCTACTGGCGCGATCTGGATCTGGAGACCTGGAAGGCGGACGAGGGCGCCGCTCACCTCAAGGCGCAGATCGACTACCCCTGGTCCCGCCAGCGCTGCCAGCTCACCCCGCAGCTTGGCAAGGTAGAGATGTCGACCTACAAGGAACAGCTAAAGGCTGCGGTAGCATGAGGGAAGCCAGCTCCTTCTGCTATGGCCCCGGTGCCTATCGTGCAAGTGCCATTGCTGCGATGCCGGCAGCGCCGAAAAAGCGCGAGCGTATCGGTGAGGAACTGCTGCCCTTTGGCGACTACGCCGGCATCGATCCTTATCAGCAACTCTGGGAGGATGCCGAGTTCGTTCAGCATCGGGAAAGTCAGGACAAGGCGTTCTACGATACGGATAATTGGTGGTGGGATCATCAGCGTATTTGTTTTTTGAAAAGTCAGTTGGGGCTTTCTGTTTTGTTGATGGCGTTTCCGTTTGTATATTTTTGTTTTCTAGTTGCCTTGCCATTTTATTTTTCTGGAGTGGCTTTGGATTATGTTTATGATTACAATTCACTGATTGCCATTATAGTTTTTTTGATAGTGGCAGGAGGGGGGTTGGTGCTAGCGATAGTGATGGCGGCATATACAACGCAGTCTGTTTTTAATTTTATAGCTAGGTCGGTAACTTTTCTGCTAAAACCTTTTCATAAGCGAATTGAAAGACGCGCTAATCGCTACATGGAAAACCGCTGCAGCGAATTCAATCGCCAAACCGGAATGGTAAGCTTCGCCCAAGGCAAGAAGAAGCCGCCTCTGAAGGCGCCTTTCGTCGAGTTCGATGGCTATGTGGAACGGGTGGTGCAGCGTGGCGGTATCTTCTATCGGCTGATGTTCGTGCATCGCTATACCGGCAAGCAGTTCAGCCAGACCTCACTCAGCGCCATCGTCGATCACAAGCATGAGGTGCACGCCACGTGGGACATGCTGCAACGCTACATGGACATGAGCCAGCCCATGCCCGACGTGCCGCGCCTGGAGCCCTTCCGACATCTAGACCCCACCACTGCCGAGCATGACCGGCAAACAGGGCGTGATCCACGCTATTGGCGCGATCTGGATCTGGAGGCCTGGAAAGCAGGCGAGGGTGCGGCTCACCTCAAGGCGCAGATCGACTACCCCTGGTCCCGCCAGCGCTGCCAGCTAACCCCGCAGCTTGGCAAGGTGGAGATGTCGACCTACAAGGAACAGCTGAAGGCTGCAATGGCATGAGGGAAGCCAGCTCCTTCTGCTATGGCCCCGGTGCCTATCGTGCAAGTGGCATTGCTGCGATGCCGGCAGCGCCGAAGAAGCGCGAGCGTATTGGTGAGGAGCTGCTGCCCTTTGGCGACTACGCCGATATCGACCCCTATCAGCAACTCTGCGAGGATGCCGAGCTCGTTCAACAACAGGATCGTCAGGATAAAGCGTTCTACGAAACGGATGATTGGTGGTGGGATCATCGACACATAAAGTTTTTGAGTAAAAGCACAGGGGTGTCGCTAGGTATAATGTTGGTACCATATTTCTGTGCTTTTCTTTTGTTTGGCGCTGTTTTTTACTTATCTGTCCGAATTGCAATGCACCTTGAGTCTGTTAATTTTATTTTGGCAATATTTGCCATGCTGAGCTCGGCAGTGCTTGGCTTTTACTTGTTTGGCACGATTGGCCCAAAGCTGACTAATTGGGTGGTAATTAATTTGGCTAAAGTTATAGGGCGGGGTGGGCTTGCCAAACATGGTAATAGCTACATGGAAAACCGATGCAGTGAGTTCAACCGCCAAACCGGGGTGGTAAGCTTCGCCCAAGGCAAGAAGAAACCGCCGCTGAAGGCGCCTTTCGTCGAGTTCGATGGCTATGTGGAACGGGTGGTGCAGCGTGGCGGTATCTTTTATCGGCTGATGTTCGTGCATCGCTATACCGGCAAGCAGTTCAGCCAGACCTCACTCAGCGCCATCGTCGATCACAAGCATGAGGTGCACGCCACGTGGGACGTGCTGCAACGCTACATGGACGTGAGCCAGCCCATGCCCGACGTGCCGCGCCTGGAGCCCTTCCGTCATCTCGACCCCACCACCGCCGAGCACGACCGGCAAACAGGGCGTGATCCACGCTATTGGCGGGATCTGGATCTGGAGGCCTGGAAAGCAGGCGAGGGCGCCGCTCACCTCAAGGCGCAGATCGACTACCCCTGGTCCCGCCAGCGCTGCCAGCTAACCCCGCAGCTTGGCAAGGTGGAGATGTCGATCTACAAGGAACAGCTGAAGGCCGCAGTGGCATGAGGGAAGCCAGCTCCTTCTGCTATGGCCCCGCTGTTTACCGGCTCGGGGCCGTGATTTCTATACAGCATTCAAAATGCTTGGTGGACTTCATGACGCCCAGCGATAGGGTTCGTCAACACTGCTACCAAGGGATGTGAAATGGCCCGGCGATGGGTTGTCATTTCGTTGTTGCTTCTTCTGACTGTGGGCTATGTCGTGGGGGGCAGCGGAATGTGGGATAGGGTTAGCAATGACTTCATGAAGGAAGATAAGCCCTATAGGCCGGGGGATTTTCGTATACGTGACGGTCAGGTGCTTTCCATGAAGCTGACTAACCCTGAAATCACATTTAAGCCCCGAGAAGAGCGAAGCGACCCAAACAGGGCTGAACCAAGCGAGCCTTGGATGATGGATGTAGGTGAGTTCGCCAATCGACGCTCGGTGCGTATCTTGGGTGGCAACCTGGAGGGCGAAATCTCTCGGCACTTCAAGGAGCCCGCTCAGCGGACCGATTGGTGGCTGGCGCCGGATTGGAGCACCCTTTATCTGGCTACCGGTTGGTCGGATCGTACGATGGAGATACCATCAGGGAGGCGCTACCTTCCTGAGATCACCCAGCTTTTCAAGTCCACTGACCAAGGCCAAGAGTGGGAAAAGCTTCGCTGGCCAGAGGATCAAAACATTACCTTCCTGCGCTTTCTCGATCCTCAGCGCGGCTATCTGATCGGCTGGGGGCCAAGAGTCTGGCGTACGAGGGATGGTGGTGAACATTGGGATGAGCTGCCGGTGCCCGAAGACTCCCGCAATCCGGAGAATCCTCGCCAGCAGTTCGACTTGGTAGCGCTTGGCCAGGACAACGTGATGCGCATGGCTTTCTATGACCACGCCGCCGACGTCAGCCGCATCTATGCGCTGTCTTGGGGAGAGGACATTCCCCAGCAAGCCTTCACTATCCCTGGCCATGTCGTAATGGATATCGCTGCCAATACGGAAAGCAATGTCTACGTGCTTGCTACTCGGGGGGCTCCCTACTTCTCGCTTCCCTCGGAGGAGCGAGACGCGCCTCGACCAAGCGTCGTATGGCGCTGGAATGACGACAGCTTGGATAAGCTGCACGAGTTTCCGCCCGAGTTGAAAGGCTATGCACTGTATCTAACCCCTAGCGGTGGGCTCCTGTTCGACGGCGTCAATGAATCCACTCTGCTGGGTAATGATGTTGTCGCAGTTAGTTACGATGGGGGAGGGAGCTGGAAAATTCAAAATGAGGGGCGCAGTGCCCAGGGGGGATATTACGACGTCCAAACCGGGACCCGTTGGCGAGTGACAGGATACTCGCTCTACCAACGAGAGATTCCCTGAGCTTGCGGTAGCCATCTCAAAGGCTTCCTAATTCTTGGCCAGCTTGAGTTATTTCCTTTGGCTCGGGAAGACACCTGTTGTCTTCCCTGGCGGTAGCGTGGCAAGCCAGCCGTTACGGCGATCTGCCCGAACTCGCCTGGCACACCTACGGCAGCGGCCACCTGCACGGTCTCAGCGCTCCCGGGCTGGGCCTCGAACTTGCCCTCGAACCCGACGTCCTGCACCGTGAAACCCAACGCCGCCTGAGCAGCGCTGATCAGCCCCAACCGCTGATTCTCGAGCGTGGCTATACCGAATTTGGCCAACTGGACCGTCTCAGCCTGCGCGGCCCCGGCAGCGCCAAAAGCGAGCAGCACTACCGCTACGACGCCCTCGGCCGGCTCAGCTTCCGCAGCCAGGGCAGTGCCAGCCCGGTCATCGCCTATAGCTACGACGCGGCAGGCCGTCTGATCGCCAGTCAGCACGGCGACCGTGCCCACCGCTACCCGGTGGACGCCGCCGGCAACCGCCTCGAAGGCCAAGCCAGCGCTCAGCCCGACAACCGCCTGACCCAGCTCGACGGTGCACGCTATCGTCACGACGGCGCCGGCAACCTGATCGAGCGCGAGACTTCCAACGGCGAGCGGCTCAGCCTCGGCTACGACGGCGCCAACCGCCTGGTACGGTTTGAAGTGACCCCCTCCAGAGCTGCACAGGCTATAGTGCATCCATCAGGAGGACGAAATGAGCAACGAACCCACCGTCAAACGCTGGACCGCCAAGCGCAAAGCCGCTGTGGTCATGGACATTTTCAAGGGTAAGACCACGGTCGCCGAAGT
>NZ_JBRBAI010000011.1:0-160914 GCF_052806135.1 Billgrantia sp. Q4P2
CGAGGATGAGGCCAACCGCGGCCGCCTGCTGGCCACCGGCTACTCCTGTCGCAGCCAGGCCAAGCGGCTCTCCGGCCACGCCTTGCCGCACCCGCTGCAGGGGCTACTGGCCCATCTGCGTCAGTTGAGCTGGTAAAAGAGAAAGGCCGGCGAGGATGCCACCGGCCTTTCGGATCGCACAAGCAGGAAGAACAGGAGGCAGGATGTCCCGCACCCTGATCGTCATCGGCCTGTGTATCGTCGCCATTGGCCTGTTCTGGCCATGGCTCTCCAAGCTGCCTCTCGGCCAGTTGCCGGGAGACATCGCCATTCGCCGCGAGAATTTCTCGCTCTACTTCCCGATCACCACCATGATCCTGCTGAGCTTGCTCATCAGCGGATTACTGTGGTTGCTCAATCGCTGAGGAGCTTTCGCCCGGGGCACGCCGGACAGGCAGCCAAAGGGTAAAGGTCGTGCCCTCGCCGGGCTGACTGTCGACTTCGATGCGCCCCCCGTGCTTCTGGACAATGCCATAGGAAAGCGACAAACCAAGGCCAGTCCCCTGGCCGACCGGCTTGGTGGTGAAGAAGGGGTCGAATATCCGCGACTGCAGCTCGGCTGGAATCCCTGCGCCGTCATCGGCAAAGGCGAGCCAGACCTGATCGCCTTCACTGCCGGTGCGAAGGGTAATGGTGCCATGTTCTTCGATCGCCTGGGCCGCATTGATCAACAGGTTGAGGAAGACCTGGTTGAGTTGGGCCGGCACGCACTCGACCGCAGGCAGTTGGCCATATTCGCGCACTACCGTGGCTTTGTACTTGATCTCATTCGCCACCACGTTGAGCGTACTCTCAAGCCCCTGATGGAGATCGGCAAACTGCCAATCGGTGGCCCCGGTACGGGAGAAGTCGCGCAGGTCCTGAACGATGCGCCGTACTCGGGCCGTGCCGTCGATCGATTCAGCGATCAGCGCACCGACATCTTCGCGCAAATAGTCCAGTTCGAGCTCCGTCTTGAGCTGCGCGATCTCCCCAGCAGCCTCGGCCGTCAATGACGGCTCGACCGACTCGTAGACGTCGATCAGGCGCAGCAGGTCGTCGATGTACTGGCGCAGCGTGTTGAGGTTGGAATTGACGAAGCCAATGGGATTGTTGATCTCGTGAGCAACACCAGCAGCAAGTTGACCGATCGAGGCGAGCTTCTCCGATTGAAGCAGTTGATTGTGGGCCTCTTCCAGCTTGCCGATGAGGACTCGTTGCTCCTCCTTCTCCCGTTCCAGGGCCACGAGGGCCTCACGCCGCTCGCGGATCTCCCTCGCCATCCCTTCCTGTGCCTGCTGCAGGGCACGATTGATCTGCTCGTTCTCGCGCAGCGCCGCTTCCAGCTCCCTGGTCCTGGCCCGCACCTGATCCTCCAGCATCACCGCAGTCTGGAAGAGGCTGAAACCAGAGCCCCTCACGCTAGTGCTGCGCTCGGCGCGATCCATCAAGGCCTGTACCATCTTGTGCAGCTGTTCGGTCCCGAGCTGTCGCCTCGGCATCGGCATCGGCTGGGCATCGCCGGATCGCGGCACCTGCTGTCTGTGACGGTCAGGCAGGCTCCAGTTGCTTACCGGTCCGCTCATTTCTGTGCGGGCGTGACCACCAATGGCGATGCCGGTCAGCGTCTGGTTCATATGCACACCACCGTATTGCTCGCCATAGGTACTGAATCCGACCGCGTTGTGGCGGTCGAAAACCGCCTCCACCGCGGCCTTGGTATTCTTCTGCGTGGCCTCCAGATTGCGCAGTATGCAATCACAGGAGAGAACCAACTGGGGTGTGCCGAGTTCCTCGCACAGCTGCGTCATCGTTGCCTCCAGGTCGGAGACCAGATCCATACCCCGGGCCACGCGCAGGACCAGCCCCTCGTCGATGGCACTATAGAAGGTCAAGCTGCCGTCTGGCCCAGCCTTCTGTATCGAGCGTACGTAATCGGTGCCGTCGATCAGTACGACCACCGGCGCAGCAGCAAAATGGTGTGGCTCGAGCGCCTCCACCGTGACGCCTATCAGCTCGGCATAGGCTTGGGCGGCAGGTATGCCGTTGATCTCGTGTACCACTCGCTGCTCCGCATCGGCCCGGGTGACGACCAGGCGATTTTCCAGCGAGAGGAAGTGCTGCGTCTTGAACAGGCGGAACGGGAAATCGGTACTCAGCAGGATCAACACGGCACTGTCGTGATGGAAGGCACCGTCATGGAAGACCCAGGTTTGGGTAAAGCTCAGATCATCGCCAGCCGAGCCGCCCACCAGCACAATATCTCCCAGCGCCGTCTGTAGCGATCGTGCCACCTGCTCTTCGCGCACGGAAAGGCCATCGATGAGAAGGAAACCAAAGCTGTTGACGCCGCTCGGTCTTGTCGCGCGCGCATCGAGGCCTTGCAGGAGAGAGTCGGTAAAGGTCTGACCACGAGCGATACTGAATTCCTGAAGGGCGTCCAGCCGCCCGGTTACCGCCGTACAGCTGCCGGCCGGGAAACTGACACCGGTGAGCGTGTGGTCGAGATAGCCCAGGGGACCAATTTCGCCAGCAGTAGTGCAGCCCACCACCGGCAAGTCACCGAACAGGCAATTCATCTCGTCAGCCAGTGCCGTCAGGTCATAGTGGCTGGAACAGAAGAACAGCACCAGCTCGGTGTCGGGCTGCATCACCTCCTGGTGAAACTCGCGCACGGCAGTGCGGGCATCGTCAGCGCGGGTCTGCATGCTGCGAATCCGGCTCATGGCTGCTTCCCTCGTGGATCGTTCCTATTGTTATCGGCCGCGGCCGTTGAAGATTGAGACCTGATGTCAACTGAGAACACGATGAGGATGGGCTCCGTCACCAATACAGTTGATCTACTTTCGGGAACGGCTCCGCCGAGACGAGGTCATGACGCCCCAGGCCCGGGGTCTGTCGGACGCAGAGATCCAGGCGCTGGCGGCTTACTATGCCGAGCAACCCGTGAATGCACCTGATATCGAGCCAGAGACGGGCCTGATGGAGCGAGGGCGCGAGCTGGCACGTCAGCACCGCAGCGCCAGCTGTCATCGCTCCGACTTTTCGGGACAGGAGCAGATGCCTCGCCTGGCCCATCAGCGCGAGGATTATCTCGCTCAGGCCATGCTGGCCTATCGAGAGCGCAACCGTGGCGGGCCGGACACGACCATGTTAGACGTCATGCGTGGCATCGACGACGACGAGATCGCGGCGCTGGCCCACTATCTCGCCCACTTCTCCTCGAACGACGGCTAGCCTATAGGGAGCGATTCAGTAGAAAAGACGCCGCAGCGCTTCACCCGGCTCCTGTTCGCGCATGAACGCCTCGCCGACCAGGAAGCCATGCACGTCGTGCTCGCGCATGCGCAGCACGTCGGCCTGGGTGTGGATGCCGGACTCCGTCACCACGGTAACGTCGGCAGGAATGCGTGGCAGCAGTTCCAGGGTGGTCTCCAGGCGGGTCTCGAAAGTATGAAGATTGCGGTTGTTGATGCCCACCAGGCCGATGCCGAGCTTGAGTGCGCGCTCTAGCTCCAGGGCGTCGTGCACCTCGACCAGCACGTCCATGCCCAGCGCCACCGCCTGCTGCTGGAGGTCGGCCATTTTGCTGTCGTCCAGCGCGGCGACGATCAGCAGGATGCAATCGGCGCCTATGGAGCGTGCCTCACTGACTTGATAACCATGCACGATGAAGTCCTTGCGGATCACCGGTAGGTCGCACGCCTCGCGCGCCTCGATGAGGAAGTCCTCGTGACCCTGGAAGAAGTCGGCATCGGTCAGCACCGAGAGGCAGGCAGCCCCGCCAGTGGCGTAGCTCGCGGCGATCTCGGCGGGACGGAAGTCCTCGCGGATCACTCCCTTGGAGGGCGAGGCCTTCTTGATCTCGGCGATCACCGCCGGGTCGCCCTCGGCGATACGCCGGTCGAGGGCGGCGATGAAGCCGCGCGGGGCACTCTGGCGCCGGGCCAGCTCCAGTAGCTCGGCTTCGGACACGGCGCGGCTTCGCTCGGCCACTTCTTCGTCCTTGCGGGCCAGGATGCGGGTGAGAATGGTCGGGGCGTCCTGAGTGGGGCTCATAATGTCGGATCTCGGTACGGGCGGCAGCGGCCGCAAATGAACGTCATGAAATCAGTACGCGGGTGAAATCGGCCAGTTCCTTCATCTTTTCCAGCGGCAGCTTGGATGCCTGAGCGTCCTGGGCCATCAGAATGCCCTCCTTCAGCGTGTCGGCAATACCCGCGCAGTAGAGCGCCGCCCCGGCATTGAGGGAGACGATGTCTGCCGCCGGCCCGTCGCCTACCAGCGCCTCGCGCACCAGCCGCAGGCTATCCTCGGCGCTAACCACCTTCAGCGGAGCCAGCTCCTGTCGCTCGATGCCGAACTCTTCGGGCGTGATCGTGTAATGGCGAATTTCACCCCCCTTGAGTTCGGCAACCCGGGTCGGGGCGGCCAGGGAAATCTCGTCCAGCCCGTCCTCGGCATGCACCACCATGACGTGGCGGCTGCCGAGGTTCTTCAGTACCTCCGCCATCAGCGGCACCAATTCGGCGGAATAGACACCTAATACTTGGTTCGGTGCGCCGGCGGGGTTGGTCAACGGACCGAGGATATTGAACAGGGTGCGCACGCCCATTTCACGGCGCGGCCCGATGGCGTAGCGCATGGCAGGATGGTGATTGGGCGCGAACATGAAGCCGACGCCCACCTGCTCGATACAGCGCGCCACCTGCTCCGGCTTGAGGTCCAGATGGATGCCCGCCATGTCGAACAGGTCGGCACTGCCGGAGGAGGAAGAAACGCTGCGATTGCCGTGCTTGGCCACGTGGGCACCAGCCGCCGCGGCCACGAAGCTGGAAGCGGTCGAGACATTGAACAGATTGGCGCCGTCGCCGCCGGTGCCGACGATGTCTACCACATTGTCGGCCACCACATGCACCCGTTTCATCAACTCGCGCATCACCTGAGCCGCGGCGCCGATTTCCTCGGCACTCTCCCCCTTCATGGCCAGGCCCACCAGCAGGCCGCCGATCTGGGCATCGGAAGCCTCGCCAGTCATGATCTGGTGCATCACCGCATGGGTGGCATCGAAGCTCAGGTTCTCATGGCGCATCACCGCGGCGATGGCGTCTCGCATCTGCATGGGCAGGAACTCCTCTTTCGTGCGGGTCAGCGGCGCTTCAGGAAATTGGCCAGCAGCTCGTGTCCCTGGCGGGTCAGGATCGACTCCGGGTGGAACTGCACACCTTCGATATCCAGCTCGCGATGACGCAGCCCCATGATCAGACCGGGGGTCACGTCATCGTCATCGGTCCAGGCCGTGACCTCGAGGCAGCCGGGCAGCGTCCCGGCTTCCACCACCAGGGAATGATAGCGGGTGACTTCGAGCGGATCCTCGAGGCCGGCGAACACGCCCTGACCATTATGGCGGATCTGCGAAGTCTTGCCGTGCATCACCTGAGGCGCACGCACCACCTTGCCGCCATAGACCTGGCCGATGGCCTGGTGCCCCAGGCAGATGCCCAGGATCGGCAAGCGGCCGGCAAAATGTTCGATGGCGGCAAGGGAAATACCGGCCTCGTTGGGTGTGCAGGGTCCCGGCGAGATCACAAGGTGGCTCGGCGCCAGCGCCTCGATCTGCTCCAGCGTGATGGCATCGTTGCGATAGGTGGCCACCTCGGCCCCCAGCTCACCCAGATACTGCACCACGTTGAAGGTGAAGCTGTCATAGTTGTCGATCATCAGCACGGACATGGCGATAAGGTCCTGTTCAAGCGAATCTTTTCCGGTGTTTCGTGTTGCTCGGCCAGCCGTGCAGGGCCTGCTTCGGACACAAAAAAGCCGCCCCGACGGCGGCATTTTTTTCAGTCGTCAGCGTGCCGCCCCTCGCTCAGGAGCGCCACCACTGGATCGAATTTGGCATATAGGCGTTTGCGTTCATGACGCAATAGTGCCGTCGTGGCTGCCGGGCTGTCAACGCATGATGGCGGCTTGCCGCGACACCGGGCTAGCCGAAGCGCGAGGATCTCCGGCGCTGCTGGCAAGCGTACTCCCCAATCTCTATCATCGGGGCACATGCGCAACCGCAAAAAGGAGATTGACGATGCGCTTTACCCGCCGTGCCCGTTTCTGGCTGGCTCTACCTCTCGCCGCCATGGTCGGTGGCGTTTCAGCAGCAGCAGCCAATCCCAAGGTGGTCGCAAGTTTTTCGATCCTTGGTGATCTGGTCAACCAGGTCGGCGGGAACGATATCGAACTGGTGGTGTTGGCGCCTGCCGGCGCCGAAGTGCATGAGTGGGAACTGACGCCAGATAACTTCATCGCGCTGGAAGATGCCGATCTCGTCTTCTACAACGGCTATCAACTCGAGCAGTGGATGCGTCAAGTCCATGCCACGGTGGGCAACCGAGCGCCGCTGGTGGCACTCGCCGAAGCGACGGAATACCCCACCCAGCCAATCATCACCGGCGAATATACCGGCGAACCCGATCCCCACCTGTGGATGGACCCGCATGCGGTCGTCGCCTATATGCAGGTAATTGCCGACCAACTGGCCGAGCTGTACCCGCAGGCCGCCGACAATTTCCAGGCCCGGGCCAGCGCCGCCAAGGAGAAACTCGCCGCCCTGCATGATGAGATCAACGAACTGCTGGAGGCAATTCCCGAGGAACAGCGAGTCCTGATCACCACCGAGGCAGCGTTCGTCTACTTCGCCGACGCCTATGGCTTTCGCCATGACGGGGTCTGGGGCAACAATGCCGAAACCGAAGGCTCGCCCCAGCAGGTCATGCGCATCGTCGACCTCATCGAGGAGACCCGACCAGCCGCCCTGTTCTGGGAGAGCACCCTGTCGGACCGCTACATCCGCAGCATTGCCGCCGACATTGACATACCCATTGCCGGCCCGCTCTATGTCGACTCCCTCAGCGAGCCCGATGGCGACGCCTCGAACTATGTGGCCATGATGCGCCACAACGCCAGGCTGATCCGTCGCGCCCTGCTTGAGGATGAGCAGGGGGAAGAAGCGCAAGGCGAAGAAGAACAAGACAAAGAGCAACAGGACACCGGCGAGGGCGAGTGAGCGCCAGCCATGCGCCTGCCTGAACGCAAGCGGCCCTGCCTCCTGACGGTCTGGAGACAGGGCCGCGGCCCATCGAGGACGCCTAGAGGTTGTCCAGGCCCTTCTCGGCCATGGCCACCGCACGGAAGATGGCGCGCCCCTTGTTGAGGGTCTCCTGCCACTCGAGTTCAGGCACGGAGTCGGCGACCACGCCGGCCCCGGCCTGCACGTGAAGCTTGCCGTCCTTGATCACCGCCGTGCGGATGGCAATCGCGGTATCCATGTTGCCATGCCACGACAGGTAGCCCACCGCACCGGAATAGATGCCACGCTTGACCGGCTCGAGTTCGTCGATGATCTCCAGCGCCCGGATCTTGGGGGCGCCCGACAGGGTGCCCGCCGGGAAGGTGGCGCGCAGCACGTCCATGGCGGAAAGACCCGGCTTCAGCCTCCCGGTGACGTTGGAGACGATATGCATCACATGGGAGTAGCGCTCCACGGCCATCTGATCGGTGACCTGCACCGAGCCCGTCTCGCAGATACGGCCCACGTCATTGCGTCCCAGGTCGATCAGCATGAGGTGTTCGGCGATCTCCTTGGGGTCGGCCAGCAGCTCGGCCTCGAGCGCACGGTCCTCCTCCTCGGTGCGACCGCGCACGCGGGTGCCGGCGATCGGCCGCACCGTTACCTCGCCATCCTCGAGTCGGGTGAGGATCTCGGGAGACGAGCCCACCACGTGGTGATCGCCCAAGTTGAAGAAGAACATGTAGGGCGAGGGGTTGAGGCTGCGCAGCGCGCGATAGAGATCGAGCGGCGGCGCCTGGTAGGGGATCGACATGCGCTGCGAGGGCACGCACTGCATCACGTCGCCGGCCAGCACGTACTCCTTGATGCTTTCCACCGCCGCCTTGAACCCGGTTTCGGTGAAGCCCGAGGTGAAGTGGCCCTCTTCCACCGCACTGCGCCCGGTGCCCGGGCTCGCGGCGTTGACGACGGCGGTGCGCAGGCGCCGCTCCAGCCCTTCCAGGCGCGCCATCGCCGTGGCATAGGCCTCGGCGGCCGTGGGGTCGACATGGGTCCACAGCGTCAGGCGGCCAGACAGGTTGTCGAACACCACCAGATCGTCGCAGACCATCAGCAGGATGTCCGGCACGCCCAGCGGGTCGGGCTTCTCGACGCCCCGCAGGCGCGGCTCGATGTAGCGGATGGTGTCATACCCGAAGTAGCCGACCAGGCCGCCATCGAAGCGCGGCTGGTCGTCGAGCTTGGGCACGCGGAAACGGCCATGGAACTGTTCGATCCATGCGAGGGGATCTTCTACCTCGACCCGTTCCCGGCACTCGCCCTGCTGGAAATGGCTGACGCTGAAGCCATGCACCTCGATCCGCTCGTGGCTCGGCAGGCCGATGATCGAGTAGCGCCCCCACTTCTCTCCCCCCTGAACCGACTCGAGCAGGAAGGTCCAGGGCTCGTCGGCCAGCTTGAGATAGGTCGACAGCGGTGTATCGAGATCGGCCAGCACCTCGCGGGTGACCGGAATGCGGTTATAGCCGGCCTCGGCCAGGGCATGGAAACGTTCGGACGTCATCATGACGATTTCCTCGAAGGTAAGTCGGTGTCGGATAGCGAATATCGGAAAGGAGTGAAGCTCGTGTGAGCGTCACCATCGCCAGCCGGCAGACTCGGCGAAGAACGACACCATCGAAGTGGCGGCCTGGCGAAGGCTGCCATACGCAGAGGAGGGGTCATGCAGCATCATGCTGTCCATCGAAGCGTGTCCCGCGGGATAGGCAAACGGAAGGATTCCGAGGTCATTGATAGGGTTCGAAAATCGACCCTAAACGAGTTCCGCCAGTGAATCAACCAGCGCATCCGGCCGGCTATCGCGGATCGGCTCGCCGTGGTTGTAACCATAGGGAACCGCCAGGGTACGGAACCCGGCGGCTCGGCCGGCAGCCACGTCGTGACGCGAATCGCCCACCATCAGGCAAGCCGAAGAGGGCTGACCGAAATGCGCCGCCATATGCAGCAGCGGTGCCGGGTCGGGCTTCTTCTGCGCCAGGCTGTCGCCGCCCAAACAGAGCGCGAAATGCTCCTCGAGGCCGAACTGGGCCAGAATAGGTCGAATGAAGGCGAATGGCTTGTTGGTCACGAGCGTCAGTGTCAGCCCCCTGGCTCGCAGGGCGTCCAGGCACTCGCGCACCCCGGGATAAAGGCACGTGCGCGAGCCGGGATCACGCCCGTAGTGTTCGAGAAAGGCCTCATGGGCACGGGCCAGTGACTCCCCGTCGGGGGGCTCACCCTGAGCGAAGGCCAGCGCCCTTTCCATCAGCTTGAGCGAGCCGTTGCCCACCCAGTCACGCACCCGCGCCTCGCCTGCTGCTGGCAGACCGAGCTCCCTCAGGCTGGCATCTACCGCCACCGCCAGGTCGGGCACGGAATCCACCAGAGTGCCGTCCAGGTCGAAGCTGATCAGGCGTATGTCGTTCAGGATGGGATGCATGACGTTTCCTCGAGGCCTTGACGGCCCTGTAACCAGCTCCGCTTGCGCGCTGCCGAAAGACGCTTGATCTCGGCCTCGAGCCGCAGCGCATCGCCGTGGCTGCCCACCGGCTCCTGATGCACCAGCGCCAGCGGCCCGCGTCCCCGCAGCGCCTTGGCACCCTGCCCCGCCTCATGCTGCGCCACGCGCCTGGCCACGTCGGTGGTGATCCCCGTATAGAGCGTGCCCCGAGGCGTTTCGACCATATACAGGTACCACAATGTCGGCGGTTTGGTCATTGCGGCCTACACCGACGCCAGCTGCTCGCGGAAAGCGCGTACGACGCTATCGTAACGGTTCGGGTCGCTGTCGTTGCCGGCCTTGAACACAGCCGAGCCGGCCACGAAGGTATCGGCCCCGGCACGCGCGATCTCGGCAATGTTGTCGACCTTCACACCGCCATCGATCTCGAGACGGATATCCAGGCCCGACGCATCGATGCGCCGCCGCGCTTCACGCAGCTTGTCGAGCGTGCCCGGAATGAAGGCCTGGCCACCGAAGCCGGGGTTGACGCTCATCAGCAGGATCATGTCGAGCTTGTCCATCACGTAGTCGAGATAGGAGAGCGGCGTGGCCGGGTTGAACACCAGTCCCGCCATGCAGCCGCCATCGCGAATCAGCTGCAGCGAGCGGTCGATATGGTCCGAGGCCTCCGGGTGAAAGGTGATGTAGGTGGCGCCGGCGTCGATGAAGTCGCCGATCAGCCGATCCACCGGCTTGACCATCAGGTGGGCGTCGATGGGGGCCGTCACGCCATGCTTGCGCAGCGCCTCGCAGACCATGGGCCCGATAGTCAGGTTAGGCACGTAGTGGTTGTCCATGACGTCGAAGTGGACGATGTCGGCCCCGGCAGCCAGTACGTTGTCCACTTCCTCACCCAGGCGGGCGAAGTCGGCGGAAAGAATGGAGGGGGCTATCAGGAAGTCGCGGTTCGCGTCGCTCATCGGTATGTCAACCATCGCACGGAAAAGAGACGTCATGTTACCAGACTGCCCGAATGTCGGGGACAGCCGATGGCCGTCCGGCCAATGAAGCTTATAGAGAAAAAGAATAAAAACAAGGATTGTAATTCCACATTTGCAATCCTACTCTAGCCACTAAGTTCCCTTTGTCGGAGACATTGAATGCGACTCACCACCCTTCGCCATGCCCTTCTCGCCGCCGCCCTGGGCGTCGGCCTGGCGACGCCGGCGCTGGCCGCAGAGCGCGAGCTGCTCAACTCCTCTTACGACATCGCCCGCGAGCTGTTCGCAGCGGTCAATCCTGAGTTCCGCAGCCACTGGCAGGCGGAGAATGGCGAAGAAGTCGACATCCAGCAGTCCCACGGCGGATCATCGGCCCAGGCCCGTGCCATCCTCCAGGGTCTGCGCGCCGACGTGGTCACCTACAACCAGGTTACCGACGTGCAGGTGCTGGCCGATGCCGGCCTGGTCGCCGAGGACTGGCAGCAGCAGTTGCCCAACAACGCCTCGCCCTACTACTCCACCACTGCCTTCCTGGTACGCAAGGACAATCCCAAGGGCATCGAGAGCTGGGATGACCTGGTGCGTGAAGACGTCAAGATGGTCTTTCCCAACCCCAAGACCTCGGGTAACGGCCGCTACACCTACCTGGCCGCGTGGGGCTTTGCCCAGCAGGAGTTCGATGGCGACGAGGACCAGGTTCACGATTTCATGCGCACCTTCCTGCGCAACGTGGCGGTGTTCGACACCGGCGGTCGTGGCGCTACCACCAGCTTCATCGAACGCGGCATCGGCGACGTGCTGATAAGCTTCGAATCCGAAGTCAACAACATTCGTAAGGAATATGGCGAAGACGACTACGAGGTCATCGTACCGCCGGTCAGCATCCTGGCCGAGTTCCCGGTGGCCGTGGTCGAAACCAACGCCGAGCGCAACGGCAACCTGGACCTGGCCCAGGCCTACCTGGAATACCTCTATGGCGAGGAAGCCCAGCGCATGCTGGCCGGCTTCAACTACCGGGTGCACCACGAGGCGGTGGTCGAAGAGTTCGCCGAGCAATTCCCCGAGACCGAGCTGCTGACCGTCGAGGAGATCGTCGGCAGCTGGGAGGAAGCCATGGAGACCCATTTCGGTGGCGGCGGCATGCTCGATCAGCTGCAACGCCGTCGCTGATGGCGGCACTTTATGACGTCCACGGCGTGAACGAGACAGCATGAATACCCGATCCTTTGCCATCGGCCTCGGCAGCACCCCCAAGCGGGTGCTGCCGGGTTTCGGCCTGTCGCTCGGCATCAGCCTGACCTTCGTCTCACTGATGTTGCTACTGCCCATGACCGGGCTGTTCGGCCAGTTGGCGGGGCTCAGCCTGGCCGAATACTGGGCGATCATCACCAACGACCGGGTGGTGGCGAGTTATGTGGTGACCATCGGTGCCGCCGCCGTAGCAGCTATCGTCAATGGCGCCTTCGGCCTGCTGCTGGCCTGGGTGCTGGTACGCTACGAATTCCCCGGTAAACGCCTGCTCGACGCACTGATGGACCTGCCCTTTGCGCTGCCTACCGCGGTAGCCGGTATCACTCTTGCCACTCTCTACTCCAGCAACGGCTGGATGGGCAGGCTACTGGAGCCGCTCGGCTTGCAGGTGGCCTATACCTGGGTCGGTATCGCCCTGGCTATGGCCTTCACCAGCATTCCCTTCGTAGTGCGCACGGTGCAGCCGGTACTCGAGGACATGCCCCATGAAATGGACGAGGCCGCGCTGACGCTGGGCGCATCCGACCTCACCGGCTTTCGCCGCGTGATCCTGCCGCATCTGTGGCCGGCCCTGGTGACCGGCACCGGGCTTGCCTTCGTGCGCTCACTGGGTGAGTTCGGCGCGATCATCTTCATCGCCGGCAACATGCCCTACGAGACCGAGATCACCGCGCTGATGATCTTCGTGCGCTTGCAGGAGTACGACTACGCCGGCGCCTCGGCCATCGCCTCGGTGGTGCTGTTCGTCTCGCTCGCCCTGCTGCTCGCCATCAACATCTGGCAGGGCCGCTTCATCAAGCGTCTGCACGGAGGACACGGCTGATGCAACGAATCGGTGATGGTCCTGCCGTTCGGCGCCTGCTGATCGGCGCCGCCGTAGTCCTGGCAGCGCTGTTCCTGCTGCTGCCGCTGGTGGCGATCTTCGCCCAGGCCTTCGTGCGGGGCTTCGACGTGTTCTGGGCCAACGTCACCAACCACTACACCCTGGCGGCGATCCAACTGACCCTGGTCATTGCCGTGCTGACGATCCCGGTGTGCCTGGTATTCGGCGTGGCGCTGGCCTGGCTGGTCACTCGCTTCCGCTTCCCAGGGCGGCGCATCCTGCAGACCCTGATCGACATCCCCTTTGCCGTCTCGCCAGTGGTGGCGGGGCTGGTCTACCTGCTGCTCTACGGCCGCACCGGCTGGCTCGGCAGCTGGCTCGACGGCCATGATATCCAGCTGATGTTCGCCTGGCCCGGCATTCTGATGGTTACCATCTTCGTCACCTGCCCCTTCGTCGCCCGTGAACTGATCCCGCTGATGCAGGCCCAGGGCTCCCGCGAAGAGGAGGCTGCAGTCACCCTCGGGGCACCGGGCTGGACGATATTTCGCCGGGTCACGCTGCCCAACATTCGCTGGGCGCTACTCTACGGCGTGATCCTGACCAATGCCCGGGCAGTAGGGGAATTCGGCGCCGTCTCGGTAGTGTCCGGCGCCATTCGCGGCCAGACCAACACCCTGCCGCTGCACCTGGAGCAGCTCTACCAGGACTACAACACCGTGGGCGCTTTCGCCAGCGCGTCGCTGCTGGCCCTCATCGCCCTGCTCACGCTGGTCGCCAAGGCCAGCCTGGAATGGCGCGCTGCGCGCCGGGAGGTTCACGCATGAGCATCCGCCTTCACGATATCGGCAAGCACTTCGGCAAGACCCGAGCGCTGGAGCCGATCAGCCTGGACATCGCCGAAGGCGAGCTGGTCGGTCTGCTCGGCCCCTCCGGCTCCGGCAAGACCACGCTGCTGCGCATCATTGCCGGGCTGGAGACGGCAGACGACGTGGCCGGTGCCCGCATCCTGTTCGGCAAGCGCGACGTGACCCACCTGCACGTGCGCGACCGCCGCATCGGCTTCGTGTTCCAGCACTACGCCCTGTTCCGGCACATGACGGTGTTCGACAACGTGGCCTTCGGCCTCAGCGTGATGCCGCGCAAGAACCGCCCCTCGAGCGGCGAGATCCGCAGCCGGGTGCATCGCCTGCTGGAGATGGTCAAGCTCGAGCACATGGCCCATCGCTATCCCGCGCAGCTCTCCGGCGGCCAGCAGCAGCGGGTCTCGCTGGCCCGTGCGCTCGCCCTGCGTCCCGACGTGCTGCTGCTCGACGAACCCTTCGGCGCGCTGGACGCCAAGGTGCGCCAGGAGCTGCGCCGCTGGCTGCGGCATCTGCACGACGAACTGAACTTCACCAGCCTGTTCGTCACCCATGACCAGGAGGAAGCGCTCGAGCTTTCCGATCGGGTGGTGGTGATGAGCAACGGCCGCATCGAGCAGATCGACACCCCCGATCAACTCTACCGCCACCCGGCCAACCGCTTCGTTTTCGAGTTCCTGGGTGACGTCAACCACCTGGAAGGTACAGTGCGCAACGGCATACTGACCTGCGGTGACGCCCACCTGGCGGTGGACCTGGCCGACGGCCCGGAAGAGTTGCTGTTGCGCCCTCATGAGCTCGAGCTGAGGGAGTCCCCCACGCCCAACGCTCATATGCCGGTTAGCGTGACGGCCATCTCCCCGGTAGGGGCCGAGGTACGGGTCGAGCTGGAGGCCGACTGGCTCGGTGAGCCGTGGCTGGCTACGATCAGCCATGCCGATTACGAAAGGCTCGGCCTCACCCGTGGCGTGCGCCTTCATGCCCTGCCCCGGCGCTGGCATCGATTTCCGCAAGAGCGCAGTGAACAGCCGGCGAGAACTCCGGCAGCGGTGAGCTGAGCGATCAGGCGGACACACTCAAGTAGTTTCGTTGCTCCGGCGAACCCAGGCCATAAGCGTCTCGTTCTCGCCACTGAGCGGTTCACGGCGCTCCTCGACGACCTGGAAGCCCAGCCGGCGATAGAAGGAAACGGCGCGCACGTTGCGCGAGTAGACGCAGAGGGTGATACGCTCCCGCTGCCCCATGGCATGGGCCATCAGGTGGGTGCCGTGGCCGAAGCTCTGCACCTCGGGATCGATGAACAGCGCTTCCAGGTGATCGCCGTTGAGCGCGGCAAAGCCGATGGCGCGACCGGCCGCCTCGAGCACGTAGGTTTCCGCTCCGGGCAGATAAATTCTCGCCATATCGTCGGCACGCTCGTGCCAGAACCTCGCCGGTATGAAATCGTGGGCCAGCAGCGAGGCACGTAGCCAGATGTCGACGAGCTGCGGTATGTCTTCAGGAATGGCGGGGCGTATCATCCAGCGTCTCCCTCACTTGAGAGGCGTAATGCGGAAAAAACCAGTGTAACCGCTTCATCCTGCAATGGCGCAACGCTGTTGCCTTCGAGCACCTGGCGATATACTGCGCCCGTGCCTGAAGCCAGCGTCCCTTAGCGGTTTCTCGCGCCGTTATTCCCGGGCCATGCCCATGACCCCGTACGACGATTTCCGGGAGGGAGAATGAACCGACGTCATGTCCTGCGTGCCACAGCTGCCCTGTTGGCGACTGCTCTGCTGGCCGGCTGCGCCAGCCCCCATTACCTGCAGTTGAATCCCCAGCGCAGCGTCTCGGTGCCGCAGACCGGCAGCGGACAGGCCGTGACAGTGGCCGCCGTGGACGAGCGCGACGACGACGTGATCGGTACCCGTACCGGCAGCGCCATGTCCACCGCCGTGATCACCGTCAGCGCCCACGAACTGGTGCCACACCTGCAGCGCGAAGCCGAGCGTGCCGTACGCGACATGGGCTTTTCACCGACGACCCAGCCCGGTAGCGGGCGGCCAAGCCTGACGGTTACGCTGCGCCACCTCGGCTACGAGCGCGGCGATAGCCGCCCGGTCATCGATGAAGCCCGCCTGGAAGCCGTGCTCGAGGTCAAGGTGACCAACCAGGGTACCACCTATACCGGCACCTATACCTCGCGCCGCTCACAGAGCTATGCCGTGCGCCCGGGTCGCGACGCCAACCGCCGCATGCTCAACGACCTGATCGGCGATGCCCTGGATCGCGCCTTCAGCGACCCGGAGCTGGCCCAGTTGCTGGCGCGCTGAATACGACAGGTCGCATAGACGAAGGGCCGCCCGCAGGCGGCCCTTGAATGCTGCCCTGGCTAGACCGAGGGGCCACGCCGAACCAAGGCCCAGATGCTTTCGCGAAAGCCGCTTTCCGCTTCGGGCTCGCCATCCTCCAGGTGGGTAACCTGGAAGTTGGGCTCGAAGAGTTCGCGAACCTCCTCGGCCGGCACGTGGTAGGGTGGCCCGTCCGCTTCGTCCCCAGGCGCCCGCGACAGCGAGATCAGCAGACCGCGCGTGCCGGGGAGAAGCAGCTGCGCAAGATGGAAGGCGTAGCGCTGGCGGGTGGCGCTCGACAGTGCGATCAACGCCGCACGATCGTAGAAGGCGCCGATCTCGGCGGCCTGATCGATATGGAAGTGGAAGAAGTCTCCGCGCCATAGCTCGACGCTGCCTTGACGACAGATCGCGAACGGCCCCTGCTGGTAGCGCGAGACGTCACCCTCGCCCTCGGCGACAAATTGCGCGATGGCCTCCTCGGCGAGTTCGATGCCCAGCACCGGATGGTCATGCTGGGCCAGCCAGCGCATGTCGAGGCTCTTGCCGCAGAGCGGGACCAGCACCTTGGTGCCAGGACGCACACCGAGCAGAGGCCAGTGACGCATCAGCGCGGGATGCGTGGCATGGCGATGGAAGCCGATACGCCCCTCGCGCCAGCGATCGAGCCATTCACGGGTCATGAGCGAGGCTCCTCCCTTGCACTCAGAACCAGCGGTCGCGCTTGCGCCGCTTGCGCGGCAGGTGCGGAACGACCAACCCCACCAGCAGGCCGGCACCGGCCACGCCGCCGCCGTACATGAAGTAGCGCATCAGCAGGTCCTCTTCCTGGGTATCCAGGCGCGCCTGTAGCTGACGAATGGTCTGGCGCGCACGGTCGGCCTCGTTATCGAGTTCCCTGTTGCGCGTCTCCAGCTCAGCTATGCGCTGCTCACGCACCTCGAGCGTCTCGGTCATGGCCGAGACCCGCCCTTCCCAGGTCTCGTTGATGCTGCCGAGTTCCGCTTCGAGCAGCGCGACCCGATCTTCCATGTGCGGCAGCCGCTCACGGGCGCTGGGCGTTTCCTGCAGTTCGTTGCTGAGCACCCAGACCCGTTCGCCCTCACGGCTCTCGACCCGACTGTAGTCGCCGCTGGTCTCGAGCAAGGTGACCGGTTCACCTGCCGTCAGGCTGCCCACGATGCGGTAGCCGTCGGTCGGCCCACTGCGCACGTAGGTCGTCAGCTCATCGGAAACCCAGTGGGTGGCGTCATCTGACTGCTGGGCATGCAGCGGCGGAACCATGAGGCCCAGCGCCATACCCGCAAGCAAAAACTTGAATCGATGCTTCATGCCGTTGTCCTGGCTTGTGTCGTTCAGCAACCTATTCACAGATTCTGTGGATAAGCCCCGGGAAAACCGCTGGAAAGGCAGCGTAATGGCGTCTGGGCGTGGGCTCGTCCCAGGCTGGTCGTTTCTTGAGCAACCTGTCCCCACGCCCCCATGAGCGACGAAGCCGCTCAGCTCTCGCGCCTCGGAGGCGGCATCGGGCCTCGTGGGAATTCGGCCACGCGCCCTTCGCTCTTGACTGCCCTGGCCGGCCCCTCACGCTCCACCTCGTCGATACGCACGATGGCGTTCAAAGGTAGATAGCTGCGCTTGACACCATCAAAGGTGTGTCGCAGACGGTCGGCCGAGGGATCCACCACCAGCTTCGAGCCATCCTCGAAGACGAATTCCTCGACCTCGATGAAGCCCCAAAGTTCGCTCTGGTAGATCTCCCTGGCGTAGAGCTCCCAGATTTCACCCTGTTGATGAAAAACTACCCGGTAGATCGGTTTGGCCGCCATATGGCCGTCTGTCCTCAACGTTCGGTTACGCTCCGAGCCCCACTACGGGGCCTGCCAAGGCGCAAGCGTACCATAGTCGAGCGCCACCGAGGTGCCCCCACTGGCTCCATTGGCCATGCTTACGTATAATGCTGCCACCTTCGAGAACGGCTTTGCGAAGCCCATTCCCGCGACACTCCACTCACCGGTGACGCACGCGTCGGATAACCGACCCTCAATTCTTATGGCGAAGAAACTCTTCATCAAGACCCACGGCTGCCAGATGAACGAGTACGACTCCGCCCGCATGGCGGATCTGCTCGGCGAATCGCACCAGCTCGAATTGACCGACGACGAAGGCGAAGCCGACGTCATTCTGCTCAATACCTGCTCGATTCGTGAAAAGGCCCAGGAGAAGGTCTTCCACCAGCTCGGCCGCTGGAAGAAACTCAAGGAGGCCAATCCCGACCTGGTGATCGGTGTCGGCGGCTGCGTGGCCAGCCAGGAAGGCGAGGCTCTGCGCAAGCGTGCCCCCCATGTTGACATGGTGTTCGGCCCCCAGACCCTGCACCGGGTGCCGTCGATGCTCGACGCCCGTCGCCAGAACCAGATTGCCATGGTCGACGTCACCTTCCCCGAGATCGAGAAGTTCGACCACCTGCCGAAGCCGAGCTCCGACGGGGCGACCGCCTTCGTCTCGGTGATGGAGGGTTGCTCCAAGTACTGCACTTTCTGCGTCGTGCCCTACACCCGCGGCGAGGAGGTCTCGCGCCCCTTCGAGGCGGTGATGGACGAGGTGATCCACCTGGCCGACCAGGGCGTGCGCGAAATCAATCTGCTGGGCCAGAACGTCAACGCCTACCGCGGCGAGAACCGGCTCGGCGACGAGATCGACCTGGCCGAACTGATCGCCTGCGTGGCGGCGGTAGACGGTATCGATCGCATTCGCTTCACCACCTCGCACCCGGTGGAGTTCAGCGACAGCCTGATCGAGGCCTATGGCGAGATTCCGGAGTTGGTCAGCCATCTGCACCTGCCGGTACAAGCCGGTTCCGACCGTATCCTGGCAGCCATGAAGCGCGGCCATACCGCCGAGGAATACGTCGCCAAGATGGAGCGGATCCGCGCTCTGCGCCCCGATATCAGCTTCTCCTCGGACTTCATCGTCGGCTTCCCCGGCGAGACCGCGGAGGACTTCGAAGCCACCATGGACCTGATCCATCGTATCGGCTTCGACCACTCCTTCAGCTTCGTCTACTCGGCCCGCCCCGGCACGCCGGCCGCGGCGCTGCCCGACGACACCCCGGAGAACGTCAAGAAGCAGCGCCTGGCGATCCTCCAGGAGCGCATCAACCAACAGGCGATGCAGATCAGCCGGCGCATGGTCGGCACCACCCAGCGCATCCTGGTCAGCGGCTTCTCGCCCAGGGACCCGGGCCAGCTGTCGGGCCGCACCGAGAACAACCGGGTGGTCAACTTCCGCGCCGCCAACCCCACCGAGCTGATCGGCTACTTCGTCGACGTGACGATCACCGAGGCACTGCCCAACTCTCTACGCGGCGAGCTGGCCTCCCCGGCGCTACACTGACCACAGGGAGCCTGCCATGTTGCCTCATGGCGTCGTGCCAAGGGACATCGTTTTCCACAAGGATTGCCCTGCCGAGAGGCGGGGCAGTAAGCTGGGGCCAATACACGCAACGCAGGAACTTCACCACCTTGAGTCAACACGCCGCACAGGCCAACCGCATCATTACATTGAGCCTCGAGCCCAATGATCCACAGCGTCTCGCCAATCTCTGCGGTCAGCGGGACGAGCATTTGAAGCTGGTCGAATCGCGCCTCGGCGTCACCCTGCGCAATCGCGGCAACGTCTTTCAGCTGGCGGGCCCCGGCCACCGGGTGAAGGCTGCCGCCAACGTGCTGGAGCACCTTTACCGCGAGGCCGAGGCCAGCGACCTGTCCCCGGATACCGTACACCTGTTCCTGCAGGAGTCAGGACGCGAGGCGCTTGATGAGGAGGAAGGCCCCGCCGACGACGAGGTGCTGCTGCGCACGCCCAAGGTGCTGATCAAGCCGCGTGGCCTGAACCAGCAGAACTACGTCGCCAGCATTCGCCAGCACGACATCAACTTCGGCATTGGCCCGGCCGGCACCGGCAAGACCTACCTGGCGGTGGCCGCGGCGGTGGAAGCGCTCAACCAGCAGGAGGTGCGCCGTATCCTGTTGGTGCGTCCGGCCGTGGAGGCCGGCGAGAAGCTCGGCTTCCTGCCTGGCGACCTGGCACAGAAGATCGACCCCTATCTGCGCCCGCTCTATGACGCCCTCTACGAGATGCTCGGCTTCGAGCAGGTGGGCAAGCTGATCGAACGCCAGGTGATCGAGATCGCCCCGCTGGCCTACATGCGTGGGCGCACGCTCAACAATGCCTTCATCATCCTCGACGAGAGCCAGAACACCACCCGCGAGCAGATGAAGATGTTCCTGACCCGGATCGGCTTCGGCTCCACCGCCGTGATCACCGGCGACGTGACCCAGGTCGACCTGCCCCGCGGCCAGAGTTCCGGCCTGATTCAGGTGCTCGAGGTGCTGAGGGGTACCGCCGGCATCGGCGTTACCCACTTCGCCGCCAAGGACGTGGTACGCCATCCGCTGGTACAGCGCATCATCGAAGCCTACGAGAGCTTCGAGGCCGATCAGGAAGTCCAGGAGCGCGCCCGTCGCGAAGCCCGCGAGCGCGAGCGCGAGGCGCTGCGCCAGGAACGCGAGCGCAACCGGGAAGATGACAGGAGATGAGCCCAGCGCCGATCGTCGACCTCCAGCTTGCCACCGCAGGCGAGGAGCTGCCGGAACAGGCCGGGCTGGAGGCCTGGGTCAGCGCCGTGCTGGCGCGCTTTCCGCAGGAAGCGCGCCACGAGGTCACCGTGCGCATCGTCGATGCCGAGGAGGGCCAGGCACTGAATCGCGACTATCGCGGTCGCGACAAGCCCACCAACGTGCTCTCCTTCCCCTTCGAGGGTCCGCCTGGGCTCGCCCTGCCCCTGCTCGGCGACCTGGTGCTGTGCCATCCGGTGGTGGTCCGCGAGGCCCACGAACAGGCCAAGAGCCTCGGAGATCACTACGCCCACCTGGTGATACACGGTATGCTGCACCTGCTCGGTCACGATCACCTCGAGGAGGCCGAGGCGGAGGTGATGGAAGGGCTGGAGCGTGAGATCCTGGCCGACTTCACCATTGCCGATCCCTACGCACCGCCCCCGGGCGAACACGAACAACAAGACGACAGCAAGGACGAGAGACGCAATCGATGAGTGACGACCGAACGACCGGCCAGGGCAGCAGGTCCTGGCTCGACAAGCTGCTCGGTGCCCTCTCGGGTGATAGTGATGGCCCCAGCTCCCGGGAAGAGCTGATGGAATTCCTGCGTGAGACAGCCACGCGCCTCAAGCTGGATCAGGATGCCATGATGATCATTGAGGGCGCCCTGCAGATCAGCGACCAACAGGTTCGCGAGGTGCTGATCCCGCGCTCCCAGGTGGCCGCCATTGCCGTCGACCAGCCCGCCGAGGAGTACCTCTCCCTGATTCACGAGACCGGCCACTCACGCTATCCGGTGATCGGCGAGAACCTCGACGAAGTCAAGGGCCTGCTGCTGGTCAAGGATCTGCTGAAGCTGCTCAACACTCCCGCGGAAGAGCGCGAGCGTTTCCGTCTCGAGGACGTGCTGCGCCCCGCCATGTTCGTACCGGAATCCAAGCGCCTCAACAGCTTGCTCAAGGAGTTCCGCGACACGCACAACCATATGGCAGTGGTGGTCGACGAGTATGGCGGCACCGCCGGCATCGTCACCATCGAGGACATCCTCGAGCAGATCGTCGGCGACATCGAGGACGAGCACGATACCGACGAGGATGACGATATCCGCGAACTGGGCGAGGGGCGTTACGCCATCCGCGCCCTGACGCCCATCGAGGACTTCAACGAGCGCTTCGGCACGCGTTTCTCCGACGACGAGTTCGATACCGTGGGCGGGCTGGTGATGCAGCGTTTCGGCCATCTTCCTGGCCGCGGCGAGCATGCCGAGCTGGGAGGCTGGCGCTTTACCGTGCTCAATGCCGACAACCGTCGTATCCGCTTGCTCGAGGCCGTACTGCAGGATGAATCGGCACTCTCCCAGGACTGATCCGGTCGTCTCAGGAACCGACACACCATGACCCACACTCGTCTGTCTCCGGCACCCGGCTATCTCGCTGCGCTCGTCGCCGGGGTATTGACCACCTTGACCGCCTCGCCCTACGAACTCTGGTGGCTGGGCCCGCTGGCGGCAGGCCTCGTCTACTGGGCGATCCAGCCGCTACGCCCGCGCCAGGCAGCCCTGCTGGGCTGGTGCTACGGTGTTGGCCTGTTCGGCTCCGGCGCCTCCTGGGTCTACGTCTCAATCCACGACTACGGCTATACCGGGATACCGCTGGCGCTATTCCTGACCTCCCTGTTCGTCTGCGCCATGGCACTGTTCATCGCCGTGACGCTATGGCTCTACCGCCTGCTGTGCGGGCCGCGGCTGGCCTTCCTCACCTTCGCCGGCGCCTGGGTGCTCGGCGAGTGGCTGCGGACCTGGCTGTTCACCGGCTTCCCCTGGCTGCTGCTGGGCAGCTCGCATGTCGACTCCCCCCTGGCGCCCTGGGCCCCCATTGGTGGGGTCTACCTACTATCGCTGATTACCGCCCTCTCCGGCACCCTGGGAGCGGAGTTCCTGCGCCGCCGCTGGTGGGCGGCCATCCCGGTTGCGGCCATATGGCTCACGCCCCTGGCCCTGCCCGTGCAGTGGACCGAGCCCGCCGGCAATCCGCTGCGAGTAGCGCTTCTGCAGGGCAACCTGCCACAGTTGATCAAGTGGACACCCGAGGGACGGCGCGTCGCCGCCAACACCTACCTGGAGATGACCCGCGAGCATGCCGATGGAGCCGACCTCATCGTCTGGCCCGAGGCGGCGCTGCCGATGTTCGAGGACGAGGCCGAGCCACTGCTGGCCAGGGCCCAGGCCCACCTGGTACCGGGCAGCGCCCTGCTCACCGGCATCCTCCAGCGCGAGGGGCGTGGGCTCTACTACAACAGCGTGATCGGCGTGGGCAACGCCGAGGGCGAGTACCGCAAGGAGCACCTGGTCCCCTTCGGTGAATACCTGCCACTGGAGCGCTGGCTGCGCGGCACCATCGCCTTCTTCGACCTGCCCATGCCGGCCATGACACCAGGGCCCTCGGGCCAGCCACCGATCCATGCCGCCGGCACCGTGATCGGCAATGCCATCTGCTACGAGATCATCTACGCCGACCTGGTGGCTGAGCGTGCCCGGAATGCCGAGCTGTTGCTGACGGTATCCAACGACACCTGGTTTGGCGAGTCGATCGGCCCGCTTCAGCACCTGCAGATGGCGCGCCTGCGCGCGCTGGAGAACGGCCGCTACGTGGTACGAGCCACCAGCAACGGCGTCACCGCGGTGATCGACCACCAGGGTCGCACGGTCGCCAGCGCCCCCCAATTCGAGACCGTGGCGCTGCTCGCCGAGGCCGTGCCGATGCAGGGCCTGACGCCCTTCACCCGCACCGGCAGCTGGCCGATCTGGCTGTTCAGCGCGCTGCTGATACTGCCGGGACTGCAGCTGCCGCGGCGTCAGCGAAGGTTCTAGTTTCCCACTTCCAGACCATCGGCGTCTGGCTCAACGCAACGAGGCCCGCTTCTGCGGGCCTCGTTGCGTTGAGCAGGGACTCGGTCAATCGGCCTTGGCCGGCACTTCGCCCAGCACCTCGGGTATGGTCATGCGCACGTAGCGGCCTGGCGCTTCCTCCAGCAGCTTGAGTTCGCCTTCTCCCGGCTGGCGGGCAGGCACCATCTTGTCGCTGTCGGCATAGCCACCCTCGGTCATCCAGCGCTGCCAGTGTGGCCACCAGGAGCCTTCGTGGGACTCGGCCCCCTCCAGCCACGCTTCGTGGTCGTCCGGCAGCGCGTCGTTGGTCCAGTAGCCGTACTTGTTGCGCTGTGGCGGGTTGACGATGCCGGCGATGTGGCCGGAGCCGCCCAGCACGAAGGTCACCGGCCCCTTGGGCAGCAGCGCACCGTAGTAGGTGCTGTTCCACTTGGCAATGTGATCCTCGCGGGTGGAGACGAAGTAGCTTGGCGTGGAAATCTTGCGCAGATCTATCTTGACCCCATCCAGCTCGATGCCGCCCGGCTCCACCAGGCGATTCTCCAGGTACATGTGACGCAAATACCAGCCATGGGTGCCCGCCGGCAGGTTGGTGCCGTCGGTGTTCCAGTAGAGCAGGTCGAACGGCGCCGGATTCTCGCCCTTCAGGTAGTTGCTGACGTAGAACGACCAGAACAGATCATTCTCGCGCAGCAGGTTGAAGGTGTAGGCCATGGAACGACCGTCCAGGTAGCCGTCCTGCGCCATCCTGGCCTCGAGACCCTGCAGGATCGGCTCGCTGAGCAGTACGCCGAGTTCGCCGGGGTCGCGGAAATCCTGCAGCGTGGCCATGTAGGTCACGGACTTTACCTTGCGCCCGCGCCGGGTGCTGGTGAGATACGCCACAGTGGAGGCCGCCAGCGTACCGCCGATGCAGTAGCTGACCAGGTTGACCGACTTCTCGCCGCAGGCCTGCTCGATCGCCTCCATGGCGGCGATCGGCCCCATCTGCATGTAGTCGGCCCAGGTCAGGTCGCGCTGCTCCGGCCCGGGGTTGCGCCAGGAGATCAGGAAGACGGTGTGCCCCTGATCCACCAGCCATTTGACGAAGGAGTTGTCCTGGCGGAGGTCGAGAATGTAGTACTTGTTGATCCAGGGCGGCACGATCAGCAGCGGGGTCTTGAACACCGTATCGGTAGTCGGCGTGTACTGGATCAGCTGGATCAGCTCGTTCTCGTAGACCACGTAGCCGGGCGTCACGGCGATGTTGTGCCCGATCTCGAAGGCATCGCGGTCGGTCATGGCCACGTTGAGACCATCGGAGGAGTTGGACAGGTCGCGGCGCAGTTGGGCAAGCCCCTCGACGAGGTTCTGACCCTTGGTTTCCAGGGTCCGGCGCATCACCTCGGGGTTGGTAGTGACGAAGTTGGTCGGCGCCATGGCGTTGACCAGCTGACGGGCATAGAACGCCAGGTTGCGCTTCTGTCGCTCGGGCAGGCCATCGAGCTGCTCGACCAGCTCCTCGACCGCCCCGGAGAATAGCAGGTACTGCTGCATGATGGCGCGGTAGTAGGGTTCCTGCTGCCAGGCTTCGTCCTTGAAGCGCCGGTCGCCCTTGAGCGGCGACACCAGCGGCTCGCCCAGGTTGCCGGTCAAGGCCTGCAGCCCCTGCTGCCAGAGCTGGTACTGGTCCTGCACGAGGCGAGCCTGGGTTTGCCACAGCAGCTGCGGATTGCGCATCAGCGACTCGGCTCCGGCCTTGAAGGCTTCCCGCATGTCGGCCTGGATGGAATCGGCAGCCGCATCGGGCGCCATGCGCTCGAGCAGCTCCTGTAACAGGGCCTGGTAGTGCTGGCCCATCTCCTGTAGCTGTTCGTTCCACTCTTCCAGTTCGACCTGGGAGAAAACCGCATCCCCTGACTGCATCGCCCTCTCCTGTCCTCGGACCCTGTTCTTCGAATCAATGCACGACACCAATGCAACCGCCTCCCTGGACAGCACGATCAGTCCAGGCAGGCGGTTGCGTCACCCAACTCTCAGGCGACCGTATGGCTTTCAGCTCTTGCGTGAGGCCTGGCTGCTGGCCTTGGCCGGGGCATCGGACTTGCTCGACGCGGCCGGCTTGGCACTCGCTTCGCCCGGCTGGGCTTGCTTGGCCTGATCGCTCAACTCCTGGCTGACTTCACCGAACAGCTGCTCCAGCTCGGTGCGGAACTGCTGGCTCATCTCGCCGAGGGCCTGGGCGTCTTCCATCATCTGACGCGAGAGTTCATTCATCATCTCGGCCTGCTGTGCCCCGAAGGCCTGCAGGTCCTGGGCATCGCTGATCTCGGAAGCGCTGCGCATGCGCTCGGTGCCCATCTGGCTGTAGCGCTTCATCGCCTCGAGCTGGTACTCGGTCATCTTCTCCATATTGCCGAGCATCAGCGAGTTCAGCTTGCGCATGGGTTCGAAGAAACGCCGCGTCTGCTGGTTGAATTCATCGAGCATCTTGTCCTGCATGGGGTTGACCTCCTGTGGACCGGAAACATGCGGGGCAGCGCCAGTGCCTCTCGTCGACTTTCCTGGCGACTTCCCTGCGCCTATTCAGTGCAAGACACATAAGCGCGAGGTGAGAGACACGGCACTCATGCTGCACCGCACAAAGCGTAGCTTGACAGGGCTCCCGCTGCAATACCCTTACACTTCGGCAGGGCAAGTCGTTCGCCCAGCGTCAGCTACTCCGAACGTCGAGAACGTGAGCGTGCACTGGCCGTCTGGGCCTTACTCGCCGTCTGGGCCTTGCTCGCCGTCTTGGTCTTGCTTGCCGTCTTCGTCGGGGCTTCCGCCTCGCTGGCCTTGGCGGGTTCGCGCCCCTTGCCCATGGAACTGCCGGCCTGGCGCAGCATGTCGAGCATCATCTGCTGATAGGTGCCGAAGCTGGCCAGCCCCTGGGAGAGCCCCTGGCTCATGTCCTGGGGAAGCCCCTGCTGCAGGAAGGGCTTCATCAGGCTCATGGGATCGTAGCCCTCGACGCCGGACTCCATCTGCTTGTAGATCCGGTTCAGCAGTTCCTGCTGAAAGGCTTCGACATCGGGCAGGCCAAGGGCACGGCGGAACTCCTCTGGCGTCAGATCGAACTCGACGTTTATCTTCATGGCATTTCCCTGCTTCAGTGTGCTTTCAGTGTAGCAACTCGGCACCAGACTCAAGGCACCGGCGTCAGGCTCAGCGCAATACCGGCGTCTCCACCCTCACCTCGGCATTCTGCGCCCGGTGACGCAGTAGGTGATCCATCAGCGTCAGCGCCATCATTGCCTCGGCGATCGGCGTGGCGCGAATGCCTACGCAGGGGTCGTGACGACCCTTGGTCACCACCTCGACCGGGTTGCCATGGGCGTCGATACTACGCCCCGGAATGGTGATGCTGGAGGTGGGCTTGAGCGCCAGGTGAGCAATCAACGGCTGTCCGGAGGAGATACCGCCGAGCACGCCGCCGGCGTGGTTGGAGAGGAAGCCCTCGGGCGTCATCTCGTCGCGATGCTCGCTGCCTCGGCTTGCCACCGCGGCAAAGCCGTCGCCGATCTCCACGCCCTTGACCGCGTTGATACTCATCAGGCCGTGCGCCAGTTCGGCATCCAGACGGTCGAATACGGGCTCGCCCAGCCCCGGCGGCAACCCTTCGGCTATCACGGTGATCTTAGCACCCACCGAATCCTGATCACGGCGCAACTGGTCCATGAACGCCTCGAGTTCGGGTACGCGCTCGGGATCGGGGCAGAAGAAAGGATTGTCGCCGACCGCCTCCCAACTCTTGAAGGCGATCTCGAGCGGGCCGAGCTGACTCATGTAGCCGCGCACTGTGATGCCCTGGCTGGCCAGGAATTTCTTGGCGATGGCACCGGCGGCCACCCGCATGGCGGTTTCCCGGGCGCTGGAGCGGCCGCCGCCGCGGTAGTCGCGAATGCCGTACTTGTGATGGTAGGTGTAATCGGCGTGAGCCGGGCGAAACTGGTCCTTGATGTTGGAGTAGTCCTTGGAGCGCTGGTCGGTGTTCTCGATCAGAAGACCGATCGGGGTGCCGGTGGTCACGCCCTCGAACACGCCGGAGAGAATGCGCACCTGGTCGGGCTCGCGACGCTGGGTGGTATGCCGCGAGGTGCCGGGGCGGCGGCGATCGAGGTCGCGCTGCAGATCCACCTCGCTGAGCGGCAGCCCCGGCGGGCAGCCGTCGACGATGGCACCAAGGGCCGGGCCATGGCTCTCGCCAAAGGTAGTGACGGTGAACAGCTTGCCGAAGGTGTTGCCGGACATGGACGTGCCTCCCGATATCTTGATTATTGGATCAGGCGAAGGACGCCGCATGGGCGTCGAGTTCCTCGGCGGTGAGGGCGAATACGCCCTGCCCGCCGCGCTCGAAGTCGAGCCACAGGAAGGGAACCTCGGGGAAGGCCGCCTCCAGGTGCCGATCGGAATTGCCGACCTCGACGATCAGCACGCCGCGACCGGTCAGGTATTGCCGCGCCTCGCGCAGGATGCGCCGCACGATGTCGAGCCCATCAGCACCGGCACCCAACGCCAGCGCCGGCTCGTGGCGGTATTCCGCAGGCATGGTGGCGAGATCGCGGGCGTCCACGTAGGGCGGATTGGAGACGATCAGGTCGTAGCGTTGCCCAGCCAGCCCCTCGAACAGGTCGGAGAGCACGGCTCGAGCCCGCACGCCCACGTCGTGGCGCTTAATGTTCTGCTTGGCCACGGCCAAGGCATCGGCGCTGACGTCGGACAGATCCACCTGGCAGGTGGGCAGGCAGAGTGCCGTGGCGATGCCGATGCAGCCCGAGCCGGTGCACAGATCCAGAACCCGTGCCGGCGGCTCCTCGGGAAACCAGGCGGCAAAACCGGTTTCGATCAGCTCGGCGATGGGCGAGCGAGGAATCAGCACACGCTCGTCGACATCGAACGGGAAGCCGGCGAAGAACGCCTCGCCCAGCAGATAGGGCAGCGGCCGGCGGGAAGTGATGCGTTCACGCACCAGGCCGACGATGCGCATCCGTTCCATGGGCAGCAGCCTTGCCTCGAGCACCGCCGGGTCGACGTTCCAGGGCAGATGCAGGGCGCCCAGCGTCAGAGCGACGGCTTCGTCCCAGGGGGAATCGGTGCCGTGACCGTGGAACAGCCCGGCCAGGTGGAACTCGCTGGCCGCCCAGCGCAGGTAGTCGCGTAGCGTGACGAGGTCGCGACACAGCGCCTCGTCGTCCAGTGACAGGGTAGAGCGGGAATCGGTGGAATTGGCCACGAAAGGTCCTGGGCAGTCGGTTGTGATCGATGGTTCGATTGTACCCGCGGTGGCAGGCGGTTCACAGCCACGCTCAGGCCGCTATACTGGCCGCTCGATGACACTACGCGAGCCCCCATGAGCCAACGCCGCCCACCCGACGACGATGACGACGACACCAATGCCTTCCGCCAGGCACTGCGAACGGCAGGCGTGCGCCGCATTGTCGTCAACCGCGCCGACCCAGGACGGCCCAAGCGCCGCGACCCGGCAGCGGCCGAGCGGCGTGCCGCTGCCGTCGCCACCGACAGCAGCGACGTCTCCAGCCGCACCAGCGACGGCCGCGTGGAGCCGGTACGGCCTTCTGAATTCCTCGATTTTGCCCTGCCCGACCTGCCCTACCGCACCTGCAGCCAGCTCAAGCGCGGCCAGATTGCCTGGGAAGCAGGCCTCGACCTGCATGGCTACAGCGTCGACGAGGCACGCCTGGAGCTCGAAAACTTCCTGAAAGAGGCCGTTGGCAACCGCATGCGCTGCGTGCTGGTGGTGCATGGCAAGGCCTGGGGCAGCACGGCGGACTATCCGGTGATCAAGAGCCACGTCAACGCCTGGCTGCGGGAATGGCCGTCGGTGCTGGCCTTCTGCTCGGCTCGTGAGAACGACGGTGGCACCGGCGCGGTCTATGTGCTGCTGCGCCGACGCGGCCAAGCCTTCTAACCCCCACCCCCCGATTCGCGGTCGACCGGCATCTGCGGCGGCTCGACGATGATGCCAGCTGAACCGCCATGGCCCGTTTGCGAGCGCCCTTCATAGCGGTCCAGTGCCTCCATGGCCAAGTGCCGTCCCAGGCGGACCAACGCCTCGGCTCGGTGAAATTCAAAGGCGCCGCATACCGTCTTGGGCACCTCGATCAGCACGTCGGGGGGGTAGCCGGCAATCTTGTACTTGGCCAGCGACGCCTGCGTGATGTCGAACGAGGCCAGGATCATGTCCAGCCGGCCCCACGCCCTCCTGCCGCTGGCCACGCGCGCCGCCTTGCCGTTTGCCCCCTCCTCTTCACTGTCGGGCCCACCGAGCCCCTCGAACAGCCAGCGGGTAGCCCCGCGCACATCCATCCACTTGCGGGCCGCGGTCTCCATTTCGACTTCGGCTTGCTCCCGCTCCTCGACGGGCAGCAGGTCGTCCAGCGACACCGGTCGCGCGCTGTGGGCGGTCACGTTGACGGCCAGCATCATGTCGGCGTGAGAAGAAACGGTAGGCGTGATCGGCAAGGGATTGAGTAAGCCACCATCGACCAGGGTGCTGTCGCCGATGTGTACCGGGGTGATGACGCCTGGTATGGCAATGGAGGCGCGAATCGCGCGCAGTAGCGGCCCGGACTGGAACCACACCTCGCGCTGTCGTACCAGGTCGGTAGCCACGGTGGTCAAAGGAATCGGCAGGTCCTCGATCTGGATATCGCCGATCAGCTCCTCGAGCTTGCTCATCACCTTGCTGGCACGCATCGCCCCCATCGGGCTGAAAGTGACATCGACCAGCTTCAGCACGTCGAAGTAGTCGAGCTGACAGACCCAGTCGCGGTAGGCCTCGAGCTGCCCGGCGGCATGAACTCCCGCAATGACCGATCCCATCGAGCAGCCGGAAATGGCAACGATCTCGTAGCCCCGCGCCTCCAGCACCTCGATCACGCCGATGTGGGCATAGCCGCGCGCCCCACCGCTGCCCAGGGTCAGCGCCACGCGCTTGCCCAACTCCGCTGCCTGCCTGCTGCTCATCGCGCCCCCCTCGTCAGGTCTTGCTCGACTGCGCCAACCACTCCACGATGGCCGCTGCCACGCAAGATACGCTACCAGGCTCCAGGTGCAGGTGGTGGCCGCCCGGCAGCACCTGGCGTGTCAGCTGTGGCAACGCCGCCCGCGCCGCCCTGGCCGCGTCGCGCTCGCCCAGGATGCCCGTCTCGCCCTCGATCAACAATGCCGGCGCCTGGATCGCGCCGAGCAGTGCCAGCGCCTGCTCGGGGCTCAGCCGCACCGGGGAGGGCCACAGCAGCCGGCCATCGGTGCGCAACCGCACATGGCCATCGTCCTCTCGCTTCAGATTACGTTCGACCAGCGGGGCGGCCGTATCGGCGTCGATCGGCGTCACGCCGCCGGCCACACGCGCCGCCACTGCGGTCCTGCTATCAGGATAGCGCGGCGATGCCGAGCACGGGCGCCTGGCTGCGCGCAGCCCCTTGCGCAGTTGGGCGGCACTCTCCTCGGCCGGCGTGGTCACGGCACCCAGGCCGTCGATCAGCACCAGCCGCTCGATGCGCTCCGGCAGTGCCGCTGCCGTCAGGCAGGCCACACCCGCCCCCATGGAGTGAGCCAACAGCGACATCCGCACTAGACCCAGCTCGTCGGCAGCATCCAGCAGATCATGACAGTAGTCCCACAGGGCGTAGTCGCCCTCACGGTGCAAGGAGTGACCATGCCCGGCGAAATCCAGCGCCACGATTCGCACGCCGAGTTGCTCGCACAGCACGGGCGCCAACCGGGAGAAGCTGGCAGCATTGTCCAGCCAGCCGTGCAGGGCCAGCCAGATGGGAGCGGAAGCGTCTCCCCAACTCAGGGCGGCCAGGCGCCCCCCGGCCAGCGTCAAAGCTTGCGCTTCGCTCATGCCTCGCCCTCCAGCAGCTCGTCGAGCATGGTCAGCAGCGCCTGACGGGTCTCCTCGGGGTGCTCCATCGGGAACATGTGGGTGCCCGGCACCAGGGCCAGCGGGATGCCGTGACCGGCCAAGCGCTGCCGACGCTTGGGTGTGATCAGGTCGGAATCGCTGCCCGCCAGCACGCCAAAGGGGATCCGTAGCCGCCGCGGCAACCGGGTCAGGTGATCGGGCAGGTTGCGGAAGATCTCGGTCTCGATCGCCGGGTCGTAGATCAGCTCGGCGACCCCGTCGTCACGCAGTCGCGTACCTCCCTCGACATAATCGTGCAGCGCATCCGGCGTGAAGCGCCGGAACAGCCCGCGGCGGCGCAGGTGGTTGGCCATCGCATCGCGATCGGGCCAGGACGCACGACGTCCCTTGCTCTTCCCCGCCGGCGTGACCCGGTCGACGAAGCCAAAGCGCTTGGCGACCTTCATGCTCCAGGCATCGAGGCCCAGCATCAGCGGCGGGTCGAGCATCACCACGCAGCGAAAGCGCTGCGGCGCATGCTCCGCGGCCATGGCCATCAGGACCCCGCCCATGGAGTGTCCCACGCCGATGACCGGGCCATCATCGTCGACAACCTGCTCGAGAAGTTCATCGCGCAGCGCCAGCCAGTTGGCACCCACAGGGTAGTCAGGGTGGTGCCCGAGGCGATCGACCGGATGAATGTCGAAGCGTTCATGCAGCGGAGCCAGCAGGCTGCGATAGCTCATGCCGGGGAAGCCGTTGGCATGGGCAAAGAGCAGTCGTGGTCGCGAAAGAGTGGCACGTTCGGTCATGACAGGGTCCAGTGTCAGGTCAGGCAGGCCGCCAGTGGCGATAGCAGGCTAACGGGTTTACTCTATCTCGCCAAGTCGACCTCCGGCCCATGCCGTTTTCTTCTGGAGTCAGCCATGCCTCGTCCCTCCCGGCCCCAGCGCGATACGCGCGTTCGCAACTGCCTGTTCTGGATCACCGTGATCGTCGCCGTTGCCGTCGGCCTGTGGCTGGTGCGCTGATGGGCCTGTACGAGCTTTTCTTTGCCACCCTGGAAATCACCCTGCCGGTATTCGCCATGGTCTTCATCGGCCTGGGGCTCAAGCGCCTGGGCTGGATCGACCAGGCCTTCATCGCCACCGCCTCGAGCCTGGTGTTCAAGGGGACCATGCCGACGCTGATCTTCCTCAGCATCATCAAGGCCGACCTGGACGCCACGCTGAACCCAAGACTACTCGCTTATTTTGCCCTGGCCACCCTGGCCAGCTTTCTGCTCGCCTGGAGCTGGGCCATCCTGCGCGTGCCCCACGCCGAGCGTGGCGTTTACGTGCAGGGTGCCTTTCGCGGCAACTGCGGCATCGTCGGCCTGGCGCTGGCCGCCGGCATGTATGGCGACTACGGGCTCTCCGCCGGTGGGCTGCTGCTGGGCGTGGTCATCCTCACCTACAACGCCTTTTCGGTCATCGTCCTGGCCACCTACCAGGAGGGCAGGCGTACCGACTGGCGCAGCATCGCCAGCCACATCGTGCGCAACCCGCTGATCCTCTCGGTGGTAGCCGCCATTCCAGTGGCGGCACTGGAGCTGCGCCTGCCCGGCTGGCTGATGACCTCAGGGCAGTACTTCGCCTCGCTGACCTTGCCCCTGGCACTGATCTGTATCGGCGCCACCCTGTCGCTGGGCTCGATCAGGGCATCGGGGAGACTGGCAATGGGCGCCAGCCTGATGAAGATGGTCACACTGCCGCTTGGGGCCACCCTGGCCGCCTGGCTGATCGGCTTCGAGGGGCGTGAACTGGGCGTGCTGTTCCTGTTCTTCGCCAGCCCTACCGCGGCGGCCAGCTTCGTGATGGTCAAGGCGATGGGCGGCAATGCCGCGCTCTCCGCGAACATTATCGCCCTGACCACGTTGATGGCCAGCCTGACCATTACCGTCGGTGTGTTTGCGCTGAAGGTGATGGGTTGGATCTAGCCGCTCTCTCAGCGGATGTCCTCAGCGGATATCGTGAGGTGCGGTAAAGCGTAGCAGCCTGGCGCAGCCCGCCGCCCAGATCTCGCTCTCGAGCTCGGCCACGGCGGCGGTGGGATAGCCCATCCCGCGAGCGGCCCGCCCTTCCGTCAACAGCTCGGTGAGCAACCCCACCAGCGGCATATGGCTGACCAGCACGATGGGGGTATCGCCCGCATGGGAGAGCAACCAATCGCAGACCACGGCCGGCGAGTCGTCAGGCGTGATGATGGGTAGCACCTCGGGCTCGACGCCCAACGCCCCGGCTACCGGCAAGGCCGTCTGACACGCCCGCCGAAAGGGACTGGTATAGAGTCGAGCCCCTTGCAAAAGCTGCTGGCCTAGCCAGTTGGCCATGCGCTCGGCCTCGGCCTGGCCACGCGGGGTCAGCTCGCGCTCACTATCGGGCCGACCCGGGCCAGCCTCGCCATGGCGCATGATGAACAGCCGGCGGCTCATGTCCCGCCCCCGCCCTCACCCGCCTCGACGCGGCGATGCGCCTGCTGCACATCCTCGCGTGGTAGGACGAACTCCACGTCGCTGCTCTGCTCGCTGCGCATCAGCATGCGCGCCATCTCACGAGCAGGCACGCCCTCGAAGAGCACCTGATGAAGGCCCTCGGCAAGCGGCATGTAGACGCCTTCCGCACGCGCCTTGTCGCGTACCAGGCGCACCGTGTTCACCCCTTCGGCGACCTGGCCCAGCGCCTCGACCGCCTCGTCCAGCCCCTTGCCCTGGCCCAGGGCGAAGCCTACGCGGTAGTTGCGCGACAGCTGCGACGAGCAGGTCACGATCAGATCGCCCACCCCGGCCAGCCCCAGGAAGGTCATCGGATTGGCACCCTGGCTCACGGCGAAGCGCCCCATCTCGGCCAGTGCCCGGGTCATCAGCATGCTGCGGGTGTTCTCGCCCATGCCGAGCGCCGCGGCCATGCCAGCGGCGATGGCGTAAATGTTCTTGAGCGCCCCCCCCAGCTCGACGCCGTAGCGGTCGTTGCTGGCATAGACGCGGAAGTAGTCACAGCCCAACGCCTGCTGTACCCGAGTACGCGTCAGCGCATCGTCGCTGGCCACCACGGTGGCGGTGAGCTGCTTCTGAGCGATCTCGGTAGCCAGGTTGGGCCCCGAGATCACGCCGATGTGGGTGAAGCCGGTCTCCTCCTCGAGGATCTGGCTCATCAGCTTGAAGCCTTCTTCCTGGATCCCCTTGGTGGTACTGACCAGGATCTGCTCCGGATTGAGCCAGGGCCTGGCCTGACGCACCACGTCACGAAAGGCCTGGGAGGGAATCGCCACCAGCACCAACTCCGCCCCCGCGAGCACCGTCTGCATGTCGCTGGAAGCGCGCACCGCCGGGTTGATGGCGTAATCTGGCAGATAGCGCGGGTTGCGATGTTCCCGGTCGATCTGCGCTGCCAGCTCGGGGTCACGCAGCCACTGGCACACCCTGGCCCCGTTGTCGGCGGCGATGCTGGCAAGCGCAGTGCCGAAGCTGCCGCCACCCAGGACTGCTACCCGCATGGGATCGTCTGACATGTCTGCCCCGCGAATCGGTCGATGAAAAACGGAAAAGTCGCTCAGAGTGTAACGAAAAATGCCCCCTTTCGGGGGCATGTCTTGCCGTTACGCACTGCAGCGGGCCCCCACACAGGCACCCAGCCGCATCAGTCGATCAGTGACAGCAGGGAGTCGATGCTCTCCCGCGCGTCGCCGTAGAACATCCGCGTATTCTCTTTGTAGAACAGCGGGTTCTCGATACCCGAGTAGCCCGTGCCCTGACCGCGCTTGCAGACGAACACCACCGAGGACTTCCACACCTCCAGCACCGGCATGCCGGCGATGGGGCTGTTGGGATCGTCCTGGGCAGCCGGATTGACGATATCGTTGGAGCCGATGACGATCGCCACGTCGGTCTTGGGGAAGTCGTCGTTGATCTCGTCCATCTCCAGCACGATGTCGTAAGGCACCCTGGCCTCGGCCAGCAGCACGTTCATGTGCCCCGGCAGGCGGCCTGCCACCGGGTGGATGGCAAAGCGCACTTCCTTGCCTGCGGAACGCAGCTTGCGCACCAGTTCGCTCACGGCATTCTGGGCCTGGGCCACCGCCATGCCGTAGCCTGGCACGATGACCACGCTGTCGGCATTGTTGAGCGCGCTGGCCACGCCGCCCGCATCGATCGCCACCTGCTCGCCCTCGATCTCGGCGGCAGGCCCCTGGGTACCACCGAAGCCCCCCAGGATCACGCTGACGAAGTTGCGGTTCATCGCCTTGCACATGATGTAGGAGAGGATCGCACCGGAGGAGCCCACCAGTGCCCCGGTGACGATGAGCAGGTCGTTGGAGAGGGTGAAGCCGATCGCCGCCGCGGCCCAGCCGGAATAGCTGTTGAGCATCGACACCACCACCGGCATGTCGGCCCCGCCGATCCCCATGATCAGGTGCCAGCCGATGAAGAGCGACAGCGCCGCGAGAATCAGCAGCGTCCAGAACCCAGCACCGTTGAGGTAGAGGATCGCCAACAGCAGGCAGAGCACAGCCGCGCCGGCGTTGAGCAGATGACCACCGGGCAGCTTGTGCGGCTTGCCGTCCACCTTACCCGCCAGCTTGCCAAAGGCGACCACCGAACCGGTAAAGGTCACCGCACCGATGAAGATGGCGAACACCACTTCCAGCTGCAGGAAGGTGAGTTCATCGGGGGCCTTGGTGGCCACCAGGGCAGCAAAGGCAGAAAACTGCTCAGTGGCGGCGTCAGCCATCTGGGCAGCCAGCACCCGGCGCCGCTCGAGATCGGCGTTCCAGGCCACGAACACCGCGGCGAGGCCGACGAAACTGTGCAGTGCCGCCACCAGCTGCGGCATCTCGGTCATGGCCACTCGCGTGGCCACCTTCCAGCCGATCACCGAGCCGATCGCGATCATCGGGATCATCAGCCAGTAGTTGCCGATCCCCGGGCCGAAGGCGGTGAAGAGCACCGCCACCGCCATGCCGACGATGCCATACCACACCGCCCGCTTGGCCTTCTCCTGGCCGCTCAGTCCTCCCAGCGAAAGGATGAACAGCACACTCGCCGCGATCGACGCGGCCGATACAAAACCTTGTGCCAACATGAATTGTCTCCGCCGCTCAGGATTTCTGGAACATGGCTAGCATCCGGCGTGTCACCAGGAAGCCGCCTACGATGTTGATGGTGGCGATCAGCACCGATATCGCTGCCAGGATCACCACGATCCAGTTACCCGAGCCGATCTGCAGCACGGCGCCGAGAATGATGATGCCGGAAATCGCATTGGTGACCGCCATCAGCGGCGTATGCAGCGAATGGCTGACGTTCCAGATCACCTGGAAGCCGACGAAGCAAGCCAGCACGAAGACGATGAAGTGCTGCATGAACGAGGCCGGCGCGATCTGGCCGAGCAGCAACATCAACGCACCTCCGATGCCGAGCAGCGTGGCCTGACGCTTGGTCTGCGCCTTGAACGTGGCGAGTTCGGCGGCGCGCTTCTCCTCGAGAGTCGGCTCCTTGACCTTCTCCTTGGGCTTGGCGGCGGCAATCGCCTTGACCTTGGGCGGCGGCGGCGGGAAGGTGATCTCGCCCTGATGGGTGACGGTAGCGCCACGAATCACGTCGTCTTCCATGTCATGCACGATCGTGCCGTCCTTCTCAGGCGTCAGATCGGTGAGCATGTGGCGGATGTTGGTGGCATAGAGCAGCGAGGACTGGGTCGCCATGCGCGACGGGAAGTCGGTATAGCCGACCACCACCACCCCATTGTCGGTCACCACACGCTGATCCGGCACGGTCAGGTCGCAGTTGCCTCCCTTCTCGGCGGCCAGGTCGACGATCACCGAACCGGGCTTCATCGCCTTGACCATGTCCTCTAGCCACAGCTTGGGCGCCGGTCGACCCGGGATCAGGGCGGTGGTGATGACGATATCGACCTCTGGGGCCTGCTCGCGGAACAGGGCCAGCTGCTTCTCGCGGAACTCGGGGCTGGAGGGCGCCGCGTAGCCGCCGGTACCGGAACCGTCCTGGGTCTCCTCGAAATCGAGGAACAGGAATTCGGCACCCATCGACTCGATCTGCTCGGCCACCTCGGGGCGTACGTCGAAGGCCCGCACCACGGCACCGAGGCTGGTCGCGGTACCGATGGCGGCAAGACCCGCCACGCCGGCGCCGATGACCAGCACCTTGGCCGGCGGCACCTTGCCGGCGGCCGTGACCTGGCCGGTGAAGAAGCGGCCGAAGTTGTTGCCCGCCTCGATCACCGCGCGGTAACCGGCGATGTTGGCCATGGACGAGAGCGCATCCATCTTCTGGGCTCGGGAGATCCGCGGCACCATGTCCATGGCGATGACGGTTGCCCCCTTGGCCCGACACTTTTCCAGCAGCGCCTCGTTCTGGGCTGGCCAGAAGAAGGCGATCAGGGTCTGGCCCTCGCGCAGGTGCTCGACTTCCGTCTCGCTGGGCTCGCGCACCTTGATCACTACCTCGGCCTCGCGCCACAGCGCCTCGGCACTTTCGACCACGCCTACGCCAGCGGCTCGATAGGCATCGTCGTCGAAGCCGGCAGCGATGCCGGCCCCGGCTTCGATCAGGCATTCGTGTCCAAGCTTCTGGATGAACTGCGCACTGTCAGGGGTCAGCGCGACACGCGCCTCTCCCTTGGCGAGCTCCTTGGGTGCACCAATCTTCACGTTGGATCTCCCTTGTGGTTATTGAAACTTCAGATGGGTCAACCGGCTATTCTTACCTGACCATGCCGCAATGCACAACCGCAACGCAACCGATCGATGACACCTGAATGTAGCACTATCCGGCTGAAAACAAGGAAAAAACCGGATAGTGACGTTTACGTCAAGGGTGGTATGAATGGGCGCGAATGGATATGCAAAGGCCGCCCGTAGGCGGCCTTTGCAAGGTTGGACGTCGCAGGACGACCGCTGCGGGACTCAGGCCGTCAGCAGGGCATTGAGTCGACGCACGTAGGCAGCCGGGTCGTCGAGATGGCCGCCCTCGGCAATGACCGCCTGGTCGAGCAGTACCCGGGCCAGGTCGTCGAAGCGCTCGCCTTCGGCGGCCTCGAGCCGCTCTACCAGGGCATGCGTCGGATTGAGCTCGAGAATCGGTTTGACTTCCGGCATCTTCTGCCCCGCGGCTTCCATGATGCGGCGCATCTGGAAGCCCATCTCGTGCTCGGGAAGGACCACGCAGGCCGGCGAGTCGGTCAGCCGGTGGGTCACCTTGACCTCCTGCACCGCATCGCCCAACGCCTCCTTGACTCGCTTGACCAGCGCCTCCTTGGCCTTGGCGGTCTCCTCCTGGACCTTCTTCTCCTCCTCGCCCTCGATCTCACCGAGGTCAAGCTCACCCTTGGCAACGTCGACGAAGCCCTTGCCCTCGAACTCGTGCAGGTGGCTCATCAGCCACTCGTCGATGCGATCGGAAAGCAGCAGCACTTCGATGCCCTTCTTGCGGAAGATCTCCAGGTGCGGGCTCGACTTGGCCGCGTTGAAGCCGTCGGCGACGATGTAGTAGATCTTCTCCTGCCCTTCCTTCATGCGCGAGACGTAGTCGGCCAGCGACTGGTCCTGGGTGGCGCTATCGGTGTGGGTCGTGGAGAGGCGTAGCAATCCCGCGATCTTGTCGCGGTTGGCGAAGTCCTCGGCCGGCCCCTCCTTCAATACGCTGCCAAAGGTATTCCAGAAGGTCTGGTAGGCCTCCTTGTCCTTGGCCAGCTTCTTGAGCATGTCCAGTGCCCGTTTGGTCAGCGCGCTCTTGATCTTCTCGACCTTGGGGTCCTGCTGCAGCAGTTCGCGGGAGACGTTGAGCGACAGCTCGCGGGTATCCAGCACGCCCTTGATGAAGCGCAGGTAGAGCGGCAGGAACTGCTCGGCGTCGTCCATGATGAAGACGCGCTGCACGTACAGCTTGACGCCGCGGGAGCCGTCACGATCAAAGAGGTCGAAGGGCGCACGACCGGGCACGTAGAGCAAGCTGGTGTATTCGAGCTTGCCCTCGACCTTGTTGTGGCTCCAGGTCAACGGGTCTGAAAAGTCATGAGCCACGTGCTTGTAGAAGGCCTTGTACTCGTCATCCGAGATCTCGCCCTTGGGCCGCACCCACAGCGCCGTGGCCTCGTTGACGGTCTCCCAGGTAGTGACCTCGCTGCCCTCGATCTCGTTGCCGTCGTCGTCCTTGGCGGTCTCGACCTTGGACATGCGCACCGGCACCTCGATATGGTCGGAGTACTTACGCACCAGGCTTCTCAGGCGGAAGTCGTCGGCGAACTCCTTGGCGTCCTTCTTCAGGTGCAGGACGATCTCGGTGCCGTGCAGTTCACGTTCGAGGTCGGCAACGGTGAATTCACCCTCCCCTTTCGAACGCCACTCGACGCCTTCGGCCTTGTCGGTACCCGCCTTGCGCGTACGCACCGTGACTTCGTCGGCAACGATGAAACTGGAGTAGAAGCCCACGCCGAACTGGCCGATCAGGCGTGCATCCTTCTGCTGCTCGCCGGAGAGCTGCTTGAGGAATTCCGCGGTGCCGCTGCGGGCGATGGTGCCGAGGTTCTGGATCACCTCGTCGCGACTCATGCCGATGCCGTTGTCACGCACGGTGACGGTGCGGGCATTCTCGTCGTGCTCGATCTCGATGCGCAGCTCGCTGTCGCCTTCGTAGAGCGCATCGTTGTCGAGCGCGGCGTAGCGCAGCTTGTCGCAGGCGTCGGCGGCATTGGAAATTAACTCGCGCAGGAATATCTCCCGATTGGAGTACAGGGAGTGGATCATCAGGTGCAGCAGTTGCTTCACCTCGGTCTGGAAGCCGAGGGTTTCCTCGTGAGCGGTCGTGGACATGGATCGGTTACCTCATGGCTTGAACCCACGGCGGCGCGTGGCGCCCCGCCGTTTCAGAACTGTTCAGCGATATGGGGTCCGACTTCAGGTTTTCAAGCGTCGCTCGGCTCCAGCGCGCCCAGCACCAAGTGCAGACGGGCCGTAGCCACCGGCTGATCCTCCGCTTCCTGCCAGGCCGTGACCTGGACGTTGGCCAGTCGCTTCCCCTCTCGCAGCAGACGACATTTCGCATGGGTAGGCACGACCCGGGCCGTACGCAGGTAGTCGATGGAGAAGTCGACGATGCGAGGTAGTCGAGGCTCGCGCGCCGAGAGCATCAGGTCGAGGGTGCCTGCGGTTTCCATGAAGGCCGCCACCACTCCCCCATGCAGCGCCGGCAGCAGGATGTTGCCCACGTTGTGCTCACATGGGTCGAGATGGAATACCAGGCCGTCGCCGGTGACATCCGGCGTTGCCGAAACGCCGATGAAGCGGGCATAGGGAAGCCGCTCGAGCCAGGCGGCGACATCCCCCTCGGCACGGGTCCGGGCCAGCCAGGCCACGTCATGGAAACCTTCAGGCATGAGCGGCCTCCCCGAACAGCGCTTCGGCGAATCCCGGTGGCGTATTGCGCTGCCCGAGACGCACGAAGTTGCCGATACCGCGGGCGATGGGTCGTCCCGGCTCCTGCCATAGCGTGCCCTCGGTGAAGACCATGGCGTTGGTCACCCGCAGCACATGGGCTTCGGCCATGATCGGCTGGCCCGCCACCGCCGGTCGGTAGTGGTCGACGCGCAGATCGAGCGTCGGGCAAACCTCCGGCGCCGGTAACCCGCACAGCACCGCCGAGCCACAGACGGTATCCAGCAGCATGGTCAACACGCCGCCGTGTACCAGGCCGCGGTCGGCATCGCCCAGCAGCTCGTCGCGCCACGGCAAGCGCATGCGCACCCAGGGCGGATTGACCTCTTCCACTTCGAGGCCGAGTTCACGCGTATGCGGAATGACATTGACGAAGCGGCTCAGGCCGGCTCGCCAGACGTCGGGACTTCGACCTGCCACGGCAGGCCCGCTCTGCGGTTCGTCACGTTCGCTCACCCCACCCTCCAACAAGCGTTTGATCAATCTTGCTAGACTAGTGGGCGGGCGTGACTGGCACAAGTGCCATGACCCGTGCGCGGCCCCGAGAAAAAATTTCCACTGAAGCGCAGAGAAAACGGCGCGACGGTCTACTCAAAGGGGCCTCGATAGGCGAGGATAGGGTGGTTCGTCACCGCCTTCCGGAGACCGTTCCACATGCGCCATACCTTATCGTTCCGCCGCGCGTCCGGTTGGCTCGCCGCGGCCGCTTTCAGCCTTTCCGTTACCGCGCATGCCCAGCCCAGCGACAGCGCCATGCGCACGGCGCTGGAAGCCGCGCGCAATCACGAGTGGCACCGAATCGACCAGGCCGCCATCGACGGCCACGTGCTGGAAGGCTACGTGGAGTATCACCGCCTGCGCAGCCGCCTGCCTCAGGCCGAGCCGGGCCAGATCCTGGAGTTCATCGAGCGCCATCGGGGGGCGCCCGTCGCCGACTGGATGCGCGGCCAGGCGATCGCCCGTTATGGCGCCGCCGGACGCTATGGCAGCCTGCTGGCCGTGGCCGACGGCGAGCCCAGCGGCACCGAGCGTCAATGCCACTACTACACGGCACTGCTCGGCAGCGCCCCCCAGGCGGCAGCGGAAGGCGGTCGCGCCCTGTGGCGCGTGGGCCGCTCGCAGCCAGATGCCTGCGACACGCTCTTCGACCATTTGCGCGCCAACGGCGAGATCGGCGAGCTGGATATCTGGGAGCGCATGATGCTGGCCTGGGAGCAGGGCGAGACCGGCTTGGTCAGCTACCTGGGCAGGCTGCTCGGCAGCCGCTGGCAGGAGGGGCGCGACGCCGTGGAGCGGCTGCAACGCAGCTATGCCGACATCACCCGCGTTCCCACTTGTATCGGCCCCGAGTGCCGCGGCAGCGGGCCACTCTTCGCTGCCGCCATGCACGGCTTCATTCGTGCCGATACCGAAGCCGCCATGGAGGCATGGCGCAAGATCGCCGCGCACCTGCCGATCGAGGAGCGTCATCGCCACGCCATCGAGGAAGAACTCGCCTTCTATTCGCTAGTGCGTGACATCACGCACAACATGGACTGGGTCGATGAGGCCCTGCCGCGAATCGGCACCACTCGTGTGCTCGAACTGCGCATTCGCCACGCACTGGCCAACCGCGACTGGAACGATGTGCTTCGCTGGGTCGAGCTGTTGCCCGAAGACACCCGCGACGACAGCCGCTGGCAATACTGGAAGGCCCGCGCCCACGAGCAGTTGGGCGACCAGGAGCGTGCCGAGGTGGCCTACGCACGAGCCGCCCGGGGCCGCAACTTCTTCGGCTTTGCTGCCGCCGACCGCATCGGCCGGCCCTACTCCCTGAACCTGGAGCGCAGCACGCTCAACGATAGCTTCCGCGATGAGGTGGCCCAGTGGCCGACGGTACAGCGCACCGAAGCGCTGCTGCGCATCGGCGAGGAGGGCCTGGCCAACAGCGAATGGCTGCACGCGGCAGCCACCGCTTCGCCGCGTGAAGTCAGGGCGCTGGCCGATTATGCGGCACGCCGCGGCTGGCATGCTCGCCTGGTCCAGACCACCATCACCGCCCAACTCTGGGACGCGCTGGACTGGCGCTTCCCCGAAGCCTACCGCGAACACTTCCTGTACTGGGGCCAGCAGACCGGGGTGGATCCTTACCTGTTGATGGGTATCGCGCGCCGCGAGAGTGCCTACAACCCGAAGGCGCTTTCGCCGGCCGGTGCCCGTGGCCTGATGCAGATCATGCCGGGCACCGCCACGCTGCTCAGCCGCCAGCTCGGCATCAGCGACCCCGGCCCCTACGGCGTGCTCGACCCCGAACTCAACATCCGCCTGGGCAGCACCTACATTCGCGACATGACCAACCGCTACCGGGGCAACCGACTGGCCGCCGCCGCGGCCTATAATGCCGGACCCGGCCGGGTGGACCGCTGGCTGCGCGACGCGCCGGAAGAGTTCGACCTGTTCGTCGAGTCGATTCCCTTCCGCGAGACCCGCGACTACGTCCAGGCGGTACTCTCCTATCGGGTAATCTTCGAGAGCCTGGCCAACGGCGGCAGCAGCGAAGGCGTAGCCATGCTCAGCCAGGCGGAGAAGACGGTGCGCTACGACGCCTCCCTGCTCGCCCGCAATTGAAGGCCGCTCGGGGTCAGGCTGGCTGACGCTCCAGTGCCAGCCTGACCCCGAACAGGATCAGCACCGCCCCGGTTGCTCCGTTCAACGCACGGGCGAATAGCTGACTGCCGAGCCAGCGTCCCGCACTACCGACCATGAAGACGATGGCGATCTGCCACAGGTTGGCGATGACGAAGTGCACCCCGGCAAGCCACAGCGACTTGAGCAGCGCCGGGTCGGTCGGCGCGATGAACTGGGGCAGGAAGGCCATGTAGAAGACCACCGTCTTGGGGTTGAGCACGTTGGAGAGCAGCCCTTCACGCAGCGGCCGCCAGACCGGCACGACTTGCCGTTCGCCCCCCACTGCCCCCAACGGCAGACCGCCGCCGCGTCGCGCGACCATCAGGCCATTGATTCCCAGCCATATCAGGTACGCCGCCCCCGCCATCTTGAGCGCACCGAAGGCCCAGGCCGACTGTAGCAGTATCAGCGAAATGCCCAGCGCCGAAATCGTGGCATGCACGAACAGGCCGCAGCAGATCGCCAGGCTGGTGAGCACGCCATCGCGCACTCCCCCGCGAGCGGTATTGCGAATGACCAGCAGGGTATCGACCCCCGGGCTCATCGACAGCAGCGTAATGGCGATCAGAAAAGGCCAGAATTGTGCATCCAGCATGGTTGGGCTCCGATACGGGGAGAAATGAGGTTGAGTGTCCCGGCGAGAGAGATAGCCGAAGATGATCAAGGTTGGCTGCGGGTAGTACCAAGTATGGCTAATTTAAGGCAACGGATTCGCTGGACGCTCGGAATTTTTCTATCTACAGTGGATTGAGCGGATAATATCGGTGAAGCGAGGCTTCTGCCACAGAGCGCAACCTCCCTCATCGGCTGCTTCCGCTGCGTTGGTCTGCAAGTGGAAAGTCGTCCCGACGTCTATCGAATTCTCGATGCACCCGAAGCGCACTTTTCGTCTCTTGCCCACGCACTTCGGGCCCGGCATTGCCGAGTGCCCAGCACGATCAATCTGTAAGTAAGGAAAATCGACAATGGCAACTGGCACTGTCAAGTGGTTCAACGATACCAAGGGCTACGGCTTCATCTCTCCGGACGACGGCGGTGATGACCTGTTCGCGCATTTCTCCGAGATTCAGGCTGAAGGCTTCAAGACCCTGCAGGACGGTCAGAAGGTTACCTTCGACGTGACCCAGGGCAAGAAAGGCCTTCAGGCCTCCAACATCCGGCTCGCCAACTGAGGTAACGCCTCGGTAGATCCGGCGCCTGGCCACCGGTGGCGGCCAGGCAGTCAGACGAAAGGCCCATCTTCGTGATGGGCCTTTTTCGTGAATCGTCCGTACTCAATCCTCGATTTCGAACTGCGGTGCTTCGCTTCTCGGCTCACGCCGCTCGGCTTCCCTGAACTGTTCGTCGAGCTGACGCTGCGCCTCCTCGAAGCGGCGCTCGCTCTCTTCGAGCCAAGCGTCGACGTCCGATTGAGTGACCTCGCCGGTTCGCTCCGCTTCTCGATCGATGGCTGAGGCAGCACTACTCTCGTCGTTCTCCATGGGCTCGAGGCGCCGGCCAGACTCCAGGCCATCCTCCATCGGCTCGAGCACAGGCTCACCGCGTTCCACTTCCTCGAACTGCTGGTCGATCCGGCGCTGCGCCTCCTCGAAACGGCGCTCGGTATCCTCGAGAATGGCGTCGATATCGTCACGGGTCGGCTCGCCCGGGAGTGCCCCTCCCTCTTCCAGGGTATCGACGGGAGATTCACCCAGGGTCTCGGTATCGGCCTCGATCTCCTCGCCAGGTTCGAGGGCGGTTTCCTCTTCCGGTACGGCTGGTAGCGATTCGTCCTCGACTCCCACCTCCTCCTCTGCCGTGGGGGGCGGCGTCGAGGGCTCCTCAGCGGTAGCCTCGCCTTCAGGCTCGGTCTCGGCGACAGGCTCGTCGGCCTGGGTTGGCGCAGCGGCCTCTTCGTCGTTGTCGCCACAACCCGCCAGCCCCAGGGCAAGGGTCAACGCCACGGCGGCAGGAATCCAGGGTGTCTTGGCCATCGGCTTTCTCCCATCCATATGAGACCAGCAAAAGGGCCCCATTCCAGCAGAGCCCGGCGGTCGCTGCAAGCCGCGGGGGAGTGGGGCACCCTACAGCTTGGACAGCGGAAGAGCAAAACGATCCCGCTCCCGCCTCAATCCATGGCGGTCATCGGTAGCGGACAGCCGAGCGACCAAGCTACGGCCCGCAGCAGCTCGGCTTCCCGAGCGGAGACATGACCGTCATGGGCAACGCATTGCGCCATGGCGTCGAGCAGTCTCGCCCGTTCGTCATCTCCCAGTTGACGGCAACGTTCCAGGGCCCAGTCGAGTTCATGGGGCGCTGCCGGCTGGGAGTGGAACGTCATGGAAAGGCCCAGCGTATCGGCCGCTTCACGGAACGCTTTCGCTGCCCGTGTCTCGTCGTCGCTTCCCGCCAGCGCCAGGCTCGACAACAGGCGCGCTACCGGCGCCTCGAGTTGTGCCAGAGTCTGTCGACGTCCGCGATGATGCACCGCTCCTTCGCTACCGACGACGACCAGGCGGTGCAGAGCCCATTGCAGGGCGCCGGGATCATGCTCGGCCGCCATCATCCGCTCGAGGCAGTCACGAAAGCGCGCATATTGAGCCACCGAAAGCTGCCGCAGCAGGGGCAGGCACAGCTCGATCAGCGCCAGCCGCTGGCCTGGCCGCACTTCGGCAAGCGGTTTCTCCAGGCGGTCCAGCTCGGCCAGCACGTCCGGCAGGGCCGCCTCGACCAAGGCTTCGCGCTGGCGAGCACGGCTGGACGGCTCGGCCCCCATGAGGATGCCGTAGATCACGGCGCGGGCTGCATAGGGGTCATGAGCGGCTTCGAGCAGCACCGGGTCGATACCGGCCAGTGCCCCGCGCGCCTGCTGCAGGTCTTCGCCACGCGGCTCACCGACCCGCAGCGCCAAGGCTCCCGTCAGTGCCGCCGCCTGGGCCGGCCGCACTGGTGCCGCCCTCTCGCGCGAGCCGGTTTCGGCAACGGCCTCGCTCGCGGCGCGCGGTTCGGGCAAGCGCCCGTCCCACTCGGGCTCGAGGCGGCGGATGCGGGTCGTCAGTGGCGGGTGGGTGGCGGTCAACCCGCGCAGGCCAGGCAAACCACGGCTGAAATAGAGGTGGCTGAACTCCTCGGCGCGGGTGGCACGCAGTTCGGAGCCATGGGCGTGCGCCGCCACACGCTTCAGGGCATCGGCCAGGCCGGCCGGGTTGCGGGTGTACTGCACCGCGCTGGCATCGGCCAGGAACTCGCGCTGACGGCTGACCGCCGCCTTGATCAGGTTACCGCACAGGGTGCCGATGAAGCCCACCAGCATCAGGGCCAGCCCCGCCCCCAGCAGTACGGCCCGGCCGTTGTTCTGACGCGCCCCTCGGGCCACGTGCCGGACCGCCGTGCCTCGCAGCAACATGCGGCCGACGAGGCCGATGACCAGGATGCCGTACAGCAGCGCGATCAAGCGCATGTTGAGCCGCATGTCGCCATGCAGCACATGGCTGAATTCGTGGGCGATCACGCCCTGCAGCTCATCCCGGGTGAGGCAGCGAATGGCTCCTCGTGTCACACCAATCGCAGCGTTCTGGGGCGTATGGCCGGCGGCGAAGGCGTTGATCCCCGGTTCGTCGAGGAGATAGACCGCCGGCACCGGCAATCCTGCGGCAATGGCCATCTCCTCTACCACGTTGAGCAAGCGACGCTCGTCAGGGTCGCGGGTGTCGCCATTGAGCGCCCGGCCACCGAGCGCCTCAGCTACCGCCGGGCCGCCGGCACGCAGCTGCAGGTGACGCACCAGGCTGCCGGCCGCCACGACCAGCAGCACGCCGAGGGCCACGCCGCCCAGCAGCAGCGGATCGAGCGCCCGGGCCAGCGGATCGGCCCCAGCCTGGCCGCCATCGAGCAGCGCCATGGCCAGTGCCACCACCACGACGGCGGCGCCAATCATGCCGACCACGGCCATGAACAGCAGCACGACCAGCCACACGGTCAGGCGTCGTGCACGTTCCTGGGCACCGAAGAAATCCATCTCCGTATGCCGTTAGAAACGGACGCTGGGTGCCGCCTGGATTTCGGCGCTGTCGTCGAACTCCAGCAGCGCCGCGTCATCGCGATGACCCAGCGGCCCCGCCAGCAGTACCGGCGGGAAGCTTTGCTTGTAGGTGTTGTACTGCATGACCGCGTCGTTGAAGGCCTGGCGCGCGAAGGCAACGCGATTCTCGGTACTGGTCAGGTTCTCGGAGAGCTGGCGCATGTTGTCAGAGGCCTTCAGGTCCGGGTAGGCCTCCATTACCACATTGAGCCGACCCAAGGCGGCTCCCAGCGCCCCCTCGGCACCGGCCAGCTCGGCCATGGCACCGGGCTCTCCCGGCCTTGCGGCGGCCGATTGCAAACCAGCCAGAGCCGCATTGCGCGCTTCGGTCACGGCGGTCAGGGTGTCGCGCTCATGGGCCATGTAGGCCTTGGCGGTCTCCACCAGGTTGGGGATCAGGTCGTAGCGCCGCTTGAGCTGCACCTCGATCTGGGCAAAGGCGTTCTGGTAGCGGTTCTTCAGCGCCACCAGGCGGTTGTAGATGCTGGCTCCGTAGATCACCAGCAGCGCCAGCACCACCAGCGCGACGATCACTGTCATGTTCATTGCGCACTCTCCCGTGGGCGCCCGTACCGCAGGCTTGACGTCAATCAAGCATGAAGCCTGCATTAGCGCCTGCTCAATATTCTAGCCGATGGTATAGTGTGGCAGCCGCGCGGGCCAGCCACCCGACGCAATACCTGCGCCGGCACGACACTCTTGCCCAACCGGACATTGCCACGGAGTCGGTCTTGGTAGAGCAGTTCAAGGATTTTCTACACGCATTGGCCCATGCCCTGCGCAACCTGCTGCCCATCATCATCGTGGTGGTGGCATTCCAGGCGCTGCTGCTGCGTGAGTGGCCGGAGGGCGGGCTGAGCATGGCCGCGGGTCTGCTGATCGTGGCCATCGGCGTGGCACTCTTTCTGCAGGGGCTGGAGCTGAGTATCTTCCCGGTGGGCAAGCGGCTCGCCAACCAGTTCACTCGGCGCGGCTCCATGCCGCTGTTGATGCTGTTCGGCTTCGCCATCGGCTTCTCGGCAGTGGTCGCGGAACCGGCACTGATCGCCGTAGCCGAGCAGGCCGCGATGATCAGCGAAGGCCGCATCGATGCCCTGGCGCTGCGCCTGATCGTGGCAAGCTCCGTGGGGCTGGTGATGGCACTCGGTGTGTTTCGCGTGATCCTGGGTCACCCGCTGCACTGGTACATGATCGCCGGCTACGTAGTGGTGGTGCTGGTGACCTTCTTCGCGCCCGAGGAGATCGTCGGGCTGGCCTACGATTCCGGCGGCGTAACCACCAATATCGTGACGGTGCCGCTTATCGCCGCGTTGGGCATCGGCCTGGCTTCTTCGATCCGTGGACGCAATCCGCTGATCGACGGCTTCGGCCTGGTGGCATTGGCGGTGATGGTGCCGATGATCAGCGTGCAGCTCTACGGCATCCTGGTCTATGCCGACCCGGGTACGCTGGCCGGCGGCGCTGAGCTGCTGCTCGCCGCGGGTGAGGTCGCCCCACCGACCGGCTGGATGACGATGGTTCTCGACCTGTTCGGTATGCTGCGCGACGTGCTACCGATCATCCTGGTCATCCTATTCTTCCAGTACGCCGTGCTGCGCCACCCGCTGGCCAACCCGCTCAAGGTCGGCGTGGGTTTCGTCCTGGTGATCGTAGGGCTCTACGCCTTCGTGGTGGGACTCAAGCTCGGCCTGTTCCCGATCGGACAGAGCATGGCCGCACAGCTGATCGGCTTCGACAGTTGGCTGTGGGTCTACCTGTTCGCCTTCTGCATCGGCTTTGCCACCACCATGGCAGAACCGGCGCTGATCGCCGTGGGCCAGCAGGCCGAGGAGGCTGCTGCCGGCAAGATCCAGGGCAACGTCATCCGCCTGCTGGTGGCGCTGGGCGTGGCCATCGGCATTACCATCGGCGTGCATCGCATCATCACCGGCGACTCGATCCACTACTACATCATCGGCGGCTATCTGCTGGTAATCCTGTTGACCGCCCTGGCGCCTCGCTACATCGTGGCGCTGGCCTTCGACCTGGGGGGCGTGACCACTTCCGAAGTGACGGTACCGCTGGTCACCGCGCTGGGGATCGGCCTGGCCAGCCAGATCGATGGCCGCAACGTCTTGATCGACGGCTTCGGGCTGATCGCCTTTGCCTCGATCTTTCCTATCGTGACCGTAATGAGCTATGCCATTCTGATGGAAAAACTGGCGCAGCCGGGAGGCAAGACGACATGAAGTTTTCGCTGTTGGTCGCCATCGTGCCGGAAGATCTCGAGCAGGAGTGCATCGATGCCGCGACCGAGGCCGGAGCGGTCGGCATGACGCTGATGTCCGGCCGAGGTATCGGCGGCGAGCGCAAGAAGACCTTTTTTGGGCTGACCTACGAAGGCAGCCAGAGCATCATGCTGCTGACCCTGGAAAAGAGCCTCTCGCTGAGAGTGCTCAAGGCGATACGCCAGGTGCTGAACCCGACCGGCGAGGACTCCCGCGGTCTGGTCATGACACTGCCGGTGGAACACCTCGGCGGCATCGACATGGCGCAGGTCAAGCGCTTCGAAGAACGACTCAGGCAAGATGTCTGAGCAATTGGTTTGACGGAGAGGAAGACATGCTGGTCAAGGACATCATGAACCGCGACGTGGTGACGGTATCGCCCTTTGCCACCCTGCGCGATGCGCTGAGCCTGATGAAGCGCCACAACCTGAAGAGCCTGGTGGTGGAACAACAGGATCCCCACGATGCCTGGGGGCTGATCACCTACACCAATATCCTCAAGACCATCGTTGCCGAGAACGGTGACATCGACCTGATCAACGTCTACGACGTCTGCGCCAAGCCGGCCATCGGCGTCGGCGAGTCGCTGGACGTACGCCACGTCGCCAGCCTGATGACCGACAGCGTAGTCAAGCGTGTACTGGTACTGGACGACAACAAGTTGCTGGGCCTGGTCACCATGGATGATATCGTAGGCACCGTGCTCGACATGATCGAGTAAACCGACCGGACCCTGATATGCAAGATTTCTTCTCCTGGCTGGGGCAGACCCTGGGCGAGATCATCCGCTTCGTGGTCGACCTGCTGATACTCTTTTTCTACAATCTGGGGGCTTCCGCCCGCGGGTTCTTCGACGGCCTGGCGAATTCGCTGGGCATCCCCGCCACCGTGGTCAGCCTGGCGGTACTACTGCTCGGGCTGTGGCTGCTCTATCTCGCCCTGCGCGCCCTGCTGCGCCGACGAATCGTCGCCACCCTGATCTGGGCGGTGCTGGGCGTGACGGTACTGAGCTGGTTGATCTATTGAGCGCAGCCGTCCGAACAGAACACCGCCCCGATGGGCGGTGCTCTGTCATGGGTTAGGCCAAGGCTTTCTCGATTACCTCGAAGACATTGGGCGAGAGCTTCTCGGCGCGGATGCGTTCGAGCTCGCCCTTCATCAGTTCCTGGCGCGATTCGTCAAAGCGCCGCCAACGGGTCAGCGGCGTGATCAGGCGCGCGGCGATCTCCGGATTGAGCCGGTTGAGCTCGATCACCACATCGGCCAGCAGCCGGTAGCCCTCGCCATCGACGCGGTGGAAGTTGATACGGTTCTGATTGGCGAAGGTACCGATCAGCGCACGTACCTTGTTGGGGTTCTTCAACGAGAACGCCGGGTGTGCCATCAAGTGCTTGACCCGATCCAGGGCGTCCGCCTGCGGCCGGGTGACCTGGATGGCAAACCACTGGTCCATCACCAGCGTGTCGTGGGCCCACTTCTCGCCGAAGGCACGCAGCGCCGGACCCGCCAGGTCGTCGCGGCTGCTGTGGACCAGCAGCGTCAGCGCATGGCGCACGTCGGTCATGTTGTGTTCGGCCTCGAACTGCTGGCGTGACAGTTCGATGGCCTGCTCGTCCTCGATCGCCATCAGGTAGGAGAGCGCCACGTTCTTCAGACTACGCCGCGCGATCTGCTCTGGCTCCGGCGCATAGGCTTCGTCCCAACGATTCTCCTCGTAGACGCGCAGCAATTCGTCGCGCAGGGTCGCGGCCAGCGATTGCTTGACGAAGTCTCGCGCAGCGTGGATCGCCTCAACGTCCACCAGTGGCTGCTGCTCGGCGATGTAGGCCTCGCTGGGCAGCGTCAGCATTTCGGCCAGCACCGCCTTGTCGTCGCTACCGCGTTCCAACAGGGCGCGGAAGGCCTCGACCACGCGCGTGTCCATGACCTTCTCCACGCCATTGCGGTGGGCGGCAATCAGGTCGTCCAATGCCAACATCGCCAACCTCTGCCCTGCGTCCCAGCGATTGAAGCCATCGGAGTCGTTGGCCAACAAGAAGGCCAGGTCCTCGCGGCCGTAGGGGAAGCGCAGCTGCACCGGTGCCGAAAAGCCACGCAGCAGCGAAGGCACCGGCGCCTCACCGACATCGGTGAAGACGAAGGTCTGCTCTTCCTCCCGTAGGTGGATCACACCATCGCCACCGAGCGACTCGCCGTCGAGCGTCAGCGGCAGGTCGCGGCCTGTCTTGGTACCCACCAGCCCCATGCGAATGGGTATATGCAGCGGCTCCTTCTCGGGCTGCCCGGGCGTCGCAGGCGTACGCTGACGCAGGGTCAGGCGGTACTCGGCGTGGGCGTAATCATACTCGCCATGGGCATCGATCTCCGGGGTGCCGGCCTGGGAGTACCACAACATGAACTGGGAGAGATCCAGCCCTGACGCCTCGGCCATGCAGTCGACGAAGTCCTCGATGGTCACCGCCTGGCCGTCGAAGCGCTCGAAGTAGAGGTCGCTGCCGCGGCGGAAGGCCTCCCAGCCCACCAGGTTGCACAGCATGCGTACCACTTCGGCACCCTTCTCGTAGATGGTCAGGGTGTAGAAATTACCGATCTCGATGTAGTGGTCGGGACGCACCGGATGAGCGGTGGGCCCGGCATCCTCGGCGAACTGGGAGGTACGGAAGAAGGCCACGTCCTCGATGCGCTTGACCGCCGCCGAATTGACATCGGCCGAGAAGCACTGGTCGCGAAAGACGGTGAAGCCCTCCTTGAGCGAGAGCTGGAACCAATCGCGGCAGGTCACGCGGTTGCCCGACCAGTTATGGAAATACTCGTGAGCGACGATGCCCTCGACCCGCTGGAAGGCGGCATCGGTGGCGGTATGGGGGTGGGTCAGCACCGCCGCCGAGTTGAAGATGTTGAGCCCCTTGTTCTCCATGGCGCCCATATTGAAGTCATTGACCGCCACGATCATGAACAGGTCGAGATCGTACTCGCGGCCGTAGGTCTCCTCGTCCCATTTCATGGCGCGCTTGAGCGAGGCCATGGCGTGGTCGGTCTTGCCGAGGTTCTCCTCCTCGACCCAGATCTGCAGCGTGACCTCACGCCCGCTCATTGTAGTGAAGCGATCCTCCACCTTCTGCAGGTCGCCAGCCACCAGGGCGAACAGGTAGCTGGGCTTGGGGAACGGGTCGTTCCAGGTGACGAAGTGACGGCCACCGGGCAACTCGCCACGCTCCACCGGGTTACCGTTGGAGAGCAGCACCGGCAGGCTCGCCACGTCACCAATCACGGTGGTGGAGAAAGTGGCCATTATGTCCGGACGGTCCGGGTAGTAGGTGATGCGGCGGAAGCCCTCGGCCTCGCATTGCGTGCAGTACATGCCGTTGGAGAGATAAAGGCCTTCCAGCGCCGTGTTATTGCTGGGGGCGATCTCCACCTCCGTATCCAGACGAAACTGCCTGGGCGGGCGGTGCACGGTCAACCCGGTGCCGCTGAGCGTGTACTCGTCGTCGGCCAGCGACTGGCCATCGATGGCAATGCGCTTGAGGATCAAGTGCTCACCATCGAGTTCGAGAGGCGCTTCGCCCCCGCTTTGCGGGTGGCGCTCCATCTGCAGGCTCGCCTTGACCTTGGTCGCGGCGGGGTCCAGTTCGAAAGTCAGCTCGACGTGGGTCACACGGTAGGCGGGCGGCCGGTAATCGTGACGGTGGGTCGGCTTGGGTTCAGACATCGGGAAGACTCCTGTCCATGATCGATGCCCATTGTACGGTTGCCGGCTCCCCAACCTCAAAGGCGTCTGACGCTAACGCCGCACCAGGCGTGCGGCCGCCCTCGCTTCCACTCTGCCGGGCTCAGGCCGCGTGGCGATCCATAGTCCCAGTAGCGTGAGCCCCGCCACCAGCAGGAGCTTCAGCCACACCAGACTCAGGGTCAGGATGAGAACCAGGATAGAGAAAGCCAGCATGAGACCGGCAATCCACTTGGCATGGCGCGGTATGGCGCGCTCGCCCTCCCAAGCCACCACGGTCGGGCCGAAACGGGGATGCTCACGTATCCACAGGGCAAAACGCGGCGAGCCCCTCGATGCCGCCCATACGGCCAGGAGCATGAAGCAGGTCGTCGGCATCAGCGGCACGAATACGCCAATGACACCGAGGGCGAAGCTGCCCCAGGCCAAGGCTATGTAAAGGGCACGACGAAGCGAGTGCATGCATGAAGCTCCAATTCTGGCTTTCCCTGCTGCTTCCATTGAAGCCCATCTCGCCTGCTCAGGCCAATCGGCCATGCCTATGGCGCCCTTAGAGAAAAGAAAAGCCCGCCCGAAGGCGAGCTGACAGTTGCGTTACCCTTATTGGATGGGAATCTCGCGTCGGTTCGACCTTGCTTCACCGCTGCGCGGCACGTGCACTTCGAGAACGCCGTGGCTGAACGAGGCCCTGACCTCCTCGGGCCGTGCATCGGCGGGCAGATCCAGCACCCGGCGAAAGCTGCCGTAGGAACGCTCGATACGCTGGTACCTGTCTTCTTCGGTGCGGCTCTCCTGGCGCTTCTCGCCCTCGATGATCAGGCGATCGCCCTCCAAGGTGAGCTTGATGTCCTTCTCCTCTACTCCAGGCACCTCGACGCTGATCACATACTCCTCATCGCGCTCGGCGATATCGAGCTGCGGCCTCAGCAGGCTCGATACCTCGCCGAAGCGGCTCTCGAGCGCCGGCATGCCGAACTGACGCATGACGCCGTCCATCCAGCGGTCGAGCTCCTGATGCAAGCCGATAAACGGCGATAGCTCGCCCTGCCGAGGTTCCACGGGTGCCGGCGCACCAGCGTCGCCTCGCTCGCTCTTGAACCAGTTCCAGGGTGAGAACTTTTGCAGATTCATACGCCACCTCCTGTTCGTGACAAACACACGTGACGCATCGGACAGGCCTTTCGGCACTGCGCTTGCACGAATAGAATTGGTGGCAGGGAAGCGGTTTTCAAGTGGAACTCGAGGCGCCCTTGCGCTGGATCAAGATTGGCCATCGACCGCTGACGGGTCGATGGCAGGCGAGGCATGTCAGTCGCGGAAGTTATCGAACTGCAGCGCCAGATCGGGGCCACCCTCGCCGCGCAACATGGCGATGACGTCCTGCAGGTCGTCGCGCTTCTTACCGGTAACCCGTACCTTCTCGCCCTGGATCTGGGCCTGGACCTTGAGCTTGCTGTCCTTGATGCGCTTGACGATGTCCTTGGCCTCCGCCTGCTCCAGGCCCTGCTTGAGCTTGACCTCCTGACGGGCACGCACGCCGGAAAGCTCGGGCTCCTGGATGTCCATGCAACGCGCGTCGATGCTGCGAGCGATGAGGCGGTTGCGCAACACGTCGAGCATCTGCTTGAGCTGGAAGTCGACTTCCGCCTCGAGCAGCACCGTGTCGCCATTCAGCTCGAAGCTTGCCTTTACGCCCTTGAAGTCGAAGCGCCCCTGTATTTCACGGTTGGCCTGATCGACGGCATTGCTGGCTTCGTGCTTGTCGTATTCGGAAACGATATCGAAGGAAGGCATGGCTATGTCCTTGTTTGCTCAATCATGCCGGGAAGTCTATCAGCCCGGGCCAATCCCTGCGCGCCTGGGTTCCACACCCGCTGGGCCCGGTGCTTCCTCGACCGGGCTGGCAAGCGGCTTGCTCATCTGCCAGCCTGCACAGCCATCCTCGTAGTAGTCATCGAGCCAGCGCTCCAGCCGAAAGCCCATGCGCCGGTAGAGCCCCAAGGCGATGCGATTGTCCGCCCGCACCTCCAGGCCCAGCGCCTCGGCATCATGGCGTACGGCGACCCGCTCCAGCGCCTCGAGCAATCGACGACCCAGCCCGCCGCCCCTGGCCTCGGGATGGACGCAGAACGAATAGAGCCGGGCACGACGACTGCCTCGCCGGAACAACAGGGTGCCATATCCCATGAGCCGTCCCCCGTCGTCCGCGACGAGAGTCTCGGCATGAGCGCGATTCAACAGGTGCCAGAGCTGCCGGCGGCTGAACAGATCGCCGCTGAAGGCCACCTGCTCCAGGCGAAAAAGTGCGTCCAGATCCTGAGGTTGGGCCTGGCGCAGAGTAACAGTCATGGGTCTCTCCGGGGCTGCGGTAGCAACACGGATGCAGTAAAGACAGGTCGTATCGACAGGCCTTGGACCGCCGCAATCATGAAATCATTTCACCTGTCGAAGCGCTTGTCGACAGGAAGTTGCAGCGGCATGCTGGCCGCATGTCGTGGCGCTGCCGCCACGTACCAACCGAACGGATCTCGCCCATGTGCGCCTTGCGTATCGTCGTCGACCGACAGGAAGACTGGCAGCCTTACTATCCCTCCGAAGACCTGATCAGCGCCGACGACTTTCTGGCCCTGGATCGACGCCATCGCAGCGCAGCCGACCAGGACCGCAGCACCCATGTGATCAACCTGTGCGGCGAACTCGACTATCTCGGCACCGGCTACTACGTGTCTCTGCTCGCCCAGGCACGCGGTCAGCGCGTCCTGCCCAGCGTGGAGACCCTCAACGAGCTGTCGCGCAAGGCGCTGGTCGACCTGCAGCTGGATATGCTGGCACCCTTGCTCGGCGAGCTGGCACGCCACGGCCGCCTTGCCGGCGACAGCGTGACCCTGCGGGTACTGTTCGGTGAATGCCGTGACCCCGAGCTGGCCCGGCTCGCCCGCAAGCTCTTCGAGCGCCTGCCCTGCCCACTGCTCGAGGCACGCCTGGTGCGACGCCACGACCTGTGGCGCCTGGCTCGACTCAAGCCGATCCCGCTTCGCGACCTGAACAGCGACGAACAGGACCTGTTCGCCTCCGCGCTCAACCGCCACTCGCGCAAGGTGTGGCGAACGCCCAAGGCACGCCGACGCTATCGCTTCGACCTGGCAATACTGGTCGATCCCAAGGAGGCCATGCCGCCGAGCAACCGCAGCGCGCTCAAGGCCTTCATTCGCGCCGGGCGCAAGCTGGGTATCGACGTTTCGCTGATTACCCGGCGCGATGCGGGACGGCTCGCCGAGTTCGACGGGCTCTTCATCCGCGAGACCACCGCCCTGGACCATCATACCTATCGCATGGCTCGGCTCGCCGAGCACGAGGGGCTGGTGGTGATCGACTCCCCACGGGACATCCTGCGCTGTACCAACAAGGTCTACCTGCACGCGCTGCTGCGTGCCCGCGGCGTGCCTGCGCCGGAGGGAGTGCTGCTGAAGCGCCGCGACCGACGTCCACTGGCGGAGCGTATTGCCGGGCTGAGTTTCCCCCTGGTGCTCAAGATCCCCGACGGCTCCTTCTCGCGCGGCATCGTCAAGATCGGCTCGTTCGAACAGCTCGAGCACGAAACCCGGCGCCTGTTCGAGGATTCCGCCCTGCTACTGCTGCAGGAGTGGCTGCCGACCGAGTACGACTGGCGTATCGGCGTACTCGATGGCCAGGTGCTGTTCGCCAGCCGCTATTACATGGCGCGTGGGCATTGGCAGATCTACGATCACTCGGGGGCTCGGGTGAAGAGCGGTGGTTTCACTACCCACGACCCGGCCGAGGTGCCGCCCACCGTGATCAGGGCCGCCCTGAAGGCCACCCGCTTGATCGGCAATGGACTCTACGGCGTCGACCTCAAGCAGGCCGGAGAGCGCGTAGTGGTCATCGAGGTCAACGACAACCCCAATGTGGACGCCGGCATCGAGGACAGCGTCCTGGGCCGCCAGCTCTACGAGCGCATCATGGGCGTCTTTCTGACCCGCATGGAAGCCCGCGTGTCGGCCGGGTCGGCTGAGGGCTGAGGGCATCGCGAGATGTCCCAGTTTGCACTTACGGAATCAAACAAAACAATTCAATAAATTACCTCGCTCTCTTCCGTCACTGTTGCCATTAAGAGACAGCTCAACCCCTTGATCTGCAAGGCTAAGCCTGCTTAGGCCCATATGTGTCTCTTATTGGCGACAATTTGTACTATCCCTTTGAATCACTATTTTCTCCATAGCTTGCCAAATCACTGACTGGAAACAGTGTTTTCTAGTTGGCGCGGATGTTGCGTACCCGTATGGCACGCTAACTAAATGAACCCGGCCCTGCTCGCCATCGCACCCCGGTCATTACGGCACCGGCGCGATGGCGTCGATTGGATGAACAGGGCGCAATTGCAAGGAGCGACGACGATCATGAGGATAACCATCTTCGGTTCTGGCTATGTGGGACTGGTAACCGGCGCCTGCCTGGCCGACGTTGGCCATCAGATCATGTGCGTGGACGTCGACGAGGAGAAGGTAGCTCGCCTGAATGACGGTGAGGTGCCTATCTACGAGCCCGGCCTGGAGGAGCTGATTCGCAAGAACAAGGCCGCGGGACGCATCGAGTTCACCACCGACGCGGCCAAGGCCGTGGAGTTCGGCCTGCTCCAGTTCATTGCCGTGGGCACCCCGTCCGACGAAGATGGCAGCGCCGACCTCAAGTACGTGCTGAAGGTAGCGGAGACGATCGGTCAGCACATGAACGATTACAAGATCGTCGTCGACAAGTCGACGGTGCCGGTGGGCACCGCCAGCAAGGTGGAGCGGACCGTTGCCGCCGAGCTGGAAAAGCGCGGTGCGAATCTGGAGTTCGACGTCTGCTCCAATCCGGAATTTCTCAAGGAAGGTGCCGCGATCGAGGACTTCTCGCGTGGCTCACGCATCATCGTCGGCACCGATTCGGAGCGCGTCAAGCAGGCCATGATGGAGTGCTACGGGCCCTACAACCGTCAGCGCGACAAGATGATGTTCATGGGCATACGCAGCGCCGAGCTGACCAAGTACGCCGCCAACGCCATGCTGGCGACCAAGATCAGCTTCATCAACGAAGTGGCCAACCTCGCCGAGCGCCTCGGCGCCGATGTCGAGGAGGTGCGTCACGGCATTGGCTCAGACCCTCGTATCGGCTACAGCTTCATCTACCCCGGCTGCGGCTACGGCGGCTCCTGCTTCCCTAAGGACGTCAAGGCGCTGGCCCATACGGCCGAGGAGATCGGCCATCCTGCCGAAATGATCAAGGCCGTGGAGCGGGTCAACGCCCGGCAGAAGAACAAGCTGTTCGAGAAGCTCTGCCAGGCCTTCGACGGTCAACTGGCCGGCAAGACCATTGCCCTCTGGGGGCTGTCCTTCAAGCCCAACACCGACGACATGCGCGAAGCGCCCAGCCGAGCCCTGATGGAAGCCCTGTGGGATGCCGGCGCACGAGTCCAGGCCTACGATCCGGAAGCAACCGACGAGTGCCGCCGCCTCTACGGCGAGCGCGATGACCTGGTGCTGGCCGAGCGCCGTGACGACACCTTGGAGGGCGCCCACGCATTGGTCATCTGCACCGAATGGAAGGCCTTCCGCACCATCGACTTCACCGAGCTGCACGAAAAACTCGTGGAGCCGGTACTGGTCGATGGCCGCAATCTGTTCCATCCCGATACCGTCAAAGCCGCCGGGCTTGCCTACTACGCTATCGGCCGAGGCAACTCCGTGCGGCCCGTATTGGCCTGAGGAGTTCCAATGTCTGTAACTCCCCGAGACCACTCTACGGCCAGCCGGATCACGGAACTGACGACGTTCCTGTTCGGCCTGGCGCTGCTGATCGTCATCATCAGCGAGCTACCGTCGGATGTGTTCTCGCCCGAGTCGAAGAGCTTCTTCTTCGTCATCGGTGCGATTGGCGTCTGGCGGTACTCCTGGTGGGCCGTGCAGGCGGCGCGCTCGACCTGGTACAACCGCGTGGTCTTTCCGCGTATGCGAGCCGAGGCCGATGCGGTCGATGAGTCCGAGAAGCCGCCGGAACTGTTCGTGCTGTGCACCTCCTTTCGCATCGAGGCCCGGGTCAATTTCCAGGTCTACGATGCCCTGATCAGGGAGGCGCGCGAATTCGGCGTACCGACGACCATCTTCGCTTCCATCTCGGATCGTACCGACGTGGATGTCATTACCCACGTCATGGACGACCACGGCTGGCCGAAGAACGTCGAAGTGCGCTACATGTTCCAGAAGGGGGACGGCAAGCGCTCGGCCATGGCCGAAGTCCTGCGCGCGATTTCCCGGCGCCTGCCGGCGCCGGGATCGCTGCTGGTTTCGATGGATGGCGACATCCGGCTCGAACCGGGTACGCTTGCGCGCTCGCTCTCCTTCTTCCAGGCGCAGGATGACCTGGGTGCGCTGACCACCAACAACCGCGCCGAAGTGACCGGCAACGATGCCACCCGTGAGTGGTACGACCTGCGCTACGCGCAACGGCACCTGATGATGAGTTCGATGTCGGTCTCGCGGCGCCTGCTGGTGCTGACTGGGCGTTACAGCGTGTTCCGCGCCGACCTGGCGACCCAGCCGGACTTCATCGAGCTGATCGAGAGCGACCACGTCGACCACTGGCGTTTCGGCAATTTCAAGTTCCTCTCGGGCGACGACAAGTCCTCGTGGTACTGGTTGCTGAAGAACGGTTGGCGCATGCTCTACATTCCCGATGTCTTCGTCACCGGGTTCGAGGAACTGCCCGACCGACGGCGTTTCTTCGCCTCGACCACCGACCTGATGCGGCGCTGGTACGGCAACATGCTGCGCACCAGTAATCGGGCGATCGCCCTCGGGCCTCGCCCGATGGGGATGTTCACCTGGTGGAGCCTGGTGGATCAGCGCCTCTCCATGTGGACGACCCTGGTCGGGCCCACGGTGGTGACGCTGGTCTCAGTGTTCATCAGGCCCTCATTCTTCTTCGCCTATGTGCTGTGGATTCTCTTCACGCGTGGTATCGCCACTTCGATCCTGGCCTGGCAGCGAGGACGCTTCAGCCTGCTGTGGATTCCGCTGATCTACTACAACCAGGTATGGGGGGCGATGCTGAAGACCTATGTCAGCTTCCGCTTCAACCGCCAGAAATGGTCTCGCCAGGGGATCTCCGCAGGCGAGCCGAACGACCCGGTCGCGGCCAGCCGGCAGCGTCGCATGGGCCATGTGCTGCATGGCTTTGCCTATGGCCTGCTGCTGTTCATCCTGATTCTCTCCACCGGCGTGATGGTGCCGCCGGACCGGGTATCGCTGCACATCGCCCGCGACCAGACATGGGAGCGCAACCAAGACCCCGAACGGATCGACCGCTGGCTCAGCGCCGCCCTTGCCGACAAGGCCGGCGACTCGGTGCAACTGCCTTCGGGCTACTTCCGCCTCGAGGGCGACCTGATCGAAACCCTGCAGCAGAGTACGTTTCCGAGCGAGAAGCGAATCCGCGGCAACCATCACACCACCGTACTGGCGATTTCCCCCGCCGTGGCGGAACTGGTGCAAGGGCCGAATGGCGACCCCGTCCACGATGCCGTTGAGTGCAGCGTGGATGCGAACTGCCAACTGGCCTTCGACGAACATAACCTGACCCTTGTCAACGTACGACTCAGGGTCGAGCCCGCCACCCCGACCGAAGTGGCAACGGCTCACCCCTGACGCAAGGAGCGACCAACGGATGGCTGATCATTTTTCCAACGACGACCCCAAGCGGCACGAGCCTACCCTGGGAGGGACCCAATCGAGTAGGCGGCCAGATTCCTACACCGAGCCGGGGGATGCCGACCATGACAGCGTACGCCTGACCCAGGGCGATCGACTGCAACATGAGCGCCGCGACGAGCGAGGTTACATTCGCGTTGCCCTGCCGTTTCGCGTCGATCTCGCCGACGGCGGTACCGAGCTGAACGGCAATGATGTTTCACTGGGGGGCTTTTCCGCCCACAGCCGGCGCAGCTTCGAACCGGGCGAGCGGATCTCCGCCTCGCTGTTGATGATGGCCGGCGCCACCGAACTGATCGTACCGCTCAAGGCCGAGTGCCTGCGCTCCAGGCCTGCCAGCGGGGCCGACGGCTACGACGCCAGCTTCGAGATCGTCGAGATCGAGCCCCAGCATCGAGAGCTGTTGCGCCAGATCATCCGCAGTGCGCTCAGTGGCCGCTCGCCCAATGTCGAGGGCCTGATGGCGGGCGAAGACCCCCAGACGCCACGCAAGCGCCAGGCGACCAAGCCGGTGCCACCGGCACGACCCAAGAAACCCATGGGGCGTTACATTCTGCTGTTCGTCGCCATCGGTCTGTTGGTGCTGGTGGGGGCAGCCACGGCCTATCGCAACTTCATGCTGATCGAGCCGAGCTTTGCCGCCGTCACCGCACCGCGCATCGACATACGGGCGCCGGGGCCGGGTATCCTCGGCGAGCATGAGCTGACGGCCGGGGATCAGGTCGAACGCGACCAGTTGCTGACCAACGTGGTCAACAGCGAGCTGGAATCGGACCTGATCCTGGCCGAGGCGGCCCTGGACTACAACAACCGCTTGATCGAGAACCTGCAAGAGCACCTCGACGGCGGCATGCAGGAGGTCAGCCTGGCCAACTCTGCACAGCCTGCCAGCGGCGACACCATGACCTTCGAGTCCGTCTCACCGGAGATCGCCCAGGCACGTATCGAGCAGTTCGAGACGGTACGCGACTACGAGAGTTCCCGCATCGCCGCACTCGAGGCGCGCGCGGCCAGCAACGATATCTATAGCCCCTGCGACTGCCTGGTGGCGTGGGCCCTGAGCAGTGCCGACGGCGTCTACATCAACGAAAGCGAGCGGATCATGACCCTGATCCGTACCGACGAGGATGACGTATTGGTCGAGGCCCTGGTGCACATGAACGACATCAGTCGCATCGAGCCCAACCAGCAGGCCTACGTCACCCTGGCCAACGCCAACCAGCCCATTCGTGCCCGGGTCCGCAACGTTGCCCTCGACGTCGAGCGTCAGCCCCGTGCCGGCTTCCCCAGTTGGGTGCGCCAGCAGCAGAACGTAGCCAGTGTGCTGCTGGTACCCGAGGAACCGCTTCCCGCAGAAAGCGTCGGCCAGCCCGTGGACGTACGCTTTACCGAAGCACCTCTGCTGGGAGCCGCCTCGGAGCGGATCTGGCAGGGTGTGCGAACGGTCATCCAGTTCGGCGACGACATTTATCGCGCCGCCACGGAGGACAACGATGAAGGTACCGATGAAGGTTGAGTCCAGCCAAGCCGAGTCGAGCAGTAGCCGATGCCTGCCGCTGCTTGGCGCACTGATGCTGCTGCCGCTGGCCATCGCCCATGCCGACGAGGCCGAGAATGCCCTTGTCGGCATCCCCCAGGTGGAAGCCTGTTCGCAGCGCTATGTGCAGGCCGAAACGCCCCGTCCGCAGCAAGCCGTGGACGGTCATGCCGCCGTGCGACAGAACTTCCATACCACCCGCCACTGGGGCACCGAGGAGAACGTGGAACGCCTCGGTGCCGGACAGACCGGTATCGGCGAACCCGGCTTACGCGTGCACTACCCCGCCGGCACCTCCTCACCAGGTGAGGAGCCAATTGGGGGGGCCGGCTTCTACAGCGATCCACCCTCGATCAAGGGGACCGACCGAGCCTGCCTCAGCTACATGGTTCGCTTTCCGGCGGACTTCGATTTCGTGCGCGGCGGCAAGCTCCCGGGTCTCTATGGTGGCGAAGCCCCTTCAGGAGGCGAGGACGTCGATGGCACCACGGGCTTCTCGTTGCGCCTGATGTGGCGCGAAGAGGGAGAGGGTGAGCTCTATCCCTACGTCGTCGGCTTCGAGGGCGATTCGGTAGGCCGCGGCTTCTGGCACTTTCCCGTGGGTCGCTGGGTCACCATCGAGCAGGAAGTCGTGCTCAACGATCCCGGCCAGGAAAACGGCATCACCAGGCTCTGGATCGATGGCCGGCCGGTACTGGAGCAGCAGAACGTCGTCTTCCGTACCACGCCGACGGTCACCATCGACGGGCTGATGTTTTCCACTTTCTTTGGCGGTACCGGCGAAGGTTGGCGTACCCCGCGTGACCAGTACGTGGACTTTGCCGCCTTTCGCTTCTTCACACCGCAACCTTGACCGCCCCGCATTCGAGCGCCAATGGAGCGACGCCGATCATGTCCCTTGCCGTAGCAAAAGGATTTTCCGCAAGACTGCTGTGCACGCTCTCCCTCGCCCTGCTGGCAATGGGAAGCATTGCCGCAGCGGCCGACACACTCTCGCGAGAGGAGCGCATGGAACTCGACCTCTCGGAATACCGGGTCAACGATACCGATGCCGGCTACTTCGATGTCGACGCGCGCATGGCCCTGTTGGACGAGACCAACAACTCGATCCTGTTGCAACTGAAGGACGAACTCGCAACGGGCCCCAGCTGCCGTCAGAAGCTCAATTTCAAGCCCATCACCACACGCGGGGGAATACCGGGCTTCTACCCCAACCCCGAGGAGTGGGAACTGGCCACCGAACCGCTATTCGCCTTCGAGGATAGCGTATCGGTACTGGCCGGTGCCTTCGTTGCCACTGGCGACACCTTCCATGCCGACTGCCTGGTGCGCTTCCTGCACGGCTGGGCCGAGGCCAAGGCCCTGACCACCTTCGTCTTCGACCCGAACGACCCTCAGGCCTGGTTCGCCGCAGAGTCGATGCTGTTCGCCGCCGCCATGGCCTACTCCATCGTGCGCCCCTATGTGGATGGCTTCGAGGAAGAGCGCGCCGAGATCGAACAGTGGCTGCATGGTCTAGCCCTGCAGCACTCGGCGTTTCCCGGCGAGCCGGAGGAGAGCTGCTGCAACAACCATTTCTATCGGCGTGCCCTCTACGCCAGCATGATCGGCGTACTGGTGGAGGACGACGAGCTGTTCCGCTTCGGTGTCAGTGCCATCTATTCGGCCTTGCACGACATGACCGAGAATGGTGCCCTGCCCCTCGAGGTGAGTCGCGGCCGGCGTGCGACCCACTACCAGAACTATGCGCTGAACTACCTGATCACCAACATGCAGATCATCCAGCGTCAGGGCTACGACATCTTCGATCTGGAATACGAAGGCAAGGATATCCACGATGCCATCGATTTCCTGTTCCAGATCCTGGACAACCCGGCAGGACTTGGCGATTACGCGCCGCTGGAACAGTTCACGGGGTTTCTGCGGGATCCCCAGTACTTCACCTGGATGGACATCTATCTCTCTCACTTCGATCATCCGCAGATGGCCAATTTCATCACCCGGGTGCGCCCTACTTACAACCGCAGCGCCGGAGGTTTCATCACGCTCTACTTCATGGACCCCGACGCCCAGCAGCACATCTACATGGACGAGGAACAGCGACGCACCGAAGCCTTCCGCGGTCTGAGCAACTGAGGAATCGATCACAACCACACACCACAGAGGGGAACACATGGAACGCACAACGAACTGGACTCGGCTCGTCCCCTCGCTGCGGCTGACCGCAGCGGTCACCCTGTCGGCATGGCTCGCCGGCTGCGCGATCACCGCCGATGAGCCACCGGGCGGCGAGCACGCGCACGGGATTCCCGAGCAGTACGCCGCCTGGTTTGCCGGCGGCCTCGAGGCCGACATCGACTCGTCGGACTGGAGCCGCATCAATCGCGCGCAGGATTTCATCGATGAGGGACGCTACGACGAAGCCATCGACTACCTGGAGCCTCTGCTCGCGCGCGACTTACCACCGGCCTACTACGAGATGGCCAAGCTCTACGACCAGGGGCTGGGCGTCGAGGAGAACCCCGCCGAAGCGGCTCGCCTCTATGGCCTGGCCATCGAGAAGCCCTCCTCCGTGCGCGGCCATGCTTCATTGAACCTTGCTCGCCTCTACCTCGAAGGCAGAGGCGTCGAGCGCAACGACGTGCTGGCCTACTACCTGCTCTGGCAAGCCAGGGAGGCCGATCTCGACCGCACCGCCGAAGTCCTTCTAGCCGACCTACTCGCCGAAGGAGGCGAAGGCGTCGAGACCGACCCGGAGCTGGCCCGCCAGCTCTATGAACAAGCCGCCGCGCAAGGCCAGCAGCAGGCCTTGCAAGCCCTGGCCGAGGCCTACGCGCCCGGCGGCTGGCTGGAAGAGGATCCGGCGCAGGCCATGGACTACGCCCAGCGTTACGCCGAGGTACTACAGGCCAGCGCTCAACAGGGCGACGTCGACGCCATGCTGCAGCTGGCCTCGCTCTACTCCGATGACGGTCTTCTCGGCGACCAGCCCGACCAGCGCATTCACTGGCTGCAGCAAGCGGCCCAAGCCGGCGATCTCGATGCCCTGGCCCGCGCCGGACGCGACATGGCCGAGGCCGGTAACCAACGGCAAGGCATCGACCTGCTGGAAGATGCCGCCCGCCAGGGCCACGTCGACGCCATGACCTACCTTGGCCAGGCGCTACTCGAACCCGAGACCGGGCGACCCGAGCCGGTGCGCGCCGAGCGCTGGCTGCGTGAGGCGATCGAGGCCGGATCGGTCGATGCCCAGGTGATTCTCGGCCGGGCGCTGGTCGAAGGCCAGGGAGGCCTCAACGACCTCCCTCGCGGCATGGGCCTGCTGGAACAAGCGGCGGAACGGAACCACCCACTGGCACTGGCCCAACTGGGCTCACTCTATCTCGATGACGAGCGGGTCGCCGGCCAACCTTACATCGCTGTCGATTATCTTGAGCGCGGCCATGAACTCGGCCACCCGTGGGCGACCCAGCAGTTGGGGGCGGCCTACCTCGAGGGGCGCGGCGTGCCGGAGGATCCCTTACGCGGTGAGGAGCTGCTGCGCGAGGCCGCCGAACGCGGACAGTCGGGAGCGATGCGGCTGCTGGGCGAAGCCTACCTGAATGAAGAACGCCTCGCCTTCGAGCCCAGCCGCGGCGAGGAGCTGCTGCGCCAGGCCGCCGAGGCCGGCGACACCACCGCCATGACCCAGCTCGGCGAGGCCTACCTGGAGGGGCCACTGAGAGAAGATCCCTCCCTGGGCATTCAACTTCTGAACCAGGCCGCCAGCCAGGGCGATGCCTATGCCATGGTGGTCCTGGGCCGTGCCTATCGCAACGGCACCGGCGTGGAGCGCGACCTGGGCGAAGCCAACCGCTGGCTGACGCTGGCCCAGGAGGCGGGCCATGAAGCCGCCGATGATGCGCTCACCTACGTGCAGCGCGATCTGGGCGCCCGGGGCAATATCGAGGCACTCGTCGCCGCAGCGGAGAATGGCCATCCCGGCGCCATGGCCGACCTTGGCCGCGCCTACCTCGACGGCGAAGGCGTCCAGCGCGACCAGGACCAAGCAGAGTATTGGCTGGGACAGGCTCACCAGGCGGGCCACGCCGGCGCTGCGGCAAGCCTTGGTCGGATGTACATGGACCGGGGCGACAGCGAGCGTGGCATCGACTACCTGGAAGCTGCCGTGTCACGGGGCCACGACGGTGCGCGCACCGATCTGGGCGAAGCCTACCTGACCGGCAGTCACGTCGCACAGGATGTGGACCGCGGCCTGGAGCTGTTGACTGCCGCTGCCGAGTCTGGCTCACCGCATGCTGCCTTCATGCTGGGCGAGGCGTACCAGCACGGCGATGGCGTGGAACAGGACGCCGAGCAAGCCGAACGCTGGTACCGTCAGGCCAGCGATGCTGGCGTCACCTATGCACGCGCAGCGTTGGGACTCGCCCTGATACGCGGAGAGGGAGCGATCGCCCAGGATGTCGAGCAAGGCCACGAACTGCTGCTCGACGCCGCCGAACAGGGCCACCCCGGTGCCCAGGCTTCCCTCGGTCGCGAATACCTGCGCGGCGACAATATCGAAGCCGACCCAGAGCGCGGCGCCAACTACCTCTATGAGGCGGCCAGCCAAGGGCACCGCAGCGCGCGCCTCGCCCTGGCCCAGGCCTACCTCTCGGCTCGTGGTCTGGAGCAGGCCAACCAGCAGCAGGCACTACTGTGGCTCGACGACGTCTTCGAGAGCGAAGGGCAGCTCGCCATCGAGACTCTGCGCCAGTTGCTTACCGATGAAGCGGCCATCGCCGCCGCCAGCGAAGTAGACGTCGAGGACTGAGCGCCCCTAGGGCAGTCGAGGATGTGTCACGTCCCGGCACGACAAGGCCGGCACCAGGTGCCGGCCTTGTACGCTTCATGTCGTGCCTTTCTTGTCGCACCAGGACGGATCAATCATCAAACGGATTGCGCAGCACGATGGTTTCGTTGCGGTCCGGACCGGTGGAGACGATATCGATCGAGGTGCCCACCTTCTCCTCTAGGTAACTGATATAGGAGCGGGCGTTGGCCGGCAGGTCCTCGATGCGCTTGGCGCCCAGGGTCGACTCGCTCCAGCCCGGCAGATCCTCGTAGAGCGGCTCGACCGCCTCGTAGCCCTCGGAGTCGACCGGGTTGTCGAGCACCTCGCCATCCTTGCTACGGTAGCCCACGCAGACCCGAATGTTCTCCAGCCCGTCGAGCACGTCGAGCTTGGTCAGGCAGATGCCCGAGACCGAGTTGATCTGCACCGCATGGCGCAGGGCCACGGCATCGAACCAACCACAGCGGCGCGGGCGCCCGGTGGTGGCACCGAACTCATGGCCGCGCTCGGCCAGGTGGCGGCCATGCTCGTCGAACAGCTCGGTGGGGAACGGTCCGGAGCCGACTCGGGTGGTATAGGCCTTGGTGATGCCGAGCACGTAGTCGAGGTAGAGCGGCCCAACGCCGGAACCGGTGGCGGTGCCCCCGGCAGTGGTGTTGGAGCTGGTGACGAACGGATAGGTGCCGTGGTCGATATCCAGCAGCGAGCCCTGGGCCCCCTCGAAGAGAATGTTCTCTCCGGCGCGGCGCAGCTCATGAACCAGACTCACCGTATCGCACACCATCGGGCGCAGTTCCTCGGCCATTTCCATGGCTTCGTCGAGAACCTGCTGGAAGTCCACTGCCTTCTCGCCATGGTAATTGACCAGCACGAAGTTGTGGTAGTCGAGCACCTCGCCCAGCTTGGAGGCGAAGCGCTCACGATGGAGCATGTCGCCCAGTCGCAGGCCGCGGCGCGCCACCTTGTCCTCGTAGGCGGGACCGATGCCGCGCCCGGTGGTACCGATCTTGGCCACGCCGCGGGCCTTTTCACGCGCCAGGTCCAGGCGCACGTGATACGGCAGGATCAGCGGGCAGGCCGGAGAGAGTCGCAGCCGCTCACGCACCGGTACGCCCTTGCCCTCGAGCTCGCGGATCTCCTTGATCAACGCTTCTGGCGACAACACCACGCCGTTGCCGATGACGCAGGTCTTGCCCTGGCGCAGGATGCCGGAGGGGATCAGGTGCAGCACGGTCTTCTCGCCGTCGATCACCAGCGTGTGCCCGGCATTGTGCCCGCCTTGGAAGCGTACTACCGCCGCGGCGGATTCGGTCAGCAGGTCGACCACCTTGCCCTTGCCTTCGTCTCCCCACTGGGTGCCCAGTACGACTACGTTCTTGCCCATTGTGTCTCGTCTCTCGTGTCAGCGCTGCGTATGCGCGCGTCGATCATCCGGCCCACGGGCCGCGCTCGTCTTCCGGCCCGTTGCCGGTATCGTTCATGTCAGGCGTCAGCGCGTACCAACGCCTAGAGTGCTTCCGTCTGCCAGCGGCCATCGACCTGAACCAGTCGCAGGCTGCAGCGGTGCGCCTCGGGCGGCGTCGTCTGCCCCGGCAGCGCCTGCACCACCCGGTGCCCGCCGTCGCGCAGTGTCGCTATCGCTTCTGCGACGCCCTCTCCCGCCGCCGGCGCCCAGATACCGTCGCAGGCGGGCTCGCTCTGCACCAGCGTTGCGAGTAGCTTCAGGTCCATCGAGAACCCGGTAGCGGGACGCGCACGCCCGAAGGCACGCCCCGTATCATCGTAACGTCCGCCCTTGGCCAGCGCCTGGCCGTAACCCGGCACGAAGGCAGCGAACATCATCCCGGTGTGGTACTGGTAGCCACGCAGCTCGGCCAGATCGAAATAGAGCTCCACTTCGGGATGCTCGTCTGCCACGCCCTGGTGCAGCGCCCTGAGCTGCGCCAAGGCCTCGCCGACGGCAGCCGGGGCACCGGCGAAGATATCCCGAGCACTGTCAAGCACTTCAGGGCCACCGTGCAGGCTCCCCAGCGCGCGGAACATCTCCGCCAGGGCTGGATCGGGCACGCTCGCCTCGACCTGCTCGGCCAGTGCTCCCGGCGACTTGAGCTCCAACGCCTCAAACAGTGAACGCTCCTGATCGGGCTCCAATGCGGCCGCCTGTACCAGGCTACGATAGATGCCGATGTGGCCCAACGCCAAGTGCAGCTCACCGGCGCCTGCAGCCTTGAGGCTCAACAGCGCCAGACGCAGGATCTCGAGATCCGCTTCGAGGCCGGCATGGCCGAACAGTTCGACGCCGACCTGGACCGGGCTACGCCCCCCCTGGAGCTGGTCGGCCTTGGCTCGCAGCACGTTGGTGCAATAACACAGCCTGGCCGGGCCCTGGTGACGCATGGAGTGAGCGTCCATGCGCGCCACCTGCGGGGTGACGTCAGCGCTCACCCCCATCAGGCGACCGGTGAGCTGGTCGGTCAGCTTGAAGGTCTGTAGGTCCAGGTCGGTGCCGGTACCGGTCAACAGGGAATCGAGGAATTCCACCGGTGGCGGCATCACCTGGTCGTATCCCCAGCGGTAGTAAAGGTCGAGCAGCGTGCGACGCAGCTCTTCCATGCGGCTCGCCTGGGGCGGCAGCACTTCATCCATGCCGTCGGGCAACAGCCAGCGGTCAGCAATGGTCATGTCGTCAATCCTGCAAGGCGATTTGGGCGGGCAAAAAAGACTCGATGGTAAAAATGGCCCACAAAAAAACCGGGCCACGCCCGGTTCATGGATTCTATCACGTTTGGCGGCAGGTTGAACCCCACCGGCCCAAGACCGGGAGGCCGGCCGGGGCCGGCCGACCTTCCGGGCTCACTCCTCGTTCTGGACACCGGGGCTGCGCAGGTAGCGGAAGAAATCGCTGGTCGGGTCGAGTACCAGCATGTCCCGCTCGCCGTCGAAGCTCTGGCGATAGGCGTTGAGGCTGCGCCAGAAGGAGAAGAACTCTGCATTCTGACCGTAAGCCTCGGAGAAGATCGCTGCCGCTTCGGCATCCCCTTCACCGCGCAGGGTCTCGGCCCGCTCGGTGGCCTGGGCCAGCAGCACCTGACGCCGACGGTCGGCGTTGGCCCGGATGCGTTCTGCTTCTTCCTGCCCTTGGGCGCGCCACTCGCGGGCCTCGCGCTCACGCTCGGAGCGCATACGGTCATAAACCGCGGCCGACACGTCGTCGGGCAAGTCGATGCGCTTCACCCGGATATCGAGAATCGATACGCCGAGTTCCTCGCGCATCAGCGAGTCGAGCTCCTGGGTCGGCCGGATCATCAGGTCGTCGCGGCGCTCGGCAATGATCTGCTGCAGATCCAGACGGCCGAACTCGTTACGCAGGCTCTCGTCGACCCGCGGCTGGATCAGACGGATCGCCATCATCTCATCGCCCGCCGTCGCCTCGTAGTAGCGGGTGGGATTGACCACCTGCCACTTGACGAAGGAGTCGACGATCACCGCCTTCTGCTCGAGGGTCAGGTAGCGGCTGGTATCGGTATCCAGCGTCAGCACCCGAGTATCGAACTTGCGAACCGTCTGAGTGATCGGCACCTTGAAGTGCAGGCCGGGCTGAATGTTCTCTTCGATGACCTCACCGAAGCGCAGTTTGACGGCGCGTTCGGTTTCGTCAACCACGTAGAGGCTGTTGCTGGCGAGCCAGGCAACGGCAGCGAGGCCACCCACGATGATCAAGGAACGGTTGTTCACCATTTAGCGGCCCTCCCTGCGGATACCACCGGTATTGCCACCCTGCGCCGAGCTCGTCGTACGCAGGCGTTCGAGCACACGCGGGTCGAGTTCGCCGCTTTCGCCACGCGCCGCGTCGCCGTCGTTGCCTTCACCGCCACCGCTGCCACCGGGGCGCTGGTCGAGCGGCAGGTACATCAGCGGTGCGTCGTCGCGCACGTCGACCAGAACCTTCGGCGTGCGGGCGAAGACATCCGCCATGGCGTCGAGGTAGAGGCGCTCACGCATGATCTCAGGCGCATTCGTGTATTGAACCAGCAGTGCGTTGAACCGGTTGGCCTGACCCTGGGCCTCGGCCACCACCGACTCGCGATAACCCTGGCCCTGCTCGACCAGGCGCTGCGCCTGACCCTGGGCGGCCGGGATGATGGCGTTGGCGTAGGCCATGCCTTCGTTGATGGTCCGCTGGCGATCCTCGCGGGCCCGGATCACGTCGTCGAAGGCGTCGATGACCGGCGCAGGCGCCGAGGTCGACTCGATGTTGATGGTCTGCAGACGAATACCGGTGCCGTAGCTGTCCAGGTAGGTCTGCAGGCGGCTCGCCACGGAGCTGCCGAGGATCTCACGGCCTGAGGTGAGGATCTCGATCATGTCCGTGCCACCGACTACGTGACGCAGGGCGCTATCCAGCGCGTTCTCGATGGACAGCTGGGGGTTGCGCACGTTGAGGACGAAGTCGCGCGGGTCGTTGACCTGATATTGGGCCGATATCTCGACCTCGACGATGTTCTCGTCGCGGGTCAGCATCGACTGTGTCTGGGTCAGCGAACGTACGCGGGTCACGTTGACCATGCGCACATCGTCGATCAGCGGCGGATTCCAGTGCAGGCCGGGGCCCACCACGGTCTGGAATTCGCCGAAGCGCAGCACCACGCCACGCTCGGCCTGGTCGACCAGGTAGAAGCCCATCGCCCCCCAGATACCCAGGGCGATGACCAGTAGCAGACCCGGCAGCGCAAAGGTATTACGCGGACGCCCTCCCCCCTTGCCGCCACGACCGCCACCACCCTTGCCTCCGCGGCCGCCAAGCATGTTGTTGAGCTTGTCCTGAAACTTCTTCAGGGCCTCGTCAAGGTCGGGTGGTCCCTGGTTGCCCCCACGATTGCCTCCGCCGCCGCCGTTTCCACCGCCGCGCCGGCCCCCGCCGCTCCAGGGGTCATGCTGGTTGCCGCCACCCGGCTCATTCCAAGCCATACGTCGTCTCCACTCTGCGTTACCCCCCTGCCGGCGTCTCGATCGGCCCGCATGGGGAGGTCGGTTGCTATCCTGTAGGGGCGCCCAAGGGCGCCTGATGCCGTCGTTTCTAGGGGAAGCCAATCCAGTCGGCCAGGACAACCGCAGTTGTCACGCATCCCATACCGGCCTTTCATGCAGCTCGGACGGCAGGTAATCCTCCGCCCGTTCTCCCAACCGGGCCATCAACTGCAGGAAGTCGCGGCGAGGCAGGCGTACATCGAGCCGCACCTTCCCGCCCTCTTCATAATGTTCTTCTCGCACGGCTCCCAGCTCGTGCAGGCCCGCCCGCAGGCGGCCCTGCTGCGGCGAAAGATGCATGCTGAAGTCGATCACGTCATCCGCCAGGCACTCCGAGAGGGCCTGCCCGAGCAGCTCGAGCCCACGCCCGTCACGTGCCGACAGCCAGACCACTTCGGGCCGACCTTGTCCGTCGCGCTCTATCCGCGGAGCACTGTCGAGCAGATCGATCTTGTTCATGACCTTGAGCATCGGCACGTCGAGCGCACCGATCTCATCGAGCACGCCTTCGACCTGAGCCACGTTGAGTTCGCGGTCGGGATCGGCGGCATCGATCACATGCACCAGTAGCGACGCCTCTGCCGCTTCCTGGAGGGTGGCCTGGAAGGCCTCCACCAGCTTGTGCGGAAGATGACGGATGAAGCCCACGGTATCCGCCAACACCACCGGACCGACGTCATTGACTTCCAGCCGTCTCAGGGTCGGATCGAGCGTAGCGAACAACTGATCGGCCGCATAGACCTTCGCCGAGGTCAATGCATTGAACAGCGTCGACTTGCCGGCATTGGTATAGCCAACCAGCGATACGCTCGGAATCTCCGCCCTGGCGCGTGCACGTCGGTTCTGGCTGCGCTGGCTGCGCACCTTGTCGAGCCGCTTGTGGATCGCCTTGATGCGCGCTCGCAGCAGTCGTCGGTCGGTCTCGAGCTGCGTCTCGCCAGGGCCGCGCAGGCCGATACCGCCCTTCTGGCGTTCCAGGTGGGTCCAGCCACGTACCAGGCGGGTGGACATGTACTCCAGTTGGGCCAGCTCGACCTGCAGCTTGCCTTCGTGGGTACGCGCCCGCTGGGCGAAGATATCGAGTATCAGCCCCGTGCGATCCAGCACCCGGCACTTGAGTTCCCGCTCCAGATTGCGTTCCTGGGAAGGGCTCAAGCCATGGTTGAAGATGACGAGTTCGGCGCCATGCACGTTCAGCGCCTCGCGCAGCTCCTCGAGCTTGCCGCTGCCGATGAAAGTACGCGAATCGGGCCGATGCCGGCTGCCGCTGAGCAGCATGGCCGGCTCGGCACCGGCGGAACGGACCAGTTCCATGAACTCGCCCGGATCCTCGCGTTCCCGCTCGTCCTGGAAGTCGACATGAACCAGTACTGCCGTTTCGCCGGCATCGGGTCGTTCAAAAAACAATCAATACCTCACGCGTTGCTGTCCGGCTGGGCCGCGGGATCCTGCGGCGGCAGCCGCACGTTGCGCGAAGGCACCACAGTGGAGATGGCGTGCTTGTAGACCATCTGACTGACGGTGTTGCGCAGCAGAATCACGAACTGATCGAACGACTCGATCTGTCCCTGCAGCTTGATGCCGTTGACCAGGAAAATAGAAACCGGAATGCGCTCCTTGCGCAGGATGTTCAGGTACGGGTCTTGAAGGGACTGCCCTTTGGACATGTTACCTCTCCCTAAATCGTTCTCAATGAGGGGTGGAAGTTGTGTTCTTGCTCGGCTGGTCACCCGGCCACTCGAAGCCAACATCTTACGCTAAGAGCCCGATTCACGCACGAAATTCAGGACATCGTCCAATGCATCCTGGCCCTGACTATCGACCCAGTGTAGCGCCGTCCAGCTGCGCAGCCAGGTCAATTGACGCTTGGCCAACTGCCGGGTCGCCACGATGGTACGCTGGCGCAGGTGCTCGAGATCGCCCACACCGTCGAGGTATTCCCAGGCCTGGCGATAGCCCACGCTTTTCATCGACGGCAGACCGAGATGCAAGTCGCCACGGGCCTTCAACGCCTCGACTTCGGCGATGAAACCGGCATCCAGCATGACCTCGAAGCGTGCTGCGATCCGCTCATGAAGGACACGACGATCGAAGGGCGTGAATCCTATCGACAGCACTTTCCAGGGGAAGGTTTCAGGACGTTGTCGACGCCACAGCTCGGTCAGGGTCATGCCACTGGCCCGATAGACCTCCAGCGCCCGCATCAGGCGCTGTGGATCGTTGGGGTGGATGCGCCGGGCGGAGTCGGGATCGACCCTGGCAAGCTCGGCATGCAGCCCGGCCAGGCCGCTGCGTTCGGCTTCGCGGGTCAACTCGGCGCGTATCGCCGGGTCTGCCGCCGGCAGGTTGGCCACGCCTTCGAGCAGGCGCTTGGCATACATCATGGTGCCGCCCACCAGCAGTGGGGTGCGCCCGGCTGCGGTAATTCGTCGCATCTCGCGACGGGCGTCCTCGCGAAAATCCGCCGCTGAGTAGGGTTCGGCCGGATCGCGGATATCGATCAGGCGATGCGGCGCTCGCGATAGCTCCTGCGGCGATGGCTTGGCGCTGCCGATATCCATGCCGCGATAGACCATGGCCGAGTCCATGCTGACCAGCTCGCAGTCGAGCCGTTCATGCAGAGCGATTGCCAGGTCGGTCTTGCCCGCGGCGGTAGGGCCCATCAGCAGGATGGCGAGGGGGCGTCGTTCAGGCATCAACGTTTCCTTACTGGCCCCGCAAGAATAGCCGATCCAGCTGCTTGAGCGACATCTCGGTCCATGTGGGGCGGCCATGATTGCACTGGCCGCTACGCTCGGTGCGCTCCATATCGCGCAGCAGCGCGTTCATCTCGGCGACGGTCAGGCGTCGGTTGGCACGCACGCTGCCGTGACAGGCCATGGTGGCCAACAGTTCATTGATGCGGGCCTCCAGCCGGTCGGAGCGACCATAGCGTTCCAGATCGCCCAGCATGTCGCGGATCAGCGGCTCGACGTCGGCATCGGCCAGCAGCGCCGGTACCTGACGCACCAACAGCGTTTCCGGTCCGGCCACGTCGAGCTCGACACCCAGCCGGCTGAAGGCGTCTCGCTCGGCTTCGGCGGTAGCCACTTCCCCGTGGCTGGCCGCCATCGACACCGGCACCAGCAGCGGCTGCGCCTCCAACGCCCCGCCATGCACCTGATCCTTCATGCGCTCGTAGACGATACGTTCGTGGGCGGCATGCATGTCGACGATGATCATGCCCTGTGTCGTCTGCGAGAGGATGTAGATACCGTGCAGTTGGGCAATGGCGAAACCCAGCGGCGGTATTCCACTACCCTCATCCACGGCGGGCAGTGCCGGCGCGCTAGACGTAGCCATGGTCTCGCCCACCGGCGACGACGCCACGGCGACGTCCGCATCAACATCGGCGGGCCTGGGTGTGAGCAGGTGCTCTTCATGCTCGGGATGCAGCGCACGATAGCCGCTCATGAAGGCACGCACGCGATCGGCCGTCACTCGCCCTGCCGTATCCGAAGTATCATGCAGCCTCATGGGCTGCTGCTGCCAGCGCCCGGCAGGCTCACGCACTGCCTGCTCGCCACCGGGACTCACGCTAGCGGAGTCCTCGTCAGCGGCGCCTGAGCTCTCCGCACTGCCATCGTGCGGTTCGTGCACACCCGGACGCGCCTCAGCCAGCGCCCGGTGCAGGCTGGAAAAGAGGAAGTCGTGTACCAGGCGGCCATCGCGGAAGCGCACCTCGTGCTTGGTGGGATGGACATTGACGTCCACCACCGTGGGGTCGACCTCCAAGTAGAGCACGAACACCGGGTGCCGCCCATGGAACAGCACGTCGCGGTAGGCTTGGCGAATGGCATGCGCCACCAGCCGGTCGCGTACCACGCGCCCGTTGACGAAGAAATACTGCTGGTCGGCCTGGGCACGGGAGTGGGTGGGCAGGCCGACCCAACCCCACAGGCGCAGGCCACCCGCAGAGAGGTCGAGATGCAGGGCGTTGTCGAGGAAGCCCTTGCCCAGCAGCGCGGCGATACGCCGTTCGCGGCGAGCTGCGTCGTCGCCTGCCGGCAGCTGATGCACGGTCTTCTGGTTGTGACGCAGCACCCAGCCAATGTCGTAGCGCGACAGCGCGAGGCGGCGAAAGGCCTCTTCAACGTGGCCGTACTCGGTCTTTTCGGTGCGCAGGAACTTGCGCCGTGCCGGCGTGTTGAAGAACAGGTCGCGCACCGTCACCGAGGTGCCCCGCGGATGCGGCGCGGGGCTGACGCGGGGTTCCATCTGGCGCCCCTCGGCCACCACGCGCCAGCCGCTACGCGGGTCGTCCTCGATGTTGGCGACGAGTTCGAGACGCGATACCGAGCTGATGGACGCCAACGCCTCGCCGCGAAAGCCGAGGCTGGCCACACCCTCGAGATCCTCCAACGAGGCGATCTTGCTGGTGGCATGGCGCGACAGTGCCAGCGGCAGGTCGGCCTCGGCGATCCCGCTGCCGTCGTCGCGCACGCGGATCAGCCGCGCCCCGCCGGCCTCGAGTTCCACCTCGATGCGGGTGCTGCCAGCATCGATGGCGTTCTCGACCAGTTCCTTGACCACCGACGCCGGGCGTTCCACCACCTCGCCGGCGGCGATCTGGTTGGCAAGCCTAGGGTCGAGGACGCGGATGCGGCGGGCTTCTTCGACTACCGTCATGAGCGGGGAATCCGTAGTACCTGTCCGACGCGGATCACGTCGCCATTGAGTTCATTGGCCTGCTTGAGCTGCGCCACTGGCACGCCATGGCGTGCGGCGATCTGCGACAGGGTGTCTCCCGGCTGGATGCGGTACTCGTTGCCGGAGGGCGTGCGCTGATTGTCACGCTGCCAGGCCAGCAGGCTCGCCGGTGGTGGATTGATATCGAAGTGCGAGCGTATCCCCGAGAAGATCGATTCCGCCAGCCGCTGTTGATGGCCCGAGTCGCGCAGGCGGCGCTCCTCGTCGGGGTTCGAGATGAAGCCCGTCTCGATCAGCAGCGACGGGATATCGGGTGACTTCAGCACCATGAAGCCGGCCTGCTCGACCCGCGACTTGTGCAGCCGGTTGACACGCCCCAGCTGGTCGAGCACCTGGCCGCCGATGGCCAGCGAATCGTTGAGGGTGGCGGTCATGGTCAGGTCGAGCAGTACGCCGCGCAGCACCTCGTCCTTGTCATTGAGCGAGAGATTGCCATCGACGCCACCGATCAGGTCGGCCTGGTTCTCGCTGGCCGCCAGCCACTGGGCGGTTTCCGAGGTAGCGCCACGCTGGGACAGGGCATAGACGGAGCTGCCGTTGGGACGCGGGCTGTTGAAGGCATCGGCGTGGATCGAGACGAAGAAGTCGGCTTTCTGTTCGCGTGCGATACGGGTGCGCTGGCGCAGCCCGATATAGTAGTCGCCGTCGCGGATCATCACCGCGCGGAAGCCTTCGGTATCGTCGACCACACGCTGCAGGCGACGACTGATCTCCATCACCACGTCCTTTTCCCGCGTGCCGTTGGGCCCGATGGCGCCCGGGTCCTCGCCACCATGGCCGGGATCGATGGCAATGATGATGTCGCGACGCGGGTGCGGTGCCGCCGGCTGCTGCGCCACCACTTCGGGGTCAATGCGCGGCGCATCCGCCTCGCTGGAGCCGCTCCTGTGCCGATTGGCGGCGATCTCCTGCTCGCGAATCATCGCCTCGATCGGGTCGATGGGATTCTGCACCGCGCTTTCGCCGGGATACTCCATGTCGACCACCAGGCGGTGGCCATACTGTTCGTTGGGCGGCAGGGTGAAGTGACGCGGCTCCACTTCGCGGGAAAGCTCAAGCACGACGCGCAAACCGCCCCCGTCGCGCGCACCGCTACGCACCGCGGTGATGGCGCTCCCCTCCAGATTGAGGCTCGCCAGGTCGGTCTCGAGCCGGCTCTGCTCGAGGTCGATCACCAGGCGTCGCGGGTTGTCCAGCGTGAATACGTTGGCCGGTGCATCGGCCGAAAGATCGAAGACCAGACGTGCGTGATCCGGCGCCGCCCACAGACGAATGTTGTCGACCTGGGCCGCTTGGGCAGGCAGCGCGAGACAGAGCAGCAGCATTAGAGCCAGGAAGGCACGGCAGCGAATGACCAGCGTTCGGACATGGCGCTTGGACAAGGGTCGAGTGCTCATCACGGCGTTTCACGCTCTTCGCTGATCATGTCGGCCAGGGTAGGATCCAGGGACAGGGCCTCGAGCAGCGCTCGGCCATGCTGGGTATGCGCCTCGAGCCGAGCCTCGCGTCCGTTCCCGCATAGCGACAGGGCCACGCTCAGGTCAGGTAGCGGCAGCCAGCCTTCGCCTCGGCTGGGCCACTCGACGATACACAGGGCATCGTCGGCAAGCAGGTCGCGCCCACCGATGAACTCCAGCTCCTCGGGATCGCCCAGGCGGTAGAGATCGAAATGGTAGACCCGGCCCTCTTTCAGTTCATAGGGCTCGATCAGCGTGTAGGTCGGGCTCTTTACCGCTCCGGCATGCCCATGGGCGCGCAGGATGCCACGGGTGAGCGTGGTCTTGCCCGCCCCGAGTTCGCCTTCGAGATAGATGCGCCCGCGTCCCTTCAGGGCCTTGCCCAGGCACTGCCCGAAGACGACCTGGCGGTCTTCGTCATCGAGTCTTATGTGCATCATGGCCCCCTGCAAGCGAATGGAACCCTGGCTCGAAGCCAGGGTTGACAATGATTCGGGCATAGGATGCCAGATCGGCAGCCAACAGACCACGCTCCCCCGCGTCGCGTACGGCCAGGTCGGCCGCCATGGCATGGATCATGACACCGAGCCTCGCCGCCGTTTCCAGCGCCAAGCCTTGGGCCAGCAACGCTCCGAGAATACCGGAAAGCACGTCGCCCATGCCCCCCGAGGCCATGCCCGGATTGCCGTAGGGGCACACCGCCACGCCATCCGGCCCCGCCACCAGGCTGCCGGCGCCCTTGAGCACGACCACCCCGCCATAGCGCTGCTGCAGTTCGCGTACCGCAGCGGGCCGGTTGGCCTCCACTTCCGCTGCACCACAACCCAGTAGGCGGCCCGCCTCCCCCGGGTGTGGCGTCAGGATCCAGTCGTCCCGGCGTCGGCCGCTGAAATGCGAGGCCAGCAGGTTGAGGCCATCGGCATCCACGACCAGCGGCCTGGGCTCGGCCAGCGCCGCCTGCAGCATGCCCTGCCCCCAGGCGTCCTGCCCCAGCCCGGGGCCGACCACCAGCACGTCGGCCTTGCCCGGCAGCTCGCCGAGCTCGGCGGCACCGCGCACGCCGTGCACCATCACCTCGGGGCGATAGGTCAGGCAGGCCGTGACGTGCTCAGGCGCCGTAGCCAGGCTGATCTTGCCGGCCCCCAGGCGCGCCGCAGCCTCGCTGGCAAGCAGTGCCGCTCCGCCGAAGCCCGGCGCACCGCCCAGCACCAGCACGTGCCCCATGGCCCCCTTGTGGGCGTCGCGGGTTCGCGGCGGCAACCATACCTTCAGCAACTCCTGATCGAGCAGTTCCGCAGCCGGCGTCAAGTCGGCCTGGCTACGCGCATCGACTCCCAGGGCACGGAAATGCACTTCACCGGTCAGCGCCGGCGCACGCCCGGTGTGCAGGCCAATCTTGTCGCCGATGAAGGTGACGGTGCGCGTGGCACGCACCGCCATGCCGAGCTCGGCTCCGGTATCGGCGGCTAGCCCGGAGGGAATGTCGATGGCCAGCACCGGCAGTCCGCTGGAATTGATTGCCTCGATGGCATCGCGGAACTCACCCCGGACCTCACCGGTGAGGCCGGTACCCAGCAGTGCATCGACGATCACCTCGCCGGAAAAGTCGATTCCCTTGGACCAGGGCTCGAGTTCGACACCCGCAGCGGTGGCCATCTCGGCGGCGCGCGCCGCATCGCCCTTGAGCGTTTTGGGCGGCTTGAGCGCGATGCGCTGGACTTCGACCCCTGCCACTGCCGCCAGGGCGGCCAGCACATGACCATCACCGCCATTGTTGCCGCCACCGCACAGCACCGTGATCCGCTTCACCCCGGGCCAGCGCGCCTTGAGACTCTGCCAGGCCGCCGTGGCTGCCCGTTGCATCAGCGCGAAGCCTTCGATCCCGGCAGCGATGGTGCGGCGATCGAGCTCACGCACCTGTTCGGCCCGATAGAGTGGGCGCAGCACGACCTGCGATTCGTCGGAACGATTCCCGGACATCCCGTGTCTCCCTGCCAGCATTGCTTTATCATGGGAGTGTAAGCGCCGTGGCGCGCTCGCCAATCCCCCCGCTGTGTATTTACCCGGTTTTTTCTCGATCATGACCCACCCCGCGACCCTGGACGACAATGCGCTGGCCGAATTGGCCGCGACCATCAAGACCTGGGGCCGCGAGCTTGGCTTCCAGCAGGTGGGCATTGCCGATGTCGACCTGGCCGAAGACGAGCGCCATCTGCAGCGCTGGCTCGATGCCGGCCACCACGGCGAGATGGGCTTCATGGCCAAGCATGGCACCAAGCGCACCCGACCCGAAGAGCTTCTGCCCGGCACGCTGCGCGTCATCAGCGTGCGCCTGGATTACCTACCCGCCGAGGTCGAGAGCACCAAGGTGCTGGGCCAGCCGGAAACGGCCTATGTCTCACGCTATGCGGTGGGCCGCGACTACCACAAGCTGATGCGCAAGCGGCTGGCCACGCTGGCCCTGCGGATCGAGGAGCAGGTCGGCCCCTTCGGCTATCGCGCCTTCGTCGACTCGGCCCCCGTCATGGAGCGCGCGCTGGCGCGCAAGGCCGGGCTCGGCTGGGTGGGCAAGAACGCCATGCTGCTCAATCCCCGGGCGGGTTCGCTGTTCTTTCTCGGTGAACTCTACGTCGACCTGCCGTTGCCCGTCGATCCCCCCTTCGAAGGCGAGCACTGCGGCAGCTGCAGTGCCTGTCGCACGGCCTGCCCCACCGACGCCATCGTCGAGGACAAGGTGGTGGACGCCCGCGCCTGCATCTCCTATCTCACCATCGAGCTGTTCGGCAGCATACCCGAGCGCTTCCGCGAAGCCATGGGCAACCGCGTGTTCGGCTGCGACGACTGCCAGCTGGTCTGCCCCTTCACCCGCTTCACCCGCGCCACGCAGGAAGACGACTTCGCCCCGCGCCACGACCTCGACCGCGCCAGCCTGGTGTCGCTGTTCGGCTGGGGCGAGGAAGAGTTCCTCGACAAGACCGCCGGCAGCCCGATCCGTCGCATCGGCTACGAGCGCTGGCTGCGCAACCTGGCGGTGGGCCTGGGCAACGCGCCCTGGAGCACGGCCGTGGAAGCCGCCCTGCGTGCCCGCCTCGCCTACCCTTCCGACCTGGTGCGTGAGCACGTGCGCTGGGCGCTCGGGCGACAGCGCGAGAAGCGTGACAGGCTGATTGCCAGTCAGGGCTAGGGTACGCCGGAGCCTGTATGCTCGCTTGCGCCGTGACCAAACCCCGACGCTTCACGAGCCGAGCAACGCGCCGGGCTAGAACAAGGTCCCTCTTGCTAGCCCTAAATCGACATCCCTGTCGATTTGCGCGACTCGGCTCGCTCGCATCGGCGTCCCGGCTAAATCGCTCACATGACAGCTCCGACTCCCTCCATCTAGCGATTGGTCAGACTTACCTCTCACTCCTCCTCGTCGCGCTCGCTGCCCGCCAGCCGCAGAAACGTATTGCGATAGTGCGCCAGCTCGGCCAGCGACTCGCGAATGTCATCGAGCGCCTGGTGCGTATTGCGCTTGCTGAAGCCGGCTAGCGCGCCCGGGTTCCAGCGTTTTGCCAGCTCCTTCAAGGTCGAGACATCCAGGTTGCGATAGTGGAAGAAGGCCAGCAGCTCGGGCATCTCGCGCTCGAGGAAGCGCCGGTCCTGATGCACGCTGTTGCCGCACATGGGTGAAGAGCCTGGCGACACGTAAGCCTTCAGGAACTCGAGGGTCTGCCGCTCGGCCTCGGCGGTATCGATGCGGCTCTGCTTGACCCGCTCGACCAGGCCCGACTCGCCATGGGTCTTCTGGTTCCACTCGTCCATGGCCGCAAGCAGGTCGTCGGACTGGTGCACCGCAATCACCGGGCCTTCGGCGATGAGGTTGAGGTCATTGTCGGTGATCAGGGTGGCCACCTCGATGATGCGCTCGCGCTCGGGCTCGAGCCCGGTCATCTCGAGATCGATCCACACCAGCAGATCCTGGCGCGGCTCGGGCGTATTGGGCATGGTAGAACTCCTGTCGGGCGGGCACAGCAGGACAGGCCGGGCCACGCTGGGTACAATGCTGCTATTGTAACGACCTTCGGGTGCCCATGAGCAAACGCAAGCTAAGTCGCCAGCAACGCTGGCGAATCGAGAAGATTCAGGCCGAGCGCGAACGCCGTGCCGGGCAACGCGACGCCGAGGATTCGCAGAAGCTTGCCGCTGGCGAGTACGGCCCCGAGCAGCCTGGCCGCGTCATCGCCCATTACGGGCGTACCCTGGACGTCCAGGGCGCAGGCAGCGAGGAGACGGTTCGTTGTCACCTGCGGGCCAATCTCGAGGGACTGGTGACCGGCGACCGGGTCATCTGGCGCGCCACCTACGACGCCGAGGGCAACGCCGTGGAAGGCGTCGTGGTAGCCCGCAGCGAGCGGAAGAACGTACTGGAGCGTCCCGATCCCCGCGGTCAGCTCAAGCCGGTTGCCGCCAACATCGATCAGATCCTGATCGTCTTCGCCGTGGAACCGCTCCCCCACCCCAACCTGATCGACCGCTACCTGGTGGCCGCCGAGGCCACCGGCATCGCCCCGGCACTGGTGCTCAACAAGATCGACCTGCTGCCGGGAGACGGTGGTGAATTGCGCACGCTGCTGGCTCGCTACGAGGCACTCGGCTATCCGGTGGTAGCAACGACCACCGCCCGCGACGATGGGCTCGATGCATTGCTGGAACGACTGAGCGGGCGCACCTCGGTGTTCGTCGGTCAGAGCGGCGTGGGCAAGTCTTCACTGATCGACCGCCTGCTGCCCGATGAGTCGCTGCGCATCGGCGACCTATCGAAGGATTCACGCAAGGGCACCCATACCACCACCACGGCGCGCCTCTACCGCTTGCCTACGGCCGACGATGCCGAACTGATCGACTCACCGGGGATCCGCGAATTCGGCCTCATACACCTGGACGAGCAGCAGGTCGCCGAGGGTTTCATCGAGTTTCACGACTTTCTCGGCCGCTGCCGTTTCCGCGACTGCAGCCACCGACAGGAGCCGGGCTGCGCCCTGCTCGAGGCCGTGGAACGCGGCGACATTCATCCACAGCGTTTTGCCAGCTATCGCCATATCGTCGATAGTCTCAGCGAGACCTGATCAGGCCCGCATCGCGAGATTGAGGATAAGGAGAGCGCCATGAGTTCCGAAGAGAATCTGCTACCGCTGATCGTCGAACCCGAGCAGCTCGCCGAGCATCTGGACGATTCCCAGCTGCTGATCGTCGACGTGCCGCTCAAGGCAGAGAGTTACGCGGAGGGGCATGTCCCCGGTGCCGTATTCCTCGACTTCCGACGCCTGATGCGTGGCGAAGGCGAGGTACCCAACGAGGTGCCGAGCATAGAGGCGCTGTCGCAGCTGTTCTCCTCGCTCGGCCTGACCCGCGACGTGCACGTGGTGGCCTACGACGACGAAGGTGGCGGCTGGGCGGGGCGCCTGCTGTGGACGCTGGAACTGATCGGCCATACCCGCTACTCCTACCTCAACGGCGGCATCCACGCCTGGCGCCAGGCCGGTCGGCCCGTCGCCCATGAGCCGACCTTACCGACGCCCAGCGACTACGAGGCCGAGATCCTACATCCGGAGGTGGCCATCGACCGCTTCGAGTTGCAGGAACGCCTCGGCGAGAAGGGCTTCGCCATCTGGGACGCCCGTTCGCCGGAAGAATATCGTGGAGAGAAGGGCGAGAACCGGCAACTCGGCCATATCCCCGGTGCGGTGAACATGGAGTGGACCGAGGCCATGGACAAGGAGCGCGCCCTGCGCATCCGCGACTACGCCGAGCTGATCACCGAACTCGAGGCCCTGGGGCTCACGCCGGATATGGAAGTGGTCACCCACTGCCAGAGCCACCACCGCAGCGGCTTCACCTGGCTGGTGGGCAAGGCGCTGGGCTTCGAGAACATTCGCGGCTACGCCGGCTCGTGGAAGGAGTGGGGCAACCGCGATGATACGCCAATAGAGAAGTAAACTACGCCCTCATCGCGGGCGTTCATGCGAGGCGGCTCGCGACAATCGAGGACGAAATCCTGGAATTCTCCCTCGACAAGGTCGCTACGCTGCCTCACAGACCGCCACCATTTGCCTGCATGGAATGAACTACCTTGTCTCTCGCCAAGTTCTTCGCCCTGATCCAGTACCCGATTCCCCATCACCTGCTGTCGCGGCTGGTGGGCTTTCTGGCCGAATGTCGCGTCGCCTGGCTGAAGAATGCGCTGATACGCGCCTTCATCAAGGTCTTCGAGGTCGACATGCGCGAGGCCGCCGAGCCCGACCCCGCGGCCTATGCCACCTTCAACGACTTCTTTACCCGGGAGCTGAAGCCGGAAGCCCGCCCCCTGGGCGAAGGGCTACTCAGCCCCGCCGACGGCAATCTGTCCCAGTTCGGCCCCATCGAGGCGGACCGTCTGCTGCAGGCCAAGGGACACCGCTTCTCGGTCGTCGACCTGCTCGGCGGCGACGCCGAGGCCGCGCGGCGCTACAGCGGCGGCAGCTACGCCAACGTCTATCTCTCGCCCAAGGATTACCACCGCGTGCATATGCCGCTGGCCGGTACCCTGACCGAAATGGTCTACGTCCCGGGGCGGCTGTTCTCGGTCAACTCGGCCACGACGGACCATGTGCCCAACCTGTTCGCCCGCAACGAGCGTCTGGTGTGCCACTTTGATACCGAACATGGGCCCATGGCGGTGGTGCTGGTCGGTGCGATGATCGTGGCCGCCATCGAGACGGTATGGGCCGGCCAGATCACCCCGCTTTCGGGGCAGGTGCAGCGCATTCGCTTCGACCGGCCGATCCATCTCGAGCGCGGTGCGGAAATGGGGCGCTTCAAACTCGGCTCCACGGTGGTGATGGCCTTCGCCGGCAAGATCGATTTCGATGCTAGCCTGGCGCCCAAGACCAAGGTCGCCATGGGCCAGTCGCTGGGCGGCTTTCCCAATCGCGGTCCCGAGTTCCTTTAGGCGTTGGGCGTGGCGAAGGCCATAACCTCTGCCACGCTCGTCCTGCCCAGGGCGAGCTGGATCAGCCGGTCGATGCCCAGCGCCACGCCGCTGCCTGCCGGCATGCCGTGTTCCAGTGCGGCCAGCAGGCGCTGGTCGACGTCCACCTCGGGAAGCCCCTGTCTGCGACGGCTGGCGTTGTCCTCGGCAAAGCGGGCAGCCTGCTCCCCGGCATCGGTCAGCTCGTCATAGCCGTTGGCAAGCTCCAGCCCCGCCAGGTAGACCTCGAAGCGCGATGCCACCCACTCGCCGTCCTCCGGGTCGCGATGGCGCCGCGCCAGCGCCGCCTGGCTTGCCGGGTAGTCCACCACCACGTCGAGCCCCTCGCGCCCCAACTCGGGCTCGATGACCAGGCTCATCAACAGGTCGAGACAGTCGTCGCGCTCGGCGTCGTTCATATCGAGCCCACCGCGCTCGCCGGCAACCTGGCGCAGCATGTCGAGTTCGACGGTGAAGGGATCGAGTCCCAATGCCTCGCGGAACAGCTCGCGATAGCGCCGCCGGCGCAGCGGCCCCGGGTCGCGTCCCAGCACAGCACGGATCAGCGTCTCGGTTTCCTCTATCAATTCATCGAGCGAGAAGCCAGGCCGGTACCACTCCAGCATGGTGAACTCGATATTGTGACGGCTGCCCACCTCGCCGTCGCGAAAGCTGCGCGCGAGCTGGAAGATCGGCCCCGAGCCTGCGGCCAGTAGCCGCTTCATGTGGAATTCCGGCGAGGTCTGCAGCCACAGCCGCTCGCGCCCCGCCGGCGTGGTCGCCTCGAGCGACAGCGACGCCAGGTGCACGTCGGTGCTGCCGCCGTGCCCCAGCACCGGCGTCTCCACCTCCAGCACGCCGCGTTCGGCGAAGAATGCCCGCACCTCGGCCAGCAGCCGCGCCCGCTCGCGCAGCGTCTCGATACTCGCCGTGGGGCGCCAGTCAGTCGTCATATTCTACTACCTCCCAGCAACAAGAAAGCCACGCCCTTGAGCGTGGCCTACATTGGGCAGCAAGAAACCGCGGCTTGCCGGCGAGAGGTCTACGAGAGGGCGCTGTGAATACATCCCTGTACGCTACTTTTGCCATCCATGGCAAAAGACCCTCTCTACGACCTGTCCCCTACGCCGCTAACCGCACAAGCCGTCCTAGCGCCCTCTCCGAGCGATGCTCAGACGAGGCGAATCCCGAGTAAGGCAGCGGAGTTTAGCAGCGCTAAATGAGCAAGCCGTCTCGGGATTCAACGACGTATGAGCAAGCGCAGGAAGGGCTGCAGCTCAAGCGCGGGAGACGTATTCGCCGGATCTCGTATCGACCTTCAGCACTTCGCCCTGGTTGATGAACAGCGGCACCCGCACCACGGCGCCGGAAGAGAGCGTGGCCGGCTTGGAGCCGCCCTGGGCGGTGTCGCCCTTGAGGCCCGGGTCGGTCTCGACCACTTCCAGCTCGATGAAGTTGGGCGGCGTCACGCTGATGGCGTTGTCGTTCCACAGCGTCACGGTGTAGGCCACCTGCTCCTTGAGCCACTTGACCGTGTCGCCCAGCGCCTTCTTCTCGACGGCGTACTGCTCGAAGGAGCCGTCGGTCTTCATGAAGTGCCACATGTCGCCGTCGTTGTAGAGGTATTCCATCTCGAGATCCACCACGTCGGCGCCTTCGAGGGATTCGCCCGACTTGAAGGTGCGCTCCCACACACGACCGGTGATCAGGTTGCGCAGCTTCACGCGGTTGAACGCCTGGCCCTTGCCCGGCTTGACGAATTCGTTCTCGACGATCGCACAGGGATCGCCGTCCAGCATCACCTTCAGACCGCCCTTGAATTCGTTGGTAGAATAGTTTGCCATGTTGCCTCTCGAATGATCGGGCGCGCCGCAGCAGGCTCTGGACGCGCAAATACCGAATCGACGAGGATTCGAGCCCTCGCCCCTTTGTGACTGGTGTGCCGCATGATAACCCGAAGCTCCGCCCTTTTGCAGAGAGCGGATTCGCCAAGCGTCGACGTGACGCCCTTGACGCTTCCGAGCGCCTGGCAGACCCAGCTGTCGCAAGCGATTCGCGACCCGCGCGAGCTGTGCCGGCGGCTGGGGCTGGACGATGCCTGGCTGCCTGGCGCCGAGCGCGGCCACGCCCTGTTCGAGGTACGCGTGCCGGAGGCGTTCCTGGCGCGCATGCATCACGGTGACCCCAGCGACCCCCTGCTGCGCCAGGTGTTGCCGCTCGTTGACGAAGACGAGACGGTACCGGGCTACGTCAGCGACCCTTTGGCCGAGGCCGAGCACACCCCCGGGCCGGGGCTGATCCACAAGTACGCCGGCCGCGTGCTGCTGATCGCCAGCCCCGCCTGCGCAGTGAACTGCCGCTACTGCTTTCGCCGGCATTTTCCCTACGGCGACAACAGCCCCTCACGCGCCCAGTGGGAGCAAACGCTGAATATCCTGCGGCAGGACACCTCGATTCACGAGGCGATCCTCTCCGGCGGCGACCCGCTGGCTGCCAGCGATCGCCAGCTCGCCTGGCTGGTCGAGCGCCTAGAAGCGATTCCCCACCTCAAGCGGCTACGCATTCACACCCGCCTGCCGGTGGTGATCCCCGACCGGATCGACGATGCCCTGCTCGACTGGCTCGGTGCCAGCCGGCTGCAGAAGGTCGTGGTATTGCATGTCAATCATGCCCAGGAGATAGACGAAGCCGTGATTGATGCCTGCGCCCGGCTCAAACAGGCCGGCGTCACCCTGCTCAACCAGAGCGTGCTGCTGCGTGGCGTCAACGACTCGGTGGACGCCCTGGCCGAACTCTCCGAGCGGCTGTTCGAGGCGGGCGTATTGCCCTACTACCTGCACGTGCTCGATCCGGTGGCCGGGGCCGCCCACTTCGACGTGCCAGACGCAGAGGCCCGCGAGCTGGTCGCGGGCCTCAGAGAAGTACTGCCGGGCTTCTTGCTGCCGCGGTTGGTCAGGGAGATTCCTGGCGAGGCGAGCAAGACGCCGCTGTAGCCATATGTCGCGCTCGCTCCATGCGATCCCTTGTTTCAAGCGTACGTCAGCGCGCCACCGCCGTGTCATGAGCGCGCTTGGCCAGCCGACGGCTGGCCAAGCCGAGGCACGCCCGCATCACCGGCGTCAGCAGCCACAGCAGCGGGGCGAGCAACCAGCGACGGACAAGACGGGCGACGGCAAACACCGGCAACAGCACGATCAGCCATAGAAGGAACTGGCCCAACCAGGTAGGCCAGCCGAGCCACCCGGCGAGTGTGGCACCGAGCGCACTGATCAAGCTAGGGTGGCGAACCAGCACATAAGCCGTGCCAGCCACCGCGGCTACCTTGGCCATGCGCGGCAGCGCGGCGAAGCGTCCGCCACTGGCGACCACGCCCTGCCGCACTCCTGATCGGGTGCCTTGAGCCTCGATACTGCCCACCCGTGCACCACGTGCCGCCCGCCCGGCCTTGAGTACCTTGACGGTACTGGCCATCACCAGCAGATCGAGACCCGCCCAGCCCAGGTCGCTTGCACCTATTGCTTCACCACGGCGCCACTGGCTCTCCAGGTCGCGTAGTCCGCGAGTGAAGAAATCCCCCACTCCCGCCACTACACGCTCGCCCTGCAGCCACTCCACGCGCCCTTCGTCGCTGACCACGAACTGGTTGAGCAGCCCGTACCCATGCGTCTCCAGCAGCGCAATGCCCATCTGGCCGCGTCGATAAGGCGTCAACTCCACCATCGCAGGCTCAGCGTCCGCCTCGTCGTCCCACCAACCACTGACTTGCCGATAGCGCTCGCCAAGCCAGTGCCGTGCTCGCAGAGTGGCAATATCATGATCGTGGAAGTAGCTCACTGGTAGTACCGCATCCGCGCCGTAGCGCACCAGTACCCTCTGGAACGCCGGAGACAAGCCATAATCGAGCAACGTGCTCCGCGCTATGTCGCCGTGGCGTACCATCGCCAGGGAAGCACTCATCCACAGCACCTGATCCGAGGCGAAGCCGAGAAACAGCGCGCTGACCTCTGGCGGCTCCTCGCGCAGCATCGGTGCTAGCTCGGGAAGCGTGCGTTGTACCTCCAAGCGCACTAGCCTGGCCTCGTATGGCTCGTGAGACGCCGCCGCGGATATGACGCCGGCAACCAGCACGGCGACCAGCACCATTACCCTCCAAGGCCGCATCATCGCGCCTCCCCCCACCACCAGCGTGCTTATCCCAAACTTTCGGCAGTCACATTGGCCGCCACCGGCTGGGTAGAGACGTGGCGATTGATGGCGCTCATCACCGCCTTCATCGAGGCGCTGGTGATGCTCTCGTCGGTACCGACGCCGAATACCGCCTTGCCGTCGATGCGCACCTCGACGTAGGCGATCGCCTCGGCGTCGGCCCCCTGGCCGCGGGAGTGCTCGTGGTAATCGATGATCTCCACATCGTGGCCGGCCGCCGCCAGCGCCTTGATGAAGGCCGCCAGCGGGCCGTTGCCTTCACCACTGATGGTCCGCCGCTCGCCATGCTCCTCGATGCTGGCTTCGAGCTTCACCTTGGGACTGTCGGGCTCCGAGGAGAGGCGATGATTGACCATCGCATAGGGCGAGGTACGCACCAGATACTCGTCGGCGAAGGCCTGGTAGATCATCTGCGAGGTGATCTCCTTGCCGGTACGGTCGGCCACCTCCTGCACCACCTGGCTGAACTCGATCGAGAGCCGGCGCGGCAGCTCGATGCCGTGCTCCTGCTCGAGCAGGTAGGAGACTCCCCCTTTGCCCGACTGGCTGTTGACGCGAATCACCGCCTCGTAGCTGCGACCCACATCCATCGGGTCGATAGGCAGGTAGGGTACCTCCCACATGGCCTCGGGGTTGGCGCGACGCTCGGCCATGCCCTTCTTGATCGCATCCTGGTGGGAGCCGGAGAAGGCGGTGAACACCAGGTCGCCCACGTAGGGATGACGCGGGTGCACCGGCAGCTGGTTGCAGTACTCCACCTCGCGCATGATCGGCGTGATGTTGGAGAAGTCGAGCCCCGGATGCACGCCCTGGGTGTAGAGGTTCATGGCCAGCGTCACGATGTCGACGTTGCCGGTGCGCTCGCCGTTACCGAACAGGGTGCCCTCGACGCGGTCGGCGCCGGCCATCACGGTGAGCTCGGCCGCCGCCACGCCGGTGCCGCGGTCGTTGTGGGGATGTACGCTGACGATCAGGTGGTCGCGATTCTTGACGTTACGGCAGAACCACTCGACCTGGTCGGCGTAGTTGTTGGGCGTGGCCGCCTCCACCGTGGCCGGCAGGTTGACGATCATCGGCTTCTCGGCCGTGGCCCCGTAGGCCTCCATTACCGCCTCGACCACCTCCTTGGCGAAGTCCATCTCGGTAGTGGTGAACAGCTCCGGCGAGTACTGGAAGCTCCAGTTCGTCTCCGGGGCCGACGCCATCAGCTCGCGGATCTGGGTGGTGGCGTCCACCGCGATGCCGATGCACTCCTCCTTGCTGACGTTGAACACCACGCGACGGAACACCGGGTCGGTGGCGTTGTAGACGTGCACGATGGCGCTCTTGGCCCCCTTCAGCGCCTCGAAGGTGCGCTCGATCAGGTGCGGCCGCGCCTGGGTCAGCACCTGGATGGTGACGTCATCCGGCACCTTGTTCTGCTCGATCAGCGCGCGCACGAAATCGAAGTCGGTCTGCGACGCCGAGGGGAAGCCGACCTCGATCTCCTTGAAGCCGATTTTCACCAGCAGGTCGAAGAAGCGCTGCTTGCGTTCCTGATCCATGGGGTCGATCAACGCCTGGTTACCGTCGCGCAGGTCGACGCTGCACCACAGCGGCGGCGATTCGATACGACGATTCGGCCACTGGCGGTCGGGCAGGTCGACGGCGACGAAGGGGCGGTACTTGGCGGCGGGGTTGTCGAGCATCATGGTGGCATTCTCCCTGGGCTGGCGGCATTCAGAAACGACGACGCCCCGGCTGCATCGAGCATACCGGGGCGTCGGAGCGATAGGCAAAACAGTGGCCACGACCGGCGAAGGTCACGACGGAACGATGTACGTGGCGGAAAACACTTCGGGTGGTAGACATTTCGGTACCTCGACTGACCTGGACAAAACGCGATGCGCAGTGCATCGCCCGACGCTCAAAGGCCGGCTAGTAGTCGTAGGTTCAGGCTGAGGTAGCGGAATGTCGTGTTCATGCCCTCTAGAAAATCAGTATGCGTGACTCTTGTCAAGGCGCATTGCCGTTTTCCGCTGACGTATCGGCCCGCCGCCACCACTCGATCAGCTCCTGAGGCATCGCGTCCTCGGCTACCGTCAGTAGCCACAGCGAGTTGCCGTTCGCGTCCTCCACGCTCAGGCAGAACCGGCGCCGGTCGGCGCCCGGCGTCTCTTCCACCCCTGCCCCCGATTCCGCGCTCGACAGCAGACGCCACAGCGCGTCACGCTGCGCCTCGCTGCAACGGGCGCAGTGGATGCAGCGCGGGCGCGCCAGGCCGGGGAAGTGCGCCACCCCACCTTCACGCCGCAGCCGGACCACGTTGGCCGGAGTCAATGGCGGCGGCTGGCTCACGGCAGCACTCCGACGCGACGCCAGCCTGCGCGCACCGCTGTCGCTTCCTGACTCGTGGCACCATAGCGGCGCTCGGCGTTGTCCAGCGTCAGCGTGGCGAAGGTGGCAAAGTCGCTATCTTGCTCCAGGCGTCGGTCGACCAGGGTGTCGTACCAGATTCGGCCGGCCCGTTCCCAGGCATGGCCGCCCAGCGCCATGGCCGTCAGATGGAAGGCGCGGTTGGGGATGCCCGAGTTGATGTGCACGCCACCGCTGTCCGCTTCGGTCACCACGAAGGCGTCCATGTGGTCGGGCTGCGGGTCGCGCCCCAGCAAGGGGTCGTCATAGGCGGTGCCCGGCCTGGCCATGGAGCGCAGCGCCCGTCCGGCGACCCGCTCGGTGAACAGCCCCTTGCCAATCAGCCAGTCCGCCTCATCGACGCTCTGCCCCAGCTGATACTGCCTGACCAGGCTGCCGAACACGTCACACAGCGACTCGTTGAGCGCCCCCGACTGACCGACGTAGGCCAGTGCCGCTTCGTGCTGGATGACGCCATGGGTCAGCTCATGGGCAACGATGTCCAGCGCAATGGTGAAGCGGTTGAACAGTTCGCCGTCACCGTCGCCGAAGACCATCTGCTGGCCGTCCCAGAAGGCGTTCTCGTAATCCCGGCCGTAGTGAACCGTGGCCAGCAGCGCCATGCCTTCGTCGTCGATGGAATGCCGCTCGTAGACCTCCCAGAACAAACGGTAGGTCGCACCCAGGCCTTGGTAGGCCTCATCGACGGCGGGGTCGCCGCTATCGCCCTCCCCTTCACGCCTCATCAGCCTGCCGGGCAGGACCTGGCGCTGCTCGGCGGAATGCACGTAGCGAGCCGGCTCGCCACGACGGGCGCTGCCTTGGGGCAGAGTGGCCGTTCCCGCGCGGGCGCGGAACTGCTGATCGACCAGCAGGGTATGCCGGGCGCACTCGCGCAAGTGCGCAGACCCAGCGCTGGCGATGCGCTCGAGCAGGTAGGGCGGCAGAAAGAGCCTCGCCCCGGCGGGTAACGAATCGGTCATCCTTTTCCTCTCCTTTACCATCCGGCTCGCCCATCGAGCCCGGTTGATTAGAGCATAGCGGAAGACTTACTTCTCCCGCCGCTCCAGCATCGCCTCCATGCGTGCCAGCTGTTCGCTCAGCGCCCGCACGTCGCTGCGCAGGCCATGCAGCTCGGCAGCCTCGCCCTCGCCGCTCTCTAATTGCACCTGAATGCTCTCCTTCTGCATCACGTCGAGCACGATGCCGATCATCATGTTGAGGAAGATGAAGGCATTGAGAAAGATGAAGGTGAGGAAGTAGATCCAGGCATAGGGGTAGTGCTCCATGGTCGGGTAAAGCACCGCGGTGGCCCAGCTCTCGAAGGTGGCGACCTGGAACAGCGTCAGCATGGCCAGCGAGATGTTGCCCCACAGCTTCTCATCGACGCTGGCGAACAGGAAACTGCCGATGGCACCGTAGATGTAGAAGATGATGAACATCAGCAACACCACGTAGCCCATGCGCGGGATCGACTTGAACAGCGCCGCGATCAGCATGCGCAGCTCGGGGATCATCGATACCAGGCGCAGCACGCGGAAGATGCGCAACAGCCGCGCCAGCAACACCATCTCCGAGTCGTCCATGGGGATCAGGCTGGCGGTGACGATGAGGAAATCGAAGACGTTCCAGCCGCGCTTGAAGAAGTCACGCAGACGCTTCTCCGCCGCCATGCGGATCAGGATTTCCACGAGGAAAAAGACAGTCACCGCCGTGTCGAGCAGCAGCAGCCATTCCTGGAAGGGGCTGACCTCCTCTTCGTAGGTCTTGGCGCCGATCAGCAGCGCCGAGACGACGATGATGGTGATCACCGTCAGCTCGAAGGCCTTGTGGGCGCGCAGACGCTCGAAGCGGTCGCGCCAAGTCTCGAAGGAAGCACTCATGGGCATTCTCGAAAGCACTCCATGACAGGATCCGAAAGGACAGGAACCGAAGAGCCGCCGGACGCAGGTTACCGGCACCGGCCGTCGGGGCGGCGTGATGGTATCACGGGTGTGAAACGAGGGGCGCGCCATTCATGGCACGGCCGGTTTCACCAGACATTACGACAGCGAAACCTTTATTCACGCTCCCTGCCTTGTCCTGGCGGTTGCGGCCTGCCTACCTTCAAATCATCACGTGCAAAGGGAAGCGCTGATAAATCGGCGAGCGGGATGAAGCACAAGGCGCACGGAGCACAGTACCGAGCGAAGCGACAAACAGCCGTAGGCTGGCCCCGAAGGGGCGAGAAGCCGAAGGCTGCGAGTCAACCGGAGCCTATGGGGTATAGGTGAGGATTTCGACCGGGCTGGCGCACCAGCACCGCGCAACGCAGTGATTCGCACGCGCAGACATTTATGCAGTGTTTCCCAAGGAAAAGGAGTTCAGTACATGAGCGAAGACAAGCAACCGCCTCAGGAGCAGCCCCACCAGCCCGGCGCCGAGTACAAGATGGACCCTCAGCCGGAGTACATTCGCGAGAGCTACCGCGGCGCCGACAAGCTCAAGGACAAGGTCGCGATCATCACCGGTGGGGACAGCGGTATCGGCCGCGCCGTCGCCGTGCATTACGCCCGCGAGGGTGCCGATTGCGTCACCGTACACCTGGAGGAGGATACCGATGCTCGCGAAACGCAATCCCTGATCGAGGCGGAAGGACGCCGCTGCCTGGTGCTCAAGGGCGACGTGGGCGATCCCGCGTTCTGTCAGGAAATCGTCGACAAGACGCTCCAGGAGTTCGGCAAGCTCAACATCGTCGTGCACAACGCCGCCGAGCAGTACGACTGGGACGATATCACCGACATTCCCGACGACCAGCTCCTGCGCACCTTCCAGACCAACGTATTCAGCCACTTCTACCTGACCAAGGCGGCCCTGCCCCACATGGGGGAGGGTGACAGCATCATCTGCACCTCATCGATCAATGCCTTCAAGGGCAACCCTTCTCTTATCGACTACACCGCTACCAAGGGCGCCATTCAAGGGCTGGTACGCTCACTGGCCGTCCCTTTGGCCGAGAAGGGCATTCGAATCAATGCCGTAGCCCCGGGGCCGGTGTGGACGCCGCTGATTCCGGCGAGCTTCCCGGCCGAGAAGGTCGCTTCCTTCGGCGGCCAGGTGCCGATGAACCGTGCCGGCCAGCCCTCCGAGATGGGCCCGGCCTACGTCTACCTGGCCTGCGAGGAATCTTCCTACATGAGCGGCCAGACGCTGCATCTGAACGGCGGTGTGGTGCTCAACACCTGAGTACCGCATGCATATGACGGCGCCCGCCTGGAGCATCCAGGCGGGCGCACGAGTTCGGGCAGTTCGAAGCATCGTTTCCGATATAGCGCGACTTCAGGTGGTGAGTTCAGCCGGGGTCAGCAGGCCCGCCAGTTCCTGCGCGTGCAAGGCTGCCTCGCGCCCGCGGGGTGTCAGGTAACCGCCGTCGGCCTGGGTCACCAGGCCCTTGGCATACAGCCGCGAGGCAGCGGCTACGGCCCCGGTAGCGGCGCTGCCGGCATGCACCTTGAGGCCTTCGTGGGTGGTGTCCAGATTGTATAGACAGAGCAGGTTCAATTCGTCCAGCAGTTCCGCGGAGAAATGCGCTTGGGCCATGGCGACCTCCGATGTAATAGTTCTTCGAGATAGGCCCTTCGAAGGTACGCCACTTGCTCGCGCTTCACCAGTGCCGCCTGTCAACCCGCGCGGCTTTCGTCCTCCAGGTCTCCCTCGCGATAGCCCATCAGGTAGAGCACGGCATCGATGCCTAGGGTCGATATCGACTGGCGTGCCTGGCTGCGCACCAGCGGCTTGGCCCGAAAGGCGATGCCGAGCCCCGCGGCAGCGAGCATCTTGAGATCGTTGGCGCCGTCGCCCACGGCGATGGTCTGCTCCATGGCCAGCCCCTCGCGCGCGGCAATCTCGCGCAGTAGCTCGGCCTTGCGGTTGGCATCGAGGATCGGCTCGCGTACCTCGCCGGTCACCTTGCCATTCTCGACCACCAGCTCGTTGGCATGAATCTCGTCGAAGCCGAGCTTGTCCTGCAGGTGGCGGGCGAAATAGGTGAAACCACCGGAGAGAATGGCGGTGCGATACCCCAGCCGCTTGAGGTGCTTCATTAGCCGCTCGACGCCATCCATCAGCGGCAGTTCCTCGGCGATCTCGGCCAGCACCGATTCATCCAGACCTTTGAGCTTGGCCATGCGCTCGCGAAAGCTCTGCTGGAAGTCGAGCTCGCCGCGCATGGCACGCTCGGTGACTGCGGCGACGTCCTCATAGACGCCGTGTCGTCGCGCCAGTTCGTCGATCACTTCGGCCTGGATCAGGGTCGAGTCCATGTCGAAGCAGACCAGGCGGCGATGGCGGCGCCAGATGGAGTCTTCCTGGAGTGCGATGTCGACGCCATGCATGGCGCCCAGCGCCAGCGCCTTTTCGCGCAGGCTGTCGAGATCGACCTCCTCGCCGCGTAACCAGCACTCGACGCAGGAGCCGAATCGCGGTATGCCGCCATCCAGCGGCTCGCGCCCGGAAAGCCGATGGATCAGTTCCACGGTGAGGCCGTGCTCGGCGGTAAGCGCGCCGACTTCGGCAAGGATGCCGGCAGGCAGATGCGGTGCCAGCAGAGTCAGGATCAGCCGCGGCTGGCTAGCATGTGCGCTCCAGCGCTGGTAGTCCTCGGCGCTGACTTGGATGGCCTGCACGTCGAGGCCCAGGCTGTCGCCGGCCTCGTTGAGCGCCCCTTCCAGGTCGCTGTCGCGATCGAGCCCGACCAGGGCCTCGAGCGAAACCATGCCAAAGGTCACGCTCTGGTTGATGTCGAGCAGCCTTGCGCCACTGCGCGCCATGGCCTGGCCCAGGCCGGCCAGCTGGCCGGGTCGTGCCGCGCCGGTGGCGCGAATCAGCAGTCGTCGTGTCATGCATGCCTCAGGATACGCTGATAGGACGGCTTTCGGCGCCAGGTCTTCGAGGAGGCGCTGTGACCCCATCCCTGGGCGCTACATTTGCCATCCATGGCAAATGACCTCCTCTTCGACCTGCCCCTGGCCGTCAGGTTATGGCTTTAGTCTGCCGAGCTTTCCAGCCTATCGACCTTCTGCAGGCCGCGGGGCAGCTTGCTGCCGCGGCGGCCGCGCTCGCCGCGATAATAGTCCAGATCGGCGTCCTTGAGGGTCAAATGACGCTTGCCGGCATGGATGATCAGCGACGCACCGGCGGGTAGCAGGGCGATATCGCGCACCAGTTCCTCGCGCCGGGCGGCTCGAGCCCCGGGGATATCGATCATCTTGTTGCCCTTGCCCTTGGCCAACTCGGGCAGCTGCTCCAGCGGGAACAGCAGCAGCCGCCCCTCGTTGGAAACCGACGCCACCCAGACGTCTTCGCCTTCCGGTACTCTTATCGGCGCCATCACACGGCAGCCCTTGGGCACCGAGAGCACCGCCTTGCCCGACTTGTTCTTGCCGATCAGCTCATCGAGCTTGGCCACGAAGCCGTAGCCGCCGTCGCTGGCGAGCAGGTAGCGAGTCTCGGGCGGGGCCAACATCAATCCGGCCATGTGGGCGCCGGCCACCACATTGACTCGACCGGTGACCGGCTCGCCCTGGCTGCGGGCACTGGGCAGGTTGTGAGCGGCCAAGGTGTAGGCGCGGCCGGTATCGTCGAGCAGCACCAGCGGCTGGTTGGTCTTGCCCCGGGCCGCCAGGGCGAAGCGGTCGCCGGACTTGTAGGAAAGTCCTTCGGGGTCGATGTCGTGGCCCTTGGCGGCACGAATCCAGCCTTTCTCGGAGAGCACCACGGTGATGGGGTCGGCCCCCATCAGCTCGACCTCGGAGAGTGCCTTGGCCTCCTCGCGCTCGACGATGGGCGAACGGCGCTCGTCGCCATGTTCGCGTGCCGCCTCGCGCAGTTCCTCCTCGATCAGGTCGGTGAGCTTGGCCTCGCTGCCGAGCAGTTCCTTCAGGCGCTTGCGCTCGGCTTCCAGCGCGTCCTGCTCACCGCGGATCTTCATCTCCTCGAGCTTGGCCAGGTGGCGCAGGCGCAGCTCGAGGATGGCCTCGGCCTGGCGGTCGGAAAGACCGAAGGCTTCCATCAGCGCACTCTTGGGCTCGTCCTCCTCGCGGATGATGCGGATCACCTCGTCGATGTTGAGGTAGGCGACCAACAGGCCTTCAAGGATATGCAGGCGGTCCTCGACCTTGCCCAGGCGATGCTCCAGGCGACGGCGCACCGTCTTGCGGCGGAAGGTGAGCCATTCGCCGAGCATGTCCGGCAGCGGCATCACCCGCGGCCGGCCGTCGAGGCCGATCACGTTGAGATTGACGCGAATGTTCTTCTCGAGGTCGGTGGTGGCGAACAGGTGCGCCATCATCGCCTCGATGTCGACGCGGTTGGAGCGCGGCTCGATCACCAGCCGGGTCGGCTCCTCGTGGGTCGATTCGTCGCGCAGATCGTCCACCATGGGCAGCTTCTTGGCCTGCATCTGCGCGGCAATCTGCTCGAGCACCTTGGACCCGCTGACCTGGTAGGGCAGCGCGGTGACCACTACCTTGCCCTCCTCCATGGTATAGCGGGCGCGCAGCTTCACCGAGCCGCGGCCGCTCTCGTAGAGCTTCTGCAGGTCATCACGCGAGGTGATGATCTCTGCCGCAGTGGGGAAGTCCGGTGCCGGCAGGTACTGCATCAGCTCGCCGGTGGTTGCCTCGGGATGGCGCAACAGGTGGCAGGTGGCCTCGACCACTTCATGCACGTTGTGCGGCGGGATGTCGGTGGCCATGCCCACGGCAATGCCGGTGCCGCCGTTGAGCAGCACGTGGGGCAGGCGCGCCGGCAATACCACCGGCTCGTTCATGGTGCCGTCGAAGTTGGGGGTCCAGTCGACGGTGCCCTGGCCCAGCTCGGCGAGCAGCACCTCTGCGAACTTCGACAGGCGCGACTCGGTGTAGCGCATCGCCGCGAACGACTTGGGATCGTCGGGGCTGCCCCAGTTGCCCTGGCCGTCCACTAGCGGATAGCGATAGCTGAACGGCTGGGCCATCAGTACCATCGCCTCGTAGCAGGCGCTGTCGCCGTGGGGGTGGAACTTGCCCAGCACGTCGCCGACGGTACGCGCCGACTTCTTGTACTTGGCACTGGCATTCAAAGCCAGTTCGCGCATGGCGTAGACGATGCGCCGCTGTACCGGCTTCATGCCGTCGCCGATGTGCGGCAGCGCCCGGTCGAGGATGACGTACATCGAGTAGTCGAGGTACGCCTTCTCGGTGTATTCGCGCAGCGAGAGACGCTCGACGTCGCCCTCCGCCACCTGGATATCCATGGTCATGGGTTCTGCGCCCTATCTGCCATCATGGAAAAATCGCGGGCCGTGCCCGCACGAAACGTTCTGGAAGAGCTGCGAGCCGCGAGCTTCGGGCTTCGGGCTTCGAACCCACTGCTCGTAGCTCGTAGCTCGTAGCTCGTAGCTCGTAGCTCGTAGCTCAGACTTCGATATCCGCGAGGTTGCCGTAGTCTTCGAGCCAGCTCTTGCGGTCCGACGCGCGCTTCTTGGCCAGCAGCATGTCCATCATCTCCATGGTGCCGTCGCCGACCTCGCGGGTGAGCTGCACCAGACGGCGGGTCTCCACCGCCATGGTGGTCTCGCGCAGCTGCAGCGGGCTCATCTCGCCCAGGCCCTTGAAGCGCTGTACGTTGGGCGTGCCGCGCTTGCCCTCGAGGCGGCGCAGTATCGCCGCCTTCTCGCTTTCGTCCAGCGCGTAGTGCACCTCCTTGCCCAGGTCGATACGGTAGAGCGGCGGCATGGCGACGTAGACGTGGCCGGCATCTACCAGCGCCGGGAAGTGACGCACGAACAGCGCACATAGCAGCGTGGCGATATGCAGGCCGTCGGAGTCGGCATCGGCGAGAATGCAGATCTTGTGGTAGCGCAGCTGGCTGAGATCGTCGCTGCCCGGATCCATGCCCACGGCAACCGCGATGTCGTGAACCTCCTGGGAGCCGTAGATGTCGTGGCTGTCGACCTCCCAGGTATTAAGGATCTTGCCGCGCAGCGGCAGGATCGCCTGGGTCTCGCGGTTGCGCGCCTGCTTGGCGCTGCCGCCGGCCGAGTCGCCCTCCACCAGGAACAGCTCGCCCTGGGCCGGGTCCTGGCCGGAGCAGTCGGCCAGCTTGCCGGGCAGTGCGGGGCCGGCGGTGACCTTCTTGCGCGCCACCTTCTTGGCGCTCTTCTGGCGCCGCTGAGCGGCGCTGATGACCAGCTCGGCCAGCGCCTCGGCCTGGTCGACGTGGTGGTTGAGCCACAGCGAGAAGGCGTCCTTCACCACACTGGAGACGAAGGCCGCCACGGTGCGCGACGACAGGCGCTCCTTGGTCTGGCCGGCGAACTGCGGGTCGAGCATCTTCACCGAGAGCACGTAGGCGACGCGCTCCCACAGATCCTCGGCGGTGAGCTTGACGCCCCGCGGCAGCAGGTTGCGGTATTCACAGAACTCGCGCAGCGCCTCGAGCAGGCCCGAACGCAGCCCGTTGACGTGGGTGCCGCCCTGGGGCGTAGGAATCAGGTTGACGTAGCTCTCCATCAGCGTCTCGCCGCCTTCGGGGAGCCACTGCACGGCCCAGTCCACCGCCTGATCGTCGTCGGCGAAGTGGCCGATCAAGGGCGAGGCCGGCAGCACTTCGAAGCCATCGGTGGCCTGTGCCAGGTAGTCGCGCAGGCCATCCTCGTACTGCCATACGCTCTCGGCGCCGTCGGTCTCCACCAAGGTAACCTTGAGCCCCGGGCAGAGTACCGCCTTGGCCCGCAGCAGGTGCTTGAGCCGCCCCATGGCCAGCCGCGGGCTGTCGAAGTAGGATTCGTCCGGCCAGAAGCGTACCAGGGTACCGGTGGTACGCTTGGCCACGCTGCCGATCTCGGCCAGCTCCGACACCTTGTCGCCATGCTCGAAGGCCATGCCGTGGCGAGCGCCGTCGCGCATCACCTCGACCTCGAGGCGCCGCGACAGCGCGTTCACCACCGACACGCCGACACCGTGCAGGCCACCGGAGAAGCGATAGCTGGACTGGGAGAACTTGCCGCCGGCGTGGAGCCGGGTGAGGATCAGCTCGATGCCCGAGACGCCGTGCTCGGGGTGGATATCGATGGGCATGCCGCGGCCGTCATCGGAAACCTCGATGCCGCCATCCTCGAGCAGGCGCACGGTGACTTCCCGGGCATGGCCGGCCAGCGCCTCGTCGACGCTGTTGTCGATGACCTCCTGGGCCAGGTGGTTGGGCCGGGTGGTGTCGGTGTACATGCCGGGGCGCTTGCGCACCGGGTCGAGACCGGAGAGAACTTCGATTGAGCTGGCACTGTACTGTGTCATGCGTGTCCCAAAGCCATTACGAATTCGATTGCGCTCCCAGCTGGGTTCCCGCTCCTTCCCTGGAGCCCGTCCCGCAGCAGCGGGCTCAACCCGACGCTGCGGCGATCACGCGCCACGGCTCAGGCGATGCCCACCATGGGCCAGTATTGCCGGTAGGTACGTCTCCAGCATACTGAAAACGTGATCCCCCCCGGGGTGCAGGAGGGTCCTGGCGCCCCGGTAGAGCGCGAAAGCATCCGCCGGGTCCAGCGTCTCGTCGGCAGTCCCCAGCAGCAGCAGGTAACGCTCGGGGGAAACACGCCGCGGCGTCAGCGCTTCCAGCTCCTCACCGTGAGCCGTCTCGATGACGAAGCGCTCACCGGTATGCTCATTGACGAAGGCTTCTCCGACCCACTCCGACACCAGCCGCGCCGGCCGCACCGCTGGGTTGACCAGTACGGCCGACAGGTCGTGACGCTCGGCCAGGCAGGTGACCAGAAAACCACCCATGGAGCTGCCGACCAGCAGCGGGTTCGAGCCCAGCCCGCCCAACAGGGCCTCGGCCTGCTCCAGAGCCGCAGCGGGGCGATGCGGCAGCTGCGGCGTCTCGCAGGGTAGCGCCAGTGCAGCGCAGGCGGCCCGTATCAGTACCGCCTTGGGCGAGCCATAGCCGCTGTTGAAGCCATGCAGGTAGAGCAAACCACTGACGGGCGGCGGCGCCAAGGGCGCGTTCAGCATACCGAACCCACTGTATACATTACCAGCCCTTCTACACTCTCCCGAATTTCTTGCTTCAACGATCGTTCTCCCTCTCGGCATGCCAGACCGCTTCGAGCAAGGCCCGGGTCGAAGCATCCATGCCTTCATGGCCGTGATGATCGGCCAGGATGCGTTCGGTCTCCCCTGCAATCTGCTTGCCCAGTTCCACGCCCCACTGGTCAAAGGGGTTGATTCCCCAGATGGCGGCCTGGACGAACACCTTGTGCTCATAGAGCGCGATCAGCGCTCCCAGGGTAGCGGGCGTCAGGCGATCGAGCAGCAGGGTGGTGGAGGGCTGGTTGCCACGGTATCGCTTGTGCCCGGGCCGCTCGCCAGGCTCGTCGATGGCATCGTCGCCGAGCATCAGCAGGCGCGACTGGGCGAAGCAGTTGGCCAGTGTCAGGCGATGCTGGGACATCAAATGCCTGCGGGTCGCCACATCTTCCACGTCATCGTAACGCTTGAGCGGAGCGATGAAGTCGCACACCACCGGCTGGGTCCCCTGGTGCAGCAGCTGGTAGAAGGCGTGCTGGGCATTGGGGCCGAGCTGCCCCCATAGCACCGGGCAGGTCGAGTAGCTGACCTGGCGACCCTCGTGGGTAGCCGACTTGCCGTTGGACTCCATCTCGAGCTGCTCGAGGTAGGCGGCGAAGTGCTCCAGCCGGCCATCGTAGGGCAGGATCGAGTGGGCGCGGATGTCGAGGAAGTTGACGTTCCAGATGCCTGCCAGCGCCAGCAGCACCGGCAGGTTGTCACCCAGAGAGGCCTTGGCAAAATGCTCGTCCATGGCATGGGCGCCGGCCAGCAGCTCGCGAAAGTTGGCCATGCCAGCCACCAAGGCGATGGGCAGTCCAATGGCGCCCCACAGCGAGTAGCGGCCGCCGACCCACTCCCAGAACAGCAGTTGATTGGCCTCGGCAATACCCCATTCGCTCATCTTCTCGGGCTTGGCCGAGACCCCGACGAAGTGCTGGCGCATCACCATTTCCTCGTCCACTCCCTGGATACCGTCGTTCACCAGCCGCGCCATCAGCCAGTCGCGGGCAGTGCGTGCGTTCGACAGGGTATCGATGGTGGTAAAGGACTTCGATGAGATCACGAACAGCGTGGTCTCGGGGTTGAAGCGGTTGAGGTAGTCGGCAAGCTGCGAGCCGTCCATGGTGGAGGCGAAGTGCACCTCGACATGGTGGGCATCGGCGGGTCGATAGTCGGCCAGCGCATGGGTCACCATCAGCGGGCCGAGATCGGAGCCGCCCACGCCCAGGTTGACCACGTCATGGATTGGCCGACCGGTGGCGCCGCGCCACTGCCGAGCATGCAGGCGCTCGACCATGGTGGCCATGCGATCCAGCGAGGCATGCACGCCGGGCACCACATCTTCGCCATCGACGATCAATGAGGCCTCCGGGGGCAGGCGCAGGGCCGTATGCAGTGCCGGGCGATCCTCACTGACGTTGACGTGCTTTCCACCCAACAGTGCCTGGATACCTTCCGGCACCCGGGCTTCGCGGGCCAAATCCAGCAGCAGCGCGAGCGTCGTGTCGCTCCAGCGCTGCTTCGACAGGTCGAGGGTCAGTCCCGCTGCCTGGCGCATGAAGGCACTGCCTCGCGCCTGATCGACGAACAACTCGCGCAGATGGGTCGTGCGCATCTCCTCGGCATGCTCCATCAGCCGCTGCCAGGCGCCAGTCTGGTCGATTGGGGCGTGGTTCATAGCAATCCTCCTTGACGTCTTGCGGGAGCAACCGCGTCGTTGACGGCTAGCCCAAGACGGGCGAAATCCTTCGCTCACAGGCTAGCCTTGTATCCGCCTGTAAATCCACAGCGCGGGCGCATCGGGATGTCGCACACATGCCGGCTCCCCGTGTCTCGGCGGCGACACGGCGCGCCATCCGTGCAGCCGGACGGCGGCAGGCGTAGAATGCTGGCCTGTCCCACGTTACCGGCTTGCTCATGAGTGACGCATCTTATCGCGACGCGATCTTTTCCACACCCCTGGACCGGGTTGCGCGCTTCTCCTTCGACGAACGGGTGGTGGCCTGCTTCCCCGACATGATCCGCCGCTCGGTACCGGGCTATGGCCAGATCCTCGGCATGCTGGGGCTGATCGCCGGACGCCACCTGCGCCACGGCGCTCATGTCTACGACCTGGGCTGCTCGCTGGGTGCCGCCAGCCTGGCGCTGGCCGGCCAGTTGCCTGCAGACGCCTTCCGTCTCACCGCAGTGGACATCTCTCCGGCCATGGTCGCCCGCGCCCGCGAGACCCTCGCCGCCGAGTGCCCACAGCACGCCATCGAGGTCATCGAGGGCGACATCCGCACCCTCGACTACCAGCCGTCGGGCATGGTGATCCTCAACTTCACCCTGCAGTTCCTGCCGCCCGAGGACCGTGAGACCCTGCTGGCGCGCCTGTACGCGGCGTTGGAACCGGGTGGCGTGCTGGTACTCTCGGAGAAGGTGGTCGACCCCGATGAGCGCGACAACGCCTGGCGGGTGGAGCGCTACCACGACTTCAAGCGCGCCAATGGCTACAGCGAAATGGAAATCAGCCAGAAGCGCACGGCGCTGGAGAACGTGCTGGTGCCGGACACCCTCGAGGCGCACCACGCACGGCTCACCCGAGCCGGCTTCACGCGCTCGCTGACCTGGTTCCAGTACCTCAACTTCGCCTCGCTGATCGCGTTCAAGGAGGCCTGAGGTGGCAATTCCTCCTGAACAGCGCCCTCTTTACCGCGCCTTTATCGACCAGGGGCTGGATAGCTGGCTGGCCCGCCTGCCGGAGCAGTTGGCCCGCGGGCTCGACCGCAAGCGCTACGGCGACCTGCCGGCCTGGGAGAAAGCGGTGGCCAAGCTACCCGCCCTGCCCCAGGCCCGCGACGTACAACTCGACAGCGACACGCTGACGGTGGATTGCGCGCTGGACGACAGCCAGCGCCGACAGTGCGAGAACCTGCTGCGCAAGCTGATGCCGTGGCGCAAGGGCCCCTACCGGCTCGCCGGCATTCACATCGACACCGAATGGCGGTCCGACTGGAAGTGGCAACGGGTCGCCCCGCACCTGGCCTCGCTTGACGGCCGCAGGGTGCTCGATGTGGGCGGCGGCAGCGGCTACCACGCCTGGCGCATGGCCGGCGCCGGTGCCGCCTTCGTGCTGGTGATCGACCCCTCGCCGCGTTTCTTCTACCAGTTCCAGGCGCTGCGCCACTTCATCGGCGATGCCGATGGCGGACGCACCCACTTCCTGCCGGTGGGCATCGAGGACGTACCCGAGCGGCTAGCATTCTTCGATACGTTGTTCTCGATGGGGGTGCTCTACCACCGCCCCTCGCCGCTGGAGCACCTGCTGCAATTGAAGGACGCCCTGCGCCCCGGCGGTGAACTGGTACTGGAAACGCTGGTCGTGGAAGGCGACGAGACCACCGTGCTGCTACCGGGCGAACGCTACGCCGCCATGCCCAACGTCTATTTCCTGCCGTCTTCGAAAGCGCTATGCCAGTGGCTCGAACGCTGCGGGCTCATTAACGTCCGCGTGGTGGACGAAGCCACCACCTCACTGGACGAGCAGCGCACCACCGAGTGGATGACCTTCCAGTCGCTGGCCGACTTTCTCGACCCGGCCGACCCGAGCAAGACCCGCGAGGGCTACCCGGCGCCAAGGCGCGCCGTGGTGATGGCGGAGAAACCCAGGTAACGCGCAGCCCACATGCTAGGAGGTCTCGGATTCCAGTTCGGTACTTTCTGCAACACCCTCTGCCGCCAGACCGCTCAGGATCGGGCAATCCGGCCGCTTGTCTCCGTGGCAATGATCCACCAGGTGCTCCAGGGTCTGGCGCATGTCCTGCAGCTTCTTGATCTTGAGGTCCAGCTCCTCGATGTGCGCCTGGGCGACGGCCTTGACGTCGGCGCTGGCCCGATGACGGTCCTGCCACAGGGCGAGCAGGTTGCCCATCTGCTCCACCGAGAAACCCAGACCCCGGGCCCGGGAAATGAAACGAAGCGCGTGGACGTCCTTCTCGCTGAAGATCCGATACCCCGACTCCGTCCGATTGGCCGGGGCAATGAGGCCGATACTCTCGTAGTAGCGAATCATCTTTCCCGAGATGCCGGATGCCTTCGCCGCTTGTCCGATATTCATTTTGGATACCTCACATTATCAAGCCACCGATCCGCGAGGGCGTTCAGCTGCAGTGACATAGCCATCGGCTACGGGACTAGCGCCCTGTCGATGGCGGCCTGCTGGTTCCTTGGGCTGGGAGCTGTCCCGCTACTTCCGCCGACTTAACGGAACCGGGTCATTCCTTCCCATGATAGGAAACTTCGGAACAGGCGTCAGGTGTCTTGTATTGATTTTCATGAACGCATCGATCATTTCGTTTGGCGCTTGACCTTCCAATAGTAGGAAGCTTTAGGCTAAGAACTCCCAACCCAGAAGGAGCAGGACCATGTTGACGCTCAAAGTACCCAAGATGACCTGTGGCCACTGTGCCTCGACCGTCACGACCGCTATCAAGTCTGTTGATGCCGATGCCAACATCGAGATCGACCTCACGAAACAGCACGTGACGATCAAGAGTAGCGCCGATACAACAGCCCTTGCCGCTGTCCTCGAGGAAGCCGGCTATCCCAACGAGCTGGCGTAGCACTGAGGGGCCGAAGGTACCATTCGTATCTACGGCCCCCTTATCATCACCGACCTCATCAACGAGCTGGAAGATGGCAATGCTCGGGCGCTAACTAGAAACCGAGGACGGCTTTCGTCTCCAGATACTCTTCCATGCCCTCAATGCCGTATTCACGGCCATTTCCCGAACGCTTGTAGCCGCCAAAGGGTGCGTTGGGGTCCCAGGCCGGATAATTGATATGTACCTGCCCAGAGCGAATCCGAGCCGCCACTGCCCGTGCCGTCTCGAGATTCCCGCCCTGGACATGTGCGCCGAGGCCATAGATGGTGTCGTTGGCAATCGCCACGGCCTCATCAATAGTGTCATAGGGAATGATACAGAGGACCGGCCCGAAAATTTCCTCCTGAGCGATCCTCATGTGAGACTGCACCTCGGAGAAGACGGTGGGGCGGACATAGAAGCCCCGGTTCAGGCCCTCCGGCCGGTCAGGCCCGCCGCACACCAGCTGTGCGCCCTCACCGATCCCGACGGCGATCATCTCCTGCACCCGCTCGAATTGGGCGCGGTTCGCCACAGGGCCATGGGTCGTCTGTTCCAAGCGTGGATCGCCGACGACCATCTCGGATACCGCAGCACAGGCGAGCCGCTCGACCTCCTGGAGGTACTGGCGGGGCACGATCATGCGTGTGGGTGCGCTGCAGGACTGCCCGAGGTTGCGGAACGCGGCCGCCACGCCGGGGGCGATGGCACGGCTCAGGTCCGCATCCGGCAGGATGACGTTGGGCGACTTGCCCCCGAGTTCAAGAGCCACCCGTTTCACCGTCGGGGCGGCCGCCTGGCTTACCAGGACACCCGCCCTGGTCGAGCCCGTCAGCGAGATCATGTCCACGTCGGGATGGGACGAGAGAGCCGCACCGACCCCGGGGCCATCACCGTTCAGGAGGTTGAAGACGCCCGCCGGAATGCCGGCGTCCTGCGCCACCTCCGCGAAGAGCAAGGCGCTAAGGGGTGACAGCTCACTTGGCTTCAGCACGATCGTACATCCAGCCGCCAAGGCGGCCCCCACCTTGGCGGTGATCTGGTAGAGCGGCCAGTTCCAGGGGGTGATCAGGCCGCACACACCGATCGGCTCGCGCATGATGGCTGTGGTGCCACGATGGGTGATGAAGGGATAGGTGGCCAGATTGTCCCGCGCCACGCGGATGTGCTCCGCCGCAAGCCGTACTTGGGTGCTGCGCGCATAGCCAATGGGAGCCCCCATCTCCTGAGAGATCGCCTGAGCAAACAGTTCTGCGCGCTCGAGAATCAAGGCGTGGATGCGATCCAGAAACTGGGCCCGGCTCTCGGGCGAGGTGGCGGCCCAGCCCGCAAATGCACGCCTCGCCGCGGCCACCGCCGTATCGACATCCGCACTACTGCCCAGGGCGATCTCGGCAATGGGCTCCTCCGTCGAAGGGTCGATAACGTCTGTTCGGGTCAAGGTCTCAGGGAAGGTCCATTCGCCGTCGATGAACATGCGTTCGAGACGGTCCGCGCTGTTGAGATGTGCGATGGGCGAGGTCATAGAAGTCGATCCTTGAGAATGAGTTCCCGAAATGGACAAGAAACCGGGGGCTCGTAGTGACTGGGCTCAGAAAAACGCCTGGCTGGCGATCGCAAACTGGCGGATGCCGGGATCGACCTGTGGGGACTCACCCCGCACCATGGCGACCGGGGTATCGACGTGCGCCAGCCCCAGCTCGCTCAGCAGGGAATCCAACCCGTGCTCATCGGACATGTCGATACGCACGAAGGAGCCGGTGCGCGTCGCAGCCAAGTGACTGAGCAGCGCGCTGGCGTGCTCCGGATCGAGGGCAACGAGCGGACCGATGACGCCGCCTTGCCCGAAGCTGCGCAGGATGCCAAAGCCGACCGGATTGCCGTTGGCGTCCTCGATGACGGCACCTTCGGCGGTGCGCAGCAGCTCGCTCACGACCTGCGTACGCGGCATGCCGGCGGCGCGGGAGGCTAGCTCGGCCAGCTTGGCAGCATCGCCCGCCTCGGCCGCCCGCAGGCGCGTGCCCGGCGGAGGCGCGACGGGTTCGCGGGAGGCCACGATGCCTTGGTGCTGGTGGATCTTACCGATCACCTCGAAGCCGAGCCGTTCGTAGAGGGGCTGCCCAGCCGGCGTGGCGTGAAGCAGGGTGTTGCGCTCACCGATCGCCTCGAGCAGCCGGTTCATCAACTCGCGGCCAATGCCCCGCCCCTGGGCCAACGGCGAGACGATGACCATGCCGAGCGACGCATGGTCGTCGCCATGAGGCCACCACAAGGCAGTACCGATCACGCTGCCATCGCACTCTGCAACGAAACCGCCACCGAGGCGATGCAGGAGCTGCCAGTCTTCCGGCCGGTGTCGCCAGTGCACCGCCTGGGAAAGCGTGTGCGCTGCGGGAATGTCGCTTTCCAGCATGGGGCGATACTGGATTTGAACTGCCGCGGTCGTAGGTGACATACGAGTCTCCATTTCCCAGCCTCATCGACACGGGGAGGCGTGTTAAAGCGCGAACAAAGTAAACGTCTTCTATTACCGACCACTTTAACTCCAGCCATGCGGTACGGGCTGCTTATTTGAGAGAACGAACAGTAGGAAATGCCATAAAACCACCCGGCATTGGCAAGATATTACTGCCGCTCTCGTGCATGATATGAGGCATTGCTCATCCCCTTTCGATACCTCTCGGCAACCTGCGGGATGGGTAGCGGGATATGGCTGAAGCTGCTCGATGGAGGCTGAAAATGTCTGACAAGACATCGGAAATCGGTGATCTGGTGGCACCCCTGATATCGTTTCGCCACGACCTGCATGCCAACCCCGAACTCGCCTACGAAGAACGCCGTACGTCGCGCAAGATAGAAGAGGCGCTGCGCCAACTCGGACTGGAGGTTCACACGGGCATCGGCGGAACCGGTGTCGTCGCCTCCTTGAAGGTAGGCAGATCCGATCGTGCCATCGGCTTGCGTGCCGATATGGATGCGCTGCCTATCCATGAGGAGACCGGCCTGCCCTACGCCAGCCGCAACCCGGGTGTCTTCCATGGCTGCGGCCACGACGGCCATGTGGCGATGCTGCTGGGCGCCGCCCAACAGCTGGCGCGTACCCGTCGCTTCGACGGTACCGTCCATTTCATTTTTCAGCCGGCCGAGGAAGGGCACGCCGGCGCGCGCGCCATGGTCGAAGACGGGCTGTTCGAGCGGTTTCCCTGCGACCGAATTTTCGCCTTCCACAACTGGCCGGACCTTCCGGCCGGGACAATTTCGACACGGCCGGGGCCGATCATGGCGGCGGCCGACAAGTTCGAAATCCTGGTTGAGGGACGTGGTGCTCATGCCGCAATGCCGCACAAGACACCGGACGCGATCCTGGCGGCAAGCGATCTCGTCACCCAGCTCAACGGACTAGTGTCTCGCCGGATTCCGCCGATGTCCACGGCGGTGCTCTCGGTTACCCAGATTGAAGGAGGGAGTTCGCACAACGTCCTGCCCGCTGCGGTCCGTGTCGTCGGTACTGTCCGCACCTTCGATAGCGCGGTGCAGGACAAGATAGAGGAATCCCTGCGGCAGGTCGCTGAGGGCGTGGCCCTGGCCAGCGGCACGCGCGTGACCGTGACCTACCAGCGCTACTACCCGGCGACGGTCAATGACGCGGCTGCCGCCGACGAGGCACTGGCCGCCGCGGCCGGCGTTGCCCGCGCCGAACTCGCTCCGGACCCGGCCTTCACCTCGGAGGATTTCGCGTTCATGCTAAACGCATGCAAGGGCGCTTATATCTGGTTGGGTCAGGGGCGCGGCGATGCGGAGGTACCGCTGCACCATCCCCGTTACGACTTCAACGACGATGTGCTGGGAATCGGAATTCGCCTGCATGTCGCGCTCGTCGAACGCCATCTGGCGATCTGAGTGGCAGCGTTGGTGACACCTCTGCCTTTTCCCGCAATATCGGAAGGACGACTATCGCTCGTTACCAGCCTCCGAAACGCAGCCATTCGGCTTCAACGACATCGGAACCGTCGCGAACCACATGATAGCTGCCATGCTGGGCGCCGGTGGCGCAGGCGTGGTTGGGCAGGATGCGGACCCGAGTACCAATCGGTAGCTCGGGAAGAGTACCCTTTGATCCAGGGCGCAGGGCGATGACGCCGTGCTCCTGATTGGCATCCGCCATGATCAGGTCGCCGTAGGGCTTGCCGTGCACGTCACCAACCAGACCGTACCCCTGGTCGACCTCCTGTTTGGCGGTGCCGCGATCCCGTGACATGGCCATCCAGCCCGCATCGACGAGAATCCATCCCTTCTCCGGCTGATGCCCGACGACCGTGGCCAGCACCGAGAGGGCAATGTCCTCGACCTGGCAGACGCCGATTCCGGCCATGACCAGGTCGAAGAAAACGAAAACGCCGGCCCTGACTTCGGTGACGCCGGTAAGATCCTGGCTGAAATGGGCCGTAGGCGTGGAACCAACGCTGACCACTGGACATGGCAACTCCGCTTTACGCAGGGCTTCCGCCACCTTGACCGCCCCCGCACGCTCTGCTTCGGCGCACTGCTCGAGCGCAGCTCGGCCCCGAGCGGAATAGCTGCCGCCGGCATGGGTGAGCACCCCGCGCAACTCGGCCCCCCCCTCGTGGAGGGCGCGGCCAATCTCCACCAGTCTTTGGGTTTCGTCCGGCAACACGCCCGAACGATGGCCGTCGCAATCGATTTCGATCAGCGCGGGAATGCGGGTATTCGCCTCGCGAGACGCGTCGGCAACCAGGCGCGCTTGCTCGACGCTATCGAGAATGACGGCAATATCCACACCCGCAGCTCGCAAGGCCAGCACCCGGCCCAATTTGCCGGGCGCGATGCCGACGGCATAGATGATGTCACGCACGCCGGCGGCGGCGAATTGCTCCGCCTCCTTCAACGTCGAAACCGTTGCCGGGCCTGCAATGCTCATCATGACCCGCCGGGCCACCTCTACCGACTTCCCCGTTTTCAGATGCGGCCGCAACCCAGGCCCGAGGGTAGCCAGATGGGACTTCAGACGCCGGATATTACGGTCCATACGATCCGCATCAAGTATCAGACACGGGGTTTCGAGCGTTTGAAGCCTGGCTTTCTCCACAGAAGCCTGATTGACCTTCATACTGACTCTCCTGTTCTGCATTTCGCTGCATGACGGCACTGTACGTGCCTGTGCAAGACGCGGCGCCGGAGAAGCGTCGGCGACGCAAAGCAGTGCTGGTCACGATTGGCCTGGGTTAAATCGCACCCACCTTCACCTTGGAACCATCCGTCAAGCGCGAGAGGCTGTAGGGCTTGGGATCGACACAGGGGGTATCGTTGGCGACCAGGTCTGCCGCCAAATGACCGAGCCCCGGCCCCAGGCCGAACCCATGTCCGGAACAACCCGCCGCAAGAACGAAGCCTGATATCCCATCCACGGCGGAGATCACCGGCACCGCGTCGGGCGTGCAATCCACATAGCCCCCCCAGGATTCGGCCATTTCGATGTTCGCCAGAGCCGGGAACCGCTTTTTGATCTGTTTAAAAATCGCGGCCGCCGACCTGGGCGCGGGATCGAGCACACGGTTGCGCTCAAACGCGGAGGGCTTGTCCGAACCCCAGCCGGCCGACCCTTCGGGGCCGTGAATGAAAGATTTGCCAACGCCGAACTCCATGGCGCCCAACCGCTTGATGAACATGGGCAGGAACTCCCTCCCGTAGCGGATGCCCTGCGGCGTGATTTCAAGCCTTGTCTTGCCACTGAGGGCCACGGTATAGCTGCCATCGAGGCGACGAGTAAGCGTGCAATCCCGTGTGTAGAGCGCCTCCCCGAGGTTTGGCGCCGGTCGCGTACGCAGCGCGGTCTGACGCACGCTCGCCTGGGGGAAGCGGATCCCATGCCGCCGGCAGAACGCCGATGCCCAGGCCCCGGCGGCGCACAGGACCGCATTGGTGCGGATAACCCCTTTTTCGGTGATCACCCCCGTCACTGCACCATTGGTGATATCGAGACCATAAGCGGCACAGTTCTGGTGGATGCTGGCGCCACGCATGCGCGCCCCCTCGGCAATCCCCGGCGCCGCGAGGGCGGGCTCCGCCTTGCCATCATCGACGGAGTGGACGCCGCCCAGCCATTTGCGCCCTACAGACGGAATCGCGGAGGTCGCCTCCGCAGGGCTTAGTATCCGTGTATTGATGCCAAACTGGCGTGCCGTATCTAGCCACGCTTCCCATTGGGCGAGTTGCTTGGCATCGTCGGTAGCGTACAGGAGGCCGCAACGGCGAAACCCGAGGTCAATGCCTACCTCCGCCGTGAGTTCGTCCCATAGCCGCATGGCTATACCGGAGATCGGCAATTCGCGGGCATCACGGTTCTGCTGTCGGCACCAGCCCCAGTTGCGGCTCGACTGTTCGCAGCCGACATAGCCCTTCTCGATCAGGGCGATTGAAAGGCCCCGTCTGGCCAGAAAATAAGCTGCGGTTGCGCCGATGATGCCGCCGCCTATGATGACGATGTCCGCCGAGGGAGGAAGGTTCTCGTCGCTTGGGATGTGCTTTATCGATGGAGACACGGCAGGTAACCTTATGATGGGAATAGTGGGCATTTCACCCTAACCATTGAACTATTTGAGTCTGCGCACTCAGCGTGCGGCCTCTCCACGCATGAGGCCGGACAGTAGTGGTCGACACCCATTGAGGAAACACTGCACAAATGCCTGCGCGAGCGAATCGCTGCGTTGCGCGGTGCTCGGAATCCTCACATATACCCCATATGCTCCGGTTCCTGTGCTCCGTGCGCCTTGCGCTTCATCTCCCTCGGCGGTTTGTTCAACGATTCCTTAAAGGCGCCCCACTCTGCCCCCCGGAGCTGGCCAGCTGCCATGCAGATCGTCGATCACGATGGGGTGGGCATGACGCCTGCCATAGGCATCCATCAGGTGTGGATCGTCGGGGAGCAGGTCGACATGCTCATGCTCCACCGTCAGCACGAGTCCGGCCGGCCAGGCACGCATGGCCAGCAGGGTGCCCAGCGCAGCCATCACGCCAAGCACCAGGAAGGCAGTGTCGAGGCCATATCGGGCTCCTACGACGCCGGCAACGGGATAGGTCACCAGCCAGGTCGCATGGGCAATGGAGAAATGTGCCGCGAAAACGGCGGGACGATCACTTTCCCTGGACGAGTGGAGCAGTACCCGTCCTGCCGTGGTCACGCCTGCCCCCAGGGCGGCGCCCAGCATGGGCCACAGCAGCAGCAGGCTCCATAAGCTCTGCGGGACCAGCACCCCGATGCCCAGTGCAACCACCGTGATGATGCAACCCGCCAGCATGATGGTTCGGTCCTTGACACGATCGAGCAGGTGCGGCACCAGCAGCGCCACCGCCATGGAACCGGCACCGAAGCAGGCCATCACAAGGGCCACGTCCCGTTGCCCCAGCCCCAGCACGCTCTGCACGTAGACCACGGTATTCACCAATACCATGGCACCACCCGCGGCGATGGCAAAGTGGATGGCGGTGAGTCCCTTCAGGCTGGGGGTATGGAGAAAGATCTTCACCCCACGCAGTGCACGGGTGGCGAAAGAGCGCTGCTCGGCGCGCTCGAAGTGGGGAAGTGCCGTCATGGCGATGATCGCCGCCGACGCGAACATCCCGATCGCCGTCCCGACGAACAGCAGGTTGAAGGAGACCAGGGTCAACAGGTAAGCGGCCAATAAGGGACTGAGCAGGTTCTCCAGGTCATGCGCCAGTCGTGTCAGGGCTAGCCCCTTGACATAGCGGCGCTCCTCTCGCAACACGGCGGGAATGGTAGCCTGCAGCGTCGGCGTGAACGCCGCCGACGCCGACTGCAGCACAAAAATCAGTACGTAGACCTGCCACACCGCCGTGACGAAGGGGAGCAACAGCACCACGCTGCCACGCATCACTTCCAACACGATCAGCACCAGGCGCCGGGGCAAGCGTTCGGCGAAGGCCTGAGCCAGCGGTGCGATGATGACATAGGCGAACATCTTGATGGCCAACGCCGTGCCCATGACCACCCCCGCCCGCTCCTCCGCCAGCTCGAAGGCCAGCAGCGCCAACGCGATGGTGGCAAGGCCCGTGCCCAGCAGCGCGATGCACTGGGCTGAGAACAGACGCCGGTATCGCCAATCTTGTAAAGGCTCGAACATGATCCACCCCGCTAACCGGAACTCACTGCCGCCATGTCTACCCGACTGGCGGGGTCACTTTCCCCTGAATCAGCGGCATGGTAGGGGCAGCGAACCCGGTGCCCATCACTGGTGGCGATCAATTCCGGGAGGGCACTGCCGCACTCCGGCCTGGCAATGGGACAGCGGGGATGGAAACTGCAACCCGGCGGCGGAGCAATCGGGCTTGGCGGTTCACCACGTGCCATCGCACACCCCTCGAGCCCCTTCTCCTCGAGCATGGAGGCATTGATCAGCGAACGGGTATAGGGATGCAGCGGGTTCGCGAAGAGCTCCTCGCTCTCGGCGACTTCCACGATGCGTCCCAGATACATCACCGCAACGCGATCACAAAGGTAATGCACCACGCGCAGGTCATGGGAGATCACCACCAGGGTGAGGTTGTAGCGCTTCTTGAGCGATGCCAGGAGGTTCAGGATCTGCGATCGCATCGAGGAATCGAGCGCCGAGGTCGGCTCATCGCACACCAGCACCTGCGGTTCGAGCAGCAGGGCACGCGCGATCACCACCCGTTGCAGCTGCCCCCCGGAGCACTGGCTGGGGAAGCGGTTGATGAAGCTCGAGTCCAGGCCGACATCGTCCAGGGCACGGATGATCCGTTGCAGCCTCTCTGACCGGGTACCGATGCGGTTCTGAGACAGCGGAGCATACAGGCTGCGGCCTATCGTCATGCGAGGGTCAAGTGCACTGAAAGGATCCTGGAACACCAGTTGGACGGTACGCCGCAGACGCTTGCGCTCGCTGCCCCTGGCCGACGAGACGTCGATACCATCGATATCGATATGGCCCGAAGTCAGCGATGACATGCCGAGAATCAGCCGCGCCAGGGTACTCTTGCCGCAGCCCGATTCGCCTACCAGGCCCAGGGATTCGCCCGGAGTCACGGAAAGACTGATGCCATCCACCGAGCGCACCTGTCGCCGCTGGCGGAAGAGACCGCCGCGCAGCGGGTAGTATTTGACGGCGTCCGCTATCTGGAGAATCGGCGCCGTCGGGTCGGTTCGTGCCTCAACAGCCATCATGATTGCCCTCCACGTCGGACTGACAGATCCTGATGGCCTGGGCCTGGATGTCATCTGATGCCCCGACCCAGCACCGCGCGCAGCAGCCGGCTCCGTCATGCTCGACCATCGGCGGAGCTATCCTCGAGCAGATCTCGGGGTGCCCCCACTTTTCGGCGACCTGGCAGCGCGAACGGAACCGGCACCCCGCAATCTTCGACAACAGTTCCGGGGGATTTCCCGGAATGGCATACAGCTGCCCCGACTCATCGGCCTGCAGGAGCGAGCAGTGAATCAGCGACTGGGTGTAGGGATGCCGAGGATGGTGCAGGATCTCGTCTGTCGTGCCCTGCTCCACGATCTCTCCCGAATACATCACGGCGACCCGGTCAGCAATGGCCGAGACAACCGAAAGATCATGTGTAATCAGTAGAATGGAAAGGTTGTTCTCCCGGCGCTTACGATCCAGCAGCTGGAGGATCTGGGCCTGGACGGTGACATCCAGCGCAGTCGTGGGTTCATCGGCGATAAGCAGGTCAGGCTCGGCGCTCAGTGCCGCCGCGATCATCACGCGCTGCGCCATCCCCCCAGACATCTGGTGCGGATAGCACTTCATCCGCTCTTCGGGCTCCGGGATCCCGACGTCGCGGAACAGCTGCACGACCCGTTCGTGCTCCTCTTTCGCCGTCAGATGCTGGTGGACATGTAATGCCTCGCCGGCCTGAGCACCGACGGTGCAGGTCGGATCCAGCATCACGTGCGGTTGCTGGAACAGCATCGCGATTCTGGCGCCGCGGTACTCATTGAACTTGTCTTCGGGTAGCGAGAGTACCTCTTCGCCACAGATACGCACCGATCCCTCCAGGATCGATATCCCGGACGGCATCAGGCGCATCAGGCTACGCGCGGTCATGCTCTTGCCAGAGCCGGATTCTCCCACCAAGGCCAGAATTTCACCCCGCCGAATCGTCAAGCTCAAGTCGTTGATGATGGCACCGACCCCGGGAACGCCCACCGTGAGGTGCTCGACTTCGAGGACCGGCTCACAGGCTTCCGGTCGTATCTGGTGCTGCATTATTGTTTGATTGGCAAGCATCTTTAACCCCCTAGTTGTGATTATTCAGGTGATTTTGTCTAGCAACGCCTATTCGATATCCAGCATGACGACTCAGCTTTTCTCCACACTTGAGGCAGACAATTTTCCGGCTCCTTGCCTTGCCCTTTCCCAGGCATTGCAGATGGTTTCGACCGGTTCCTGAAGATGGTCGGCCATGGCTTTTTCGAGTCTCTCGGCATCACCGCTCGCCACCAGCTTCGCCAAATGCTCATGCTCTTCGATCAGCCGTCCGCGCCCACGATATACTCCGAGTAACTGATTGAGACAGAGTCCCATCTCTGCCATCAGCGTGGCATACAAGCGGGACAACCGCAGGCTGCCGGCGGCATTCACCAGTTCCGAATGGAAGCGAATGTCCAGGGAGGCGACTTCGGTCCACTCCTCCTGCTCGACGGCTTTTTTCATGGACTCCACGATGGTCATGAGCCGGCCGGAAAGCGCTTCTCCGCAACCGGAATGGACAATACGCCTCAATGCCGCGCGCTCTACCGCATCACGAGTAAAATAAATATCCTCGAGATCTTCCTCCGTGAGCTCCAGAACGAAAACCCCTCGATGCGGCTCGCTGACCAGTAGCCCTTCTTGCAGGAGACGTTGAATGGCCTCCCTGACCGGCCCGCGACTGACGCCACAGCTTTCAGCGACCAGTTTTTCGTTCAACTGCATGCCCGGCGGATAGGCACCAGACAGAATGGCATCGCGAATCTGTTCGGTAACCATGCTCGACATGGTCGAACGAACGACGGGCTTTGGTCCTGCATGCAGCTGCATCATGACGACCCTCCTTATCTCGATCGGAAATCATTCATTTGCTTTCATGACGCCACTTCATTTTCGCATCCATATGCGCTTCCAGGCCCTGCCCGACCAGCGTGACACTCAACGCGGTAATGAAGATGGCCAGGCCGGGAATCAACACCAGAGCAGGTGCCCGATCCAGGTAGGGCAATGCTTCGGCCAGCATCGCAGCCCAATCCGTGTCGGGCGGCTGCACCCCGAGCCCCAGGAAGGAGAGGCTTCCCACCGTGATCAGCTTGTGACCGAAGCGCAGGAACGCAATCGTGGCGAGCGGCCTCAGGACATTGGGAATCACGTGATACACAATGATGAAGGTTCGAGAACAGCCGAGGATCTCCGCCGCCCGGATGTAGTCCTTGGAGTTGATCTCCAGCGCCAGCCCACGCGTCATCCGTGCAAAGGGCGTCCAACCGGTAATGGTGAGCGCGAGGATCAGGGTGCCATAGCCAGGTCCCATGATAGCGACCAGGAGCAGTGCCACCAGCACATCCGGAAACGAGATCATAAGATCCACGAGGCGCATCAGGAATTCATCCACGACACCACCGACCCGGGCACTGATCACGCCCAGCAGGGTGCCAACGACGGCCGAGATCACCAGGGTAATGGCCGTAATGGAGACCGAGAACTGACCGCCGTAGAGCAGGCGACTGAAGACATCCCGGCCCAAGTGGTCGAGTCCCAGCCAGTGTTCCGCACTGGGACCCGCAAAGCGGCCCGAAAGCGTCATCGCCGAAGGGTCGTGTTGTGCTATCCAGGGCGTGAGCAGCAGGAGCATGATCACGGTGGCGAATACGCTGCTGGCCAGCAACAGCGTGCGGTTGTGTCGGGAGAGATGGACAAGCCAGGTCTTCACCATGTGCAAGTTGCCCATTCTCGATCTCATGCCCTGCACGCTGTCCGGTGGCATTGGGGTATCAAGCTGTGGCATTGTCGATCCTCACTACCGGGTTGAGAACGGTGTAGGCCAGATCCGTGACCGTGTTGATCAAGACGGCAAGGGTCACGATGGCGACCAGCCCCGCCTGCAGCACCGGAATGTCGCCATTGACGATGGCCGAGTAGACCAGCCGCCCCATGCCGGGTACCGCGAAGATGACCTCGATGACCACCGCTCCACCCAGCAGGCCCGCCATCCACACCGAGAACAGCGTGATCACGGGCAGCAGGGCGTTGCGCAGGCCATGGGCAATCAACGTGCGCCGGACACTCAGGCCGCGGCTGTGCGCCGCCACGATATGGGGTGAGTTGAGCACGTCGATCATCGAGGCTCGCATGACCTGGGTGAAATAGCCCATGGGACGCAGCGACAGCGCCAGGGCCGGCAGGATCACCGACTCCGGTCCCCGCCAGCCTGCCGATGGCAGCCATCCCAGATAGAGCGCAAAGACCAGGATGCTCATGGGGGCGAGCCAGTACTCCGGCACGGCCACGAACGCCTGGCTAAGCGATTTGGTCGTCATGTCGAAAGAGCCGCCCTGCCGCAGGGCAGCGATGCTGCCGGCGGGAACGGCCATAGCGAAGGCGAAGCCCAGCGACGCCAGCGTCAGCACGACGGACACCTTGAGCGCCGACCAGACCTGTTCGACGACCGGTTCACGGCTCATGTACGAGTTGCCAAAGTCGCCGGTCACCGCACTGCGCAGCCAGTCCAGATACTGCACCAGCAGGGGCCTATGCATGCCCAGCTCGATGCGTAGCGCCTCGATGGTGGCCGCATCCAGGTCCAGACGACCGAAACGCGCCCGAGCCAGCGCCCGCACCGGATCCGTCTCCCCGATATAGGGGATGAGAAAAACCAGAAATGTTACGACCAGTAGCGCCAGTGCCAGCACTGCCAATCGGCGTAATATGAAAAGCCCCATAGTGTCAGCCCTCCCAGTGATCGAGCGGATCCCGTTTCGGCACGGCCGGAACGAAACTCCGTGATGCCATGTGTCTCACGAGCATCCCCTCACCGGTCGAGCAACCGTGACGCGTCGCCGGGATCTGACAGATGATCGTGAAAGGCGGTAATCAAGGGCTGAAATCTCATGCTGTTCATCAGAGGGTCTCCGTTTATTGTTGTCATCTTCGTTCGGGAAGCGCTGACATAGTGCTGTGCTCACGACATGAGTCAGCGCTTCCTCACAGCGAGCCGCTAGTGGGAGTTGACTTCCAGGTCCTTGTGAAAGGCAGTGCGCTCATAAACATGCACTTGGTAGTTCTCCACCGTGTTGGAGACCGCCTCGCTGATGGTCTCGTGGATCAAGAACACATTCACCGCTTCCTCCTGCAGGCGCGCGGCGATGTCCCGATAGATGGCATTGCGCTCCTCGGGCTCCACCAGGGCGCTCGCCCTTTCCAGCTGTGCATCCACCTGCGGATCGCAGAAGCCGGCCAGGTTGTAGCTGCCGTTACAACCATAGTCCTCGGCCAAGGTGCCGATCGGATCCGCCACATCGGTGAGGTAGCCGCGCGAGAGCAGGACCATGTCGAAATCCCCCGAGAGCAGCTGTGGTTCGATAGCGCCATATTCCGAGACTCGAATATTCACTTTCATCCCCAGCTGCTGGAGCTGGAACTGGATGACCGCGGCCAGATCGGCCAGCACCGGGCGCTCCACATAAGCCAGAAGTTCGAGTTGCAGTTCGCTCGCCGGTATACCCGACTCCGCCAATAGCTGACGGGCTCGCTCCAGGTCCTGGGGGATGACGGCAGCATTTTCCGGTGCCCAGGGCGTGTTCGGGGAGAACTGCCCCACTGCCGGGTTCACCGAACCTTCGTAGACCGCCTCGGCGATACCGGCCACGTCGATGGCGCTCTGGATCGCCTGCCGAACCTTGATGTTATCCAGCGGAGCGCGACGGTTGTTGAGGTAGAGCGAGGTGGTTCGCGGCGCTTCGACGGTATGCACCTTCAGCTTCTGCGAGCGCTCCATCTGTGCCAGTGCCGCCGCGGGTATCTGGCGAGCGATATGAATCTCGCCGGTTTCCACCATCATGGAACGCACTTGCCCGTCGGGGATGTAGCGCACTTCCCCTTCGGCCAGCTTCACCTCGCCACCCCAATAGTTCTCGTTGCGCTTGAGCTCCAGGCCCTGGCGGGGAATCTCACGCACGATCTCGAAGGGCCCCGTGCAGTGCCCCACCGGGTTGATGCGGTCGCTGGCAAACGCGGCGGGCGACAGGATACCGGTATTGGGGCTGGCCAGGCGGTTGGGCACGAAGACATCCGGGACCTTGGTGACGATGCGCACGACACGCTCGCCGGCCGGCTCCACGGACTCGATCACGCTCGGTGAAAAACCCGGGGGCGGGGTCGCCACGTTCAACAGTCGGTTGAGCTGATCGCTGACGACTTGCGACGTCAAGGCGGAGCCGTCATGAAAGGTCACCCCCTCACGCAACTGGAACTCCCACTCCGTCGGCGATACCTGCTCCCAGGACTCGGCCAGCGCCGGATTTATCGAGGCGTCGTAATCCATGCGCGCCAGCCCCTCCAGACAGCCCGCACGCGACAGCACGTAAGCGTCGATGGTCTCCACCGCCCACCCCGAGGCCGGGGTGAAAAGCTCGCCGAAGACGACCTTGCCACCGGAGGCTGTCGAGGCCGAAGCGGCCATCGGGCCAATCATGGCAGCGACAGCCACCCCTCGGAGCAGGGCGGGTGCCGTCTTGAGGCAATTTCGAATATTCAACATTGTCTATCCCTCTAGCTTGTTGTTGTGCAAAACGACATGTAGCGAAGGACTTCGCAGGGGCATCCCGCCTCTCTTGTTCTTATTCTTTTAGCTGTGCCGTGATGGCAATGTTTAGGAACTTAGACCTTTCCATACTGGGAAGGTCAAGAGACCAATGGCGCGCCTTCAGGTTGCTCGGCGTCCATCCCGAGGCCGCGGTGAACAGTTCGCCGACGACGATCTTTCCACCGGAGGCTACCAGGGTGGAGCGGCCTTCGGCCGATCATCACGGCAGCTGCCATTCCTCTAGCCAGCCGAGGCGTTGCCTTCAGATACTTTCGAATATTCATTACTGTTGTCGCGCTTCGGCACCCGTCGCAGCTCGTCACGCGTCCTGCGAGCCGCTCCAACTCTTGCACCATTGAGAAAAAGATAGGGTGACAGAAAAAAATTTGTCAACAATATTTTGTAGACAACATACAAAACTTCAAATAAGCACTTGACCTTCCCATGATGAGAAGGTTTAGGCTCCAAATACCCCCTGCGGCACACCAGAGGAGCCTGGACCATGCCGATCGAAACTATGAAATCAACAAAGAAGCATGCTCCCGACGAGGCCAATGCGTATTCCCTGGCCATCGAGGGCATGAGCTGCGCCTCCTGCGTCGGCCGGGTCGAGAAGGCGATCCGCGGCGTGCCCGGCGTCATTGGCGCTTCCGTCAACTTGGCCACCCAGCGCGCCCAGGTGGCATTCGCTTCCGACCGGGCAGACCTCGCCGGTGTCGTGCAGGCGGTGGACACCGCCGGCTATCCCGCCGTCACCGACACTCTCGAGCTGACGGTCAAGGGCATGAGCTGCGCCTCCTGCGTCGGCCGCGTGGAGCGCAAGCTCGCCGACGTGCCCGGGGTACTCGAGACCAACGTCAACCTGGCCACGGCGACGGCAACCGTGAAAGTGGTCGCCGAGGCCGTGACCCCGCAGGCCCTGATCGAGGCAGTGCAGGCCGCGGGCTATGACGCCGAAGTCGCCAGCGATGCACCGGACCGCAGCGATCGCGAACGCGAGGCCCGCGAACGGGAAATTGCCGAGCTGAAGCGCGCGGTCACCATCGCCGCGGTGTTTACGCTGCCCGTCTTCGTGCTGGACATGGGCTCGCACTTCATCCCCATGCTGCATCACTGGCTACACATGAGCGTGGGCCAGCAGAACCTGTTTTATCTCTTCTTTGTCCTGGCCTCGGTGGTGCAGTTCGGCCCCGGCCTGCGCTTCTACCAGAAGGGCTGGCCGGCGTTGATGCGCGGCGGCCCGGACATGAACTCGCTGGTGATGCTGGGCACCTCCGCCGCCTGGGGCTATTCGGTGGTGGCCACCTTTCTCCCCCAGGTGCTGCCGGCCGGCACGGTGAACGTCTACTTCGAAGCCTCGGCGGTGATCATCACGCTGATTCTCGTCGGCCGCTACTTCGAGGCGATCGCCAAGGGCCGCACCAGCGAGGCCATCAAGGCGCTGATGAAGCTCCAGGCCAAGACCGCCCGCGTGGTCCGCGACGGCGAGGAAATGGAGATCGGCATCGACGAGGTGCGCCAGGGCGACATGGTGCTGGTACGGCCCGGCGACAAGGTCCCGGTGGACGGCCAGGTCATCGACGGCAGCTCCTTCGTCGACGAGTCCATGATCACCGGCGAGCCCGTGCCGGTGCGCAAGGAAGCCGGCGCGGACGTTGTCGGCGGTACCATCAACAAGGTAGGCAGCTTCACCTTCCGGGCCACCAAGGTCGGCGCCGATACCCTGCTCGCGCAGATCGTGCGCATGGTCGAGCAGGCCCAGGGCTCGAAGCTGCCCATTCAGGCCATGGTGGACAAGGTCACCAACTACTTCGTGCCGGCGGTGATCGCCGTGGCCCTGATCACCATCGGCATCTGGCTGATCTTCGGCCCTGCCCCGGCGCTGACCTTCGCCCTGGTCAACGGCGTGGCGGTGCTGATCATCGCCTGCCCCTGCGCCATGGGCCTTGCCACCCCCACCTCGATCATGGTGGGTACCGGCAAGGCGGCGAAGATGGGCGTGCTGTTCCGCAAGGGCGAAGCCCTGCAGTCGCTGCGTGACGCCAAGGTGATCGCGCTGGACAAGACCGGGACCCTGACCAAGGGCCGGCCCGAACTCACCGACCTGGTGGTAGCCGGGGATTTCGCAGAAGCCGAGGTTCTGCAACTGGTGGCTTCCGTGGAGCGCCAGTCGGAACACCCCATCGCCGAGGCGATCGTCAACGCCGCCAAGGCACGCGGGATGGAGCCCGATACCGTGCAACGTTTCGAGGCCGAGCCCGGCTATGGTGTTGCGGCAGAGGTCAACGGCCGCCGTGTCGAAGTAGGAGCCGACCGCTACATGCGCAAGCTGGGCTTGGACGTGACGGTCTTCGCCGAGACCGCGTACCGGCTCGCCGACGAGGGCAAGTCACCGCTCTATGCCGCCATTGATGGCAGCCTGGCCGCCATCATCGCCGTCGCCGACCCGATCAAGGAGTCCACGCCGGCCGCCATCCGCGCGCTGCACGCCGAGGGCCTTCAGGTGGCCATGATCACCGGCGACAACCGGCGCACCGCCGAAGCCATTGCCCGCCGTCTCGGCATCGACAAGGTAGTGGCCGAAGTACTGCCCGACGGCAAGGTGGATGCGGTGAAGAGCCTGCAGGCAGAAGGCGGCCTGGTGGCCTTCGTCGGCGACGGCATCAACGATGCCCCGGCACTGGCACAGGCCGACGTGGGCATCGCCATCGGCACCGGCACCGACATCGCCATCGAGTCTGCCGATGTGGTGCTGATGTCCGGCGACCTGCGCAACGTACCCAATGCCATCGCGCTGTCCCGCGCCACCATCCGCAACATCAAGCAGAATCTGTTCTGGGCCTTCGCCTACAACACCGTGCTGATCCCGGTGGCCGCCGGCGTGCTGTTTCCCGCCTTCGGGATTCTGCTCTCGCCGGTCTTCGCCGCCGTGGCCATGGCCGCCTCGAGCATCTGTGTGCTCACCAATGCGCTGCGCCTCAAGGGCTTCCGGCCGCCGATCGTGATCGAAGCGGATGAGGCCGCCCCGGTTGGCCACCAGGTCACACAAGCTGCCTGACTGACAACGCGCCTCCCCCAACGAGGGGGGCGCACAAACGACGCTCGGAGAACAACAACATGAGTCACAACGTTCAGATCACGACGGCCGGCAAGGCCATCACCGTGGAAGACGGAGATACCCTCCTCGATGCCGCCATGGCGGCGGGCATCGACTATCCCCATAGCTGCCGCGCCGGGCGTTGCGGCGCCTGCAAGTCGCGGCTGGTGGAAGGTGAGGTCGACTTGCTCCCCCACACGCGTTTCTCCCTGACCGACGAGGAGCGCGACGCCGGCCTGATACTCGCCTGCCGTGCCCTGCCCCGCAGCGACTGTACTGTCGCCTGGCTGCTCGATGACGAAGAGCGTGCCGCCCACCCGGTGCGCAAGGTGAACGCTACCGTGGTGGCGCTCGACGACCTCACCCATGACATCAAGCAAGTCCGCCTGCGCCTGGAAGATGGCGAGCGCTTTGCTTTTACCGCCGGCCAGTACGCCCAGGTGACCTTTCCCGGCTGCCCGACCCGCGAGTACTCCATGGCCAGCCACCCGGACGAGCCCGCCCTCGAGTTCCACGTGCGGCATGTCCCGGGCGGCGCCACCAGCACTCATGTGGCCAGCAAGTTGACGGTAGGCGATCGGGTGGCAGTAGAGGGGCCGTTCGGCAGCTCCTACCTACGCGAGAAGCATGCCGGCCCCATCATCGCGGTGGCCGGCGGTTCCGGCCTGGCGCCAGTGAAGTCGATCATCGAGACCGCGCTTGCCGCCGGCATGCGTCAGCCCATACGTCTCTATATCGGCGCCCGCGACGAACGCGACGTCTACCTGGAGTCGCATCTCCAGCAACTGGCCGCGCGCCACGCCAACCTGCAGGTCAATATCGTGCTGTCCGAGCCCACCGGTCCCACCGAGCGCGCCACCGGTCTGGTCACCGAGTTCATAGCGGCGAACGAGGACGGGTTGACCGGCTGCCACGCCTACCTGGCCGGCCCGCCCCCGATGGTGGAAGCGGCTACCGAACTGCTTGCGGCCCGCGGTGTGCCGGCGGACCACATCCATGCCGATGCCTTCTATACCTCGGCCGACCGCGAGCCCACCGCAGCCACGCCGGAAGAACAAGCCGTCCAGAGTGACGCCAACACTGCCTGCTCCTGCTGCCAATCGACGGCCTCCTAGCCCGGATACTGCATCTGTCGCTTGAGACCGGCTTGTCGTGTGGGCAGGCCGGTCCGTCATGGCGGCGCAAGCCACGACCCAGCTACTGGAACTCATGCGCCTTGGGCCGTGGCCACGACTGCATTTCCAAAAGTTGGCTGGATTGGAAAACACTGATGCAACAAGTTACCCCGAACGGACGCTTATATATGCCGCATGCACCCCAAAAAGCGACGTTTCTTGCGGTTTCTCCCCCATGCATCGAAACCATCTGTTTGCACCTCCATGGTGTAATGGGTTTACGGCGCAAAGTGAATGAACCCAATTCGTGAGGCATGCCTCCGGGATACTGCTTACTACGCCGAAGGGCTTTTCTTTCACCATCGCAAAAAAACAGGAAACCCAACTCATGAGCACATTCAAGCCGAAGTACATCACCTTCGATTGCTATGGCACGATGACGAACTTCCAGATGGGCCCGTCGGCGCGCAGGATCTTCGCGGATCGCATCAGCCCGGAGCAGATGGAAGCCTTCGTCGAAGATTTTAGGGTCTATCGCCTCGACGAAGTCCTGGGCGACTGGAAGCCGTTCAAGGACGTCGTTCGCAACTCGGTCGAGCGCACTTGCCGCAAGTGGAAACTCGAGTTCCGCGAGGAGGAGGCACTTGAGATCTACCACTCCGTACCAACCTGGGGCCCGCACCCGGACGTGCCGGAAGGCCTGCTGAAGGTCGCCCACGAAATTCCGCTGGTGATCCTGTCCAACGCCGACAACGACCAGATCTACCGGAACGTCGAAAAGCTCGGCGCCCCGTTCGCCCATGTCTTCACCGCCGAGCAGGCCCGTGCCTACAAGCCGCGCCTCCAGGCCTTCGAATACATGTTCGACCAGCTCGGCTGCTCCCCGACAGAGTGTATGCACGTCTCCAGCAGCTTCCGCTACGACCATATGTCCGCTGCCGACCTGGGCTACGGCGCTCGCGTGTTGGTCGATCGCAACCATGAGCCGAACCTGGCGCCGAATTACGTGACTCACGTGATCAAGGACATGGGCGGCCTGGCCGGCCTGGTCGGCCTCTAATCACACATCCACTGTCCTCGATGCGCCCCACGCTTCGCCCAGCCGGCGAAGCGTGGGGCTGGCGGTTGTACCAGGCCCTGCCGAAGACTCCCTCCTAGGCATCGTCCGAAAACTGTCTGCGCTCGGTCATACGGCGTTAAAAATCAGCTCAAAGTACTCATTTACACCCCGTAAACTCCGTCTTTTCATTGATTTTTGCCTTGTCTGACCATCGCTCGCCGACTTTTCAGACAATGCCTAGCCTTTGCCATCTTTTCCTGCCCTCTCAGGTTCAGTAGCCGCGCGACCAATCGATGACGTTCGCCAGCGCCTCGCCACGTCGATGTCGGCGAAGGTTTTTCAGCACAACTGGCGCGGCCGTCTCGGGTTGGGTCATGCTCGCTACGTAAGGCGTCAGAAATATGCGTGGATGCACCCAGAAGGGATGCTCGGAAGGCAGAGGTTCGGGGGCGGTCACGTCGAGAATGGCTGAGCGGCAACAGGCAGATCAGATGCCGTATCTCTCGAGGAAAGGCCGCAACCAATCAGGACCGGCGAAGCTGTCCAGTCGCGGCCGTGGTGCGCCTGTTTCATCATCGCCTGCGCTTTGTTGGCTCCGGTCCCAATCGCATACGGAACTACTTGGGCAGGCTGAAACACACCAAAGATCTTTTATTTAAAATAACTCGTAAGGAGTGCCCAGCCCCTTGTCGAGGGCCGCCTCGTACAGCATGGCAACCGTCACGGTGTCTTGAATGGCCATGCCGACCGAATCGAAGATCGTTATCTCTTCCTGGTTTTCGCGACCGGCCTTTTTTCCCAGCAGGATCTCACCGATTTCCGCATGAATGTCTTCTGGCTTGATGATGCCTTCTTTAACGGCATGTTGGGTATCGCCGTACTTGATACAAAGCTCGACAGAGTCGTTGACCACCTTGGCCTCTTGGAAGATATCGGCGCTGATCTCCTGTTTACCTGGCATGTCAGAGCCAATGGCAACGATATGCGTACCGGGCTTCAGCCACGCCTTCTCGACAATCGGTCCCCTGTGGGCGCGGGTGGTAGTGACGACGACGTCAGCCGCGCGAACCGCCTCCTCCGCGGTTTCGCATTTGCGGATGTCGAGGCCCGTTTCCTCGGACATTTCTCGTACGTAGTCATCAAGCGCTTGCGAGGAGGCATTCCACACGACAACCTCGGAGAAATTCCTCACCCGGATGATGGCCCGAAGCTGTCTGCGCGCCTGATTGCCCACCCCTATGATACAAAGCGTCTTTGCATCCTCGCGTGCCAGATATTTTACCGAAATGGCACCCGCAGCAGCGGTACGGCAACCGGTAATCCAGGTTCCATCCATGATGCACCTGAGAGCACCGGTGCTTGCCTCGAACAGCATCACGGTGTTCATGCCCGTCGGCAGGCCCAACTCAGGGTTTCCCTTGTACCCACCAGCGGAGGACTTGATGGTGATATACCCACCAGCCAGATCGAGTCCGCCCTTGAAATCGATGCAGGCATGTGAACCAGGAAGCTCGATACTCATGAAATCGGGCTGAACGACTTGCCCGCTGTTAAATGCCCGGTAACCGTTTTCCACGGCTTCGAGCACCGCATCCAGATCGATGAGCGATCCCACTTCATCCTTGTTCAACAACAGAGTCTTCATGCTCGCTCCTTTTTACTTGTTAAAAAATACCTACCACACGCTCGCCCTTGAGGAGCTTGCCGATCATGTCGATGCCCCAGTTTCCGGAGGTAAGGACCACACAGACTTTCTCGTCTGGACGAGTCTTTACAGCGCCTGCCAGCAAGGCGGCTATTCCCACACAGGCTGCAGGCTCCGCGACGAGCTTGGCATCGTTTGCCACCACCCTTACCGCCTCTTCGATGGCTTCTTCCGAGACGGTGACGATATCATCCACATATTTTTCGATGATGGGGTAGGTGTTGTTGCCGGGCCAGTCGCATGCAAGGCCGTCGGCTATGGTCTGCTTCACTGTCGCCTTGGTTCGCTCACCGTTTTGGCGGCTCAAATAGTAGGGACAGCAGGCCTCGGCCTGAACGCCAATCACCCTTATCTCAGGATTGCTCTCTTTTATGGCGGTGGAAATCCCTGAAATGAGCCCGCCCCCGCCGATCGGAACAAGAACGGTTTCCACATCCGCCAGATCCTCCATGATCTCCAGGGCAATCGTGCCCTGGCCGGCCATGACGTCAAAGTCTTCGTAGTTGTGCACTATGGTGTAGCCATGCTCCTCGACCTCTGCATGAACCTTTTTCCAGCGCTCTGTGTAGGCACGGTCCCACAAGATGACATCCGCCCCCATCGACCGGGCATTCTCGACCTTCAGTGTGGGGGTGTCTTCCGGAACGATGACGGTCGCATGAATGCCGAGCACTTTTCCTGCATAGGCACATGCCTGACCATGGTTGCCCGATGAGCTGGTGATGATTCCCTTGTCCCGTTCCTCCTGCGACAAAGACAAGATCTTGCTTAACGCTCCTCTGATCTTGAACGCGCCGGTCACCTGAAGCATCTCGGGCTTGACATACACCTGACAACCCAAAGCGCTGTCCATCTTGCTTTCCCGAAGCAGTGGTGTACGGCACACATAAGGCCGGATACGCACCGCCGCTTGCTTTACGTCCTCGAGCGTTACCTTCGTCTTTTCCATAACCACCCCCTTGATCTGCCGCAGGGTTCACTGACCTGCGGACTGTGCACAGCGCGTTCTGTACTGACGTGGCGTCATCCCGCAGAGGCGCTTGAAATGCCTCGCCAGGTGGCTCTGGTCGAAGAAGCCGATCTCGATGGCGATCTCCGTCGGCCGCAGCCCCTGTTCCATCATCGTCTGCGCTTGCCGGACCCGCACCTGGCAGACGTAGCGATAGGGGGAGGTGCCGAATCGCTGACGGAAGCGCTTGGCCAGACTGAAACGGGTCATGCCGACGAGTGCCGCCAGATCGTCGAGATTGATCGGCTCGCAGAAGTTCTCATCGATATACTGCTTGGCCGTTGCGACCGCCTGCGCCGTTTCGTCGTCGTTCCGCTTCCCGTCAGGGGCAGGCTCGCCATGTTGCCGCACCGGGGGAATGCCGCTGTTCTCGTTCATGCTCCACACTCCCTACGCCAGCGTCACCGTAGGCCCGGCGCTACCGGCATGATAGAACGCACCCTCAATTACTCGTGCTAGCCGCAAGGGCGGGCACAGGCTCGTCGAGCTGCCGCAGTTCGCTATCGCTGTGGTGACAAAGGATCTCGTTGCCCTTGTCGAGACGCACACGCGACGGCCGGACCTTGTTGCACTTGCCTTCGATCCTGACCGGACAGCGTGTCAGGAACGGACAGAACTGCGTCGACGAGGCCGGCATGACGATCTGCGGCAGCGCACCGCGGCCAGCCCGTGTCTCCTCGAGCCAGCCCTGGTACATCTCCGGCACCGAGTCGATCAGCAGATGGGTGTACGGATGATACGGCGGCGCCTGGAAGGTCGAGCGATTGCCCTGCTCCACCTTGGCGCCGGCATACATCACCACCACCTCGTCGCAGATCGCGCGTACCGTGCTGATGTCGTGGCTGATGAACAGATAGGAAACGTTCAGTTCCCGCCGCAGCTCCGCCATGAGTTCGAGGATCGCGGCACCCACCACCGTATCCAGCGCCGAGGTGACTTCGTCGCAGAGGATCAGGTCCGGCTCGGCCGCCAGCGCTCGTGCCAGGTTGATGCGCTGCTTCTGGCCACCGGAAAGCTCACTTGGGCGACGCGTCGCCAGGCTCGCCGGCAGTTGCACCAGCTCCAGCAGCTCGGCCACCCGGCGACGGCGCTGCGCGCTGCGCATGCCGTGGTAGAAGCGCAGGGGTCGCGCCAGGATCTCTTCGATGGTGTGCTGCGGATTCAGCGCCGTGTCGGCATTCTGGAAAACGTACTGCACGCGCCGGAACTGCTCGCGGGTTCGTCCGGCGAGCGTGCCGCTGAGCGGCTGGCCATCCAGCAGGACCTGCCCGGCCGAGGGTGCCACCAGGCCGGCAATGGCCCGAGCAACGGTGGTCTTGCCCGACCCGGATTCACCGATGATCCCGACCGTTGCTCCGCGACGGACCTTCAGGTCGATATCCTGCACGACCCGCTTGCTGCCATAGCAGATCTCGAGACCCCGTACGTCGAGCAGCAGATCCTCATCGATTCCGGAGGTTGCTGGCACCGCTTCAGCCGTGTGTTCCGCCGGTTTCATCGCCGCCAGCAGGCTGCGGGTATAGGGGTGCTCAGGCTCCACCAGGATCTGCTCGGTGCGGCTGTTCTCCTGGATCTCGCCGTTGCGCAGCACGACGATACGGTCGGCCATCTGCGCCACCACCGCCAGGTCGTGCGAAACGTACACCGCCGTCGTGTCGAGCTCGCGCACGACCTTCTTGAACGCCCGAAGTACCTCGATCTGCGTGGTGACATCGAGTGCCGTGGTCGGCTCATCGAGGATCACCAGGGCCGGCTCGGTGATCAGCGCCATCGCCGCCATCAGCCGTTGCAGCTGCCCGCCCGACACCTGGTGGGGATAGCGCGCACCGATGTTCTCGGGGTCCGGCAGTGCCAGCGCCCGAAACAGCTCGACCGCCTTGGTCTGCGCTGCTCGTCGCGACATCACGCCATGGATCAGCGCACTCTCGATCACCTGCTGCATGATGGTCTTGGAGGGGTTGAACGCCGCCGCCGCACTCTGAGCGATATAGGCCACGGTGCGTCCACGCAGCTTCGCCAGTTCGGAATCCGACTGTTCGAGTACCTCGACATCACCGATGCGCACCGATCCCCCGACGATACGACAGCCGGCACGGGCATAGCCCATCAGCGCCAGCGCGATGGTGGTCTTGCCGGAACCGGACTCGCCGATCAACGCCAGTACTTCGCCCTTGTTCAGGCTCAAATCGGCACCGTGCACGATCGGAACATCGACGCCAGCCTCGCTGCGCGCCGCTACGCGCAGGCCGCTTACCTTGACGATTTCGTTCATCTCAGTTCTCCATCTCGCGCTTGGCCCGACCGCCGAAACTGTCGATGATCAGGTTGACCCCGACGGTGAGAGTGGCGATGGCAATCGCCGGCGCCAATACCGCCGGAGCGCCTTCCCCAAGGCCCTGGATGTTTTCCCGAACCAGAGAGCCCCAGTCTGCATCAGGAGGCTGCACGCCCAGACCGAGAAAGCTCATCGCGCTCAACAGCAGCACGACGTAGACGAAACGCAGGCCGAGGTCGGTCAGCACCGGACGGAGCATGTTCGGCAACACCTCGATGAACATGATGTACGGCATGGCCTCCCCCCTCGCTCGCGCGACCTGGACGAAGTCCATCGTCATGACATTGACCGCGACCGCACGCGCGATGCGGTACGAACCGGGCATATAGGCAAAGGCGGCCATGACCAGCAGCAGGGGCACGGAAGAACCGAAGGAGGCCACCATGATCAGCGCAAAGATCTTGTTGGGAATCGCGATCAAGGCGTCCTGAGTGCGGCTGATGGCAGCATCGATCCAACCGCCGGAAGCAGCCGCCACCAGGCCCAACACCACGCCGAACAGGCAGGCGAGCAACGTTGCCGCCAGTGCCACGCCGATGGTGTAGGGCGCGCCATTCAGAAGACGGCTGAGGATGTCCCGGCCCAGGAAGTCCGTGCCGAGCGGGAATTGCAGACTGATGGCGCCGAATACATCATCGCTGACCAGACTGTTGGCCCCATAGGGCGCCAACCAGGGGCCGACCAACGCCATCAGCAGCCAGAACCCGACCACGAACAACCCTAGGGCACCGCTGATCGGCCGCTTGGCGCGCCGGCGCGTGACGCTTGTGACGCTTGGCGGCTTTTCCTCGAACGTCACACCCGCCACGGCATCGGCCCGCGAACCCGGTGTACTCAATTTCGGTGAGTCTGTCGGAATCGTGTTCGGGTTCATGTGCGCAGCCTCGGGTTGGATACGATGGCGATGATGTCGGCGACCAGTACCAACACCAGAAAGCCAAGGGAGAACAGCATCACGCACGCCTGAACCAGCGGCATGTCGCGGGTGACCACGGCGTTCACCATCAGCGTCGCAATGCCCGGATAGTTGAAGATCGTCTCGACGATGACCACGCCGCCAAGTAGGTACGACAGGCTCAGCGCCACGGCGTTGGCGATCGGCCCGATCGCATTCGGCAGCGCATGCCGGAGCACCACCCGCACCGGTCGTGCGCCCTTGAGAACCGCCATTTCGACGTAGGGAGAGCTGAGCTGATCGATGACGGCCGCCCGCGTCATGCGCGCCATCTGCGCGACCAGCACACAGCACAGGGTCAACACCGGCATGGCATAGACACTGAGCAGCTGCAGAAAGGAATCGACTTCCACCGAGCGCGACAGCGCCGACAGCCAACCCAGCTTCACCGCAAAAATCAGCACCGCAATGGTGGCAATCAGGAACTCGGGTACCGACACCAGGAACACCGCCAGCATGTTGGTATAGCGGTCGAAGATCGATCCGCGATACATCGCCGACACGATGCCGATGGTCAGCGCCAGCGGTACGGCAATCAGGGCAGTGGCCGCTGCCAGTTTCAGGGAGTTGGGAAGCCGGCTCGCAATCAAGTCATCGACCGCCATGCCGTTGACCAGCGAAACCCCGGGGTTGCCCGTCACCAGGCCACCCAGCCAGCTCAGGTAACGCAGGTACACGGGTTGGTCCAAGCCCAACTTGGCGCGCAGTGCCGCCACCACTTCCGGCGTAGCCTCCTGGCCAAGCTGTTCCTGGACTGCGTCACCCGGGAGCAGGCTGGTGAGAACGAATACCACCAGCGAGACGATAAGCAGCGTGAGCACGCCGATGCCCAGCCGGCCAATCACGAGCCGTGGAATGGTGCTGTTCATGGTTCACCCTATTGTTATGGCGCCACCCCTGGGCTGCACGGGTGGCGCCTTGATGATGGAATTGTCGTAGTCGTGATTCCTCAGGCTTCCAGCCAGACGTGCTCGGCGAACATGTAGCCCATCAGGCCACCCATCGGGTGAGGGCTAAGTCCTCTCAGCTTGGCATTGTGGCCATCGATGCTGCTGTTGAACTGAGGAATGCCGATGCCGCCGTGCTCGTGCACCAGCACCTGCATGTCGGCGTACATCTGCCTGCGCTTGGCGTCGTCGGTCTCGCCGCGCGCCGCCACCAGCAGTTGGTCGAACTGTTCGTTCTGCCAGCCCGACTCGTTCCAGGCGGCGTCGGACTTGTAGAACAGACTGAACATCAGGTCGGCGGTCGGCCGCGCACCGATATTGGCGAAGTGCAGCGGGTGCTTCATCCAGTGATTGGACCAGTAGCCGTCCGACGGCACCCGACGGATCTCGAGCCGGAGCCCGACCTGCTGCGCCGTCAGCTGCAGCAGTTGGGCCATGTCTACCGAACCGGTGGCGGCTTCGGAGGCCACCAGGGGAATCGAATTCCCGCCCACGCCGGAGCGCTCCAGGTGGTACTTCGCCCGCTCGGGGTCGAACTCGCGCCGCGGCAGCTCGTTGAAGTAGTAGCGGTGGTTGGGCGCGATCGGCTGGTCGTTGGCGATGGTGCCGAAGCCACGGAAGGCGACACGATGGAGTTGCTCGCGATCGAGCAGGTACTTCATCGCCAGCACGAAGTCCGGATTCTGAACCGGCCCCAGGGCGTCACGCATCACCAGGTTGGTGAAGCCGCCGGTCGGCGACTCCATCACCACGGCGTTGGCACTGTCCAGGATGCGCGGGATCGAGCGCGCGTTGACCGGGTTGATGAGGTCGACGTCGCCGGCGAGCAGGGCATTGATGCGCGCGGCCTCGTCCGGGATCGCGAAGAACTCGATCTCGTCGAGATACGGCTGGCCCGGCTTCCAGTAGCTGTCGTTACGCACCCCGACCGAGCGCACGCCCGGCTGGAACTCCGCGCATTCGAAGGGTCCGGTGCCGTTGGCGAGGCTGAAGTCGGTGGTGCCGTCGCGCACGATGAGGAAGTGGGAGGTGGCGAGGACCGCCGGCAGGTCGGCGTTGGGGCTGACCAGCCGGATATGCACTTCATGCGGCCCGGCGGCCCTGACCTCTTCGATCTGCTGGGCGACGCTGAGGGCCTTGGAGGCGGTTTCAGGATCCTTGTGGCGATTCAGCGAGTAGACCACGTCGGCCGCGGTGAACGGCTGGCCGTCGTGGAAGACGACATCGCGGCGCAGCTTGACGACCCATGACTGGGCGTCGTCGGTGTCGAACGACTCCGCCAGTGACATCTGCGGCACCAGCACCTCGTCCAGCGTGGCCAGGCCGTTGTAGAACATGAAGTGACGGCAATAGTCGGTATAGTTTCCGCCCTTGGCCGGGTCCAGCGTATCAGCGGTCGAGCTGGTCGCGCTCGCCACCTTGATGCGTCCGCCGCGCTGGGGGGTCTGGGCGAAGGCGGACGACGCGCCGGTCATCAGACCGCCGGCGGTGGCGGCCAGCACGGTACCGGCCGCCATGCCCCGCAGCACATCGCGCCGCGAGATGCCGTGGCCGGCCGTGCGCGCCAGCTCAGCCATGATCCGTCGGTCTTGATTGGGGAAGTTCCTGTTTTTCATGTTCTGCCTCCGTCTATCCGCTTATCATTGCTTGTCTGTTGTTATGTCGGCGCACCGTTCTCAAGGGGCCCACCTCAGCAATCCAGGGTCTTCATCGAATGTGAACAAGCCGTTGAAACAATTACAGCACCAACGGGAAACGCTTTTGGTTCGTTTTATTCCCTCTCGCACATACAATCGTTGGCATTGCCCACGCCCTACGGCAGATGCTGCCGCGTACCCGAAGCCACGCCGGCAACGTCTCCATCCCTCTTGCCGAGATGTCGTTGAAGCGGCACTTCGTCAGGCAGCGGGGTCTACATCCGTGCCACCCCGTGCGGCAAGAACGTCCTAGCCATGGCCCTTACCAGCTGCCAAACTACAAAAGTTGCAAGGGAAGCCACTGACGGAGAGCCAGGTGTCCCACAAGACGTCAAAGCGCCTGCAGACCTATGAGCTGGCGCTGAGAGACCTTCAGGAAGACGATATCGACAAGCTGCATCAGCTGTCGGTCGGTGTCGGTTGGCCGCACCGGCCCGACGATTGGCGCCTGCTGCTCAAGGTCGGGAAGGGATTTGCCGGCTGCGACAAGATCGGCCGAATCGTCGGCTCGGCAATGTGGTTTCCGATGGGCAACGATTTCGCCACCATCGGCATGGTCATCACCACGCCACAGCTGCAGGCGCAGGGCGGTGGCGGCTGGCTGATGGATCACGTGATGCAGCAGTGCCACGGCCGTCGTCTTCAGATCATCGCCCCCCAGGCCGCCTATCGTCTCGCCCATGCCCTTGGCTTCAAGGCCGTGAGCGTCGTGCATCAGCACCAGGGCACGGCCATCGACCCGGGCGAGGTTTCGCTGCCGGCCGACACCCGGGTTCGGCCTTTGAAAGCAACGGATTTCGTGGACATCGCCCGCCTCGACCTGGCCGCCTTCGGTGCCGACAGAACGGCCATCCTGGAAGAGCTGGTCGGGCGTTCCACCGGCACGGTGCTCGAGCGTGAGGGGTGCATCGCCGGTTTTGCCCTGTGCCGCAGGTTCGGCCGGGGCCATGTCGTAGGGCCGGTCGTCGCGAAGGATTCCAGTGACGCCATCGCGTTGACCGCCCCCCATGTAGCGAAACACGCAGGAAGATTTCTCAGGGTCGATACCACCCAATCCGAGGGCGATTTCACCGAATTCCTCAAGCGCTGCGGAATGGAGGAACATGAAAAGGTGACCGTCATGACCCACCCCTCCCCCGGGGCGGCCGACACCGAGGTCGCCACTTTCGCGCTGGTGAACCAGTCTCTGGGCTAGCCGCTCCCGGGATACCTGGAATTGTCGTGCACAAGAATCATTGATCGCATTCGCCCACCCCCCCCTCTCGCCCGACTCTGTTGCGCATGACAATGCTCAATAACATGCCAAAAACATGGGACTCAGCGGCACTTTCTATTGCCCCTGCCATCGGCTCCGGACATTAATACCGTATTCATTTCTCACCATAATCATGCCTCCATACAGCAAGAACGTCCTAGTATTGCCCTGCTTCAGACGCCAGAGTTAAAAGAATCCATGGAGGAGCCATTCATGACCATCCAGCATCTAGACACCGACATTACCTATCGACGCCTGCGGGAGAGCGATCTGCCTGCCGCCCATCGACTCTCGCAGGCGGTTCGTTGGCCGCATCGACTCGAAGACTGGCAGTTCGTACACCGCCTTGGCGAGGGTTTCGTCGCGGAGCGCAGCGGCGAGGTCATCGGCACCGCCATGTGCTGGAGCCATGGCAGCGACTACGCAACGCTCGGTATGATCATCGTTTCGCCCGAAGCACAGGGCAAGGGAATCGGGCGCGTATTGATGGAATCGATACTCGACTTGATCGGCAAACGCCATACCCTGCTGTTCGCCACGCCCGAAGGCCAACCGCTCTACGAGCGACTCGGCTTCAAGGCCATCGGCACGGTCCACCAGCACCGGGGAACCGTGATCAAACCCGCAGTCGTTGCGCCACCGCCTGGAGAGCGCATACGGCCAATGGGTCTGAACGACCGCGCCAAGCTGGTCGAGCTGGCGGCAGCCGGCACCGGCCTGCCCCGCGCATCGGTCCTGAACGAACTGCTTCAGGTCGCCGATGGCGTGGTCCTCGACAACCAGGGTGAACTCACCGGCTTCGCGCTGATGCGGCGTTTCGGGCACGGGTACGTGATCGGGCCGGTCGTGGCCTCCTCTCCCGAACGGGCCAAGGCCATGATCAGCTACTGGGTCGGAGCTCGCGCCGACTCCTTCATACGAATCGACGTCCATGACTCTGGCCAGCTGAGCCCTTGGCTACAGGAGCTTGGTCTCCTGCAGGCCGATTCCGTCGTTGCCATGGTCAGGGGCGTAGCACCGGAACCTGTCCCCGGCATGCAGCAGTTCGCCATCATCAACCAGGCGCTCGGCTAATCCCTGGATGTCTCGCGTCGGGTCAGCGAGAGCCTCATCACGGCCTATACAGTAAGGAGGTGGCGAATGAGCACCTCCTCTCCCTTCGTCCGCACTCGTAAAGGCACTGGCTGTAACGCCTTGCGGATATCCCAGAGCGTGAAAAGACACCTTGCGTAGCGCGCGGACCGATATACCAACAAGAGCGCTGTTTTCGGTGTTTCCTGCCGCTCGCCCCCCCAGTTTCGGCGACTCTTCAAAAAGCGAAAGGGCCATACTCGTTATCATGACGGGCCGCTGACTCCAGTGCCCGCAATGTGATCATTGCCTGAAAACACAACGAGAAGGCACTCCCATGCACGAGCGCAGCATCGCCAAACAGAGCACCCCCTTCTGGTGGCAAGCGGCCCCCGTCAAACCTCTGCCGCAGCAGCCGCTGACCAATAAGCTCGACGTGCTGATCGTGGGTGCAGGCTACGCCGGGCTTTCGGCGGGGCTCGCACTGTCACGCGCGGGACGATCGGTTGCTGCGTTCGATGTCATGAGTCCTGGCGAGGGTGCCTCATCGCGCAACGGCGGCATCACCAGCGGCAGCATTCGCCCGGACTACGCCACGCTCAGCCGCCGCTTCGGCGAGAAGAAGGCGCTTACCATCGAGGCTGAAGGCAAGATCGCCCGTGAGTTCCTCTACGATTTCATCGAAACAGAAAGGCTCGATTGCAATTTCCAGCTCACCGGCCTGTTCCGCGGTGCCATCGGCTTCGAGCAGTACGAGAGCATGGCCCGTGGCGCAGAGGCACTGGCGAAGAGACTGGGGATCGACTCCTATGCCGTTCCGCACGTCGAACAGCGCAACTATATCGGCACCGACTTCTACCGCGGCGGCACGGTCAGAATGGACATCGGAGGGCTGAACCCGGCCAAGTTCCACGCCGAGCTGCTGCGCGTGGCCCTGGCTGCGGGAGTGACGGTCCATTCGAACACCCCCGTTAGCTCGATAGCGCGGGATGGCGCCGGCTTCCGCGTCGTCACCTCGGCCGGAACGGTTCAGGCGCGGCAAGTTCTGGTCTGCACCAACGGCTATACCGATGGCGCCACGCCCTATCTGCGCCGCCGCCTGGTGCCGGTCCGCAGCCGGATCATTGCCACCGAAGAGCTCGCCCCCGAGGTAATGGCTCGCCTGATGCCGAAACTGATGATGATGAGCGAGGGCCTGCAATTGGGCTTCTATTACCGCCCCTCGCCCGACGGCAGACGCATCCTGCTGGGAGGCCGCGACAGCTCCCGGGTCGGCGACCCGGCGGCTCCGACGCTGCGCCTGCGCAAGGGCCTGGTGAAGCGCTTTCCCGAACTGGGGGACGTTTGCCTCTCACACAGCTGGTTCGGCAACGTGGCGATGAACCGCGACATGCTACCCCGCATCTTCGAGAAGGATGGCGTGCTCTACGCCACTGGCTTCTGCGGTTCGGGCGTGGTCTGGGCACCTTGGGTCGGCACGCGCGCAGCCCACAAACTGCTGGGACACAGCGAGCACGCTTATTCGGCCTTCGACTTCCGGCCGCCGGCCTGCATCCCTTTCTATCGTGGCAATCCGTGGTTCATGCCGGCCGTCATACAGGGCTATGGAATGCAGGACCGAATCGCAATGTGGCGCGCCAGCCGATGACCCGAGTCGATGCGGTCTACCGCCTGGCCTAGCCAGCCACGCCTTCGGCCCGGCGGCAAATCCCAGGCCCCGGCTCTTCAAATATCGAGAGGTTGTTGTCATGGAAAGCTTTGACCCGAATCGGGTAACAGTGCGCAGCGCACATTTCATCGGAGGCCGCTACATCGACGGCGGCCCGAGTGCGATCGATGTGCAACGCCCTTCCGACGGCGTCACCTATGCGGGCTTGCCGGTGGCGGACGCCGATTTCGTTGACCAAGCGGTGCAGGATTCGTGGAATGCGTTCAGAAACAGCGACTGGGCACGCTGCGCGCCGCGGGATCGTGCACGCATCCTGCGGCGCTGGGCGGATCTGATCGAAGCCGACGTCAAGACACTGGCACCGCTCGAAGCCGTGGGCTCGACACGGCCGATCCGTGACGCGGCAGGTTGGGACGTACCGTTCACCGCCGAGGGCATCCGCTTCTATGCAGAGTGGGCGGACAAGATCGGCGGCGAAGTGGCAGCGACCCGCAACGACCATCTCGGCATGACGATTGCGGAACCCTACGGCGTCATCGGCTCCATCGTGCCCTGGAATTTCCCGCTGGTGACCTCTTCGTGGAAGGTGGGCCCCGCACTGGCCGCAGGCAATGCCATGGTGCTCAAGCCATCCGAGATGACGCCATTCAGCGTCCTGCGAATGGCGGAACTGGCCGTCGAAGCCGGCGTGCCGGAAGGCATCTTCAACGTCGTGCAGGGCGATGGCCGCACCACCGGCGATGCGCTGTGCCGCCATCCCAAAATTGCCAAGGTGACCTTCACCGGTTCGACCCGAACCGGTGCGGCCATCATGGCGGCATGTGCGGAGAGCGGTACCAAGGCGGTAACACTGGAACTCGGCGGCAAGAGCCCGCAGGTGGTGTTCGCCGACGTTCACGACCTGGAAAGAACGGCACGCATCGTGGCTCGCGCAATCACGACGAACGCAGGCCAGGTATGTGTTGCCGGCTCGCGTCTGATCGTGCAGCGCTCCATCGCCGAGAGGTTCATCGAGCGGCTCGTCGCCATCGTGGCGGAACTCAAGGCAGGCAACACCTGGGAGCCGGATACCACCCTGTGCCCCATCATCTCCGGCCGGGAGATGGAACGTATCGATGGCATCGTGCAGCGCAGCGCGGCACAGGGGGCACGTATCGTCACCGGTGGGCAATGCCTCTCGATGGGTAACGGTGGCGGGTTCTATCAGCCGACCATCCTGAGCGATGTCGATCAGCGGATGGAAGCGGTGAAGAACGAGATCTTCGGCCCGGTGCTCACCGTGCAGTCCTTCGACGACGAAGAGGAGGCACAGGCCCTCGCAGACCATCCCGACTATGGCCTGGCCGCAGGCGTGCATACCGCGGACATCGGCCGTGCCCTGCGGCTGGCACGCGGCATCGAGGCGGGTACCGTGTGGATCAACCGCTATGGGCGTACGGCCGACTTCGTGATACCCACCGGCGGCTACAAGCGCTCCGGCATCGGCAAGGACCTCGGACGTCAGGCCTACGAGGCGAACCTCAGAATCAAGAGCGTGCTTGTCGACTTTTCGCAGGAGATGCAGCCATGAAATTCGTTTCCTATTGGCACGATACGTCGGTTCCGTTCGACAAGGCCGCAGCCGGCCCCGTCTCGGGGGAGTTCGAGGTGGCGGTAATCGGGGCGGGCTTCACGGGCCTCAACGCCGCGCGCCAGCTGGCGAAATCCGGTCTCAAGGTAGCCCTGCTCGAGGCCGAGCATGTCGGCTATGGCGCCTCGGGACGCAACGGTGGGCACCTCAACAGCGGCCACTTCGCCAGTTTCGGCGCCATCAAGGCCCGTTTCGGCGACGCCCAGGCGCGCCGCTTGTGGAAGGCCTATGACGACTCGATCGACATGATCGAAGCGATCATTGGCGAGGAGAAGATCGACTGCGGCTTCCGCCGTGGCGGCAAGATCAAGCTGGCCTCCAAGCCCTCCCACGTGAAGAAGCTGCAGGCCATGTGCGACGAGCTCCGCCGCGAGGTCGACCCCACGGTGGAATGGCTGTCACGCGAAGACGTGCGCAAGGAACTGGGATCGGACGCTTTCCACGGTGGAGTGCTGTCGCCGAAGTCCGCGATGATGCACATGGGACGCTACGTCACCGGCATGGCTCAGGCCGCCCATCGGCATGGTGCGACCATCTGGGAGCGCAACCCTGTCATTGCCCGCGAGCGGGTACCGCAGGGCTGGCGACTGACCACGCCGACCGGCTCCCTGGTCGCCCGGCAGGTCATTCTGGCGACCGACGCCTACACGACCGAGACCTTCGGCTATTTTCGTCGGCGGATGATGCCGGTCGCTTCCTTCATCGTCGTGACGCGCCCGCTCAACGCGGAAGAGGTGGCGGCGACCATGCCGGGCAACCGGAACTATACGAACTCGCTCAACATCGCCAACTACTTCCGCCTCACCCCGGACAACCGGGTGCTGTTCGGCGGCCGGGCCCGCTTCTCGTCGGCGTCGAATCAGAAAACGGACGTCAGCTCCGGTCAACTGCTGCGCAAGCAGTTGATCGAGGTGTTTCCGCAGCTTGCCGACGTCGAGGTCGACTACTGCTGGGGCGGTCTCGTCGGCTGCACTCAGGATCGCTACCCGCGCGCCGGCACCGCCGATGGGGTGATCTACGGCATGGGCTATTCGGGGCATGGCGCGCAGGTCTCGACCCTGATCGGCAGCGTGCTCGCCGATATCGCCATGGGCCGCAAGGGGACCAATCCGCTCGAGGGCCTGGCCTGGCGAGCGGTCCCGATGCATACGGGCAAGCCCTGGTTCCTGCCCATCGTAGGAGCCTATTACCGCATGAAAGACATGCTTCCCTGATGACTTCTTCCACCAATAATCGATCCGAGGTTCTCATGCTTCACTCTCTCGACCCGCACCAGGTTTCCAGCCGGCCAGCCCACCCTTCCATCATCGACCTGCGCCAGTTCGCCAGGGAAGTCGTTGCCGCCGCGGCCAGCCAAGCCGATGGCCAAACGGATGCCTTCCTGGCGAACCGCTACCCCCTGGCAATCCCCCCCGGTCCGGTCGAAATCGGCGCCATCCGGCTGGAAGCGGGCACGGGCAGCGTGGCCGAGCTGCCTGCCGACGAGTTCATCATTCTTTGCGATGGCAGCCTGACGCTGAACCAGCAGGGCCAGACGCTCGAGCTGACCGACAGTGCCAGCGCGGTGCTGAGTGCCGGTGCCGGTTTCCACTGGCACTGCCTGGAACCCACCACCCTCCTCTACATGCGCTACCTGGGTGAAAGTGCCGGCGAGGGAAACCTGATCGCCATCGACGAATCGGCTGCGCTGGAGCCCTCCGGCACTCCCTTGGTGGAGCTGCTGATCGGCCCGACACCCGCTTGCCGCAACCATACCGACTACCGCTCCGTCGACGAGGAATTCATGTGCGGCACCTGGGATTCGACTCCCTATCACCGTCGCGCCATGGAATCGCGGCAGTACGAACTGATGCACCTGCTGGCGGGGGCCGTCACGGTCGTGGAGCAGAGCGGCGCCTCTCGCACCTACACCAAGGGCGACATCTGCCTGGTCGAGAAAGGGGCCGTATGGAGCTGGGAAAGCCGCGAGGATGTGAAGAAGGTCTACGCCATTTACCGCCCGGCATAAGCTGCGCTCTAGTAATAAAACCAGCAAATAAGAAGGGAGCGGCCAGTGTGGCCGCTCCCTTCTCCTTTCTCACTTCTCACGTTCCGCGTTTCACCGGGATGCACTACCCCTCAGGCATCCCGCTCCTCAGGCTTCCAGCCAGACGTGTTCGGCGAACATGTAGCCCATCAGGCCACCCATCGGGTGAGGACTGAGCCCTCTCAGCTTGGCGTTGTGGCCATCGATGCTGCTCCTGAACATTGGGATGCCGATGCCGCACTGCTCGTGCACCAGCACCTGCATGTCGGCATACATCTGCCGGCGCTTGGCTTCGTCGGTCTCGCCGCGCGCCGCCAGCAGCAGCTGGTCGAACTGGGCGTTGCTCCAGCCCGATTCGTTCGTGGCGGCGTCGGAGTGATAGAACAGGCTGAACATCAGGTCGGCGGTCGGCCGGGCACTGATGGCGCCGAAGCCCAGCGGATGCTTCATCCAGTGGTTGGACCAGTAGCCGTCCGACGGCACCCGCCGAAGCTCGAGCCCGAGCCCGATCTGCTGCGCCGAAAGCTGCAGCAGTTGGGCGATGTCCACCGAGCCGGTGGCGGCTTCGGAGGCCACCAGGGGAATCGTCTTCCCCGCCATGCCGGAGCGCTCCAGGTGATACTTCGCCCGGTCCGGGTCGTACGCGCGCTGCGGCAGCTCGTTGAAGTAGTAGCGGTGGTTGGGCGCGATCGGCTGGTCGTTGGCAAGCACGCCGAAGCCGCCGAAGGCGAGCCGCTGGATCTGCTCGCGATCGAGCAGGTACTTCATCGCCAGCACGAAGTCCGGGTTCTGAACCGGCCCCAGGGCGTCACGCATCACCAGGTTGGTGAAGCCTCCGGTCGGGGTTTCCATTATCGAGGCATTGGCACTGTCCAGCACGCGCGGGATCGAGCGCGGATTGACCGGGTTGATGAGATCGACATCGCCGGCAAGCAGGGCATTGATGCGCGCGGCCTCATCCGGGATCGAGAAGAACTCGATCTCGTTGAGATACGGCTGGCCCGGCTTCCAGTAGCTGTCGTTGCGCACCCCGATCGAGCGCACGCCCGGCTGGAACTCCGCGCATTCGAAGGGCCCGGTACCGTTGGCGAGGCTGAAGTCCGTGGTGCCGTCGCGCACGATGAGGAAGTGGGAGGTGGCAAGGATCGCCGGCAGGTCGGCGTTGGGGCTGACCAGCCGGATATGCACTTCATGCGGCCCGGCGGCCCTGACCTCCTCGATCTGCTGGGCGACGCTGAGGGCCTTGGAGGCGGTTTCAGGATCCTTGTGGCGATTCAGCGAGTAGACCACGTCGGCCGCGGTGAACGGCTGGCCGTCATGGAAGACGACGTCCCGGCGCAGCTTGACGACCCACGACTGGGCGTCGTCGGTGTCGAACGACTCCGCCAGTGACATCTGCGGCACCAGCGTCGCGTCCAGCGTCGTCAGGCCGTTGTAGAACATGAAGTGCCGACAATAGTCGGTGTAGTTCCCGCCCTTGGCCGGGTCCAGCGTATCAGCGGTCGAGCTGGTCGCGCTCGCCACCTTGATGCGTCCGCCGCGCTGGGGCGTTTGGGCGAAGGCGGACGGCGCACCGGTCATCAAGCCGCCGGCGGTGGCGGCCAGCACGGTACCGGCCGCCATGCCCCTCAGCACATCGCGTCGCGAGATGCCCTGGCCGGCTGTGCGAATCAGGTCCGAAGCAGCCTGAGAAAAGGGCAGTTTGTTGTTTTGCATCTCATGCCTCCAGTGTCTACTGTCATTGCACCATTGTCATTGACGACTATCGTTTCGCCCTACTTGGCTCCCGGGAATCTCGAGCTGCCTCGTCGCAACTCCACCTATCCTCGGGAACATCCCAAGTTCCAAATCATTACAGCACCCGCCCCTTGAACGACTGCCCTGTTTTCAGCGCGATTTATTATATGTTCCACGGGATTTTCTCCACTTAACGGCACATCATGCCGCCAATATTGGCTTAGCTTATGAACTAGATTGCATAAGAACCGCAGGCAAGATTGTCCTAGTCTTGGGCGTTCGTTGTTGTAGAGTGATCTCTCATCACCTCCGAATAGACCCGTTGAAGGAAGACCTCACCATGAGTTTTCTCTACAAGTCCGAACCGGTTCGCGGCGCACGTTGGGCCGAGCTGTTCGCCGAACGTGAGCCAGACATCGACTTTCATATATGGCCACACATCGGTGACCCCCAGCAGGTGCGCTATCTCGCGGCCTGGCAACCACCCGAGGACATCGCGCAGACCTTCCCCAATCTGGAACTGGTGTTTTCGGTGGGAGCCGGTGTCGACCAGTTCGACCTGTCTCGAATACCGGAGCACATTCCGGTCGTAAGGATGATAGAGAGCGGCCTGGTCGCGGGCATGGTCGAATATGCCACGCTTGCCGTGCTGGCTGCCCACCGTGACTGGCTCGCCTATGCCAGCCAGCAGCGCGAGGAGATATGGAAGCCGATGCCGGTACACACGGCGAACACGCGCCGCGTCGGGGTGCTCGGCATGGGAGTTCTGGGCAAAGCTGTGCTCGAGAAGCTGCGCGACTTCGGTTTCCAATGCGCCGGTTGGAGTCGCTCGGAGCGCAGTTTACCCGGCATCGAATGCTTCGCCGGCGAGCAGGGGTTGGCAGACTTCCTCGCGCGCACCGAGATCCTGGTCTGCCTGCTGCCGTTGACCGACGAGACGCGTGGCATCCTGTCGCGGGAACTGTTCCGGCAGCTGCCGCCAGGGGCCGTATTGATCAACCTGGGACGCGGCGATCACCTGGTCGAAGCCGACCTGCTGGATGCCCTGGATAGCCACCACCTCTCGGCGGCGATTCTCGACGTATGCAATGTAGAGCCGCTGCCGGTTGGCCATCCTTTTTGGCATCACCCACACATCATGTTGACGCCCCATATCGCCAGCATGACGCAGCCGGATACCTCCGCCGAGGCTGTCCTCGACAACCTGCGCCGGCACCGGGAAGGGTTGCCGCTGGTCGGGTTGGTGGATAGGACACGAGGCTACTAGTCAGTTGACCGTCCCTTTTCGAATCTCAGGAAATAGGACGAATAAGCCCAATAAAACCCGGTCTCGACGCACTCCGCAGGAAATGCCACGCCTGCTCCAGATCGAAAAGGAAACTGCTCGAATCTTGCGACAATTAAGCATCGCCGTAGTACTGACCGCCATAAACTTGTACCGACATTTCCCAACTTTCCGGTTTGCTTGGGCCCGAGTATCTGCCCCAGACCACCATGACGGCACGAGGCGCTTAATGGCAGAGAATCATGCGATTGCGGCAGCGGCGTTGAGCACGGCGGTGCCCAGTCTTGCCCCGGATGAGGTGGAGGACCTGGTCAGTCGTCTCTACGGTATCCGTGGCAGCATCAAGTCACTGGTGGGCGAACGCGACCAGAATTGTCGTATAGAGACCGCGGACGGCAGCCGTTACGTCGTCAAGATCAGCAATCCGTCCGAGCCGGTGTCGGTCGTCGATTTCCAGATCGCAGCACTCGACCACATCGCCCGTGTATCGCCAGACCAGCCGGTGCCCCGCGTGGTGCGAACGCTTGGCGGACAAACGCGCGATACGGTGACCTTGCCCGACGGGGTCGAGACCATCGTGCGGATGCTGACCTATCTCGACGGCGTTCAGATCCGCGAGACGCCTCGGACCGCCACGCAGCGCCGGGCCATGGGCACGGTGCTCGCCGAATTGAACCTCGCGCTGCGCGATTTCTCGCACCCTGGGGCAACGCATGACCTACTGTGGAACGTCTCCACCGCGCACCGGCTGGCCGACAAGTTCAATGCCATCGTGGACGCCCCGCGTCGTGCGCTCGCCGAGTCGTTCATGACGCGCTTCACCGACCATGTGCTGCCCCGCCTTGCCTCGGTGCGGGCGCAGGTCATTCACAACGATTTTCACCTCTACAACGTGCTGGTGGCTCCCGACGATCATGAGCGCATCGTGGGGATCATCGACTTCGGCGACATGCTGCATGCACCGCTGGTCGGCGAGGTCGCGACGGCGGCAGCCTTTCACACCAAGGGCAATGCCGACCCGTTCGAGGGAGCGGCTCAGTTCGTCGGGGCCTATCACGCGACACTGCCGCTTACCGAAAACGAGCAGGAGATCGTCGCCGATCTCATGGCGACACGCCACCTCATCACCGTATTGATTTCGGAATGGCGTGCCAAGCGCTACCCCGAGAACCGCGACTACATCATGCGCCACAATCCTGCGTCCTGGGCGGCGCTGGCCATGATGAACGATCTTTCCCGTGATGAAGCGCGCGACCGCTTGCTGACCGAAGTGCGAAAAGGAGAAAGCCGATGAAAAGCACCACCGACCTCAACATGGTCAACGCCTATATCCCCGGGCGCGTCGACGTGGGCCCCGTCACCGCGGCGATGATCGAGCGGCGCGACGCCTTGCTCGGACCGGCCTATCGGCTGATGTACGAACATCCGCTGCATATCGTGCGCGGCGACGGCGTGTGGCTGATCGATCCGGATGGCCGCCGCTACCTCGACATCTACAACAACGTCGCCTCGCTCGGACACTGCCACCCGGCGGTGACCGAGGCGATCTGCAATCAGGTGAAGGTTCTCGCGACCAACACCCGCTATCTGCACGACACGATTCTCGAACTGGCCGAACGCCTGCTCGCCACCGTGCCCGAGACCGAGCTTGCCCATCTGATGCTGACCTGCACGGGCAGCGAGGCAAACGACGTCGCCTATCGCATCGCCCAGGTCCGCACCGGCGGCACCGGTATCATCGTGACCGACACCGCCTATCACGGCTTCACCGATGCCGTGTCGAAATTCTCGCCGTCGCTCGGCGTGACGGTCGACCTCGGCGCCCACGTTCGCCTGGTCCCGGCACCGCGTCTCTATCATGCCGAGGGTGCCGACCTCTCCGAACGCTTTACCCGCGATGTCGAGGCAGCAATTGCCGATTTGCAGCGCCACGGTATCAAGCCGGCGGCACTGATCGTCGATTCCCTGTTCACCAGCGACGGAATCCTCCCTGAGCCAGCGGGCTTCCTGAAGGGCGCGGTCGAGGCGATCAAGCGGGCCGGCGGCCTGTTCATCGCCGACGAGATCCAGCCCGGCTTCGGGCGGACCGGCGAGCATATGTGGGGCTTTCAGCGTCACGGCGTCATCCCGGACATCGTCACCATGGGCAAGCCGATGGGTAATGGACAACCTATCGCGGGACTGCTAGCCACCGCTGACACGCTGGCGGAATTCGGCAAGCACTCCAGGTACTTCAACACCTTCGCCGGTAATACCGTATCCTGCGCGGCAGCACTGGCGGTGCTGGATACGATCGAAAAGGAAGGCCTGATACAGCATGCCGCCAGGGTCGGGAAGCTCCTGCGCGACGGTATCGCGGAACTTGCTAACCGGCACGAGGCCATCGGTGACGTGCGCGGTGTAGGCATGTTCGTCGGTGTAGAACTCGTCTCGGACCGTACGACGCGCGCACCCGACCGTGAACTCACCACCCGGGTCGTCAATCGCATGCGCGACAAGGGCGTGCTGTTGAGCGCCTGCGCGATGGGCCACAATGTGCTCAAGATTCGACCGCCGTTGGTGCTGTCAGCGGAACAGGCCCGGATGGTGATCGAAGTGCTCGACGAAGCGCTGGGCTTCGCGGCACAAGCACAGTAACCAGCGCCGGCCTCGAAGGTAATCGACCATGCGATCTGCAGCCTCCCTCGATCAGTTCGACATGAAGATTCTCGTGCATCTTCAGCGCGAGGGACGCTGCTCGAATGTCGACCTGTCCGCGGCCGTCGGCCTCAGTGAGAGCCCATGCCTCGCCCGTACCAAGCGACTGCAGGAGATCGGTGTCATCCGGGGCTACGGCGCGGACGTCGCGCTGGAGAAGTTGGGCAGCCACGTCATCGTGTTCTCCGAGGTGACCATCAGCAACCATCGGCCGCACGACTTCCGCAAGTTCGAAACCGGGGCCGGCAAGTACGACGAGATCGTCGAATGCTACAACGTCAGCGGCGGCTACGATTACCTCCTGAAAATCGTGGCGCCGGACATCGCCCATTTCCAGGCGCTCATGGAGCGGCTGTTGGAAGACGACATCGGCATCGAGAAATTCTCCAGCCGGGTCGTCTTGCGCCGGCCGCTCGATCAACGCGGATATCCACTGACTGTGATCGCAACCGGAAAGCCAAGTTGGGTATGACGTGCCGCAGCAACGAGGGACTCGACCGTTCGGCGCGTATGCCGCCGCGCGGAGCGCATGAAGCAACGGGTGGCAACGGCTCAATGGCCGCGATAGAACGGTGCCGACAGTATCTTCCGAAACAGTGACGATTACGAAACTATCGGTTCTGGCGAAGCGAATAGTCGCAATAAAACGTTGCGGCCGGGTGACTATCATGGTCCTGGGTGCATCGTGTCAACCGCCGAGGATAACTGGCAGGCCGACACCCGCGCCGGAACGGCGCGGCTCGCACCAGGCCCAACGTTCATTTGATATTCGGCGGACAGACCCATGCACACAGATAATCTCGTCACACTGGACCGCGATCACCTCGTCCATCCGGTCGTCAACTACCGCTCTCATGAACAGCGCGGCGTCACGGTACTCACGGCGGGCCGCGGTGCCTACCTGCAGGACAGCAGCGGTCGCGAGCTCCTCGATGCCTTCTCCGGCCTCTGGTGCGTCAACACCGGCTACGGCCATGAGAGCATCGTGCGTGCCGCCGAGGAGCAGATGCGCCGGCTGCCCTACGCTACCGGCTACTTCCATTTCGGCTCCGAACCGGCCATCCGGCTGGCCGCCAAATTGGTGGAATTGACCCCGGCATCGCTGCAGCGCGTCTATTTCACCATGGGCGGCTCCGATGCGGTGGATTCAGCGATCCGCTTCATCGTCAACTACTGGAACGCTCAGGGCAAAAGCGAGAAGAAGCATTTCGTCACCCTGGAGCGCGGCTACCATGGATCCTCGTCCCAGGGCGCGGGGCTGACCGCCCTGCCGGTGTTCCATCGCAACTTCGATCTGCCGCTGCCCAATCAGCATCGCATTCCCTCGCCCTATCCTTACCGCAACCCGCTCGGTTCGGATCCCGCCACCATCATCGAGACCTCCGTTGCGGCACTGCGTGACAAGGTACGGGAACTCGGCGCCGACCGCGTCGCGGCCTTCTTCTGCGAACCCATTCAGGGCTCCGGCGGCGTGATCGTGCCGCCCAAGGGCTGGCTGAAGGCCATGCAGGAGTGCTGCCAGGAGCTGGGCATTCTGTTCGTGGTCGACGAGGTGATCACCGGCTTCGGTCGCACGGGGCCGATGTTCGCCTGTGAGGCCGAAGGCGTCACACCGGACCTGATGACCCTGGCCAAGGGCTTGACCGCCGGCTATGCCCCCATGGGTGCCGTGATGATGAGCGAAGCCGTCTACCAGGGCATCGCCGAAGGCGGCGGGGCGGAATTCCCGATCGGACACGGCCATACCTACTCCGCCCATCCCGTAAGTGCCGCCGTCGCCCTGGAGGTGCTACGCCTGTATGAGGATGGCCTGCTGGAGAACGGCATCGCCCTGGCACCGCGGTTCGAAGAAGGCCTGCGCTCCATGCTCGATCATCCCCTGGTCGGCGATGCACGCAGTCGCGGCTTCCTTGGCGCCCTCGAACTGGTTGCCGACAAGCAGAGCAAAGAGCGCTTCGATCCTTCATTGAAATTGGCCGATCGTCTCTTCGAAGCCGCCTATGGCAACGGCATCATCCTGCGGGCTTTCGCCGATAACGTTCTTGGCTTTGCCCCCGCACTTTGCTATACAAGTAATGACTTCGACTTACTGTTCGAGCGCCTCGAACGCACCCTGAATGCGGTGCTCGACCAGCCCGAAGTACGCCAGGCCCTGCGCTGACAGTCGCATGCGACGCACGCAGGCAATGGTGCGTCGCATTTTTCTGTCATTACCGGACCGACAGACCGAACCCACCGGAGCCCTGGATGATCGGCGCACCCAAACTGGACCGCCTCGACATACGCATTCTGAGTCATTTGCAGCGCAACGGCCGTATATCGAATGTCGCTTTGGCAGACGCCGTTGGACTCTCCCCCAGTCCCTGCCTGACTCGTGTCAAACGCCTGGAAAAAGCCGGTTACATTATCGACTATGGCGCCCACTTACAGCTCGAGAAGCTCGGCAGCGTCCAGCGGGTCTTCACTCAGATCACCCTCTCCGACCATCGGCTCGAAGACTTTGCACGCTTCGAGTCCTATATACGCAAAGTGGATGAAGTTCTCGAATGTCATCTGGTGAGTGGCGGATTCGACTACCAGTTGACCTTCCTTACCCGCAACGTCGTCCATTACCAAAGTGTCATGGAGGATCTGCTCGAGCAGAATATCGGTATCGACAAGTATTTCAGCTATATCGTGATCAAGTCGCCCGTCGTGAAAAAATACTATCCAATTGAAAAACTGATCAGCGATCACGACTGATCCCTCCCGACTGGCCTCTCTCCTCCTTACCCTGTCACCTCCCCTCATTAACCTAACGGCATAAGCTTCCGTGAGCTCCCTAGAAAACGCCCGAATCTGCGATTGCCGGACCTCATTACGAAAGCCTCCGCCGAGACGGGGCGCCTAATATAGGGTCCATGCAGCAGCCGGCACGTCTCGGGGCAAGGCCCTTTGGCTGCTCTGGCTTCGACACCCATTACATCAACGAGGCAGCAACCATGGCCCTCCATCTCGATCGTTTCGATCTTGTACGCTCCGACAACTTCATCGACGGACAATGGCAATCAGGTGCCGCCGGTGACCAATACACCGTCAGCGATCCGGCAACCGGCGAGACCCTTGCCAGCGTCGCCGACAGCACTGCCACCGATGCACAGGCTGCCACCGTTGCAGCGCACCGCGCATTCGACAGCTGGCGTCAGCAACCGGCAGCGGTGCGTGCGCAGATCATCAAACGCTGGTACGCCCTGATCGTGAAACATACCGAGGATCTCGCCCGCCTGATCTCCCGTGAGCAGGGCAAGCCCTTGGCGGAAGCGCGCGGCGAAGTGGCGTACGGCGCCTCCTACGTGGACTGGTTCGCGGCGGAAGCGGTGCGCAGCTACGGCGACATCATCCCCGCCCCGGTGGGCAGCAAGAGAATGCTGGTGACCAAGGAACCGGTCGGCGTGGTGGCGGCGATCACCCCCTGGAACTTCCCGCTGGCGATGATCGCCCGCAAGATCGCACCGGCCCTCGCCGCCGGCTGCACCGTGGTCGCCAAGCCGGCCGAGGATACGCCGCTGACCGCGCTGGCACTGGTCGCGCTGGCGGAGGAAGCCGGGCTCCCCGCCGGCGTGCTGAACATCGTCACCTCCTCGCGCGAGCGTGTCGGCGATGTCGTGGGTGCCTGGCTGAGCGATTCCCGGGTGCGCAAGATCACCTTCACTGGCTCGACGGCGGTCGGCAAGCTGCTGGCCCGCGATTCGGCCGCCACGCTCAAGCGCCTGTCGCTCGAACTCGGTGGCAACGCCCCCTTCATCGTGTTCGAGGATGCCGATCTCGATGCCGCGGTCGAGGGCCTGATGGCCGCCAAGTTCCGCAATGGCGGCCAGACCTGCGTCAGCCCGAATCGGGTCTACGTCCAGGCGTCGGTCTATGAGGCCTTCGCCGACAAGCTGGTGGCCCGTGTCCAGTCGCTGCGCGTCGGCCCCGGCGACCGCGAAGAAAGTCAGATCGGCCCGATGATCAACGGCCGCGCCGTCGACAAGATCGAACGTCACGTGCAGGATGCCCTGGCCCGAGGCGCCACGCTGCTCACCGGGGGGCAGCGCCTGAGCGGCGGCGTCACCAGCGGACCCAACTACTACGCTCCCACCGTGCTCGGCGACGCCAGCCACGACATGGAGCTGGCCCAGGACGAAACCTTCGGCCCGGTGGTGCCCTTGTTCCGCTTCGCCGATGAAGAAGAGGTGGTGACGGCGGCCAACGATACGCCCTACGGCCTGGCCGCCTATTTCTTCTCCCGCGATGTGGAACGCATCTGGCGCCTCGCCGAGCGTCTGCAAACCGGCCTCGTCGGTATCAATGAAGGTGCGCTCGCTGCCGAGTCGGCGCCCTTTGGCGGCATCAAGGAGTCGGGCTACGGTCGCGAAGGCTCACGCTACGGCCTCGACGACTACATGGCGACCAAATACCTGTGCCAGGGCAACCTCGCCTGAAATGCGCAGGCCGAAGCGGTATAAAAAACTCGTAGTCAGGCCAGGAGAAGCCCATGCCGGCTCCATTGCTAACGATTCCATCCACGCCGGACCTGCCGCAACGCGCCGATGCCGTCATCATCGGCGGCGGCATCATCGGCGCATGTGCCGCCTATTACCTGGCTCGCCAGGGCCTGAGCGTGGCGCTGATCGAAAAGGGCCGCATCGGCGCCGAGCAGTCCAGCCGCAACTGGGGCTGGTGCCGACAGCAGAACCGTGACGCGCGCGAGCTGCCATTGTCGACCAAGAGCCTCGAGCTTTGGGAAGAGATCACCGCCGAGCTCGGTGAGGACCTCGGTTTTCGCCGCTGCGGGCTGTTCTACCTGTCGGATGACCAGGCCGAGCTGGATGGCTGGGCCAGATGGCGCGACTTCGCGATTACCCAGGGGGTCACGACCCACATGCTGAGCGCCGCCGAAGCCACCGAACGCGGCACAGCGACCGGCAAGTCCTGGCTGGGAGGCGTATTTTCGCCGACAGACGGTATTGCCGATCCGGCGCGGGCAGCGCCGCTGATTGCCAAGGGCGTCATCAAGCATGGCGGATCGATTCATCAGTACTGCGCGGCACGCGGCATCGAAACCGAGGCCGGGCGGGTGTCGGGGGTGATCACCGAGAAGGGCGTGATCAAGACCACGCAAGTCGTGATGGCCGGTGGCGCCTGGGCATCCTCCTTCTGTCGTCAGCTCGGTATCCGCTTTCCGCAGGCCTCGGTGCGCTCCTCGATTCTCTCGGTCATGCCAGGCGCCAAAGGCCTGCCCGATGCGCTGCACACGGCAGAGGTATCCGTCACCCGGCGGGGAGATGGCGGCTATACGCTTGCCACCTCGGGGCGCGCCTGCCTGGACCCGACCCCGCAGCAGCTTCGTTTTTCATCGCATTTCCTGCCGATGTTCGCCAAGCGCTGGCAGCAGCTCTCCCTCGGCGACCTGCAGGGCTGGCTGTCCGGACACGAGACGCGCAGGAAGTGGGCGCTCGATCGCCCCACCCCAATGGAGCGTATCCGTATTCTCGATCCGCGCCCATCGGAACGGATCCTGAGAGAGACCCTGGCCCGTGCACGCCGCCTGTTGCCCGCCCTGGGCAGCGTGCCCGTTCAGGCGGGCTGGGCAGGCTACATCGACAGCACGCCCGACGGCGTCCCGGTCATTGACGAGGCGGCAAACCTGCCCGGTTTCGTACTGGCAGCCGGCTTTTCCGGTCACGGATTCGGTATCGGCCCGGGCGCCGGGCGCCTCATCGCCGAAATGGTGACGGGCAAGACACCCTTTGTCGATCATCACCAGTACCGTCTGGCTCGTCTGAACAAGGGCGCCTGGGGCAAGGTATCGGAGTTTTGAGGACCGGCCGGTTCCCGCCCTGGCGTTAGACACCGAAGGGATAGGTATCCGGCACTTCTTCGGGCCGCCACAGCTCACCCTTGTCGAACGGCTCCACGGCACGGGTCTCGTCGAGGTGAAAGACGGCATCGAACTGCTGGGCCACGGAAGCCTTGAAGTAGTGGCTGATTCGCTCCGACTCGGGGCGGTAGATCACGCCGATGGCACGCTCCCACAGCGGCTCCTTCAGGGGGGCCGCACGCTCGCCGAGGGGCAGGTAGAAGTCACCGATGCCGCTGTCGTGGAACAGTCTTTCGACGCTGCCGTCCATGGAAGGCCGCACCCGGCGATGCTCCACCGGGCCACTCCAGTCATGGGCCGCGGAGACGAAGCCGGTATGGGTGGTGAAGCCCACCAGCAGTGTTTGTTCCTCACCGAAGCGATGGCGAACCAGTTGGCCGACATTGTGCTGGCCACGGTGCCAGCCCATGTCGGTGAACGAGGCATCGCCCAGGTGCGAGTTGTGCGCCCATACCACCAGCTTGCCCTGCCCACCCTGGCGGCGCAGGTGCCCGCGCAGCTCGACGATGGTATCGGTCATGTGCCCGTCGCGCAGGTTCCAGGTGTCCACTCGTGAACCGAACATGGCGCGGTAATAGTGCTCCGCATTGACCACTACGCGGGCATTCTGCTCGGCGAAGAACTGCTCGTCCCGCGAGTGCGGGCCATCCTCGCGCAGGTAGCCGGCCGACTTCTCGAGCAGGTCGGCGAGCAGGCGCACGGTGGCATCCTCGCAGATGCGGCTGAGACCGAAGGCGGCATCGTGCCCATAGCGGACCGGGTCACCGCCATGGTCGAGGCAACCATAGCCCTCGCGGGCGATTCCCGCCTGCTCCGGGTCGATGCCTTCGAGATACTCGATCACCGCTTCCGCCGAGCGGTGCAGGCTGTAGATGTCCAAGCCGTGAAAACCCACCTGCTCGTTGGCTTCCTTGCCGGCGTTGTGCTCCTCGAGCCAGCCGATGAAGTCGCGCACCTCGGTGTTGCGCCACATCCACTGCGGAAAGCGCTGGAAGTCGTCGAAGGCGGTCTTGAGTGTGTCGTCACCTTCGCCGCGAACGTAGCGGTTGAGCCGCAGCGCATCGGGCCAGTCGGCCTCGACGATTACCGCCTCGAAGCCCTTCTCGCGAATCAGGCGCCGGGTGATCTCGGCACGCATGCGGTAGAACTCGGCCGTGCCGTGGGAGGCCTCGCCGAGCAGTACCAGCGGGCGCTCACCCACCTGCTCCAGCAGGTCGTCGTAATCGCTGCTGCAACCGGCGAGCGACTTGGCATTGTCGCGGATGTAATCCCGGGGAGTCGTCATATCGCACCTCCTCCATGAAGGCCTGTGACTACACCCAGAACTTTAGGAAGCGCTCCCGCTTACGCTCAAGGAGAAGGTTATCTTCTCAATATCACCAACCACCGCCCTAAGTTGAGAATGCTCGCCAGCGACGCCGCCACGTAGGTGAAGGCGCAGGCGGTGAGCACGTGGCGGGCGCCGGGCATGTCGTAGGGCGGTACGTACTCCCTGAGCAGCGGCAGGGCGCGATTGAAGCTGGCATCGAACTCCACCGGCAGGGTCACCAGGTGCACCAGCGCTGCCGTGCCGAAGCTGATCACCGCCGCTGCGATGACGATGGCCAGCCCTCCGGGCAGCCGGGTCAGGATGAACAGGAAGGGGGCGGCCATCATCAGCAGGGCACCGAGCTTCTCGGCCCGCTGCGCCACGCCGACCATGCGCGCCCGGGCGGTCAGCGGTGCATAGCCTTCATGGTGCTGAATGGCATGGCCGACCTCATGGGCGGCCACGGTCACTGCGGTAAGCGAACGCCCCTCGTAGTGCTCGCGGGAGAGCCGCACCCGTCGCGCCTCCGGGTCGTAGTGATCGCCCTGCTCCGTCATCTCCACCTGAACGCCTTCGATGCCCAGGCGGCGCAACAGATGGTCGGCCAGTTCGGCGCCGGTACCCGGATAGTCGTCACGACCGCGGGAATGGCGCGCCAGCACCCATTTGGCCCAAGCGTTGGGCAGCAGGAAGATGGCCAGCAGAAAGGCAATCAGCAGCACGATCATGGCGTTTCGGGTCTCGTTTCAGCGTCTTGAATTTGGACCAAGCCTAACCTTTTCGCGTTCATGCGTCGCCTGTACCCGGGCCCCAAACGCCACAGCCCCGACCAGGTGGCCGGGGCTGCGTTATGCAGTGCAACATTCAGGTGGTTGCAGGCATCGCCTCGGCATCTCGCATCAGCGCCTCGAAGGGCACGCCGGCCCTGGTCGCTGGCGTGACGGACTGCACCTCACCCCCGCTATCGTGATCGCGGGTCTTGGCATACTCCACCGCCTCGACGGCGCTCTTGCCGTGATCGATGGCCGCCAGGGCCCACTTCCAGCCGGTGCCGTAGGCAACGGGGCCCTTGACCGGGATGCGTACCAGCTTGTTGAACATTTCGTAGACGCCATCGGGGCCGGCAATGATCATCTCGACCCGCGTCACGTGCGGCTTGTCGTTGCGCGGAGCACCTGCGTTGAACCACTCCATGACCTCCCACCACTCCTGCTGCTCGCCGGCGAAGGCGACCCATTCGCCGTTGTCGAGCTGGAACAGCTTCTGCGCATGGTTGTAGGTCGAGCCATTGACACTGATCAGCGAATCCGTCGCGAGCGTCGTTCCGTCCCATACGATTGTGGTCATGCTGAGTACCTCTGTGTAGATCAGGCGCAGGCTTCAACGACGAAGCCCCTTGCGTCAGGCGCAGAGTAAAATCGAAAAACGCAAGAAATCGACACACAGGTTAACGATGCCGCAACCCTATCCATGCCTTCATCAGGCGGCGGAGCCGACGCCAAATCGACCTATCGGTCCGACTCACGGCGCACCTTCTCCACCCCCTCTTCGGCAATCAGGCCTTGAGCAAAGGCATGCTCCGCCATGGCCAGGCTATCGTCGGCCAGCACCAGGTCGCAGCCGGTGTGGCGAATCTCGTCGCGCAGCATATCGATGGCACGCTCACGCTCGGGCTTGCGCTCGACCCGGCGGATATACACTGCTCGAATACGCTCGGGATACTCGTGCACGATGCGCGCGTAGACCTCGGGATCGTGCTGGCCGCTGTCACCGATCAGTACGCAGGGCAGCTCATCACGCATCGACAACAGGTGCTGGATCAGCTCGTACTTGTGATCCTCGGCGCGACGCGGCCAAGGCTTGCGCCAGGAGATGCCCCACTCGCGCAGGAACAGGATCGGGCCCACGGGTATGCGATTGAGCTGGAAGAACTTCTCGAGCATCTCGTAGATGCTCCAGGGGCCGCGCGAGACATAGAGGATGGGGCGCCGGGCCTTGCCGCTGCTGCCGACATGCAACGCCTGGTAGAGCGCCGCCACCCCGGGAAATGCCATGCGCTGATGGGCCTGCTTGGCGAACAGGCGAAGCAACATGCGCAACTTGTTGGCCACGCCGGTGTACATCACCGTATCGTCGATGTCGCTGATCACCAGCAGGTCGGCCTCGGCGGGTGGAATGTATATCTCGGTAAACGACTGCACCGGCTCCACGCCAGGTAGCACCACGTGCAGTTGAGCGTGATGCCAGGCGGTATCCGACGGCAAGGGATGGTCGAGTGGCAGGTGAACGTCGAAGTAGCCGTCGCGGTCGGTGGTAACGGTGGTGACGTTGTCGCCCAGGCTCACCTCGACAACGACTCGCGGCAGGCCATGACGAAAGATGCGCCGGATCACATCGGCAACATCGCGTAGCATGCCGTAACGGGGAATGTAGTCGCCTAGAGCGGCCTGGCGAAACACCCGTCCCTTCAGGAAGACTTCATGCCGGGAGCCATAGCCGCGGTAAGGGTGCACCACGTAGCCACCCCGGCCCCGGTCGCGCCTCATCGGACGGGCGGCGATACGCAACAGGCGCCTGACGAAACCCGTCATTTCTTCACCTGACCTGCGTTGCCTTGCGGGGATGCTCCTGAACAGTGCGCTATCAGCCAACCCTGGCAATGCAGCATGGTCTCCTCCCTGACACTCGACAGGGCCCGGCAAGCGCCGAGCCCTGTCTCTAGTGTGGAGGATGCTGCCGCAAGATCAACCGCTCATGGTTCGCTTGGCTTATCTCAGCGCAGCAGGTCGCGTATGTCCTTGGCCTCCCAGTGCGGGAAGTGGCGACGGATCAGGGCATTGAGTTCCAGCTCGAAGGCGGCCCAATCGACCTCACGATGCGCTCGCTCTGCCGTCTCGGCAACGCTACGCACCATTCCCGCGCCCACAGTGACGTTGGAGAGCCGGTCGATGACGATGAAGCTGCCGGTACCGGGGCTCTGGTCATAGGCATCGAGCGGCACCTCGGCGGTCAGCTCGACCCGGCAGCGGGCGATGGCGTTGAGTTCGAGGCGTTCGGCCTCGTGCCGCTCCAGGGTATTGACGTCGATCTGATAGCGAATGTCGCTTACCTGCCCCGCTACCGAACGTCCGGCCAGGCGGATGTCGTACTGCCGGCCCGGTGCCAGCGGCTGCTCGTGCATCCACACGATGTCCGCATCGAAGGCATTGGTCAGGGCGATGTCGGCATCCTCGGCGACGATCCAGTCACCGCGGGAGATATCGATCTCGTCCTCGAGGGTCACGGTGACCGCCTGGCCCGGCCATGCCGCTTCCAGGTCGCCGTCATAGGTGACCACTCGCTCGACCCGGCTGGTCTTGCCCGAGGGCAGCGCCTTGACGGTAAGACCAGGACGCAGCACACCGGCTTCCAGCGTGCCGGCATAGCCGCGGAAGTCGAGGTTGGGCCGGTTGACGTACTGCACCGGAAAGCGCAGGTCGGTGAGGTTGCGATCGCGGTCGATTTCCACCGTTTCCAACAGTTCCAGCAAGGCCGGCCCCGCTTCGCCTTCATGGCGATACCAGGGCGTGCGGTCGCTGCGATTGACCACGTTGTCGCCTTCCAGCGCCGACATCGGTACGAAGTGAAGGTCATCGACCGAGAGCTGCTCGGAGAAGCGACGATAGTCGGCGACGATCTCGTCGAAGCGAGCCTGGGAGAAGTCCACCAGGTCCATCTTGTTCACCGCGATGACCAGGTGCTTGATGCCGAGCAGGTCGGCGATGAAGCTGTGGCGCCGGGTCTGGGTCTGCACGCCGTAGCGGGCGTCGATCAGGATGATCGCCAGGTTGGCGGTGGAAGCGCCGGTGGCCATGTTGCGGGTGTACTGCTCGTGCCCCGGGGTGTCGGCGATGATGAACTTGCGCTTGTCGGTGGAGAAGAAGCGGTACGCCACATCGATGGTGATGCCCTGCTCGCGCTCCGACTGCAGGCCGTCGACCAGCAGCGCCAGGTCCACCGCCTCGCCGGTGGTGCCGCTCTTCTTGGAGTCGCGCGTGATCGCCGCCAGGTGATCGTCGAAGATCATCTTGGAGTCGTGCAGCAGCCGGCCGATCAGGGTCGACTTGCCGTCATCGACGCTGCCGCAGGTGATGAAGCGCAGCAGGTCCTTGTTCTCGTGCTCGTGCAGGTACTGCTCGATGTTGTCTGCAATCAATGTCGACTGGTGTGCCATCAGAAGTACCCCTCGCGCTTCTTCTTCTCCATCGAGCCCGCCTGGTCGTGGTCGATGGCCCGGCCGCTGCGTTCGCTGGTGCGGGTCAGCAGCATCTCCTGGATGATCTCGGGCAGCGTGTCGGCCTTGGACTCCACCGCGCCGGTCAGCGGGTAGCAGCCCAGGGTGCGGAAGCGCACCCACTTCTCCTCCGGCACCTCACCGGGGGCCAGCGGCAGGCGCTCGTCGTCGACCATCACCAGC
>NZ_JBRBAI010000012.1:0-129763 GCF_052806135.1 Billgrantia sp. Q4P2
ACGACGACGTGGTGGTGGAGTCGGGCGATCACCTGATCCTGTTCGTGATCGACAAGCGCCGCATCCGCGACGTCGAGCGGCTGTTCCAGGTCGGGCTGACGTTCTTCTGATGGCTGGCCCAGTGACAATCCGCGACGCAGGGAACGCCGCCCGATGAGCCTGCGAGTGATCCTGCGCATCCTCGGCCTGTTGCTGATGATGTTCAGCCTGACCATGATGCCGCCGATCCTGGTCTCGCTGCTGTTCGGCGACGGCCAGTGGGATGCCTTCAGCATCGCCATCGCCATCACCGTGATGACCGGCTTGATGATGTACCTGCCCAACCGCAATGCGCGCAAGGAGCTGCGCGTTCGCGACGGCTTCCTGATTGCCGCACTGTTCTGGAGCGTACTCGGGCTGTTCGGTTCGCTACCCTTCATGCTCACCGGCGACGCGGCCCTCGCCCCCACCGATGCGGTATTCGAGTCGTTCTCGGGGCTGACCACCACCGGTGCTACCGTGATCACCGGCATCGAGTTCCTGCCCGAATCGGTGCTCTACTACCGCCAGCAACTGCAGTGGCTCGGCGGCATGGGGATCGTGGTACTGGCCGTGGCGATCCTGCCGACGCTGGGGGTCGGCGGCATGGCACTCTACCGCACCGAGATCCCCGGGCCGCTGAAGGACTCCAAGCTGACCCCGCGCATCACCGAGACGGCCAAGGCCCTTTGGTACATCTACGCGGCACTGACACTGACCTGTTTCCTGGCCTACCTGGCCGCTGGCATGAACTGGTTCGACGCGCTGGGCCACAGTTTCTCCACCGTGGCCATCGGCGGATTCTCTACCTATGACGCCAGTATCGGCCACTTCGACAGCGCCCTGATCGAGCTGATCTGCGTGTTCTTCCTGGTCATTTCGGCGATGAGCTTCAGCCTGCACTTCCTGGCCTGGCGCGGCCGGCAACTCAGTCACTACCTGCACGACCCCGAGGCGCGCTTCCTGTTGATATTCCTCGCCGGATTGAGCGTCATCGCCATCGTCTCGCTATGGCTGACCGGCACCTACGACACCGAGCGCGGCTTGCGCCATGGGCTGTTCCAGGTCGTCTCCATCGCCACCACCGCCGGCTTCGGCGTGGCCGACTTCTCGGCCTGGCCGGGGGCGCTGCCCTTCCTGCTGTTCATGGCCGCCTTCGTCGGCGGCTGTTCCGGCTCCACCGGCGGCGGCATGAAGGTGATCCGTATCATCCTGATCCTGAAGCAGGGCATGCGCGAGGTAATGCGGCTGATCCACCCCAGCGCGGTGATCGCAGTGAAAGTGGGCAAGGTAAGCGTACCCGACGGCATCGCCCAGGCGGTGTGGGGCTTCTTCTCGGCCTACCTGATGCTGTTCTTCCTGATGCTGGTGGGCGTAATGGCCACCGGGGTCGATCAGGTCACCGCCTGGTCGACGGTGGCCTCGTCGCTCAACAACCTGGGCCCTGCCCTCGGCGAGGCTTCCGAGAACTACGGTGAGCTGCCCCAGCTCGCCAAATGGATCCTGGTGGTAGCGATGCTGCTCGGCCGCCTGGAAATCTTCACCGTGCTGGTGTTGTTCACGCCCGCCTTCTGGCGCAAGTGAGGCGAGTCCTGGCCGGGTTTGGCCCCGCGCGCCGCTTCATGGATAATCGGGTCTTCACCCCCTTGTGACCCGAGCGTACATGACCGACTCCCAGGAACCCGTGACCGACCCGCGCCAGGAAAGCGCCTTCAGCGGCCCCCATCGCGTCGTCGAGGTGGGCGGCACCCGCTATACCCTGCTGGGCACCGCGCATGTCTCTGCCGAGAGCGCCGAGGATGTGCGCCGGCTGATCCGCTCCGGTGAATTTGACGCCGTCGCCATCGAACTGTGCGACGCACGCCACCACAATCTCAGCAATCCGGACGCCCTGGCCCAGCAGGATCTGTTCGAGATATTCCGCCAGGGCAAGGCCGGCATGGTCGCCGCCAACCTGGCACTGGGCGCGTTCCAGCAGCGGGTCGCGGAGCAGTCCGGCATCGAACCCGGTGCCGAGATGCGTGCCGCCCTGGAAGAGGCGCGCAACCACGAGCTGCCGCTGCTGCTGATCGACCGCGACGTGGGCGTCACGCTCAAGCGCATCTACCGCAACGTACCCTGGTGGCAACGCATGTCGCTGTTCACCGGCCTGCTCGGCAGCGTGATGTCGCGCCAGGAGATCAAGCCCGAGGAGATCGAGCGGCTGAAGGAAGGGGACGTGCTGGAGTCGACTTTCAGCGAGTTCGCCGCCGAATCGGAAGCGCTCTACACGCCGCTGATCTCGGAGCGCGACCGCTACATGGTGCTGCGCCTGGCGGAGCAGGCGCCTCCCGGGCGCTACCGTAACGTGCTGGTGGTGATCGGCGCCGGCCACATGAAGGGGATGGTCGAGCATTTCGGCGCCCCGCTGCCCGCCGACCCCGAAGTGGAACGTCAAACCCTGGAAGCCACGCCGCCGCCCTCGAAACTTTGGCGCGCCCTGCCATGGCTGATCACGGCACTGGTGTTGACCGGGTTCGCCATCGGCTTCTCGCGCAACACCGAACTCGGTTGGCAACTGGTCGCAGAATGGTTCCTGATCAACGGCGTGCTCTCGGGGCTGGCCACGCTGGCCGCCCTGGCCCACCCGGTCACCGTCGTGGCCACCATGTTCGCCGCGCCGCTCACCTCGCTCAACCCCACCATTGGCGCCGGCTTCGTTGCCGCCGGAGTCGAGCTATGGATGCGCAAGCCCAAGGTGCGCGACTTCTCCATGCTGCGCCACGACGTCACCGAGCTAAAGGGCTGGTGGCGCAACCGCGTGTCGCGCACGCTGCTGGTGTTCCTGTTCGCCACCCTGGGCTCCGCCGCAGGTACCTGGATCGCCGGCTTCCGTATCGCCGGAGCATTGTTGGGGGGGCCGGCCTAGCCTGCGCTCCCCTCGCAGATGCTCCACCCATACAGGCCACCCCGTAGGCCCACCAACCGGTTGCACAGAAAAATCATAACGCCGAGTCTCCGCCTCGCAAGCGGTGGTCAATAAGAGCAGTGCCAGTAGCAGCACAGGCCGCAGGCGGGCCGTCCATAACCTAGCCATCCTGCGGCTCCTGGCTCCTGGCTCCTGGCTCCTGCGGGGCCGCCATCGCCACGCCGTGAAGGTTGGGAAATACCCGGCGCTTACCGCTAGGCTCCGGCGAATGGGCCAGGCTCCGGCGAATGGGCCAGGCTCTCCCGGCGGTGCGAGGTAACCATGCATCTCACCATGGTGAGGGGAACACGCCTTCATTGACGTACTCTTGGATGTGCTCGCGGTACCAGTCAGGGTTCCCCTCCACCTCCTCGGCCCACGCCGATTCCACGATGGGTGCATGGAAATCCCGACTGCGATCACGGCCGCAGACGTTGCAGCTGGCGCGCCACCAGACTTTGGCTTCCCCCCTACCGGAGAAACCAACCATAAGATAATGGCGGTAATCGGGTGGAGGATAATCCCGGTACCACTGCTGCAGCAGGGCGTCCGTATCCGGCAGTGCCAGATCGATCTCGTAGAAGGTCTGGGTATGGTAGGAGAACCAGCGTGCCTGTACGGATTGAGGAGCTGGCACAGGATGAGCCAATACGTTGACCGATCCACTACGAGGTGGACGATGCTCAAAACCGGCACTTAGCCCCCCCCCAGGGGTTTGCCATGCATGATCGAAGGTCATGTACTCAACCCATACCGGCCACCCTCGCGGCCCGCCGAATGGCTGCACGGCAAAGTCATAACGTCGCGGCTCAGGCTCCGCCTCGCAGGCAGCGGTCAATAGCAGCAGCGCCAGCAGCAGCGCAGTGAGCAAGCGAGTCGTCCATGGCCTAGACATCCTGCGGCTCCTGCTGGGCCACCTTCGGCACGCCGTGAAGATTGGGAAATATCCGGCGCTTGCCACTGGGCTCCGGGGCGTGGGCGAAGTGGTCTCTCAGGCTATACGACTGCTGGCGGTGAGACGTATGGATGTAGCCGGCAAAGTGTTCGTGCGATATGTCCAGCATCCACTGTCGCCCGCGTCGGCGGCCGCTTTGCCACCAGTCATCGATCAGGGTTTGCAGCTCGGCAGGAATGGCATGCTCTGGATTCGTTGCCAACAGGGGTCTCAAAGGCACCCAGGCTCGCAATGCCTCGTCATGCATCTGATGCAGGGCATAGATGGCCAGCTCCTTGCGTGTGGCGCGCCGCTCGACCTCGAGCACGTCCATGCCATCCACGCGGATGTCGAGCCCCCTTTCCTGCGCTTCCGCCTGGGCCCGGCGAATCGTCTCCCCATTGGCCCCCAGCCCACCCCGGCGGCGCACGATTAGTTCCTCAAGATTGGCGATGTCCGCCTCGTGCCTGGGGTTCTCATAGCCGCCGCCGATGTCGGCGTGCACTCCCGGCAGGGCGATCTCGGCAAAGTTGCCGGGATGGCTGCCCTGGGCATCGGCAATGCTGTTGAGCGGGAAGTTGCGGCGGATCTCGTGATGGGCAGTAAGCTGCACCACCCGCGCGGCACTGCCCGAGGCGAGGTAGAGATCGAAATCGAGGTTTTCGGCGTTGCCGGGCCAGTAGAAGCTGCCCACGGTATCGAACAACCCCACGAAGCGCACCTGTGCGAAGGGAATCGGCGAAGGAGGAAAGGCCGGAATGAGCCGCAACGGCAGCCGATACTCGCCGATGCGGAAATCCGGCACCATCGCGCTTTCCGGTCCGTCGAGCTGGAAGTCCGGCACCAGCAGGGTTTCCGGCCAGCGATGGATCAGGTTGACGAAGTGCCGGGCCAGGGCCGCGCCGCGGCTAAAGCCGAACACGTCGAAGGTCACCAGCGTATCGCGGGGGTAGGCCTCCAGGATCTTGCGGACTTCGGACAACGCTAGCTCGATACGCGCATGGCCGCCCTCCGGGCCGACGCCGCTGCCCATGCCGATGGCGTCTTCGGAGGCCACGAAGCCATCATCATTCGCATGACCGGTAATGGTCCCCACACCATGAATATAAACTCGATAGTAGCCTTCCTCTTCATCCTCCGGATATAAATCGCGCAGCTTGGCCACGTTGGTGATATCGCGATCGGGCAGATGGCGGTCGTTGTGCATGTTGTTGCCGGTGCCATCGAAGAACACGCCGATCTGCAGGTGGCGCGGCTGAGCGGGAGGCGTTTCCGGCACCGGTGGCGGCGGGGAGGGCGTCGGCTCGGGCGTGGGCACGGGGCGGACGACGCCCCAGTCACCGTGGCGCTGCAACGAGGCCATGGCTTGCGGCCCCAGCCCCCGGGCGTTCAGGCGCGGGAGGTTCCATTCGATCAGGCTCGTGGAGCCCCGCAAGAATGCCCCGGATAGACTCGCACGCCATTGCTCGCCGTTCCACTCGACCAATGGGCAGAAAGGGCGGTCGAAACCGTCGTTCAGGACCAGCAGCAGGTCACCGTCCCGGACCGCCTTGACGATCGTTCGGATCGCCTTTTCCTTGTCCGGAAACAGATCGTAGCCGCCTGCCCTTTTATACAGCTGGGAGAGAGTTTCCCGGCCAGACTCCCTGGATAGCTCGTTTTCGACCTTGCTCGCAGCGAAGGTGGGCAACTCGATGAAGGGAAGATCGATATCCCTGACGTCATGGCGACGAATGAGCTTCCAGAACACTGCCCTCTCCCCCTTCCTGGCTTTCTAAAAACGGAAAGTGAATTAGGGTATCCGGATGGTGAAGCGCGACGCTATGGTCGATTTCCTACAAAGGCCATGGTCAATGGATGACTTTTCTGTATGAGACTCACCCCACGGGCAACGCCAATGCTGCCGCACGGGGTGGCGTGCGTACTGCTCGCGAAAAAAAGATCTGGGCGGTTTACACGGTCTGGGCTTCTGCCTGGCAGGCGGACAGGCGCGTCATCCACCTAACTGTTTCCTTCATTGTCACGCTCGGCCTAGTCTTCGCCCGGGTCGCGTGCGGCCCGGGCGAAGGCCTCGATGACTTGGGCCACCACCTTGCGCTGTTCCACTGGCAGGGCCAGGTAGCGCTGCAGCACGCGGCGCTCCTCGGCGCTGACCGAGGCGCCCCAGGAGCCGCGCGGCTCGCCGATCCGATAACCACCGCTCTCACCGAAGCGCAGCACTTGCGGCTCGAGCCCAAGCCACTCGGCCAGCACCTGCAGCTTCTCCTGCTGAGGCAGGGTCTCCCCGCATAGCCAACGCCGCACGCCCTGCAGCGTGACGGGCTTGCCCCAATAGCGCAGGTTGAACTCCCGCTCGAGTACGGCAGGGCGCGGTTCGTAGCCGGCAGCGCGCATGGCGTCGGCCAGCCGTTCGGCAAAGGCGGTTTTCTCATTCATCGAGGGAATGTGCCGCGCGCACCGAGCTCGCAGTTAAACCCGGGTTGCCGAAACATGACAACAAGTGGTTTACTTTCATCATGTCAGGTACCCCTCTTGAACCATGCCGACCGTCAAAAGGTGACATGGCACGCAACAGGAGGGACGGCAGCCGCCCTCGCTGCCGGCTACACAATAGGGAAGACTCATGCCGGACTCGCTTGATAAGGAACTCGATGCGAGCATCCGCCCATCGGTGCCGGCCACCAGCGCGGCGGTACAGCCGCATGGCTGTCTCATTGCTTATGACAGCGATTGGCAAGGCGTGTGCCTGGCCAGCGCCAATCTATCCCGCTTCTTCGGTTTGTCGCCCGCCGAAGCGCTCGGGCGATCGCCCGAAGAGGTGCTGGGTACCGATGTCGCTACGGCCCTGGCAAAGGCGCTGGCCATGGGGCTGCCCGGCATGACGATCCCCTCTGGCCAGGCGCATGTGGGCTCGCGGTACCTCTACGTCTCCACATACATGGCGAGACGGCATGTGATCCTTGAAGTGGAGCCCCAGGAAGGAAAAAGCCATGAGCTGCCGGGGCTCGGTTACGCCTGGGGAACACGTATCACCCGAGCCAGCAGCGTCAACGAGCTTTACGACCAATTGCTGCGGGCGCTACACGCGCTGACCGGTTTTGAATCCTGCATTCTCCATAGCCATGAGTATGGGGGACGCAGCATGCGGCTTGGCCGGGAAGGTACCCGTCTCGAGCCTCTCCCCAGCGACATCGGCCGCTGCACCAACGCACCACTGATGCTGATCGACAGCCAGGCGGAGCCGGTCGAGCTGCTCGCGGCACCAGGCCCACTCCCCGATTTGTCGCACTGCCCGCTGTGCCTGCCGCCGCCATTGCTGAGAACCTGGCTGACCGGCCGGCAGGCCCGCGCGGCCCTCATCCTCGATCTCGGCGAGACGACCCCAGACCGGAGCCTGGCGATATGTCGGGATCGGCAGCCACGTCACCTCGCCCCACCCCTGCGGCATCAGCTGCTGCAGCTCATCCAGACGGCCGCGCTACGCCGGGAGCTGCTTCACCAAAAGCGGGAAACCCAGCACCGCTATCGCTTGCTTCACGAACGTAACACCCGACTGCAGTGGCTGGCTTATACCGACCCCTTGACCCAGGTGGCAAACCGTCACCGTATCGAGAAGGTCCTCGAAGCCGAGCTGGCGACTGCCAGCCGGAACGGCCGCTCCTTGGCATTGCTGCTGTTCGATGTCGACCACTTCAAACCGATCAACGATAGCCATGGCCATGAGGTGGGCGACAGCGTACTACGCCGAGTGGCCCAGGAGGTCCAGTCGCAGCTGCGCGACAGCGACCACCTGGGCCGCTGGGGTGGCGAGGAGTTCGTCGCTGTCATACCCGGCTGCGACCTGCCCCAGGCGCAGGAGCTGGCCTGGCGCCTGTGCCATACCCTCGCCCAGTGCCGCATCGATCCTGTGGGGGGCGTTACTGCCAGCTTCGGCGTTGCCGTTCATCGGTCTGGCGACACCTCCCGCAAACTGGTGCAACGCGCCGATCGTGCCATGTATCGCGCCAAACGAGCGGGGCGTGCCTGTGTGCGAACTCAGGAGATCGATGAATGATGCCGTTTCACTCGGCGCGATATGCCAGCAGGCGTCGCATGGCCGGGGTCGGCTGCTCGATCTTCTCGTAGCGGCGGCTGGCGTCATAGCTGACGTTGAAGACGTCGAAGTAGTCATCCAGCACCTGGGCCGCGCTGACGTCGCCGCTCTGGCGCAGCAGCTCGGCGGCCACTTCGGCGGTGCACAGATGAGCCTGGGATGCCGGCTTGCGCAAGCGGTAGCGGGTCAGTCGCGTGGTGGCCAGCGGTAGCACCGGCAGCCGGTCGAGGTAGGGACTCTTGCGGAAGATCCGCCGCGCCTGGCGCCAGGTGCCGTCGAGCAGGATGAAGACCGGTATCCGCCCACCTGCCTTGACCTCGCCGACCGCCTCCATGCCCACCACCCGCTCGGCGTAGTCGGGCTGGTCGTCGGGAAAGATCACGAAGGGGGCGAAGCGTGGATCGTCGAGCAAGGCCAGCAGCCGTTCGTCCGGTGCCGTACGGTACCAGGTGAAGACCTCGGTATCCGGCAGCACGTCGCGAATCAAGCGCCCGGTGTTGGTCGGCTTGAAGTGCTCGAGCGGATGGGTGACCAGCCACACGCGCGCCTCGCTCGCGGCGCTGGCCTGGTAGGGACAGAGACAATTCAACACCGGCAACTGGCAGCCGGGGCAGCGCTCGGTAAAGCTGCCCCGCGCCTTGAACTCGCGCCGCGGAGGGCGTGGATGACCAGTTGCGGGGTCATAAGAAAGCCCGGTTACGGGGTCAGGCGAAAGCCCTCTCGCGGGGTCAGGCGAAAATCTCGTGGCGGGGTGGCTGCCCGAAAGGTCGGCCTGGCTAGTCTCGTCCAGCATGATCTCGTGTCTAGGAGAAATGAGGCGGCAATTCTATACCAATCGGCATTCGCCAGCCTCCGGTACGTGCCCGACCGCGTCAGCCATTGGCGATCAGGGTCTGGGGCACCCACAGCCTCCCCTCGCGTTGCCAATGGCGCACCAGCGCCGGCACACCCTTGCCGGCGGGCTGGCTGATGCGGGTCACCCCCGGCGGCGCCAGCGCCTCGGCCTCGGGGTCAACCAGTACGCTGGGAGCATCCAGCGGCGTGTGGTCGAGCAGCGAGGCCGCCGGCATCACCGCCAATGAGGTGCCCACCACCAGCAGCAGGTCCGCCTCGCCGACGATCTCGCAGGCCTCCTGGAAGTGCGGCACGCTTTCGCCGAACCACACCACGTCGGGACGCAGCTGGCTGCCCTTGTCGCAGATGTCGCCCAGCTCTATCCCGCCGCGTGGCAGCGGGTACTGCATGCGTGCGTCCACCGTGGAACGCGCCTTGAGGATCTCGCCATGCAGATGCAGCACGTTGCGCGAGCCGGCGCGCTCATGCAGGTCGTCGATGTTCTGGGTGATGATGCTGACACGAAAGCCCTGCTGCTCCAGTCCCGCCAACGCCTTGTGGGCAGCATTGGGACGCGCCCGGCGCACCTGCTCGCGGCGCAGGTTGTAGAACTGCAGCACCCGGGCCGGGTCGCGCCGCCAGGCCTGTGGCGTGGCGACCTCCTCGATGGGGTGTGCGGCCCACAGCCCGTCGCCGGCACGAAAGGTCTGGATACCGCTTTCGGCACTGATACCCGAGCCGGTGAAGACCACCAGGTGGGGGCGCCTAACGTCTGCCATCACGGCCCTCGTTGCGTTACGTCAGTACACCAAGCCGTTCTCTTCACTGGCACTGAAGCGCTGCTTGTTGCGATAGGGATAGACGTCGATCACGCGCCCATCGACGATCTCCTGCTGCAGTCCCTTCCAGTAGTCGGCATCGAACAGCTCGGGGTGCAGTTGGTAGAAGAGCTTGCGCAGCTTGAGGTCGGCAAACAGGAACGGCCCGAACTCCTCGGGGAAAATATCATTGGGCCCCACCGAGTACCAAGGCTCGTTGGAAAGCTCCTGCTCCGGATACATCGGTTCGGGGATATGGCGGAAGTTGCACTCGGTGAGATAGCACACCTCGTCGTAGTCATAGAAGATCACCCGCCCGTGGCGAGTCACGCCGAAGTTCTTCAGCAGCATGTCGCCGGGGAAGATGTTGGCCGCCGCCATCTGCTTGATGGCATTGCCGTAATCCTTGAGCACCGCCCGGGTCTCGGCCTCGCCACACTGCTCCAGATAGAGGTTGAGCGGGGTCATCATGCGCTCGGTGTAGCAGTGCTTGATGATCACCTTGTCACCGCGGAGGTACACGGTGGAAGGCGCCACCTCCAGCAGGTGCTCGAGGCACTCCGGCGAGAAGTGGTCCTGACGTGCGATGAAGTTGGAGAATTCCTGGGTATCGGCCATGCGTCCGACCCGGTCGTGACGCTTCACCAGCCGGTACTTCTCGCGCACGGTGTCGTGGCTCATCTCCTTGGAGGGATCGAAGCGGTCCTTGATGATCTTGAACACGGTGCGAAACGAGGGCAGCACGAACACCGCCATGACCATGCCGCGCACGCCGGGTGCGATGATGAACTTGTCCTCGCGCTTGGCCACCTGGCGGTTGAGCGCGCGGAAGAACTCGGTCTTGCCGTGCTTGAAGAAGCCGATCGCCGAGTAGAGTTCGCCCTCCGGCTTGTCGGGCATTAGCTGCTGCAGGTAGTCGACGAACTCGCCCGGCACCTGCACCTCGACCTGGAAGTAGGCGCGGGTGAAGGAGAAGATGATGGAGACCTCGTCAGACTCGATCAGCACGGTATCGAGGTGCAACCCCTCGCCCTGCTCATGCAGGACCGGCAGCACCAGCGGCACCTGTTCGCCATCGCCACGCACCCGCCCCACCAGGTAGGCGCCCTTGTTGCGGTAGAACACGCTCTTGAGTAGCTCAATCTCTGCGTCCGGCGCGTCGAGGATCGTCTGGGGCAGGTGACCGCTCAGGAACTCGGCGCCCAGCCGCACGTCCCGTTCCAGGTCCTCGTACGGCGTCTCGAAGGGGGCCTCGGCCAGCGCCCAGCGGATCGCCGCCTCCCAGTCGCCCTTGGCGGTCATGCGGCGGCAGGGCTCTAGGCCCGAGTGGTGGGCCGCGGCGTCCCGCGAGCTGTAGACGAACATCCAGTCGTTGCGAATGTGACGATGGTGGAAGATCGAGCAGAACAGCGAGTTGAAATAGGTCTCGGCCAGCTCGTAGTCGAGGCGTTCGCTGATCAACTCGGCGTAGTGGTTCCTGGCCTCGCGCCAGCATTCGCAGTGGGTCAGATCTTCCTCGTCCAGGGCGCGCTGCAGCCGAGCCAGGGTCTCGCCGACTTTCTCCTCGTAGAGGTTGATGCGCTCGGCCGAGGCCTGCTGGGCCTCACGCCAGGCGGCATCGCGAAAGCGCCGGCTGGCATCGGCGGTGATCTCCTTGAAGCGGGTACGGTATTCGTCGAAGCCATGCAGGATGGTGGCGGCAAGGCGATAGGCGGGCGAATGCTTCATGGCAGACTCCGGGCAGCGTAGGCCACCAGCTTCGCCAATTCTCGCCCTTCGCGCGAGCCGACCATGGTGGGGCGTGTTGTAGTTCGACGACATGGCCGTCGTCATCCTTTCATCATCGCCCTGTCGCCGGGCCGTCATCCACGCCAGGCATTATCGCTCCCAAGCTCCCCGGCAGCGAGGATGCCATGCGAATCTGTCTTGTCAGCGAGACCTGGTCCCCCGAGATCAACGGCGTCGCCCATACCCTCACGCAGCTGAGCCAGGAGCTGCTGGCACGGGGCATGCAGCTCCAGCTCGTCCGTCCGCACCCAGCCGACGCTGCTACCCCGCGGCGTACGCCGGGCATGCAGGCCGAACTGCGCGTGCCGGGCATGGCGATACCCGGCTACCGCGCCGTGCGCCTCGGCCTGCCCGCCGGGCGGCGGGTCCAGCGGCTATGGCAGCAGCAGCGCCCCGACGTGGTCTACCTGGCCACCCAAGGGCCGCTGGGCTGGTCGGCGCGGCGCGTGGCCAGGCGCATGGGCATCCCGTTGGTGGCCGGCTGGCACACCAACTTCGATCACTACTGCGGCGACTACGGCGTACCCTGGCTGGCGCCGACGCTGCTGCGCGGGCTTCGCCACTTCCATAACGGCTGCCAGGCCACCCTGGTCCCCACCCGCCAGCAGGCGGACGACCTTTCACGCCAGGGTTTCCAGCGGCTCGCGGTGATGGGACGCGGCATCGACCACCGGCGCCTCGATCCGGCATTGCGCTGTGCCGAGCTGCGTCGCAGTTGGGGTGCCGACGAGCACCGCCCGGTGGCACTGCACGTCGGCCGCCTGGCGGCAGAGAAGAATCTCACCCTGCTGCGCGAGACTTTCCATGCCATGCGCAGCGCGCGCCCCGACATGGCCCAGGTCGTCGTCGGCGACGGGCCGGCACGTCGCTCGCTCGAAAAGGCGCTGCCGGAGGTGCATTTCACCGGTTTCATCTCGCCGGAGGCCTTGGCCCGGCACTACGCCAGCGCTGACCTGTTCCTGTTTCCCTCGCTCTCCGAGACCTGGGGCAACGTGGTGCCGGAAGCCATGGCCAGCGGCCTGGCCGTGGTGGCCTACCGCCACGCCGCCGCCGCCGAGCTGATCGACAGCGGCGTCAACGGCGTGACCGTGCCCGCCGGCGACGCCGAGGCATTCCGCGAGGCCGCCGTGGCGCTGTGCCAGCAGCCGGCGCGCTACGCCCAGATGGGCCGCGCTGCACGCCTGCGCAGCCAGGCCTGCCGCTGGCCGGCCATCGCCGACACCTTTCTCTCCGTACTCGAGCAGGCCCGGGAGGTGAACCATGCGACCACGCGCCCTTGCAGTATTTGATCGACTCGACCTGCTGGAATGGCGGCTGTGCCAGCGCTTTGCCAGCCTCAGCCTGTACGCCCCTTGGCTTGCCACCCTGCGTCTGGCCAGCCGCGTGGGCGACTGGCCGGTATGGGTGCTGCTGATCGCCGCCCAGCCGCTGCTCCAGCCCGAGGCCGGCCTCGCCTACTTTCTGCAGTACGCCACCACGGGGCTCGCTGCCATCCTCATCTACCGCATGATCAAGACCCGCCTGTGCCGCGAGCGTCCCTTCATCACCTTCGTCAACCTGATCCAGTGCGGCGAACCGGCCCGCGACCGCTACAGCTTCCCCAGCGGGCACACCATGCATGCGGTGATGTTCTGCGTGCTGACCGCGGCACATGCGCCCTGGCTGCTGCCGCTGCTGGTACCGCTGGCGCTACTCATCGCACTGTCACGAGTCGGGCTCGGCCTGCACTACATCAGCGACGTCGCCGCCGGTGCCGCCATCGGTTACGCCTTCGGCCTGGCCAGTCTCTACCTGGCGGGTTGACGTTACCAGGGCAGCGCCTCGCCGTTGCTGTGCCAGAAGCCGCCACTGGTTTCCAGCGTCAAGGCCTCGATACGTGCGGCGATGCCGGCAGCGGCCTCTTCGGGCGAGATCAGCCCACCGAAGTTGACCATGCGGGTCTGCACGTAGCCCGGATGCAGTTGGGCGACGGCGATGCCCTTCGGCTTGAGGTCCATGGCCAGCGACTTGCCGAAGGCGTTCAGGGCCGCCTTCGAGGCACGGTAGCCATAGCGTCCGCCGGAATCGTTGTCGGCAATCGAGCCCATGCGGCTGGAGACGTTGGCAATCTTGCTGCCGGCCCCCAAGTTGTCCAGCAGTGCCTCGGTCACTCGCAGCGGGCCGTAGGAATTGACTTCCATCTGCTCGCGAATGGCGTCGAAGTCGAGCGAACCCAGCGACTCGTCATGCAGCAGGCCGGCGTTGTTGATCAGCAGGTCCAGGCGTTGCCCACCAACGGCCTCGACGAGACGCGCAACGTCATCGGCCCGGGTCACGTCGACCCCTTCGATCACTTGAGCTGCGACCTCGTTGAGTTCCGGGGAGGCTGCACGACACACACCGATCACCTGCCAGCCCTCGTCATGATAGTGCCGGGCCAGTGCCAGGCCGATGCCGCGGTTAGCACCAGTAATCAATACATTGGAAGCCATAACGACTCCTTCATCGCGAATGAGGGACGCTTTCCAGTGTGGTGGTCGACCCAGGAAGTGCAAGTGCTGATTCGGCACATATCCCTCAACGCAAAGGCAGGCATATAATGGTTACGCAATGTAATCCCCGTCTCGGGTCCATTCACCGATGCCTGCCATCGAACAAGGACGCTTTCATGGCCAATCGCGCCTCTACTATGACACTCGCCGCCCTGGGCGGCGCCGCCATCGGCTTCGTCGTGGGTTGGCAATTGCCGAACGCCACGCCAGCCGCCCCGGCCATCGACGACGCCGTCGCCGACAGCTCGGCTCCCCCCTCCCTGGAGCTGGGCGAACGCCAGCGGGGCGAGATCACCTCGACCAGCGAGCTCAACGGCAAGGATGGCAGCCGCTTCCAGCGCTTCACCCTGCCGCTGGAGGAGGGCGCCCTGGTCGAGATCGAGCTGAGTGGCCCGCTGCAGGGCACCCTGGCCCTTTACGACGCTGACCAGCAACTGCTCGCCTCGAGTGCCAGCCCGGCCTACTACGACGCGCCTTCTGCCGCCTCATTGCGCCGCCGCATCGACGAAAGCGGCGACTACACGCTGGTGGTCAGCGGCCATGACCTGCACAGCTACGGCCCCTACACCCTGGCCAGCCGGCAAATGGAACTCACCACCAGCGATGCGCTGGAGATGCCTTCACGGGCCGATGGCTGGCTGCAAGGGAGTGGTGACACCTACACGCTGACCATCGAGGAGACCGGCCTGTTCCAGATCGAGATGCGCTCCAGCGACCTGGATGCCTACCTGGTGCTCGAAGGCCCCAACGGTTACCGCCGCGAGGACGATGACAGTGCCGGCAACCTCGATGCACGCATCGCGGACTTCCTCGAGCCGGGTGAGTATCGCCTCACCGCACGCAGCTCCTACGGCCAGGACAGCGGCCTCTATACGCTGGAGCTCGCCCCCCACGAGCTGGCCAATGGCGAAACGCTGCGCAACAGTGGCGAACTCACATTCGACGAGCCGCTGCATGGCTGGTTCAGCGGCGAGACGCTGAGCTACGAGTTCACCCTCGATGCACCCGCCGCCGTCACCATCGACATGCTCTCGTCCGATTTCGACTCCTTCCTCGAGCTGAGCGGCAATAACGTCTCTTACAGCGACGATGACGGCGGCGAAGGACTCAATGCCCGTCTCTATGCCTCGCTGGACGCCGGCAGCTATCGCGTGACCGCACGCGGTCATGGCGGTCACGGCAGCGGCTTGTTCGAACTTCGTGCCAACGGCATCGCGCTGGATGAACTGCCCAGCAACGGCCAGTTGGAGGTCGACCGCCCGGTGCGGGCCATGCTGGAGCCGGGCGCCCGTGACTACTATGAGCTGGTCGTGGAGAGCGCCGGCGACTATCGCCTGGACCTGCATTCGGACGACTTCGATGCCTATCTCGAGCTGGAGGGTCAGGGCCTGTCCCTACGCGACGACGACGGCGCCGGTGGACTGAACGCACGTATCAGTACCCATCTGGACGAGGGCACCTACCGCGCCATCGCCCGGGCCTACGGCAATAGCGAAAGCGGCAGCTATACGCTGCACCTCAGCAGCGAATAACCTCCGCGTTTTTCTCCCGGCCTTCCCATCCCCGGCAGGGTCGGGTGTTCCCCCATGGTTCTCAGCAGCGCTGGCGGCGGTCGATGAACAAACTGTTGCCGGCCTGCCGCTTGGCCTGCTGCTTGAGCTCCGAGAGATCTTCTGCAATGGTCAGGGAATCACAACCGCGCCCATCACACACAGGACGCGCCGCCAGCGATAGGCTGACGAAAGGACAGAAGTGGGTCTGGCCCTGCCGGTTTTCGACCCATATACCACCAGCTCGTCGATCCGACGCGTCGTAGAAGTCGGGAGCAATGGCACCGAAGGCCTCGAGTATGGCGTGACAGCAATGCTCCCATTCATGGCCCTCGAACAGCAGCATGAAGTCGTCTCCACCGATATGGCCGATGAAGCCTCTCTTGCCCACCAACTCGTCGAGCAACTGGGCCAGCGCCACGATGACCCGATCGCCACGCGCGTAGCCGTATGCGTCGTTGTACGCCTTGAAGTTGTCGAGGTCACAGTAGACTGCGGTGAAGGCGTCGCCTCTTTCCAACCATTCATCCAGGGTTTGGTTGATCAGCAGATTGCCCGGCAAACCGGTCAGGGGATTGGCATGGCGCGCTTGGCGCACCTGGATCGAGGTGATTTCACGCAGCAGGTCGACGATATTGCCCATGCCCTGATAGCGCTCTTCGGCATCGACAATCACGAAGTCCTCCTGGGGCACGTCGCTGTTGTCGGTGAGCTGCTGGCTGAGCGCGGTCAGCGGCGTTTCATCCACGGCGACCATCATGCGTGGATCAGCCAGTTCCCCGATCCGGCGCTTCGAGAACAGGGCATGGCTGAAGGGGTTGGTGAAAAGGGTAAGAAATTCGTTACGCCGAACCACACCAATGGGCCGCTCATTCTCCACTACCGCCACGCAGCGCAGCGTTGGGTCGGCACGGAAGCGTTCTGCCAGATCGAGTACCGGCCACTGCGGCGTGATGGGTTCCAAAGGCTTGAGTACGGCGCGAGCGCAGCGCACCTTCTCCTGGCGTAGTGGCGCTCCACTTGTCAGCAAATGCTCGATCTCGCGCGGCGGGGTCAGGCTGGGTCGAGCGAAGAAATAACCTTGCAGTAGTGAAAGGCTGCGGTCGAGTTCCCACAGGCAACGGTACTCCTCGACGGTTTCGACCCCCTCCGCGATCAACAGGCAACCCAGGCTGCGCGACACGTCGAGGATGGAGCGCAGGAATTCCCGCTTGCCGGGCTCACGGTCGATGCCGGTGACAAAGTGGCGGTCGAGCTTGACGAAGTCGGGACGTAGCTCGGCCCAATGCCGCAGGCTGGAGTGACCGGCGCCCAGATCGTCCAACGCCACCTGGAAGCCCATGTCCCGGTAATGCGCCACTGCCTGGCGCATCAGGGCATAATCCTGAATCGGCACGTGCTCGGTCAGCTCGATCACTACCCGGTTGGGTGCCAGACCATACTCGCGCAGATAGCCCAGGGTCAGGCCCTCACGAAAGTCACGCTCGACGATGGTGGACGGCATCACGTTGAGGAATAGCCGCCCCGGCAGACCGAGCCGAACAAAGGCGGCAACCGCCAGCCGCCGACACATCAGGTCGAGTTCGACTAAAAGCCCCGTTCGCATCGCCACGTCGAACAGGATCAGCGGCGAGTGCATCCACGAGCCTTCCGGCCCGCGAATCAGCGCTTCATAGCCGTGCACCCGCTGTCTGCCCACGTCGACGATCGGCTGAAAGCAGGGTGTGAGCTGCTCCCCCTCGATGATAGCCCTGAGTTCCTGTGCCTCCCGGCAAGCCATGGCACGCCCCCCCCTTTACCTACAGAAAGGGCAACAATGCGACGTATTCGTGACAGTGTCGTGACGAGACGGAACGCACCACAACGCAAATTCACGATCGAGAAACGGGAATGACACCCAAAGAGGTCGAGTTCCTGGTATTCCTTGCCAAGGGTAATGCCCTCCACCTCAAGCGATGCGTCGTAATGACGGCGTGCCCAAGCCTCATGAGCCACCGCCCAGGAGCAAACCCTGATGCCAGTAGTAGCTGCTATGCTTTGGCTATCCTTATGACGGAAGCATGGCCATCCCTTTACATATGGAAGTGAACGCCAAGCGCAGGCTTCGTTTGCGCCCTGCAACGCCACACGACATTGCCCTGCTCACACGCTGGGACGCCCAGCCCCATGTCATCGCCGCCAACCCCAACGACAGGTGGGACTGGAAGGCCGAGCTGGGCCATCAGGTCGAAGGGCGTCGACAATTCATTGCCGAACGCGATGGACGTCCCATCGGCTTCGTCCAGATCACCGACCCCGCTCGCGAGGAGAGCAGTTACTGGGGCGAAGTGGCCAACGGCCTGCGCGCCATCGACATCTGGATCGGCGAGCCCGAGGAGCTGGGCAAGGGTTACGGCACCACCATGATGCAGCTGGCACTGGCGCACTGCTTTGCCGACCCGCAGGTCACCGCGGTACTGCTCGACCCCCTGGCCGACAATCGCAGTGCCCATCGCTTCTACGAACGACTGGGCTTTCGCTTCGTCGAGCAGCGTCAGCTGGGTGCCGACATCTGCTGCATCTACCGCCTCGAACGTCGCGACTGGCTGGCCTGAGCGCCTGGGTCCGTCATGCCCCACCTCTGACCGTGCCACGACCACAGGCTGCTACGCTGTATCAGGCAACGACGGATCACGTGCATCAGGAGGTAACCGATGTCAGGGCAAAAGGACCATGCCAACCTGTTCGACGATGCCCGCTCACGCCTGGAGGAGGTATTCGACGCCATCGACATTCAAGGCGATGCCAGGGAGCGCCTGAGGCAACCCAGCCTCTCGCTGCAGGTCAGCGTGCCGGTACGCATGGACGACGGTAGCCTCAAGGTCTTTCCCGGCTGGCGCGTTCAGTACAACACCACCCTGGGGCCAGCCAAGGGCGGCATTCGCTTTCATCCCGACGTCAACCAGGAGGAGGTGACCACGCTGAGCTTCTGGATGGCGGTGAAGTGTGCCGTGGTCGACCTTCCCTACGGTGGCGGCAAGGGCGGCGTCAAGGTCGACCCCAAGCAGCTGTCGAAGCTGGAGCTGGAACGTTTGGCGCGTGGCTACGTGCGCGCCATCGCCGATGTCATGGGGCCCGATCGCGACATTCCCGCACCCGATGTGAACACCAACGCCACGGTAATGGGCTGGATGGCCGACGAGTTCGACCACCTTGCCCGCGGCAAGGTACCCGCCGCCATCACCGGCAAGCCGCCTGCCCTGGGCGGCTCGCTGGGCCGCGTGGCTGCCACCGGGCGCGGTGCACTGCATGTACTCGACCTATGGGCCGCACACGAGAAGCGCAAGCCCGAGGATACCACCGTGGCGATCCAGGGCTTTGGCAACGCCGCCTATCATTTCGCCCGCCTGGCCCATGAACGAGGCTATCGCATCGTCGCCGTTTCCGACTCCAAGGGCGCCATCTACAGCCGGGATGGCCTGGACCCCGATCCCATCATGGAGCAGAAGACCCAGAACCAGCGCCTGCACGAGATGGTCTACTGCGACGACTCGGTGTGCATCGCCGAGGACGTGGAGAAGCTCGAACGCGACGAGCTGCTTACGCTCGAGGTCGATGTTCTCGCCCTGGCGGCACTGGAGAACCAGATCCATGAAGACAATGTCGACCAGGTAAAGGCCGGCGCCGTGCTCGAAATCGCCAATGGCCCGGTTACCAGCCATGCCGACGAGCAGTTAGAAGCGCGCGGCGTACCGGTGCTGCCCGATGTGCTGGCCAATACCGGCGGTGTGATCGTCAGCTACTACGAGTGGGTACAGAACCGCAGCGGTGAACGCTGGGCTGAAGAGGAGGTCAATTCGCGCCTGGCCAAGCGTCTGGAACGGCAGAGCCAGCTCGTCTTCGAGCGCGCCAAGCGGGAGGGAATCTCCTATCGCAAGGCGGCGTATCGCCAGGGCGTCGAGCGTATTGCCGACGCCATTCAGCTGCGCGGCAACTGCCAGGACAGCGAATAGCGTGCCCAGGTCCCGCACGCGAGGTGACAAGCGTTCCGGCGGGGGCGACAATGTCGCCCCCCTTAGGCGCATATCCGGGCCACCATGACGGAACCCCTGACCATTCTTCATCGCGACGATTGCCTGGTGGCGGTGCATAAGCCAGCGGGCCTACTGGTACACCGCTCCAAGCTGGCAGGCGGCGAGAGCGAGTTCCTGCTGCAGCGTCTGCGCAACCAACTAGGCCAGCGCGTCTATCCGGTGCATCGTCTCGATCGCCCCACCTCGGGCGTCATGGTTCTGGCCCTTGACTCGGGTACTGCGGCCCGACTGGGCGAGATCTTCACCCAACGTCGGGTCGCCAAGCGCTACCTGGCCGTGGTTCGCGGCATCGGTCCCGAGCACGAGTGGTTGGCCTATGCCCTGCGAGAGGAAGATGGCAGCCGCCCTAAGGCGGAGATGCCGGCGCTCGAGGCCCTCACCGAGGTGAGAAGGCTCGACAGCGTGGAGCTACCAGTGCAGGTGGACCGCTACCCCTCCAGCCGCTATTCGCTGATGGAGGTTCGGCCGCTGACCGGACGCCGTCACCAGATTCGCCGCCACCTGTCGCGGCGCGGCTATCCGATCATCGGCGATGCCAAGCATGGCAAGGGCAACCACAACCGCTTCTTCGCCGAACGCCTGCAGTGCCCACGGCTGCTGCTGGCCGCGGTGGGCTTGAGCTTCGAACATCCCGTCGCCGGTTATCATCTGGACTTGAGCTGTGGACTGGATAGTTCCATGACGGGCCTGTTCCAGCATTTTGGCTGGGCCGGTCATCTGCCGACCGATGCAGCACGCTGCCTGGAAGCTCCTTTACCCGCCCCGACCTGACCTGACCCAGGAGATTCGAGACGCCGCCATGACCGCTCCACTACGTCCGCATGATGTCGCCCCGCCAGCGCAGGACGACTACGATTTTCGCTTCGGTGGCATCCGGCGCCTCTATGGCGCCAGCGCGCTGGAGCGCTTCCACCGCGCCCATGTGGTGGTGGTCGGCGTCGGCGGCGTCGGCAGTTGGACGGTGGAGGCACTGGCACGCTCAGGTATCGGCCGACTCACGTTGATCGACCTCGACGACGTCTGCGTCTCCAACGTCAACCGCCAGCTTCCCGCACTCGACGGCAACATCGGCCGCCCCAAGGTGGAGGTACTGGCCGAACGCTGCAGAGCAATACAGCCAGCTATCGAGGTCCTGGCCGATACCGCCTTCGTCACGCCGACCAACCTGGCACAACGCATCCCTGAGGATACCGACATGGTGGTCGATGCCATCGACAGCGTGGTGGCCAAGGCCGCACTGATCGCTTGGTGCCGGAGGCGCAAGCTGCCCATCGTCGTCGCTGGCGCTGCTGGCGGACAGACCGACCCCACGCGCATCAAGGTGGCGGACCTCGCGCGCACCGACCATGACCCACTGCTGGCCAAGGTACGCGCACGGCTACGCCGGGATTACGGCTTCTCGCGCAATCCCAAGCGACGCTTTTCCGTCGAATGCGTCTATTCTGACGAACAGTTGATCTACCCGGGTTCGGATGGTGAAGTCTGTCACCAGAAGCCCGGCAGTGGCGAATCGACCCGGCTCGACTGCGCCAGCGGCGTGGGTGCGGCCACCTTCGTCACCGGCGGCTTCGGCTTCGTAGCAGCCTCACGGGTGCTCGCCCGCTTGGCCAAGCAAGCCGCCAAGGCAACCGTCGATAACGACACGCCCCCATGACCTGGAGCCCAGCGTGATGTCTCATCCCCTTCCCGTGCCCGGCATCTACAGCCACTACAAGGGCAACCGCTACGAGGTGCTCGGCGTCGCCCACCATAGCGAGACCGAGGAGCCCCTGGTGGTCTATCGCGCCCTGTACGGTGACTATGGGCTGTGGGTGCGGCCGCTTGCCATGTTCACCGAGACCGTCGAGGTGCGCGGCGAACCGGTGCCGCGCTTCGACCTCGAAAAAGCGTTCTAGGCAAGGCTCGACAAACGAAACCGGCGCCTGGTGGCGCCGGTTGAAAGCTCATCGCAAGCAGCCGAGACGTTACTCGTCGCCGGCTTCCTGCATCTGGCGCAGCATGTAGTTCTCGATGCCGACCTTGTCGATCAGGCCGAGTTCGGTCTCGATATGATCGATGTGCTCTTCCTCGTCGGCGAGGATATGGCGGAACAGGTCGCGGGAGACGTAGTCCTTGACCTGCTCGCAATAGGCGATGGCCTCGATGTAGTCGTTACGACCTTCGTGCTCGATCTTGAGGTCGCTCTCGAGCATCTCGCGCACGTTCTCGCCGATGTGCAGCTTGCCGAGGTCCTGCAGGTTGGGTACCCCCTCGAGGAACAGGATGCGCTCGATCAGCTTGTCGGCATGCTTCATTTCGTCGATGGACTCGTCGTACTCCCACTTGGCCAGTGCCTTGAGGCCCCAGTCCTTGTACATCTTGGCATGCAGGAAATACTGGTTGATTGCCACCAGCTCATTGCCGAGGGACTTGTTGAGGTATTCGATGACCTTGGCATCGCCTTTCATTGCCTTTCTCCCTTCTCTCGTCTCGGCCTTGGGCCTGTCTTGGCGTTGCGTGACGCTCAGCGAATCATAATAGGCAGTATCAGCCCAAACACGCAAAAAATCCAACCGGGACAGTCGGTTGGATTAATGGCAACAAGAATGAGAGAGATTGGCAACGAAGAATCGATGACGACTCGCAACACTACACGGCGTAGGCAAATTCTCTGGCCGAGGCCATCAGTTCGGCCTTGACGGCCTCGCGGGTGATGGTCTTGCCGACACAGGCGCACTTGCCGCATTGGGTACCGCAGCCGGTTGCCTGCTGAACCTCTCGCCAGCTACGGGCACCGCTCTCGACGCTTTCGCGGATCTTGCGGTCGGATACGCCCTTGCAAAGACATACGTACATCGACATCACCTCGCTATGCTTACGATAGTTAATGTAAATGATTCGCATAGCCTATCGCAAGAGGGGAGGCGACTATTTTTTTGACCGGTATCAGCCTTTATCGATTACCGGCGGCTCGCCTTGGGCAAGACCACTACCCGCGTACCCGAGGCAATGTCGGGCCAACTGCGGCGTTCGGTGTCGAACAGCACCCACAGATAGCCCAGGCCGAAGGCCGCCAGTGACAGCCACGCCACCAGATAGCGCACCAGGCTCTGGGCGAGGGTTATCGAGCAACCGTCACGGGTCTGAACGCGCAGCCGCCAGGCCTGCATGCCCAGGGTCATGCCGCCACGCATCCAGGAGAAGGCGAAGAACAGGAAGGCGACCGCCAGCAGCAACAGCTGCAGCGTCAGACGCTGCGGCGTTCCGGCGCCGACTTCCTCAGGCCCCAGGCCCAACCCGTGACGCACGAAGGCCACGTGCAGCACGGTGAACAGAATCCACAGCGCCGCTACCAGAAAGGCGTCATAGAGCATGGCGCCAAGGCGCCGCCCGAGGCCGGCCGGCCATACATCGTCGAGCTGATCGAAACGTCGTTGCATCACTGTCTCTTCCTGGAACGCCACGGGCAGGTGCCGGGTGGCGCAGACATCATGAAGTAAGGTCGCCGCGCCGGCCGTCAGCCGGTGCGGCGCAGCAGATAGAGCCCCAGTCCGGCACTGATCAGTGTCGGCGCCAGCACGGCCCATACCGGGGAGAAGCCGAACACCGTCGAGGCCGGTGCCAGCAGGTCCTGCAGGTACTTGAACGACAACCCCACGACCACCCCGTAGAACACGCGCGTGCCGGCCGCCACGGTGCGCAGCGGGCCGAACACGAACGAGGCCGCGACCAGCACCAGCGAGGCCATGGTCAGCGGCATCAACATCTTCTGCCAAAAATAGAGCAGTGGCTGGGTTGCCTGCAGCCCCTGTTCCTGCAGGAAGCGAGCATAGGCCCACAGCTCGCTGGGGGCCTGGCTGTTGATCGGCAATAGCAGACGGTTGAGCTGGTCAGGTGTCAGGCTGGTCTGCCAGGGCTGTTCGGCGAGACGCTCGGCCTCGGTACGGTCGTCGAAGAAGCGAGTGACGGCGACCTCTTCCAGTAGCCAGCTGCCGTCACGCCATACGGCGCGTTCGGCCGTGATGGCCTCGCGCAGCTCGCGCCCTTCGAAGCGGTAGCGGGTCAAGTCGAGCACGGTATCGTCGGCGCGTATGGCACCGAAACGATAGACGCTGTCACCCTCGCGCTGCCAGCCGCCCTGCTGGACCAGTACCGTGCCCTCACCCTGCATCTGCTCGAGGCGCCAGGCGCTGGCGAACTGCTCGGTGCGTGGGCTGACGTATTCGGCGGTCAGCAGCACCACGACCACCACCAGGATGATGGGTTTCATCACCCCCCACAGGATACGCGTGAGAGAGCGCCCGGCGGCGCGCATCACCGTCAGCTCGTTGCTCGACGCCATGCTGCCCAGGCCGATCAGCGCACCGATCAGCACCGCCACCGGCGCGTACTGATAGAAGCGCCAGGGCAGGCGCATCAACAGGTAGAGCAGTACCTGGAAGGCGCCGTAGTTGCCTTCGACGTCATCCAGGTCGTTGATATAGGAGATCACCAGGTCGAGGCCGAGCAGCACCACCTGAACGACGATGATTGCGCCCAGTACGTTGCGGGCGATATAGCGGTCGAGACGATCCGTCAGCATCAGCGCATCCCCCTGCGCTGGTTGTGCATCAACAGTCCAACGCCCAACGCCAGGAAAAGTGCATGGATGGGCCACATGCCGATGACCGCCGGTAACGTGCCGCGGCCAATGGCATCCAGCGCCGCCAGCAACAGGCTCAGATAGCAGATGTGCAGGAAGATCGCCGGCAGCAGCTTGGCGAAGCGTCCCTGACGCGGATTGACCCTCGACAGCGGCATCGCCATCAGCGTCAGAATGAAGACCATCAGCGGTAGCGAGAAGCGCCACTGCAACTGGGCGTGGGCCCGATCGGAGTCATCGCCGAACAGTTCAACCGTAGTGGCGTACTCTGCCGACTCCAGCTCACGTCGCTCGACGCCAAGCGAGAGGCGCACGGCATAGGTCTCGAACTCCAGCCGCTCGGCTTCGAAGCGCCCCGGGTCGACGCTGTAGCGCTCGCCGTCGGCCAGCACCAGAAAACGGCTGCCGGTGTCGGGGTCCACGGTCTGGTAGCCGCTGCCGGCACGGGTCACGGCGGCTTCCGGCGTGCCGTCGCGCCGACGCTGGCGCTCGCTGATGAAAACCTCGTGCATGCGGCTGCCGTCGTCGCTGAAGGACTCGGTATAGGCGGTGCGACCGCCGCCGAAGTCCTGGAAGCGCCCCGGCGCCAACGCGGTGAAGTCGAGCCGGCTGCGCTGCTCCTCCAGCATCACGGCGTTGTGCAACGCCCCCGCCGGGGTCAGCCACAGGCTGCACAGCCCCACCATGACCGCCACCAGGGTTGCCGGCACCAGGCTGACCTGGAACAGCCGGGCGGGGCTGATGCCGCAGGCCACCAGCACGGTGATCTCGCTATTGAGATAGAGCTGACCGTAGGCCAGCAGAATGCCGAGAAAGAAGGCCAGCGGCAAAATCAGCTCGAGAAAGCCGGGCAGGTGGTACAGCATCAGATTGCCGAGGATGGCGACGGGTATGTCGCCCTCCGCGGCATCGGTGAAGTAGCGGATGAACCGGCTGCCCATGATGACCAGCAGCAGCACGCCGGCAACGGCGGCCATGGTGAGCAGGATCTCGCGTGTCAGGTATCGAAAAATGATCATGCAGCGCTCTTCCATGCAATGGCGCCATGCCTTGAGTACACTTGGGTGATTCGGCAGGCTCCGGAGCCGTGCCGGCATTATCCAGAATCCCCCATCGCTTGTCTTGTGGAGTCACCATGGAATTCCCAGTTCAGACGGCCAATCCCGCCAAGGCCGAATCGGCCTGCCTCGTGGTCCCGGTTTTCAAGGATGGCGACCTGCTGCCCGCCGCTGCCAAGCTCGACGACGCCAGCGAGCGGTTGATCGGCCAACTGATCGAGCGCGGCGACTTCGACGCCAAGCTGGGCAACGTGCAGTTGATCCCCTTCGCCCCTGGCCTCTCCGCCGATCGCCTGATGCTGGTGGGGCTGGGTGAACGCGGGAAGTGCCAGGAGAGTGCCTTCATCAAGGCGCTGGACGCCGCCTTCACCGCCGTGGCCAAGCTCACGGTCGAGGACGTTGCGGCGGCCTTCACCGACGTTCCGGTGCCGGAGCGCAGCGTCGCCTGGAAGGCGCGCATGACCGCGGAGGCCGCACTGCGCGCCGTCTATCGCTTCGACGAGTTCAAGTCGGAGAAGGCACCGCCCCTGCGGCTCGAGAAAATCACTCTGCTACTCAGCGAGGGCGACGCCGCCGACGAGGCCCGCGAAGGCGCTCGCATCGGTAACGCCATCGGTCAGGGCGTGGCCTACACCCGCACCCTGGGCAACCTGCCGGGCAACGTCTGCACCCCGACTTACCTGGCCGACCAGGCCGAACAGCTGGGCCGTGAGTCGAATGGTGCGCTCGCCGTCGAGATTCTCGACGAGGCGGCGCTGGAGGAACTTGGCGCGCATAGCCTGCTCTCGGTGGGTCGCGGCAGCGAGCAGCCCTCGCGACTGATCGTCATGAAGTACCAAGGGGCAGAGAACGCCGACGAGGCCCCCCACGTACTGGTGGGCAAGGGTATCACCTTCGATACCGGCGGCATCTCGCTCAAGCCAGGCGAAGCCATGGACGAGATGAAATTCGACATGTGCGGTGCCGCCAGCGTGTTCGGCACCGCCAAGGCGGTGCTCGGCATCCGGCCCAAGCTCAACCTGGTGTTCATCGTCGCCGCCGCCGAGAACATGCCCGACGGCCGCGCCACCAAGCCTGGCGACATCATCAAGACGCTCAAGGGGCTGACGGTGGAGGTACTCAACACCGACGCCGAAGGGCGCCTGGTGCTGTGCGATGCACTGACCTACGCCGAACGCTTCGAGCCCGCCAGCGTGATCGACATCGCCACCCTGACCGGCGCGGCGATCATCGCCCTGGGCCACCACGCCACCGGCCTGCTGTCCAACGACGACGACCTGGCGCTGGACCTGCTCGACGCCGGCGAGGCGGCCTGGGACCGCGCCTGGCACCTGCCGCTGTGGGACGAGTACAAGGAGCAGCTCGACTCCAACTTCGCCGACATGGCCAACATCGGCGGACGCCCGGCCGGCACCATCACCGCCGCCTGCTTCCTCTCGCGCTTCGCCGACACGTTCCCCTGGGCACACCTGGACATCGCCGGCACCGCCTGGACCTCGGGCAAGCAGAAGGGTGCCAGCGGCCGTCCGGTAGGCCTGCTGACCCAGTACCTGCTCGACCGCGAGGAAGAGACGCGTCAGGTCGAGAACGACGCCTAAGGCCATCAAGGTTGCCAACACAGTCGGCAACCGTTACACCTGTCGCATTGCGCGCTCCGGGTCGGCCGACCCGGAGCGCCGTAGAAGCCCAAGAAAACGCCGGAATCCCGGCTTAGCGGAGACCCATTTGCCGTGCCCAACGCAACCTTCGAGACGCTGCCCAGCGCCACACCCGTGGCAGCCAACATTCGCGACGACATCCTCGCCAGCCCCGGCTTCGGCCAGTACTTCAGCGATCATATGGCCCACGTACGCTGGACGGCCGAGTCCGGCTGGCACGGCCATGAAGTACGCCCCTACGGCCCGTTGACCCTCGACCCGGCGGCCGCCGTACTGCACTACGGCCAGGAGATCTTCGAAGGCATCAAGGCCTACCGACACGCCGACGGCTCGGTATGGTCGTTCCGCCCGGAGAAGAACGCCGAGCGTTTCCGCCGCAGCGCCCGCCGGTTGGCGCTGCCCGAACTCAGCGACGAAGACTTCGTCGGCTCGCTCAAGGCCCTGCTCGCCCGAGACCACGCCTGGGTGCCGACACCCAGCAGCGAAGCCGACGAATCGAGCCTCTACCTGCGCCCGTTCATGATCGCCAGCGAGAAGTTCCTTGGCGTGCGACCGGCCAAGGAAGTCGACTACTACGTGATCGCCTCCCCCGCTGGCGCCTACTTCAAGGGCGGCATAGCCCCGGTGTCGATCTGGCTCTCCTCCCACTACAAGCGCGCCGCGCCCGGCGGCACCGGCTTCGCCAAGTGCGGCGGCAACTACGCCGCCTCGCTGGCTGCCCAGAAGGAAGCCGAGAAGCACGGCTGTGGCCAGGTCGCCTTCCTCGACGCTGCCGAGAACAAGTGGGTCGAGGAACTGGGCGGCATGAACCTGTTCTTCGTCTACAAGGACGGCCGCCTGGTCACGCCGCGCCTGACCGACACCATCCTCGAGGGCGTGACCCGCGACTCGGTGCTCACCCTCGGCCGCGACGAAGGGTTCACCGCGGAAGAGCGTGCCATCAGCATCGACGAGTGGCGCGAGGGCGTGGCCTCCGGCGATATCACCGAGGTCTTCGCCTGCGGTACCGCCGCGGTGATCACCCCGGTGGGTCAGTTGATCAGCGAAGACGACACCATTCGCATGCCCGACGAAGGCAACGAAGTGGCCAAGCGCCTGCGCGCCAAGCTGCTCGACCTGCAGTACGGCCGTGCGGAAGATACACATGGCTGGTTGACGCGCCTGGTGTAACGGCGAAGGCGCCGCGATGGGCCCGCTGCCGCGAGTCCGTTGCTACCACGGCTATTCCCACCGAGGCGAGGGGCGCCGAAGGGCAGGCCGACGCGGAGGTCCTACGCCAGGGATGGCGTCGGTAGCGTACAGGGATGTATTCATAGCGCCTCCGCGAAGGCCTGCCCCGAGGGAAAGCCCCGGGCAGACTCTAATGACGCAAGTAGATTTCTACATCCTCCCCGACACCACACTGGAAGCGCGCCTCGGCTTCGCCTGCCGGCTGGCCGAGACCATTACCGGCAAGGGCTATCGGCTGCACCTGCACGCCGAGGACGAGGCCATGGCCACCGACCTCGACGAGCGGCTTTGGACCTTTCGCCCCGAGGCCTACCTGCCCCATGCCCTGCTCGGCAGCGACATGGCCGACAGTGTGGCGGTGACCATCGGCTGGGAACAGCCGCCCGAACCGAATCCCGAGGCCCCCATGGCGCTGCTCAACCTCGACCCGGGCATCCCCGAGTGGTTCTCGCGCTTCGAGCGCGTCGCCGAGATCATCAACCAGCACCAGCAAGTGCTCGTCGCCAAGCGCGAGTGCTGGCAGACCTACAAGCAGCGCGGCTATCCCGTGAAGGCACATCAGCTACGCGGCTGAGCCCTCAAGGCGCCAAAGCGAGGGGCGCCAGGAGTGGCCAGACCCGTTCGCGCAACAAATAGCTGGAACCTGAAGCGCACGCACCGACAAGCATGGGGGAGTCGCCTTTCTCGTCCCACAGTCGACGGTGTATCCATTGATAGCCTAACGGCAGAAGCGGTGGCCCCGGCGTTCCACAGTTCCTTGTCCACGTCGGGGCTCAGTTCCCCCTGGGGCATATCCTGCCTATGCGGCGTAGTCAAGCCATCCTTGAGCAGGCCGACTTCCAGATGGTGACGGAACAGGCGCAGCATCCGCTCGTCGCGAATGTAGCGCGCGTGACCTGTGCCATCAGCAGTTTCTGGTTCACCTGATTGAAGAAGACTTCCAAGAAACCCTCAGCGTCGCGGTACGCTGAGGGTGGATAGTGAAAATTATTGCTAATCTGCCGCGGCGAACTTCTGTATGTGGTTCTGCTCGCGATGCTCGGCTTGCCAAAGATCATAATTTGCCTGCATAGCAAGCCAATGGCGAGCCTCTCCGATACCACCGTGCTCAAGCCTTACAGCAAAGTCTGAGGAAATACCGGCATGTTCATGGAGGACGCGCGATACTGCGTTACGAGACATGCCCATTTTTTCAGAAAACTCAGTGACATTCAGCCCCAGCGCCGGCACTACACGTCGGCGCAGCAAGCGTCCTGGGTGCGGCGGGTTCTTCATCGTCATAGCTCTGTTCTCTCGTTTTCTCAATTCTAAAATTTTCTATATTCCAATACACAATTTAAGCAAATGTTGTTCTGCAAACATCAATCGCTTTCTATGAGCGCCTTCTTCTCGGTAGCCCTTGATATCCGTACCGAGCCGGATATCAAGGATCGCCGCCTATCAATGGTAGTCTTCGTAATCCACTTGGTCTGCATCTTCGCCGTCAAAAGTGAATGTAACCACCCAGTTACCGTTAACGTGTACCGAATAGAAGCCCTTCCGATTGCCGGTTAACTCATGGAAATCCATGCCCGGCAGATTCATCTGCTGTGGGTGGGATGCTGAGTCCAGCGCTCCCAAGATATCTTCCAAGTCTTCTACATGATTCGGTTGCACCCCCTGACGTTGCCCCTTGTCATAGAGCCTTTTCAGGCCCTTGTGTTTGATTTTCTTTATCATCGCATCGTACCGCCTCCCTCGCTGTTGAATTGACCTCTAGTGTATCGCGTAACGTGTCACGAGTCAAATTCATGTTTGCTGAATCCAGCGTCATCTGACCCGGCTGACGCCCACGCCCTACTCGCGCTATAATCGAGCCCATTTTCCACACGCTTTCGACGACTTCCCGCCGCCCGGCCCCACGACCGGCGGCGATCATTTCTGGACCCGGAACGCCCCATGGACAAGACCTACCAACCCGAGCAGATCGAATCCCGCTGGTACGAACGCTGGGAGGCCGACGGCCGCTTCGCCCCCTCGGGCGAGGGCGAACCCTACTCGATCATGATCCCGCCGCCCAACGTCACCGGCAGCCTGCACATGGGCCACGCGTTCCAGGACACCATCATGGACACGCTGATCCGCTGGCGGCGCATGCAAGGCAACAACACCTTGTGGCAGGTCGGCACCGACCACGCCGGTATTGCCACCCAGATGCTGGTGGAGCGCAAGGTCGCCGCCGAAGAGGGCAAGAGCCGCCACGACCTGGGCCGCGACGCCTTCATCGACAAGGTATGGGAGTGGAAGCACGAATCCGGCGGCCACATCACCCGCCAGCTGCGCCGCATGGGCGCCAGCGTTGATTGGTCGCGCGAACGATTCACCATGGACGACGGCTTCTACAAGGCGGTGCAGGAAGTCTTCGTGCGGCTCTATGAAGAGAACCTGATCTATCGCGGCAAGCGCCTGGTCAACTGGGACCCGACCCTGCACACCGCGATCTCCGACCTCGAGGTGGAGAACCGCGACCAGCAGGGCAGCTTCTGGCACTTCCGCTACCCGCTGGCCGACGGCGTCACCACCGACGCGGGCCTCGGCTACCTGGTCGTCGCCACCACCCGTCCCGAGACGATGCTGGGCGACACCGGTGTGGCGGTCAATCCCGAGGACCCGCGCTACGCCTCGCTGGCGGGCAAGTTCATCGAACTGCCCCTGGTCGGCCGCCGCATCCCCATCGTCGCCGACGAGCACGCCGACATGGAGAAGGGCTCGGGCTGCGTGAAGATCACCCCGGCCCACGACTTCAACGACTACGAAGTCGGCCGCCGCCAACATCTTCCGCTGATCAACGTCTTCACCCAGGACGCGGCGATCCTGCCCCAGGCCGAAGCCTTCGATATCCAGGGCCGCCCGCTGCCCGACATCGACCCCAGCCTGCCCCAGGCCTACGCCGGGCTCGACCGCTTCGAGGCGCGCAAGCAGATCGTCGCCGACATGGAGGCCGCCGGCCTGCTGGAGCAGATCGAGACGGTCAACAATACCCTGCCCTTTGGCGACCGCTCTGGCGACGTCATCGAGCCGCTGCTCACGGATCAATGGTTCGTCGCCGTGGAGAGCCTGGCCAAGCCCGCCATCGCCGCGGTGGAGAACGGCGACATCCAGTTCGTGCCCAAGAACTACGAGAACATGTACTTCTCGTGGATGCGCGACCTGCAGGACTGGTGCATCTCCCGCCAGCTGTGGTGGGGCCACCGCATTCCCGCCTGGTACGACGCCGAGGGCAACGTCTATGTCGCCCGCACCGAGGCCGAGGCCCGCGAAAAGCATGGCCTGAGTGACGACATCGTTCTGACACAAGATGAAGACGTGCTCGACACCTGGTTCAGTTCGGGCCTGTGGACCTTCGGCACCCTGGGCTGGCCGGAGAAGACCCCGGAGCTGGCGACCTTCCACCCCTCCAGCGTGCTGGTCACCGGCTTCGACATCATCTTCTTCTGGGTCGCGCGGATGATCATGCTGACCCTCAAGTTCACCGGCGAGGTGCCGTTCAAGACCGTCTACGTGCACGGCCTGGTGCGCGACGGCCAGGGCCAGAAGATGTCCAAGTCGAAGGGCAACGTGCTCGACCCCATCGACCTGATCGACGGCATCCAGCTCGACACGTTGCTGGAGAAGCGCACCGGCAACATGATGCAGCCGCAGAAGGCCAAGGCCATCGCCAAGGCCACCCGCGACGAATTCCCCGAGGGCATCGAGCCCCACGGCACCGATGCGCTGCGCTTCACCTTCCTCTCCCAGGCGACCACCGGGCGCGACATCAAGTTCGACATGGGCCGTCTCGACGGCTACCGCAACTTCTGCAACAAGCTGTGGAACGCCTCGCGCTACGTGCTGATGAACGCCGAGGGCCAGGACTGCGGTGCGCAAGGTGGCGAGGTCGAGTTGTCGCTGGCCGACCGCTGGATCGTCTCGCGCCTGCAGCAGACCGAGGCCCAGGTGACCAAGGCGATGGAGGAGTTCCGCTTCGACCACGCCTCCCAGGCACTCTACGAGTTCGTCTGGAACGAGTACTGCGACTGGTACCTGGAACTCTCCAAGCCGGTACTGTGGGACGACGGCGCCAGCGAGGCGGCCAAGCGCGGCACCCGCCGCACCCTGGTACGTGTGCTGGAAGCCATCCTGCGCCTGGCCCACCCGATGATGCCGTTCATCTCCGAGGAGATCTGGCAGCGCGTGGCACCGCTGGCAGGCAAGGCAACGGGCGACGGCGCTGAGTCGATCATGAACCAGCCGTGGCCCATGGCCGAGCAGGAGAAGATCGACGAGCAGGCGACCCGCGACATCGAATGGCTCAAGGGCGTGATCGTGGCGGTGCGCAACGTTCGCGCCGAGATGAACATCGCTCCCGGCAAGCCACTCGAGGTGCTGCTGACCAAGGGTGCTCCGGCGGATCGCGAGCGTCTGGAGGCCAACCGGCCCTTCCTGGCCAAGCTGGCCAAGCTCGAGAGCGCCATCTGGCTCGACGACCCGAGCGAGGCACCGCTTTCGGCCACTCAGCTGGTCGGCGACATGGAGGTGCTGGTGCCGATGGCCGACCTGATCGACAAGGAGGCGGAGCTCGCCCGCCTGGCCAAGGAGATCGACAAGCAGGACAAGCTGATTGGCGGCATCGAGAAGAAACTCGGCAACGAGAGCTTCGTCGCCAAGGCGCCGGAAGCGGTGGTCGAGAAGGAGCGCGGCAAGCTCAAGGAGTACCAGGCCGCCCGCGGTGTGCTGGTCGAGCAGCGCGACAAGATCGCTGCGCTCTGAACAGCGGCCCGACACCGCCGCCAGGAGACGACACGAATGCCTCGGGATGAAAGCACCATGGCCGGCCATAGCCAAGGCTTGACGCTCGAGGCGATCCGGCCGCTGTTCCCGCTGCTCGAGCGCAACAGCGCCGGGGCGATCCTGGTCGACGAGGCGAGCCGTCTCATCTGGATCAATGCCTGCTACTGCCGGCTGCTGGGCATCGCCGATCCGGCCAGCGTCATCGGTCGCCCGGTCAACGCGGTGATCCCTCATACCCGCATGCCCGAGGTGGTGCGTAGCGGCCGCCCCATCCTGCTCGATATCATGGAGTACCAGTCCCGCCAACTGGTGGTCACGCGGCTGCCGCTGCACGACCCGGACAGCGGACGGGTCAACGGCGCGGTGGCCTTCATCGTGTTCGACGACCTGGAGCCCCTGGCACCCTTGCTCGGCAAGTACCGTCGCCTGCAGCACGACCTGGCGGCGGCCAGGCGCGCCCTGGCCCGACGCGGCTCGCGCTACGAGCTGGCCGACTTCGTCGGCGCCAGTCCCACGGTACTCGAGGTCAAGCGCCGTGCCCGGCTGGCCGCCGCCCGGGTCACACCGGTGCTGCTGCTGGGCGAGACCGGCACCGGCAAGGAGGTGCTGGCGCAAGCCATTCACGGCGACTCCCCGCGCGGCACCCAGCCTTTCGTTGCCGTCAACGTGGCCGCAGTGCCCGAGAACCTGCTGGAGGCGGAGTTCTTTGGCGTCGCGCCGGGGGCCTATACCGGCGCCGACAAGCGCACCCGCCAGGGCAAGTTCCAGCTCGCCGACGGCGGCACGCTGTTCCTCGACGAGGTCGGCGACATGCCGCTGGCGCTGCAGGCCAAACTGCTGCGCGCCCTGCAGGAAGGCGAGGTGGAGCCGCTGGGTTCCAACGAGATCAAGCGCATCGACGTGCGCGTGATCGCCGCCACCAGCCGCGACCTGGAGGCCATGGTCGCCGAGGGCAGCTTCCGTTCCGATCTCTACTATCGGCTCAACGTGCTGCGCATCCAGGTGCCCCCGCTACGCGAACGGCTCGCCGACCTGGGAATACTGTGCGAGACGATTCTCGGCCGGATCGCAGCGGAGAGCGGCGAACCCCGTGCCGAGATCACCGCCGAGGCCGTCGCGCTGCTGCAGCGGCACGACTGGCCGGGCAACATCCGCGAGCTGCGCAATGTGCTCGAACAGACCCTGGCCCTGAGCGAAGCCTGCAGCGTCATCGACGTGCCGGAGCTGCGTGCTGCCCTGCCCCACTCTACCCAGGCAATGCACTTATCGGCACCGACCGCCACCGTCCGTCCGCTAGCCGACGTGGTCGTCGAAGCCGAGCGCACGGCGCTGATGAATGCCCTCGATGCCTGCGGCGGCAACAAGTCGCGTGCGGCACGCCTGCTGGGCATCCCCCGTTCTGTCCTCTACGCCAAGCTGGAACGACTGTCCTGAATTCAGGACATATGACTGGATTCCGGACAAATTCCTCTTCGACCAAGGTCGAAAATTGTCCGTTCTGCCAGACACTTGCTTTTACCCTTCCTCCCCAACTCCCATCCAACCACCTGTTTAATATCATTTTTATTTAAATGGCATGAAGTCTGCACTACGAAGGGGCATGCGCCGCCAAGCGGTGCTCAGGTCGCTTCGCAGGGCGACCTCCAAGACGTCCAACCGCCAGCACGAACAGGCGTTGTACCGACAATAAATCCATAAGGAGCCTTCATGTCGTCCATTCCCGCTTTCGCCACTCGCTTTCGTCCACTCACCCTTGGCGTTGCCGCTGCCGCCCTGCTGGCAGGAGCCGCGGGCGCCAATACCGCCGAAGCCCAGGAACGCGTACGCTGGCAGGTGCCCATCGCCTTCCCCTCGCATCTGGTCGGCCTGAGTACGCCGGTACGCTTCCTCAGCGAATCGCTGGAGCAGGCTTCCGGCGGCAACATCAACCTGCGCTACTACGAGCCGGGCGAGCTGATCCCGCCGTTCGAGATTCTCGATGCCGTCTCCGAAGGCCGCTACGACGCCGGCTTCACCTGGGTCGGCTACGACCAGGGCAGCATTCCCGCCCTGCCGCTGTTCGCCGGTGCACCGTTCGGCATGGAACCGCCCGCCTACCTGGCCTGGCACTATTTCGGCGGTGGCGCGGAACTGCTCGAGGAGATCTACGAGGACTACAACGTCCAGCCGCTGCTATGCAGCATGATCGGCCCGGAAGCGGCGGGCTGGTTCGCCGAGCCGCTGGAAGACCTCGACCAGATCGACGGTCTGCGCATTCGCTTCGCCGGCATCGGCGGCCGCGTGATGGAGCGCCTGGGCGCTTCGGTGACCATGATCCCCGGCGGCGAGCTCTACCAGGCCATGGAACGCGGCACCATCGATGCCATGGAATTCTCCGCCCCGGCGGTGGATCGCATCCTCGGCATGCAGGAGATCGTGCAGAACTACGTGCTGCCGGGCTGGCACCAGACCTTCACTACCGCCCACCTGCTGATCAACAAGGACAGCTGGGAGGCGCTGGAACCGCAGACCCAGGCGATGATCGACATGGGCTGTCGCGCCGCCACGCTGTATGGCTACTCCGAGAGCGAAATGGAGAACCCCAAGGCGCTGCGTGACTTCGAGGACGAAGGCGTGAATGCCCAGGTGCTCTCCGACGAGATTCTCGGCGAACTGCGCCGCGTCACCAACGAAGTACAGGCCGAAATCGCCGCGGAGGACGAGATGTTCGGTCGCGTACTCGAGAGTCAGCGCGAGTTCATGAAGGTGCATGGCAACTGGCACGTCAAGGGCCACCTGCCGCGCTCCTACTACGCCCCGGAGAATCTCGAGGACTGATCAAGCGGTATTGCGCTAGCCGTGCTGATCTGGCCGCCGCCCACAGGCGGCGGCCGACCGACTTCTTCATCCCTCGGAGTTACCCATGAGCAACAATGACTCGGCGACCCCAGCGCCGGAGGGACACTCCGCGCCAGAGCTGCCCACCAACCGCCTGAGCTATCGCCTCGACATGGCCATGCTGCTGTTCGGCCGGGCCATTTCCTGGCTGTGGCTGGCCACTCTGGCGGTGGTCCTGACCAACGTGGTCAATCGTTTCATCCTCGGCCGCGGCTCGATCGCCGTGGAAGAGCTTTCCTGGCACCTGTTCGGCGCCACCATGATTCTCACCCTGGCCTACGCCGTGGTCAGCGATGATCACGTGCGCGTCGACGTGATCCGCGAGAAATTCTCGCTGCGCACCCAGGCCTGGATCGAATTACTGGGCATTGCACTGCTGGCACTGCCGATCCTCTACCTGATGGCGGAGCAACTGTACCAGTACGGCTTCCGCTCCTTCGAGCGCGGCGAGCGCTCCCAGGCCCCCAGCGGACTGCCCTATCGCTTCATCATCAAGACCCTGATTCCCATCGGCCTGACGCTGGTGGCCGTGGCGCTGTTCTCCCGGGCGCTGCGCTGCACCACGCTGCTGTTCGGTTTCCCCAGGCGCATTCACAAGACGACTCCACGGCAATAGTCGCCGCGCGATTCACCCGGAATACGCCACGTTCACCTAGCGAGATCGACTATGGGACTGGAACAATTTCTCGTGCTGGCGATGTTCGCCAGCTTCATGGGCCTGCTGCTGCTGGGCTTCCCCGTGGCCTGGTCGCTGGCCGGCGTCGGCTTCGTCTTCGCCGTCATCGGCCACGTGCTGGTGGAATTCATCGGCGCCGACCTGTGGTTCTCCTGGGGCGGTACCATCGGCGTGCTGGACCGGCGCATCTACGGTATCGTCGCCAACGAGCTGATGGTGGCGCTGCCGCTGTTCATCTTCATGGGCATCATGCTCGACCGCTCCGGTATCGCCGAGCGATTGATGAACTCGCTGGTGCGCGTGCTCGGCGGCCTACGCGGTGGCTACGCGATCACCGTGGTGATCGTCGGCGTGCTGCTGGCCGCCTCCACCGGCATCGTCGGCGCCTCGGTGGTGCTGCTCGGCATGCTCTCGCTGGGGCCGATGATGCGCGCCCAGTACAACAAGTCGCTGGCCGTCGGCACCGCCTGCTCGGTGGGCACCTTGGGCATCCTGGTGCCCCCCAGCATCATGCTGGTGCTGATGGCCGACCGCATGGGCACCTCCGACGCCTCTGTCGGTCGGTTGTTCATGGCCGCACTGATCCCCGGCGTGATGCTGGGCGTGATGTACATCGCCTACATCCTGATCGCCGCTTACCTGAACAAGGACCTGGCCCCGGCACCCAAGGATCGCAAGCCGCTCGATGCCAGGGCCTTCCTGCAGGTATTCATTGCGGTGCTGCCGCCGCTGGGGCTGATCCTGGCAGTACTCGGCTCGATCTTCACCGGCTTTGCCACCACCACCGAGGCCTCGGCGGTGGGCGCACTGGGCGCCCTGTTGCTGGCCCTGTGCAATCGCCGGCTGAACCTGACGACCCTGCGCCAGGCGCTCTACCAGACCAGTCGTACCACGGCGTTCATCTTCGCCATCTTCATCGGTGCCACGGTGTTCGCGGCCGTGCTGCGCGGCCTGGGCGGCGACGACGTGGTGCGTTTCGCCCTTACCGGCCTGCCCTTCTCGGAAACCGGTATCGTGCTGACCATCCTGCTGGTGGTGTTCCTGCTCGGCTTCTTCCTCGACTGGGTCGAGATCACCCTGATCATCCTGCCGCTGGTGGCACCGGTGGTAATGAGCCTCGGCGTCGACCCGCTGTGGTTCGCCATGCTCTTCGCCATCTGCCTGCAGACCTCGTTCCTGACGCCGCCGGTGGGCTTTGCGCTGTTCTACATCAAGGGCGTGTGCCCGCCGGGCATCACCACCCGCGATATCTATCTCGGTGTGGCGCCATTCGTGGCGATACAGCTGCTGGGGCTCATGCTGGTGTTCTTCTACGCCCCGCTGGCGACCTGGCTACCGAACGAGATCTATGGCGGACGCTGATCCGCTTGAACGGAGACGAGATATGCAACTGATCGACAAGAGCGCCCTGATTACCGGAGCCGCGGGCGGCATCGGCCGCGCCATCGCCGAGCGCTACGCCAGGGAGGGCGCCCGGGTCGCCGTGGCCGACCTCGACCTGGACGCTGCCGAGGCGACCGTGGAAAGCATTCGCCAAGGTGGCGGCCAGGCCATGGCGCTGGCCATGGACGTGACCGATGAAGAGGCAGTCAACACCGGCGTGGAGCGCATGGTCGCCGAGTGGGGCGGCCTGGATATCGCTGTGGCCAACGCCGGTATCCAGCATATCGAGCCGCTGCACACCCTCTCCTTCGCCGACTGGCGCAAGGTGATAGCGGTGCATCTGGACGGCGCCTTCCTGGTCACCAGCGCGGCCCTGCGCCAGATGTACCAGCAGCACAGCGGCTGCATGATCTACATGGGCTCGGTGCACAGCAAGCTCGCCTCGCCGCTCAAGGCCCCCTACGTGGCCGCCAAGCATGGCCTGCTGGGCCTGTGTCGCACCGTGGCCAAGGAGGGCGCAGCCCATGGCGTGCGCAGTAACCTGATCTGCCCCGGCTTCGTGCGCACGCCGCTGGTGGATCGCCAGATACCCGAGCAGGCAAAGGCGCTGGGCATCTCCGAAGAGGCGGTGATACGCGACGTGATGCTCAAGGATACCGTCGACGGTGAATTCACCACGCTGGGGGACATCGCCGAGGTGGCGCTGCACCTGGCCGCCTTCCCCACGGCGGCGCTTACCGGCCAGTCGGTGGTGGCCAGTCACGGCTGGTACATGCAATAGGGAAACACTGCACAAATGCCTGCGCGAGAGAATCGCTCGTCAATTTGTGCAGCGCTTCCTAAGCCAATAGAGACAATTAGGGAACGCTGTTCTGCAACACGCCTTTCACATAGAATGAGGGCATCGATCACCAACCCGCGCCGATGCCCTCATGCCTCACACTCAACCAACCTTCGCTCTCGGCCGTATCCTGCTCTTCAATCTGCTGGGAGCTTTCCTGGTATGGACCTGGCTCTCGCCCGGCCTGATGTTCTGGACCGAGCTGGACGATGCGGTATTTTTTGCCACCAATGGCTGGCTGACCGAGGACAACGAAGCCTGGGTGCTGTTCGTGGCCGCCGTCAACAATCGCCTGTTCGACGTGGCGAGCCTGCTGATCCTGCTGGCGCTCTACCTGTGGGCCATGAGCCGCGACGACCACGGCCAGTACCGCCTGCTGCGCTGGGGCGGTATCGGCATCACCATGCTGCTTTCGGCGGTGTTCATCGCCCAGGGGGTGCGCATGGTGGTGCCTTACACTCACCCAAGTCCGACCATGGTGTACGAGAACGTCAACCTGGTCACGCAGATGGTCGACTTCTCGACCAAGGATAGCTCCGGCAGCAGCTTTCCGGGTGACCATGGCATCAACCTGTTCTTGTTCACTGCCTTCATGTGGCGTTTCGCCGGGCTGCGTGTCGCTCTGGTCAGCGCGCTGTTCGCGGTGCTGCTCAGCGCCCCGCGCATTCTCAGCGGCGCCCACTGGTTCAGCGACGTCTTCTTCGCCGCCGTGGCGATCAACCTGATCGTCACACCGTGGATCCTGCTCACGCCGGTGGGTCCCGGGCTGGCTCGGGCACTCACCGCGGGGCTGATCAAGCTGCGAAATGTGTTGCCAAGCCGTTAGGAAAGTCGCTTGCCTACTTCTCCGTAGGTGACAAAGCACGGCCTTGGCCGCGCTTTGTCACTACATCAATTCGCCTTGCGCCAGCCGCCCAGCACTCGCTGGTCCGGCCCGAAGAACACCAGCCGGTCGTGGTCGATCAGAAAGCGGTAGGCGTTCTCCATCATCCCGGTGATGCGCCGGGCATCCTCGAGCTGTGGGCAGCCCCGGCGGGTAGTGGCCAGCTCGCTGAACTGGATGCGGTTGCCCTCGTCGAGGTTCACCCGGCCATTGAGCTGATTGCAGCCGTCGCTGCCAGCCACACGGCCGTCAGGCGACACGATGAAATGCGGCGTCTCGGGCATCGAAAGCCGCTCATCGGTGCCTACCAGCAGCAGGTTCCAGCGCTGCCCCACCACTGGATGATCGCTCGAGGCACGGGGTTGGTCTTGTCGAGCCGGCTCAGTGGGCTTGCCGCCACACGCGGCCAGGGTCATGGCCACCAGTGCCAACAGCAGTACACGGCCAGAGCGAGACTTGTTCATGGAGAGATTCGTTCCTTATTCTCGTCGCGGGTTCTTACCAGGAGCCGGTGTTCGGCATTGAGGCCCAGGGCTCCCTGGCCGGCAGCGGATCGCCCTTCTGCAGCAGTTCGATCGAGATGCCGTCCGGGCTGCGCACGAAGGCCATGTGGCCATCGCGCGGCGGCCGGTTGATGGTCACCCCGCCCGCCTGCAACTTTTCACAGAGCGCGTAGATATCGTCGACCCGATAGGCCAGGTGACCGAAGTTGCGCCCACCGCCGTACTCTTCAGGATCCCAGTTGTAGGTCAGCTCGAGTTCCGGCGCCTTGAGATCGGCGGAACGCGACTCGTCCTCGGGTGCGGCGAGAAAAACCAAGGTGAAACGTCCCTTCTCGTTCTCCTTGCGCCTCACTTCCTTCAGCCCCAGCAAGTCGCAGTAGAAGCGCAGCGACGCATCCAGGTCGCTGACACGCACCATGGTGTGCAGGTACTGCATATGTCACTCCTTGTCGTTCCCTTGAAGAATCGCTATTCGAATAGCGGCGCTGGGTTGCGCACCATCTCGCGCGGCAATCGAACGGCGCTTCTCAAGGCTCATGGTTCCGGATGAGTATACTCATTGAAGATCGCCGGTGTCCGGTCCTCGTGGCGCCAGGTCAGCACCGCATAGTCGTCGTAGCGCCCCGTCTCCATGCCCGGCGAACCGTGGGGCATGCCAGGCACCGTCAGCCCCACCACATCGGGCTTCTCTTCCAGCAGCCGCTTGATGTCGGCGCCAGGGACGTGGCCCTCGATCACGTAGCCCTCGACCAGCGCCGTGTGACAGGAGGAAAGCTCCGGCGTAACGCCGTGCTCGATCTTCACCGCGCGCATGTCGCGGGTCTTGTGCTGGCGAACGTCGAAGCCCTCTTGTCTGAGATGATCGGCCCAGTCGGTGCAGCAGCCGCAGTTGGGGTCCTGGTACATCTCGACCACGGGGCCAGCCAGGGAATCGGTACCTGGGGCAAGGGTGAAATACAGCGCCAGCAGCCCCCCGGCCACAGCGGAGAGTGCCGTTGCCTTCCGGGTCTTGCGGTTTGCGGGTAGGATCTTCATATCAGCAGCTCCTGAAGCGTTGCAACGCCATGCTGTGGCATCGTGACAAGCCGCCGTTGGCTTGCCAATACCTCCCGAGGGAAGAGAGCGGAAATGTCGCATTATTGTGATCTGGCCCCGGGCCACCCCTGGCATGGCCCCTACCATGAGGACGAGTACGGCTTCCCGGTCGAGGACGACACGGCGCTGTTCGAACGTCTCGTGCTGGAGATCAACCAGGCCGGCCTGTCGTGGCTGACGGTGTTGAAGAAGCGCGATGCGTTCCGGCGAGCCTTTGACAACTTCGACGTCGATCGGGTTGCGGCCTTCGACGACGCCGACCGTGAGCGCCTGCTCGGCGATGCCGGCATCATCCGCAACCGGCTCAAGGTCGAGGCGGCGATACACAACGCCGGGGTGATCCAGACGCTGCGTGAGGAGCATGGCAGCTTTGCGGTCTGGCTCGACCAGCACCACCCACTGCCACTGGCCGACTGGGTCAAGCTGTTCCGCCGCACCTTCCGCTTCACCGGCCCGGAGATCGTTGGCGAATTTCTCATGAGCACCGGCTACCTGCCAGGTGCACACCGCGACGACTGCCCCGTCCACCAGCGTATTCTGGCAATCGGCCCGGCCTGGAATAGGGTCTAAGCCGCAGTCTCATTTATCGAAAGGAGCCGAGCCAGATGGATACCCTGACGCAGGCAGCGCTGGGAGCGGCGGTGGGTGGCACCGTGCTTGGCCGGCGCCTGGGACGCAAGGCGGTGTTGATCGGCGCGGCGCTGGGCACCCTGCCCGACCTCGACGTTTTCCTCGATTACGGCGATGCGGTGGCCAATATCACCGAGCACCGCGGCTTCAGCCACTCGCTGTTCGTGCTGACGGGTCTCGGCACGCTGCTGGCGCTGCTCGCCCGGCACTTCGCCCCGGCTCGCGACATTTCCTTCGGGCGCTGGTGGGCTTACTTCGTACTCTGCCTGGTCACCCATCCCCTGCTCGACGTGCTGACCACCTATGGCACCCAGATCTGGTGGCCATTGGATGTACGCCCCAGTGCCTGGCCGGTGGTATTCATCATCGATCCGCTCTACACCCTACCGCTACTGGTGGGCATCGGCTTTGCCATGGCCACTGGCAATGGATTGCGCGGCCCCGCCTGGGGCTTGGGGCTCTCCTGTGCCTACCTGGCCTTCGCCATGGCCGCCAAGGGTGTCGTGGAATACCGCCTTGCCCCGCTGCTGGCCGAGCGCGGCCTGCAGGAAGCACCGCGGCTGGTGCAACCTACCCCGTTCAACACGCTACTGTGGCGGGTGACGATCATCGATGGCGATCGTCATCATGAAACCCTGGTGGGGCTGCTGGATGGTGGCCGGGCACCGGTCGTGGAAACCTTCAGCCGTGGCGCTGAACTCGAGCCCATTGCCCTTGCGCTGGAGAAGGGCCGGCGACTGGACTGGTTCGCCGGGCCTTACCTGCGCTACGAGGCGCTCGAAATGAACGGCAGGGAAACCTTGGTCGCTACCGACCTGCGCCTGGGTTTCCCGGGCTTCTTTGCCTTCAGCTACGCCTTGGCGGTACGCGATGAGGAGGCATGGCAGCCGCTGGAAGTCACCGAGCGGGTCGCGCCCGATTCTCGTGCCGGCCTGGAGACGCTGGGCCAGTTGGGGGCAAGAATTCTCACCCCCGAGGCTACGCTCTGCACCAGTGACTTCGTTGCCGACCGCTGGATCGAATACGTGCCCGAGGCCTGCTGAGCCTTACAATCCGTCGACCAGTCCGTCGATGGCCTGCCGGGCTTCCTTGAGCGCTGCCTCGCGATGCCCGTCGCCCATGGCGAGCCCCTCGGCATAGATCACCGACACGTCGTTGATGCCGATCATGCCCAGCATCGCCTTGAGGTGCGGCGTCTGGCTGTCGAGTTCGGTGCCGGCATACTGTCCGCCACGGGCGGCCAGGATCACGGCGCGCTTGCCCGTCACCAGCCCCTCGGGGCCCTGCTCGGTATAGCGGAAGGTGGTGCCGGCACGCATCACCCGGTCGAACCAGGCCTTGAGCTGGGACGGAATGCCGAAGTTGTACATCGGCACCGCCAGCACCAGCACGTCATGGGCCAGCAGTTCTTCGATCAAGCTGTCGGAACGCTGCGCCAGCATCTGTTGCTCGGCGGAACGCGCTTCGTCCGCGACCTGCCAGCTGGAGAGTTCCTCCAGGCCCAGATGCGGCAGCGACTCGGTCGCCAGGTCGCGATGAGTGACAGCGATATCGTCGCGCCCGACGACCCGCTCGCGAAGATGACCGGCCAAGGCGTTGGATTGGCCATGCTCGCCGAGAATGGATGAGGTAACGAGAAGAATACGAGTAGCCATGACGATCTCCCTAGATGGGTTCGGTGTTGATCGCCATGTTACGTGTATTTTTTCACACTAAAAGCGCATAGTTTCGCACCCGTCATTCGAAAAATACGAAAATATATCACAGCAAAAGGCCCCGCCTATCGGCAGGGCCAAACGCGTATCACTGGCCTGGGTGGATCAGCTGAAGTTCTGGGCGACGAAGTCCCAGTTCAGCACGCTCCATACATTCTCGAGATACTTGGGGCGCGCGTTGCGGTAGTCGATGTAGTAGGCGTGCTCCCACACGTCGATGGTCAGCAGCGGGGTCTGGCCATGGGCGATCGGGGTGTCGGCGTTGCTGGTGTTGACGATGTCGACGTCACCCTTTTCAGTCTTGATCAGCCATGTCCAGCCGGCGCCGAAGTTGGCCACGGCGTTGGCGTTGAAGGCTTCCTTGAACTTGGCAAAGGAGCCGAACTTGGCATTGATCGCCTCGGCCAGTGCGCCGGTCGGCTCGCCGCCACCGTTGGGAGCGAGGCAGTGCCAGTAGAAGGTGTGGTTCCACACCTGGGCGGCCTGATTGAACAGGCCGCCGGAGGAGGACTTGATGATCTCCTCCAGCGACTTGTCGGCGTTGTCGGTACCTTCGATCAGCTCGTTGAGCTTGGTGACGTAGGCCTGGTGGTGCTTGCCGTAATGATACTCGAGGGTCTCGGCGGAGATGTGCGGCTCGAGGGCGTTCTTCTCATAGGGCAGTGCAGGCAGTTCGAATGCCATTGTTGTGGCTCCTTGCTATTCACGGTGGTGTGGCGGGGCTCGTCCAAGGCAAATCCGATGGCTCCCGGCTTGCCTTGGTTCTGGCCAGCGCGAGGCGCTGCATCCATCGCATCACGGGGTAGGGCTAAGGGGCGATGCCTTGACCACAGCCCCGATATGTTTCTCCATTCATCGTCAGCGTGACCCGGGCCGGAAACGGCTCGCCGCTCATGTCGTCGAAGCAGGCCCGCGCTTCCAGGCGCAGCTCGAAGGGCTGGTCGGTCTGGGCGCCGACGAGAGTGACCCGGCCATTGGCGTTGTCCATCCCGGTGACGCGATAGGGCAACGTCATTTCCCGCGCGCCGTAGTCGAGCACCAGCGTCAGTTCGGGCGTGTCATGAGCCAAATTGACGTTCCAGCCCGGCTCGTTGCCGCGCCCATGGAACATGACGCCGGGCCGCTGCTCGCGAGTCAGCGCCGGGCGCGCCATGGCGGCGCTGCACTCCAGCTGGCCGTTGGCGCTCTCGACCACGGCATCCCCGCCCTTGTTCCAGAAACTCAGGTCGCCCTGCTGATAGCGCGCGCCGCTGGCCACCACCGCGGGTGTCAAGCGATAGGCGCCGTGTGCCGACCATAGCCGCAGTTCGCGCTCGCCGAAGGCCGTCACCAGATCCTGCTGTGGCGTGCAGCGCCAGGCCTCGAAGCGCTCGGCACCGCCGGGGAAAAGCGATGAAGGCATCAGCGGCGCCGTGCTGGTCACCTTGCCAGTGGGCCGCGGCCCGTCGACGGGAGCGGCGACACAGCCACCCAGCAACAGTGAGCCAGCGACGAGCAGCGCCGGGCGAAGGGAAAACGTAAAGCGAAGCGTCATGGCGGTTCCTTGGACGAATCGAACCGGCACAGCATAACAGGCACCGGCCCCATGCGGCCCGGTGCCTATTTCACGCGCCGCGAACGCAGCGCCTCGCGGCGGCATCAGCCGTGGCGACGGCGCAGCTCCCGTGCGGCGTCGGCCATGTTGGCCAGCGCCGGCTCCACCTCGGCCCAGCCGCGGGTCTTGAGGCCGCAGTCGGGATTGACCCACAGCCGCTCGACGGGGATGCGCTCGGCCGCCTTCTCCATCAGCTGCACCATCCAAGCTACCTCGGGCACGTTGGGCGAGTGGATGTCGTAGACGCCCGGGCCGATCTCGTTGGGATAGGCGAAGTCATGGAAGGCGTCGAGCAACTCCATGTTCGAGCGCGAGGTCTCGATGGTGATGACATCGGCATCCAGCGCAGCGATGGCGGCGATGATGTCGTTGAACTCCGAATAGCACATGTGGGTGTGAATCTGGGTGGCGTCGCGCGCCACCGAGGCGGTCAGGCGGAAGCACTCCACGGCCCAGTCGAGGTAGCCCTGCCACTCGCCCTGGCGCAGCGGCAACCCCTCGCGCAGCGCCGGCTCGTCGATCTGGATGGCCGGAATGCCGGCGGCCTCGAGGTCGGCAACTTCGTCACGCAGGGCCAGGGCGATCTGCCGGCAGGTGACCTCGCGCGGCTGGTCGTCGCGCACGAAGGACCACTGCAGCATGGTCACCGGCCCCGTGAGCATGCCCTTCATCGGCCGCTCGGTGAGCGACTGGGCATGGCGGCTCCAGGCTACCGTCATCGGTGCCGGCCGGGTCACGTCGCCGACGATGATCGGCGGCTTGACGCAGCGCGAGCCGTAGCTCTGCACCCATCCATTGCGGGTGAAGACGTAGCCATCAAGCTGCTCGCCGAAGTACTCGACCATGTCGTTGCGCTCGGCCTCGCCGTGCACCAGCATGTCGATCCCCAGTTCTTCCTGACGGCGTACGGCATCGGCGATCTCGTCGCGCATCTTCGCCTCGTAGGCGTCACGCCCCAGCTCACCGTTCTTGTGGGCGCGGCGGGCGGTGCGAATTTCCGCGGTCTGCGGAAAGGAACCGATGGTGGTGGTGGGAAACAATGGCAGGTTCAGGGCACGGCGCTGAGCCCGAGCCCTGATCGGGTAGGGGTTGTCGCGGGAGAGCTCGGCGTCGCCGACGCCGGCCAGGCGCTGGGCAACCTCGGGCCGATGCAGCCGCGGCGAGGCCCGCCGGGCATCCAGCGCCGCCGTGGCGGCGGCGACCCGGGCACGGTCCTCATCATTGCCACGGTTGCCGAGCAGCCGGGCCAGGGTGACCGTCTCGTCGAGCTTCTGGCGGGCAAAGGTCAGCCAGCTCTTGAGCTCCCCGTCGAGTTCGTTCTCGCTGGCGAGATCCACCGGCACGTGCAGCAATGAACAGGATGGAGCCAGCCATAGCCGCTCGCCGAGGCGCATGCGGGCAGTGGCCAGGCGTTCGTGCAGCGCACCCAGATCGGCCCGCCAGACGTTGCGTCCGTCGATGGCACCTACCGACAGCACCTTGTAGCCGGGCAGGTTGTCGAGCACCGGCGTCAGCTGTTCGGGAGCGCGCACGGTGTCGATGTGCAGGCCATCCACCGGCAGGCTCACCGCCAGTTGCAGGTTGTCCCCCAGGCCGCCGAAATAAGTCGCCACCATCAGCTTGACCGGTGCCGAGCGCAAGGCGTTGTAGGCGAATTCGAAGGCGTTGCACCATTCCACGGGCAGGTCCTGCACCAGCGCCGGCTCGTCGAGCTGGACCCACTCCACGCCCTGCTCTGCCAGGCGTGCGAGGATCTCGCCGTAGACCGGCAGCAGCGCCTCGAGCAGGCTCAGACGGTCAAAGCCGACCTCGCGACCCTTGCCCAGCCACAGCCAGGTCAGCGGCCCGGTGAGCGCCACCTTGAGCGGATGACCCGTCGCCCGCGCCTCGGCCACCTCGTCGAACAGCCGTGTGCTGGCCAGCTTGAACCGTTGCCCCGCGTGCAGCTCCGGGACCAGGTAGTGGTAGTTGGTATCGAAATACTTGGTCATTTCGCAGGCCGCGGCCGGCGCCCCGCTGGGCGCGCGCCCACGCGCCATGCGGAACTGGGTGTCGAGGTCGACCTCGCCGCGGGCGACCTCTTCCTCGGCGGCAAAACGCGCCGGCACGGCACCCACCAGCGTGGAGGCGTTGAGCACCTGATCGTAGAAGGCGAAATCGCCCACGGTGATGAAGTCGAGGCCAGCGTCGCGCTGGGCCTGCCAGTGGCGCGCCCGCAGCTCGCGCCCAGTGGCCTCGAGGTCTGCACGATCGAGCTCGCCGCGCCAATAGGCTTCGACGGCGCGCTTGAGTTCACGGTCGGCACCGATTCGCGGATAGCCAAGCACATGAGCTAATGTCATGATAATTCCCTCTACGCATGAATGATGTCGCAGAGTCTCGCCGTCGCGCACGAGTGAATCAAACTAAATATATTAACTCACAACTTGAAATTAGCTCATGATAGAACTTCGTCATCTGCGGACCCTGATTGCCCTGCGCGATGCCGGCTCACTGGTCGAGGCCGCCGAGCGGGTTCACCTGACCCAGTCGGCCTTGTCGCACCAGATCAAGGATCTCGAGGAACGCCTGGGCACCGGGCTGTTCGTGCGCAAGACACGGCCGGTGGAGTTCACCCGCGCCGGTCAGCGCCTGTTGGCCCTGGCTGAACAGGTGCTGCCGTTGGTACGCATGGCCGAACGCGACGTGGCGCGGCTGATCGGCCACGAGCCGGGGCGGCTACACATGGCCATTGAATGCCATAGCTGCTTCCAGTGGCTGATGCCGACCATCGACCACTTCCGCGACCATTGGCCGGAGGTGGAGATCGACATTCCCGGCGGTCACCACTTCGACCCGCTGCCGGCGCTGGCCCGGGAGCAGCTCGACCTGGTGATCACCGCCGATCCCCAGCCGCTGCCGGGCGTCTACTATGAACCGCTGTTCCGCTATCAGGGCCTGCTGGCCGTGGCCCGCCAGCACCGCCTGGCCGAGCGCGCCTTCATCGAGCCCGAGGATCTGGCCGAGGAAACCTTGATCACCTACCCCGTGGAGCGTGCCCGCCTGGACGTCTTCACCCAGTTCCTCGACCCCGCCGGCGTGCGCCCGCACGAGATCCGCACCGCGGAACTCACGATCATGATGATGCAGCTGGTGGCCAGTGGCCGTGGCGTCTGCGCGCTACCCAACTGGGCACTCACGGAGTACCTGGAGCGCGACTACGTCAAGGCGGTAGGCCTTGGCGAAACGGGCATGTGGAGCACGCTCTACGCGGCCATTCGCGACGAGAGCCGCGAACAACCCTGGATGGAGGACTTCCTGCGCACGGCCCGCGAGACCTCCTTCGCCGTGCTGGAGGGCATCAAGCCGGCTTGACCGGCTTGGCCTTGCTGGCCGGCACTCGCGGCAGCAACAGCGAGAAGCGTGCACCGCCCAACTCCTGGCTGTCGTCGACCACCACGCTCCCCCCGTGCCAGGCCATGATCTTCTGCACGATGGAGAGCCCCAGCCCATAGCCTCCGCTGCGCCGGGTGCGGCTGTCGTCGAGCCGGGCGAAGGGCTTGAAGATGGCCTGGCGTTCGCCGGCCGGCACGCCGGGTCCGTCGTCTTCGATATCCAGGCGTACCAGGCGAGATTCCAACGAGAGCCGCACCAGCACCCGTGACTGGGCATGACGACAGGCGTTGGCCACCAGGTTCTGCAGCGCCCGCTGCAGGTAGCGCGGGTCGGCCTGCACTTCTACCTCCGGCCCCGGCGCCAGCTCCAGGCGCAGATGCGCATGCAGCGGAGCCAGGGTCTCGATGACCCGTTCGGCGACGGCGCGACAATCGACCTGGGTGCGCTCCAGCTCGGCCCCGTTGACGATACCGCTGTCGAGCCGCGCATAGGTCAGGATCTCGTCGATGAGCTGGTCGAGCTCCTCGATATCGCTATCGATGCCATGCAGTTGGCGGTGAATGGCGGGGTCGTCGGTCATGTCCTCGACCATCTGCACGGCGAAGCGAATGCGCGCCACCGGCGTGCGCAGCTCGTGGGATACCGCGCGAATCATCTCCTGCTGCGAGCGCAGCAGCGACTGAACCTGAGCGGCCATGGCGTTGAAGGCCATGCCGACCCGGCCGATGAACCCCCCGGCGTCGACCTTCACCCGGGTATCGAGGCGACCGCTGGCAATTCGACCCGCGGCCAGCTCGAGCCGTGCCAGACGTGCCTCCACGCCACGCACGATCAGGTAGATGATCGCGGCAAGCACGCCGAGCATGATCACCAGCACCAGCAGCAACAACGAAATGGGAGTGGGTTCCAGCGCCGAGACCGGGCCGATCGATAGCCATTGGCGGGAGCCGTCGCTAGCCGGCACGGCGAGATGCACGGTCAATGCCCAGTGGCCGGGCATCAGGCGAATCACCAGTTCGCCGTCGCGCAAGCGGGTGAGCTGGTGGCTATCGAGCCCTTCGGGAGCCAGGTCGCTGAGGCGTACCGGCAGGGCATCGCTGGTCACGCCCTCGAGACGCCGGCGACGAGCATCGCCATCCACCTCGGCCAGCCAGTCGCCAAGCATCTGAGCCAGGCCGCGCAGCTGACGTTCGTTGAGCCCCGAGAGGCGAGCTTCCAAAATACGCGCCTCTCGCGGCAGACGCCGGTAGAGCCGCCAGCCTTCCTCTTCGTGCACCTTTACCAGGACGCGCCCGCGCTCCAGCCGTCGACGTTCGAACCAGCCGAGGTCGGCACTCTCCGGCTCACGCAGCGAAAAGCGTATGTCGAGCACGTCGGACTGCTGGGTCAGCCAGCTGCCGCGCTCGTGGGCAGGCAGTGCGGCCACCCGCCAGGTGAGTAGTTGCAGCGGTGCTTCGGCCAATTGCTCGCGATACTGCTCGATGCGCACCCGATCGACCAGGGCCAGGCCCATCAGGGCCAGGGTAAAGGTCAGCAGCAGCGCCAGGGCCAAGGCCAGATAGACACGTAGGAAAGAGCCATCGGCCAGGAACCGCTGCATGGATCAGGCATCCTTGACGAATAGGTAGCCCTTGCTGCGCACCGTCTTGATCCGGTGCGGATGGTTGGGATCGTCGCCGATCTTGGGACGTATCCGCGAGACCCGTACGTCGATGGAGCGATCCTGGCCGTCGTACTTGATGCCACGCAGATCGCTGAAGATCTCTTCCCGAGTGAGCACCCTGCCGGCATTGCTGGCCAATAGCCACAACAGATCGAACTCGGCACTGGTGAGATCGATACGCTCGCCCTGCAGCCACGCCTCGCGGGTGGCGCTGTCGATCTCCAGATTACCGAAGGTGAGCCGGGCTTCGCCGGACTGCTCGGCGTTCTCCGCTCGCCGCAACAGTGCCCGCATGCGTGCCAACAGCACTCTAGGCTGAACCGGCTTGGGCACGTAATCGTCGGCACCCATTTCCAGCCCCAGCACCTGATCCATGTCGTCGGTGCGGGCGGTCAACATCAGGATCGGCCCGGCATAGTCGGGCCTCGCCCGGCGACAGATCGACAATCCATCCTCTCCGGGCAGCATCAGATCGAGGATCACCAGATCCGGCTGCAGCGTCAGTATCTGCTCGACACCTCGTGAGCCTTCGGCCTCCACCGTGACCTTGAATCCATTGGATTCGAGATAGTCACGGGTGAGTTCGGCCAGGCGCACGTCATCCTCGATAATCAGCACGTGTTCCATGTCGCTGCTTTCCAGGTTGTCATCCATCCTAGTCATCCCCGTGCTGGGCTTCGTTTTCACTCGGAACACCCTGTCCCGCCAATTTACTGATCAAGGATACCCGAAATAGGTCCTTTCGCCTGCCTTTCATGACATTCCGCGTCCTCGCAGCTTGCCAGCGAAGCATAGCCCGGACTTGAGCAACAACCCAAAGGATGCCCCCCGTCGAGTCACAGCTCACCCACAGGTTATCCACTTGATGAAGGCGAAAAAGCACACTATCTTGTGTTCTCAAACGAGAACGACACAAGATGATGTGCATTTACCAAGCCTGACCTCGGCTGTCAATGCCTTCGTTGCCCTGACCTCATCCCCATGCAGAAGGGATTTATCGGCCCATGCAACTCCAGACCCCCGACCCGACCGACCTGTCGCTCACGGCCCCGCAAACCCTGCGCGTCATCAAGCGTAACGGCGACGTGGCGCCCTTCGATGCCAGCAAGATTGCCGTCGCCATGCGCAAGGCCTTCATTGCCGTTGAAGGTGACAACGTCAGCGCCTCCTCGCGGGTCCGCGACTTCGTGGAGCAGGCCAGTCAAGCCATCGCCGGCGCCTTCCTGCGCCGCATGCCCGATGGCGGTACCGTGCACATCGAGGACATCCAGGACCAGGTGGAGCTGGCGCTGATGCGCGCCGGCGAGCAGAAGGTTGCTCGCGCCTACGTACTCTACCGCGAAGAGCACGCCCGCGCGCGCGCCGCGGCCGGCGCCGAGATCGAGAAGCCCCATCCCACGCTCAACGTGAGCCTGGCCGACGGCAGCCGCCGCCCGCTGGACCTCGGTCGCATCGAGACGCTGGTGTTCGACGCCTGTGCCGAACTCGAGAACGTCGATCCCAACCGCATCGTCGAGGAATCGCTGAAGAACCTCTACGACGGCGTCTCGGTGGATGGCGTGTCCCAGGCGCTGATGATGACCGCGCGCACCCTGGTCGAGAAGGAGCCCAACTACACCTACGTCACCGCCCGCCTGCTACAGGATAGCCTGCGCCGCGAGGCGCTGACGTTTCTCGGCATCGCCGAGGAAGCCACCTTCGGCGAGATGGCCGAGCTGTACAAGCCGGCGTTCCATGCCTACGTGGCCAAGGGGATCGAGTTCGAACAGCTCGACCCCAGGCTCGCCGAGTTCGATCTCGAGCGGCTGGGCGATGCGCTCGACCACACCCGCGACAACGCCTTCACCTACCTGGGCCTGCAGACCCTCTACGATCGCTACTTCATCCACCGCGACGACGTTCGCTACGAACTGCCCCAGGTGATGTTCATGCGCGTGGCCATGGGCCTGGCGCTGAACGAGGACGACCGCGAGGCGCGCGCCATCGAGTTCTACGAGCTGCTCTCCAGCTTCGACTACATGGCCTCCACGCCGACCCTGTTCAACTCGGGCACCATACGCAGCCAGCTCTCCAGCTGCTACCTCACCACCGTGCCCGACGACCTCGACGCCATCTACAGCGCCATCCGCGACAACGCCCTGCTCTCCAAGTGGGCCGGAGGCCTGGGTAACGACTGGACGCCGGTGCGCGCCCTGGGCTCCTACATCAAGGGCACCAACGGCAAGAGCCAAGGCGTGGTGCCGTTCCTCAAGGTGGTCAACGATACCGCCGTGGCGGTGAACCAGGGCGGCAAGCGCAAGGGCGCCGTATGCGCCTACCTCGAAACCTGGCACCTGGACATCGAGGAGTTCCTCGAGCTGCGCAAGAACACCGGCGACGACCGCCGCCGTACCCACGACATGAACACCGCCAACTGGGTGCCCGACCTGTTCATGAAGCGGGTGTTCGACGACAAGGAGTGGACGCTGTTCTCGCCCGCCAACTGCCCGGACCTGCACGACCTGTATGGCGCCGCTTTCGAGAAGCGCTATGAAGAGTACGAGGCGATGACCCGCTCGGGCCAGCTGAAGCTGTTCAAGCGCGTGCGCGCCAAGGACCTGTGGCGCAAGATGCTCTCGATGCTGTTCGAAACCGGCCACCCGTGGATCACTTTCAAGGACCCGTGCAACCTGCGCAGTCCGCAGCAGCACGCCGGGGTGGTGCACTCCTCGAACCTGTGCACCGAGATTACCCTCAACACCAGCGCCGACGAGATCGCGGTATGTAACCTCGGCTCGGTCAACCTGGCGCAGCACGTGGTCGACGGCAAGCTCGACGATGACAAGCTGAAGAAGACCGTGCGTACCGCCGTGCGCATGCTCGACAACGTCATCGACATCAACTACTACGCAGTACCCCAGGCCAGGAACTCCAACTTCAAGCATCGCCCGGTGGGGCTCGGCATCATGGGCTTCCAGGACGCCCTCTACGCCCAGGACATCGCCTACGCCTCCGAGGAAGCGGTGGCATTCGCCGACCGTTCCATGGAGCTGGTCAGCTACCATGCCATCGAAGCCTCATCGGACCTCGCCGCCGAGCGCGGCCGCTACGAAAGCTTCGAGGGCTCGCTGTGGAGTCAGGGCATCCTGCCCATCGACTCCATCGAGAAGCTCGTGACGGAGCGCGGCGAGAAGTACATCGAGGTGGACACCAGCGCCACCCAGGACTGGCAGCGCATCCGCCGGAAGATCGCCGAACAGGGCATGCGCAACTCCAACGTAATGGCCATTGCCCCTACCGCGACGATCTCCAACATCTGCGGCGTGTCGCAGTCGATCGAGCCGACCTACCAGAACCTCTACGTGAAATCGAACCTCTCCGGCGAGTTCACCGTGGTCAACGCCTACCTGGTCCACGACCTCAAGGCGCGCGACCTGTGGGACGAGGTGATGATCAACGACCTCAAGTACTACGACGGCAGCGTGCAGCCCATCGAGCGGGTGCCGGAAGATCTCAGGGCCAAGTACGCCACCGCCTTCGAGATGGAGCCGAAGTGGCTGGTGGAAGCCGCGGCGCGGCGCCAGAAGTGGATCGACCAGGCCCAGTCGCTGAACCTCTACATCAAGGGGGTCTCCGGCAAGAAGCTCGACGTGACCTACCGCATGGCGTGGTTCCGTGGCCTCAAGACCACCTATTACCTGCGCGCCCTGGGTGCTACCTCGGTGGAGAAGTCCACCGTCGACCGTGGCACGCTCAACGCCGTGAGCAACCAGGCGCCTTCCACCGCGCCAGCACCTTCTGCGGCACCTGCCTCAGCGCAGAAAGAACCACGCGGCGTGGAGGATTTCCTTACCGGCAAGGCGGGCAGCGGGTCGCGTGCGCCGAGCGCAGGAGAGCTAGACGATCTGGGCTGCGAGGCCTGCCAGTAAGACACGCATTGCCAACGGCGAGCGAGAGGCGCCGGGAGCAAGCCGGAGAGGAGGTCCTACGCCAGGGATGGCGTCGGTAGCGCCCAGGGATGGGTTCACAGCGCCTCCTCGATGGTCCGACACTTCGGGGCTTGCCCCCGGCATGAGCCTCGAGCGGTGAATCCATCTACGGCCCCCAAAAGAATCCGAGGTGAAGTGAAAATGCTGAACTGGGACGAGTTCCACGAGGACGAAACCACCGTCGCCGAGCAGCCGGCCAAGGCCGCGCCGGCACCTGCCGCCAAGCCGCAGCCCGCGGTGGCCCCGAGCGATGAGGTGAAGGAAAGCAGCGGCAGCTACCAGGTGGCCGACAGCGACCGTCTGGCGCGGGCACGTAAGTCGCTGGAGGAGCTCGATGTCGCCGCCGGCCTCGAGGAACTCGAAATGGGTGCGGCGCGCATCGAGGTCGACGATAAGCAGATGATCAACGCCCGCGCCGACCTCAACCAGTTGGTGCCCTTCAAGTACGAGTGGGCCTGGCAGAAATACCTGGACGGCAGCGCCAACCACTGGATGCCCCAGGAAGTGAACATGAACGCCGACATCGCGCTGTGGAAGAGCCAGGATGGCCTGACCGCGGACGAGCGTCGCATCGTCGAGCGCAGCCTGGGCTACTTCTCCACCGCCGACTCGCTGGTGGCCAACAACCTGGTGCTGGCCCTCTACCGCCTGATCACCAACCCCGAGTGTCGCCAATACCTGTTGCGCCAAGCCTTCGAGGAGGCGATCCACACCCACGCCTACCAGTACTGCGTCGAGTCGCTCGGCATGGACGAGGGCGAGGTCTTCAACATGTACCGCGAGGTGCCGTCGGTGGCCGCCAAGTCGGCCTGGAGCCTCAAGCACACCCAATCGCTGGCGCGCCCGGACTTCAATACCGGCACCTCCGAGACCGACCAGGAGCTGCTGCGCAACCTGGTGGCCTTCTACTGCGTGACCGAGGGTATCTTCTTCTACTGCGGCTTCAGCCAGATCCTCTCCATGGGTCGGCGCAACAAGATGACCGGTGTGGCCGAACAGTTCCAGTACATCCTGCGCGACGAGTCGATGCACCTGAATTTCGGCGTCGACATGATCAACCAGATCAAGATCGAGAACCCGCACCTGTGGACGCCCGAGTTCCAGGACGAGGTCACCCAGATGATCCTCGAGGGCACCGAGCTCGAGATCGCCTACGCGCGGGACACCATGCCCCGCGGCGTGCTGGGCATGAACGCGGCGATCATGGAGGAGTACCTGCACTTCATCTGCAACCGCCGCCTGGCCCAGATCGGCCTCAAGGAGCAGTTCCCCGGCGCACAGAACCCTTTCCCGTGGATGAGCGAGATCATCGACCTGCGCAAGGAGAAGAACTTCTTCGAGACCCGCGTCACCGAGTACCAGGTGGGTGGCGCGCTCAGTTGGGATTGATCCTGGACAACGAGCCCCACTCCACGTTGAGTGGGGCGCTTACCAAGCAGGAAAAAAGGAGTCGAAGGCCTTCATGTAGCAAGTACCCCGGTAGCCAACCAAAAGGTGCGTCATGTCCAGAAAAAGCGTTTCCGTGAAACCCCATCGTCGCTCAACCCCTTCCCAACCCGCCAGGTCCTCCCCCAAGCCTGGGCCCAAGACGGTTCCCGTCAAGCCTCATCGCCGCTCGCCACCAAAATGAGCGCTGCCATCCGACAAGCCTGGCTACGACCTTCAACGATTTCGAAGTGAGGTAAACGTCATGGGAAGTTTCTACGCAAACGACAACGCTCGACTCAGTGCCGTACACGCCCCCAAGGATTCACAGGCGTGGCAGCACGCGCTGGATCTTGCCCTGGCCGCCCATAACAGTGAAGACGCCTTGGCCCGCTACCCGCATGTGGCCTTCGCTTTCCCTTCGTCAGTGCCCAACCCCTACAGCCGCGAGTACCCGCTGCTCGATTATCGCGAACTCAAGGAATGGGCGAGTTCGCGCGGCTGGCGGGTTCGTCCCGCTCCCGAGCGTGCCCCGGCGGGCGAGAAGTACAGTCCCCCAGTACGCTTCACGCGCTTGCCGAGTCGTTATCATTGAAACGGGGTAGCGCCTCCCGCGTTTAGCAAACGCCGGAAAGGCCAACCGGCAGGTGTACCAGTCACTCCCTGCCGGCCCCCTCCCGGTGTCTGCGCTGCCAGCGCCCATAGCGATAGGCAAACGGTGCCGCGGTGATGCCATGGGCAATCATCGAAGCCACCACGATCAGGGTACCGGCCGTCCAGGCCAGATCGTAGCCGGTTCGGCTCGATACCAGCGTGGCGTAATAGAGCGCCGATACGCCGATCGGACCGAACCAGCCCATGACCAGGGTGATCGGCCAGTCACGCAGCGCCGGCAACCAGGGCCGCAGCAGCAGTATCACCGGCAAGCGCCGCAGTAATAGCACCAGTACGGCCAGCAGCAGCCCTTCCAGACCCAGCGCCCGCCACTCGGACCAAGGCGCAATCAGGCCGAACAGGATGAAGACCGGCATCGTCAGCAGGATGTTGACCGCCTCCTGTACGTTGTCTTCCTCGCTGCGCTCCTGGCCGCCGACCTCCTGATCGAAGGCTAGTCCAGCGGCGAACACACCCAGAATGCTATTGGTACCGAGCAGCTCGCCCAGCCCGAGCACCAGCACCGTAAGTGCCAGGGTGATGGAGAGAAACGACGGCTGATCGAGGAAGCCGCGTGCCTCCGACCACTGCAGGGCCCGTCCTGTCGCCCAGCCGAGCGCGATGCCGATGAGCACGGCCCCGCCAACCTCCCATAGCCAGACCTTGCCGAACCAGTCGAGCCAGGCATCGCCGGCAGGCAGGGACAACAGCAGGATCGGCAGCAATACCAGGGGATAGGCCAGGCCGTCGTTGGCGCCGGACTCGCTCGAGAGCAGGTGCCGATACCCATCGGGAAGATTTTCCTTGGCCACCCCACCGGTGACGATCGCAGACGCCACTACCGGATCGGTGGCGCAGATGGTGCCGCCGACCAGCAATGTCATCAACAGCGGCAAGCCCATGACCCAGTGCGTCAGCAGCGAACTGATCAGGAACATGGCCGGCATGGCGATACCCAGCAGCACCAGCAGGGAACGCCAGTGCACGAAGGGATAGCTGGGTGGTAACCGCAGCGCGATGCCCATCAGGCTAATGCCGAGCGTCAGCCGTGCCGTCTCCTCGAGCATTCGTTTGCCATCGCCCCAGGCCATCGGGTCGAGAACGTTCAATCCGTGTGGCCCCAATGCCACACCGAGCAGGAAGGCAAACAGAGGAGCCGAGAGCCAGGAGCGGTCCAGCGGGCGCGACAGCAAGCCCACGACCAGCACCAGGCCGCCCACGACTGCCAGCGCGATGTCCAGCTGCTCCATGCCGACTCCTTACGCTCCTTGCCCCCTCCTAACCTAGGCAACCTTGCGCAAGGCGTAAAACCGAGCGTCGCTCGCCGGGACCGGATTGCACGTCGAATCGACGCTGGATAAAGTAGTCAGAGAGACCGATGGACAAGGAGTCGAGCATGACGAACGGCAAGTCCCGCAGCGTCATCAAGCGTATCTACGTTCCCACCCACGTGCGAGAGCTGCCCAGCGGCGAACGGGTGACCGTTCCCGGTCATTATCGCAAGCCCTCCGAATCCTGAATTATCGGGTATACAGGAATCACGGCGTCAAGGCCGCGAGATGATACACGGCCTCGTCAAGTGCCAGTCCGCTTAGTGCCAGGCGACGATCTTCGGATCGGCAGGTGCGAAAGTATCCGGATTGGTTACGTTATCCAGGCTGACGAAGTCGATACCGCCATTGCTGCGGATGTAGGTGCCCGCCACAATCGCCCCATACAGGCTCGAATTGCCGTTCTGACGAACATATCCCCCGGCCCAGAACACGCCATAATTGTCCGTGTTGCCGTTGAATTCGATATCTTGGCCGGCGATGACGAAAAGGCCGATTTCGCTCTCGTTGCCCCCGCTTGAGGTAGCCCCGTTCATGGTGACGTTACCTGTTGCCACAAGCGTCACACGGTTGCTATCCACGGAACCACCCTGGACATCCAGATCGCCGTCGCAAAATACGGTATCACCATCATTCAACATGTCCATGTCGATACTACAAGTATTAATGACGCCTTCCCTCACCGCATACTCGTCAAAGACGTTGGGGTCATAGCTCTTGTAGCAGTAGGGCTCAGGATTTTCGTCACAGGCACTCATGTCCTCGCCTTCGGGCCTTTCGCCAGGCAATGGCACCTCGACCATCTGTTCTGTTCCGTTGGTCACGGTCGCTTCCGAACCGTCTCGCAGAGAGATATCGACGGTTCCGTTGGAGTGGACATTACCCATAACGGTGGACTGGCCCGTAACCAGGATGTAGTCCGCACTGAGCAGCCCATTGGTAAAGGCAGGATTCGGCCCCGGTGTGAATTCGATGCGAGCGAAGACCGGCTGACTCACTGCCGCCAGATTTCCTGCGCTGACCACGGCCCCCATGCCAGCAATGAAGTAATCGCTTCCATCCTTGAGCAGGTAGTAATGACATGCGATATTGCCGCTGCAGGCGTTGGCGGAGATATCCCCCAATGAGGTGAATTGTGTCCAACTGTAGGCTTCCACTTCGGCGAGGGTCCGCGTGGCATCGAAGTCGCTGACGCTCACTCCGCTGCCATTCTCGCCCCAGCCGGCCGAGATGGCCCTTTCCGCGCCCATCTGGGCTTCGGTTGCCGCCTTGTAGTTGCCCGCCAGGCGCTCATCGATCTGTGACGACTGCATGCCGGAAAGCCCCAGCATCAGCGACATGGCCAGCATGGAGAGAACCACGACGAGCGCTGCACCTCGCTGATGTTTCATATTTCCTCCACGCCCATCAGGACAAAATCAATTGATGGCCTGGTTTCGGTTGACGGCTCGAAACTCGAAATCATCCGTCTCACCATCCCGGCCCGCCATCAGCTGGAAGCTGATCTCCCAGACGCCATCGGTGGCTTCCGCAGCACTGAACCCATTGGCCACGAAGGAGGTGACCAGCGGCTCGAATGCAGAACTGGACGGGGCGCTCTCGCAGTCCTGCCCCATATTGAGAGACCAGCCTTCGGTGGTGCTGACGGCCGTCTGACTCAGGCGGTAAACGCGAACCACCGTCCCGGAACAGCCGCTCATGTCTCCATTATTGGGAAATTCAACCGTCAACTCATTACTAGTGGAATCGTAATCGATGTCGTCGGCTCGACGAATGTCGCGTATCAGCGCCTCCGTGGCAAAGGTCAACGCTGCCTGCTTATTGCCCATGAGCTCAATCTGGCGAAATGTCTGAAAGCCCATGAGAAAAAGTTGTCCTGCACCGAGGATGATGATCAAGCCGATTACCAGCGCTACCATCAATTCGATCAGGGTAAAGCCCGACTGCCTCAGCGGGAGCCCTTGTAAGTCTCGCAACGGCATCACCTTGGCGCTCCTCATAGCTCTGGCAGTCGGAATTGATAGACAAATGGAACCCCGCTCTCGCCGGTGGAGTAGCGCTCTTCCTGCCACGCTATCGATACGGTGTATTCACAATTCGAGGGTCTGGTGAAGCTACTTCCGTCATTGATGAGGATTTTACCCGTGCCGAACCACTCGCCGAGCCAAGCACCGCTGATATCAGGCATCATTGATGCATCGGGGCAGCTCTTTGGATCCGATTCTGACAGCGCTGCCCATGCCCTTTCCTGGGCATCGATGGCGGCCAGGCTGACCACCGCCCGCTGGTACCCCATATGGGCACTCTGCAGGGCGCGGAGCTGCATCCCCGCCACGCCCAGCAGACCGATGGAGAGCACCAGCACGGCGATCAGCGCTTCGACTAGCGTAAAACCTGACTGAGCGTGACGTCTCATTGCGCTCCTCAACCCGTCGGCTTGCCGATGCGGCCGGTGGTGCTGACCTGCAGCACATGGCTGCCGGCACCGCTGTGATCGACGGTGATGTCACAGCCGGCCGTGCAGTTCGCGCGGCGCCCCAGTGAATCGAAGGTGATGTCGGTGGTGGTAACGCTGACCTGACTCCCTCGTCCCGAGCGAATGGAAATATCGTTATTATCGGCCGTGGTGATCCGGTACTCCCAGGGACTAGAGGACTGCGTTACCCGAAACCTCACGTTCTCACGGCGCTTGATGGCCTCGCTGCGGGCTTGGTTCAGGCCCGACAGCACCACGTTGTAATCCGCCGCCAACCGGTTGCTCACCATCATTCCTTGAAAACCCGGCACGGCAATGGTGGCAACGATCGTCATCACGGCGATCGTGACCAGCAGCTCGATCAGGGTGAAACCGGCATTTCGCATGGCTTGCCCTACCAGCAGTTTGCGGGGCTTCGGACACCTTGATGATTCAGGGTCAGGTCCCCGGAGCAGCCATCGGGACCACGGCCGGCTCTCAAGGCGGCGGTGAGGGTGTATGTCGCGGCGGTACTCGTGACGGTGATGGAGTAATTTTCATCGGGAGACCGCGAAACCACGCTACAACCCACATAGGAATTGTTGACTGTATAACAGCGCTCGAGCTGTCCTGCTGCCTCCATGAGGCCCGACTGGGCGTCCGTACGCGTGGCCCGCTCCACATAGCCGCGGTAGCTCGGTATGGCAATCGATGCCAGGATCGCGATCACGGCCACGACGATCATCAGCTCGATCAGGGTAAAGCCGCGCTGCCTTCGGCGCGTGCCCGGGAGATGCTGGCGAGTCGAGCGGACGTGGATCGTCACTCGGCGCTCCTCCGCATTTTGGTTACACTTAGTTTCAGTATGTATCATGACAACCGCCCCTGCTAGGTACGTCATGAAAAAAGCCGGGCTAGGCCCGGCACTGGTCATCTTACGAAGAATGAGACGCTCATACCTCGAGTATGGCATTTCTGGTTCGTGCCTGTCCTCAGGATAGCGAATCGCTGGCGATCACACGCTCACGCAGCTCGCGGGGCATGGAGAAGGTAATCGTCTCTTCACGGCCGGCCAGCTCTTCCGGTGGCTCGGCTCCCAGACCCTGGAGCCGATCGATCACGCCCTTGACCAACACTTCCGGCGCACTCGCCCCTGCGGTAATGCCCACCGAGGAAACACTCGCAAGCCATGCCGGATCGATCTGACTGGCATCGTCGATCAGGTAGGCCGGCGTGCCGACCCGCTCGGCCAGCTCGCGCAGACGGTTGGAATTCGAACTATTGGGGCTGCCCACCACCAGCAGCAGGTCGCAGCCGGCAGCCAACTCGCGCACCGCATCCTGCCGGTTCTGGGTGGCATAGCAGATGTCGTCCTTGCGCGGCCCCTCGATCTCGGGATACTTCGCGCGCAGGGCGTCGATTACCCGGGCGGTATCGTCCATGGAGAGCGTGGTTTGGGTAACGAAGGCAAGCTGTGTCGGGTCTTTCACCTCGAGACGCTCGACGTCGGCCTCGTCCTCGACCAGGTAGATGGCGCCGCCGTGTGAGATGTCGTAGCGCCCCATGGTGCCCTCGACCTCGGGATGCCCCGCATGGCCGATCAGGATGCACTCCTGGCCGCGCCTGGCGTAGCGCAACACCTCCATGTGCACCTTGGTCACCAGTGGGCAGGTGGCGTCGAAGACCTTGAGACCGCGCCGTTCGGCGTCCTCCTGTACGGCCCGTGAGACGCCATGAGCGGAGAAGATCACGATGACGTCGTCGGGTACCTCATCGAGTTCCTCGACGAAGATCGCGCCGCGCTCGCGCAGGGTGTCGACCACGAAGCGGTTGTGGACGACTTCATGGCGCACGTAGATGGGCGGGCCGAAGACGTCCAACGCGCTGTTGACGATCTCGATGGCGCGATCGACGCCGGCACAGAAGCCGCGGGGATTGGCCAGCCTGATTCGCACGGAGTTAGCTTGCATGGTTACGTCGCCTTGATGCGTCAGGGCATCGATAATGGTATTTCAAGTCAGGGCTATCTCGGCGGCAGGTCTCTGCGGAGGCGCTGTGAACCCATCCCTGGGCGCTACTTTTGCCTTCCCTGGCAAAAGACCTCCGCTACGACCTGCCCCCGACGCCCTTCCGACAGTCGATCATCGAGCTAACCGCTCAGTGTGTCTGCGCGGGCCGGACGTCGATCACTTCCACCTCGAAGGTCAGGGTACGCCCGGCGAGCGGATGGTTGAAGTCCACTTCCACGTTGCGCTCGTCGACGCTGGTGATTACACCGGGCAGCTCACCGCCGGCGGGATCGGCGAAGGACATCACCGTGCCCACTTCGGGCTCGATTTCCTCGAAATCATCGCGACTGAGCATTTGCACGTTCTGCGGATTGTGCTGGCCAAAGCCGTGCTCTGGGGTGATCTCGAAGCTGCCGCTCTCGCCGCCGCTCATACCCTTTAGCGGATATTCGAACCCCGGCGGCAGGTTGCCGTCGCCCAGCTGAAAGGTGGCGGGCTGCTTCTCGCGGGTGGAGTCGACCACGGTGCCGTCCTCCAGCTTGAGGGTGAAGTGCAGGGTCACTTCCATGCCCTCGTCGATGCGGTATTCGCTCATCGTTGCTCTCGCTTGGTCGATCGTGTCGTGCGCTTGCCAGGCCGGATCCTGCCAGCAGCATAGCAGGCGGATCAGCTGCGCCGCCGTGCCTGCTTGCGGCCTTCGAAAACGGATTCCCAGATCAGGCCGACGGCTCCCAGGGTGATGCCGATATCGGCTACGTTGAAGGCCGGGTAGTACCAGCCGGCGACATGGAACGAGAGAAAATCCACCACATAGCCGTGTACCAGGCGATCGTAGAGATTGCCCAGGGCACCGCCAATAATCAGCGCCAGCGAGGCGCCGAGCAGCTTCTCATCGGCCTTGAGGCGGCTCATCCAGATACTGAGGCCTACCGTTGCGCCAATGGCGATCAGGGCAAAGAACCAGCGCTGCCAGCCGGGATGGCCGGCGAGAAAGCTGAACGCCGCGCCGGTGTTGTGCAGCAGCGTCAGGTTGAAGAATGGCAGCACCTCCACCGGCTGACCATAGCTCAGCAGGCTGGACATCAGCGCCTTGGTGCCCAGGTCCAGTAGCACCACGGCAACGGCCAGCCACAGCCAGCGCAGCGGCTTGTGCATCGGCGGCACCGAAGCACCGCCGCCCTGCTCCTTGTCACGCATAGTGGCGAGTCTCACCGCTGCCCTCCGGCAGGTTGCTGACGCAGCGACCGCACAGGTCAGGATGGTCGTCGTGGCTACCCACATCCTCGCGATGGTGCCAGCAGCGCTCGCACTTCTGATGCGGGCTCGCCGCCACGGCCACCTTCAGGCCCGCCAGCTCGGTGGTCTCGGCATCTTCGGCGTTTTGTCCCTCGGCCAGCGGCGCCAGGCGCACCTCGCTGGTGAGCATCACGAAGCGCAGCTCGTCGCCCAGCTTGGCGAGCGTGCCATGCAACCTTTCATCGACATATAGAGTCACCTCGGCCGCCAGGCTGCCCTTGATGGTCTTGGCATTGCGGGCGTCTTCCAGGCACTTGTTGACCGCCTGCTTGACCTCGAGCACCTGCTCCCAGAATTCGCGGCCCATGTCGGCGTCAGGCGTCAGGGTGGCGAGGCCCTCGTAGTAGCTCTCGAGCAGCACACTGTCCGCCCGCTCACCGGGGATGTGCTCGTAGATCTCCTCGGCGGTGAACGAGAGAATCGGCGCCACCCAGCGGACCAGCGCTTCGACGACATGATAGAGCGCGGTCTGACAGCTGCGCCGGGCCAGGGAGTCGGCCTGGGTGGTGTACTGGCGATCCTTGATCACGTCGAGGTAGAAGCCGCCGAGCTCACGCGAGCAGAAGGTGTGCACCTGCTGGTAGACGTCGAGGAAGCGATACTCCTCATAGGCCTTCTCGATGCGCGCCTGGAGCTGGGCGGCGCGATCCACCACCCACTGGTCCAGCGCCAGCATGTCGCCGAAGGCCACCGCATCGCGCTTAGGGTCGAAGCCGTTGAGGTTGCTGAGCAGGAAGCGCGAGGTATTGCGAATGCGCCGGTAGACGTCGGCGGTACGCTTGAGGATCTCGTCGGAGACCGCCATCTCGCCCGAATAGTCGGTGGAGGCGACCCACAGGCGCAGGATGTCGGCACCCAGCTTGTCCATCACCTCCTGCGGCGCCACCACGTTACCCATCGACTTGGACATCTTGCGGCCCTGAGCGTCGACGGTGAAGCCGTGGGTGAGCAGGCCGCGGTACGGCGGGTGGCCGTCGATGGCGCAGCCGGTCAGCAGCGACGAGTGGAACCAGCCGCGGTGCTGGTCGGAGCCCTCCAGGTAGAGGTCGGCGCGCGGGCCGCTCTCGTGGCCATGGGGGTGCGAGCCGCGCAGCACGTGGCGGTGAGTGGTGCCGGAGTCGAACCACACGTCGAGGGTATCGGTGACCTTGTCGTACTGTGCCGCTTCGTCGCCCAACAGCTCGGCAGGGTCGAGGCGGAACCAGGCGTCGATACCTTCCTGCTCCACGCGCTTGGCGGCCTCTTCCATCAGCTCGACGGTACGCGGATGCAGCTCGCCGGTAGCCTTGTGCAGGAAGAACGGGATCGGCACACCCCAGTTGCGCTGGCGCGAGATGCACCAGTCGGGGCGGTTGGCGATCATGGCGTGCAGCCGCGCCTGGCCCCAGGCCGGGGTGAACTGGGTCGCCTCAATGCCCTCGAGCGCACGTTCGCGCAGGGTGCGGCCGTCCTTGCCCTTGACGTCCATGCCCACGAACCACTGCGCCGTGGCGCGATAGATCACCGGCGTCTTGTGGCGCCAGCAGTGCATGTAGCTGTGGGTGATCACCTTGTGCGCCAGCAGCGCATCGACCTCGCGCAATTTGTCGACGATCTGCGGGTTGGCCTTCCAGATCATCTGGCCACCGAAGAACGGCAGGTCGTCGGCGTAGACGCCGTTGCCCTGCACCGGGCTCTTGATTTCATCGAAGGCCATGCCGTGGGCACGGCAGGTGACGAAGTCGTCGACGCCATAGGCCGGGGCCGAGTGGACGATACCGGTGCTGCCCACCTCGGACTCGACGTAGTCGGCGAGATAGATCGGTGAGATGCGGTCGTAGAAGGGGTGGCGGAACTCGATCAGGTCGAGCGCCTCGCCCTTGGCGGTGGCGATCACCTCGCCCTGGAGTTCATAGCGCTCCAGGCACGATTCCACCAGCTCCTCGGCCAGCACCAGCAGGCGACTGCCGGTATCGACCAGGGCGTAGGTGAACTCGGGGTGCACGTTGAGCGCCTGGTTGGCCGGAACGGTCCACGGCGTGGTGGTCCAGATCACGATGGCGGCGGGCTTGGAGAGCGACTCCAGGCCGAAGGCGGCGGCCAGCCTGGCCTCGTCGGCGGCCGGGAAGGCCACGTCGATGGCATCGGATTTCTTGTCCTGGTACTCCACCTCGGCCTCGGCCAGGGCCGAGCCGCAGTCGAAGCACCAGTTGACCGGCTTGAGCCCCTTGAAGACGTAACCCGCGGCGACCATGTCGGCCAGGGCGCGGATCTCGCCCGCCTCGTTGGCGTAGTCCATCGAGCGGTAGGGGTTGTCCCAGTCGCCGATCACGCCCAGGCGCACGAAGTCGGCAAGCTGGGTCTGGATCTGCGCCGCGGCATACTCGCGACACAGCCCGCGCGCCTGCTCGGGCTCGAGGTGCTTGCCATGGGTGGTCTCCACCTTGTGCTCGATGGGCAGGCCGTGGCAGTCCCAGCCGGGCACGTAGGGGGCGTCAAAGCCGGCCAGGTTCTTCGACTTGACGATGATGTCCTTGAGGATCTTGTTGACGGCATGACCGATGTGAATGCTGCCGTTGGCGTAGGGAGGGCCATCGTGCAGCACGAAGGTCTCGCGGCCGCGGCGTTCTTCACGCAAGCGCTGGTAGAGCTTCATGTCCTGCCACTGCGACACCCGACCGGGCTCACGCTGAGGCAGGTTACCGCGCATGGGGAAGTCGGTTTCGGGCAGGTTCAGTGTGTGCTTGTAGTCGCTCATATCCTGGGAGTCAGCCGTCGTCGTGGTCGGCGGAACGTCCCGCCGAGGATTCTAAATTCGCGGCTTCGCGCGCCAGCGGCGCCGATGCCAATGGAAGAGAGTCGTCTGTCAGGCCAAGCTCCCTGGCCGTGTGGCACTCCTCGGCGAAATAGCGCCGGGCGCGAGCCTGGTCGGCCGCGATCTGCTGCTTGAGCGCCGTGAAGTCGTCGAACTTCACCTCGCCGCGCAGCCTGGCGCAGGGAAATACCACCAGGCGCTGCCCATAGAGGTCGCCGTCGAAGTCGAACAGGTGGACCTCCAGCACCGGCCGGTCGCTGCCCACCGTTGGCCGCCAGCCGATATTGGCCACACCGGGAAGGCGCTGCCCATCGGGCAATTCGGTCACTACCGCATAGACCCCGCGTAGCGCCAGCGGCAGGCGCGGCTGCGGCAGGTTGGCGGTGGGCACGCCGATCGTGCGCCCCAGTTTCTGGTCGGCGACCACACGCCCACCGAGGCGATAGGGGCGCCCCAGCATTCTCGCCGCCTGGGAGAAATTACCGCTGGCCAGCAGGGTACGCACTCGCGTGCTGGAGACCCGCTCGTCGTCGAAGACGAAGGTGCGCGTATGCTCGACGCCGAAGCCCTCACAGCCACGCCGCTCCCCCTCTTCGGCCAGCAGGCTGAAGTCGCCGCTGCGGTCGCAGCCGAAGCGGAAGTCGTCACCTACTACCAGGTGGCGCACGCCCAGCCCTTCGACCAGCACGCGGTCGATGAATTCCACTGCGGTGAGGCTTCGCAGCCGCTCGTTGAACGGCAGGCAGAGCACGTAGTCGACGCCGCTCTCGCCCAACAGACGCACCTTTTCGCGCAGCCGGGTCAGACGCGGCGGCGCCTGGTCGCCGGCGAAGAATTCACGGGGCTGGGGCTCGAACACGACGACCGTTACCGGCAGGCGCAGCTTCGAGGCCTGCTCGCGGCACTGATCGAGAATCGCCTGGTGGCCACGGTGAACGCCATCGAAATTGCCGATGGTGGCCACGCAGCCGCGATGCTCTTCGCGCAGATTGTGCAGTCCTCGAATGACTTCCATCTGGCCGTCGATATCCTGTTTGGGTTGAAACGTGTAAAGGGCTCGATTATAGCGGACCTGGCTCCCCTTGACAGCCGGCCATCCCGACTCCCCACCCCGAGGGGCGCCGAGGGCAGGTCGACGAGGAGGTCATTTGCCATGGATGGCAAATGTAGCGTCCAGGGAAGGATTCACAGCGCCTTCTCGGCGACCTTTGCCCTCGGATCAGCCCCGGCACGTTGCTACAAGAACAGCTCTCACCCTCGCATCCGGAACTGCCGCGGCCTGACGCCCAGCGCCGCCAGCCAGGCGAAGTAGACCGCCGCCCCGACCACCACCAGCAGCGCCAGCCACTGTACCCGCGTCCACACGCCCCAGCCCAGCCACTGCTGCCAGTCCGGCGCCAGCCAGGCCAGCCCCACGCTCATTACCACGCAGCCGCCGACCAACTGTACGGCATAGCGGCCCCAGCCGGGCTGGAACACCAGCACGCCCTGCTTGTAGAGCAGCCAACCCAGCAGGCCCGCGTTGAGGAACGCCGACAGCGCCGTAGCCAGGGCGAGGCCGGCATGCGCCAGCGGCCAGATCAGGATCAGGTTGAACACCATGTTGGCCACCATGGCGATGATGCCGACCTTGACCGGCGTCTTGGTGTTCTGGCGGGCGAAGAAGCCCGGCGCCAGCACCTTGATCAGCATGAAAGCGACCAGCCCGAAGGCGTAGGCCCGCAGGCTCATGGCCGCCATGGCGATGTCGTGCTCGGTCATGGCGCCATAGTGGAACAACGAGATCAGCAGCGGCTCGGCCAGGAGCGCCAGCGCCAGTGCCGCCGGCAAGCCCAGCAGCAACACGGCACGCACCGCCCAGTCGAGCATGGCGGCGAAGTGCTCGCCCGACTGCTCGGCGTGACGCTTGGAGAGCGCCGGCAGGATCACCGTGCCGATAGCGATGCCGAACACCCCCAACGGCAGTTCCACCAAACGGTCGGAGTAGTAGAGCCAGGAGACACTGCCTGGTGCAAGCAACGAGGCCAACACGGTGTCCAGCAGCAGGTTGATCTGCGATACCGAGACGCCGAACAGCGCCGGCGCCATCAGCACCAGGATACGCTTCACGCCGCTATGGGCGAAGTTGGGCCACGGCCGCGGCATCAGCCCCAGGCGCGCCAGGAACGGCACCTGGAAGGCGAGCTGGGCGACGCCGGCGATCAGCACACCCCAGGCCAGCGCCATGGCCGGCTCGCTCATCAAGGGCGTGAGCAGCACGGCGGCGCCGATCAGCGAGAGATTGAGCAGCACCGGAGTGAAGGCCGGCACGGCAAAACGGTTCCAGGTATTGAGCACACTGCCGGCGAAGGCGGTGAGCGAGACCAGCAGCAGGTAGGGAAACGTCAGCCTCAGCATGTCGGCGGTCAGCGCCAGCTTGGCCGGGTCACGTCCAAAGCCGGGGGCGAAGACCCATACCAGCCAGGGGGCGGCGAGCATCGCCAGGGCGGTGATCAGCGCCAGCACCGCGGTGAGGCTGCCGGCCACTGCGTCGAGCAATTCGCGCACCTCGCGCTTGCTGCCGCGCGTGGCGTACTCGGAGAGCACCGGCACGAAAGCCTGGTTGAAGGCGCCCTCGGCGAACAGCCGGCGCATGAAGTTGGGAATCTTGAAGGCGACGAAAAAGGCGTCGGCGCCGCTGCCGGCGCCGAACAGGGTCGCCACCACCACGTCACGCACCAGCCCCATGACCCGCGACAGCATGGTCATGGCGCCGACCACTAGGCCGGAGCGCATCAGCCCGCCAGCCTTGGGTGCAACGGCTCGGTCGTCGTCGGCCACCTTGGTGGGGGCCGACTTTCCGGACTCGGGCAACTGCTCGCGTTCCGTCACCTATTCCCTTCCTCGCCAGGCTCGTTCAATGCGGGAACATCCCGCCTTCAGGCACAAAAAAACCGGCCTTGGCCGGTTTTTTCGAGATCGCGCTACGCAGGCATCGAATCGATGGGCGCTCGCGACGTCTCCAGGCGTCCGGCTTTACGCAGCCAGCGCCTTAATTCGCTTGTTCAGACGGCTCTTCAGGCGTGCGGCCTTCTTCTTGGAGAGCACGTCCTTGTCGGCGATACGGTCGATGACCGGCTGCGCCTTCTGGAACTCGGACATCGCGGTGGCGTGATCGCCGCCGTTGATGGCCTTGATGACGCGCTTCACGTAGGTACGCACCATGGCGCGCTGGCTCGCCTTCAGAACACGACGGCCTTCCGCCTGACGGGCACGCTTGCGGGCTTGCTTGCTATTTGCCACTGACTATCTCCTGGAAACTTTAACGCCGCCCGCTCGGGGGCGGCATCGATAACGATTTGTCCGGCCTGGAAATTTCACTTTCCTGCCGGCCTGGCCATTTCGCCAACGCGAAGGTTGTCGACGGGCCGTGTCTGAGAGGATGGCGCATACTACCACAGCTACGAGGCATCATGCTACATGCCGCTAAAACACTGCATTACAGCACGACGAGGTTGTCCCGATGGATCAGTTCGGGCGCCTCCATGTAGCCCAGGATCGCCTCGATCTGGTGGCTCGGCTGGCCGAGGATACGGCGCGCCTCGTCGGCGCCATAGTTCACCAGCCCCTTGGCGATCCGTTCGCCCTGCTCGTCGAGGCACAGCACCATGTCGCCGCGCACGAAGTCGCCCGACAGCGCCTTGACGCCTACCGCCAGCAGGCTCGATCCGCTGCCGCGCAGCACCTTGACCGCGCCGGCATCCAGCGTCAGGTTGCCGCGCACCTGGAGCTGGCCGGCCAGCCAGCGCTTGCGCGCCGCCATGGGCGCCTCTTCCGGACGCAGCAGCGTGCCCAGCGACTCGCCGGCGGCCAGCCTTGTCAGCACCTGGGGCTGGCGTCCGCTGGCGATCACCGTGACGGCGCCGGAGCGAGCGGCCAGGCGCGCCGCCTGCACCTTGGTGGTCATGCCACCGCGGCCCAGTGCACCGCCGCCTCCCGCCATCGCCGCCAGCGCCGGGTCATCGGCGCGGCCTTCGTTGATCAACGTAGCCTCGGGGTTATGTCGCGGATCGGCGTCGAACAGCCCCTCCTGGTCGGTGAGGATCACCAGCGCCTCGGCCTCGAGCAGGTTGGCCACCAGCGCGCCCAGGGTGTCGTTGTCGCCAAAGCGGATCTCGTCGGTAACGACGGTGTCGTTCTCGTTGACCACCGGCACCACGCGCAGGTCGACCAGGGTACGCAGCGCCGAGCGCGCATTGAGGTAACGTTTGCGGTTGGAGAGGTCGTCATGGGTCAGCAGCACCTGGGCGGTGAGCAGTCCATGACGCGCGAAATGATGCTCATAGCACTGGGTCAGGCCGTTCTGCCCGACCGCAGCGGCGGCCTGCAGCTCGTGCACCGCCGAAGGGCGGGCCTGCCAGCCCAGCCGTACCATGCCGGCCGCTACGGCCCCCGACGACACCAGCACCACCTCGATACCCTGGCGATGCAGCGCCGCGATCTGGTCCACCCAGCCGCCAATCGCCGCCTCGTCGAGCCCACGTCCGTCATTGGTCAGCAGCGCACTGCCGATCTTCACTACCACCCGGCGAGCGCCACGCAGCGCATCGCGACCCGGTACCCGCTCGTTGCTCACCTATTCACTCTCCAACAAGGCCGAACCTCAAACCCAGAGAAACTGAGCGAGCGACGGCCAGACAAGGCACACCTTGGCGAAAGAGCGGAGTTTGCTGTTGCAAATGAGCATCTTGAGCCAAGGTGTAACGCCGTATGGCCGAGCGCAGCCAGTTTGTTCTTATGGAGCGTATTCGACCTCGACGTCATAATCATCATCATCGAAGTCATCGTCGTCGTCCTGCTCGCTGCGCTTGCGCCTGCGACCCAGGCGCGCCTCGGTGCGGGCCACCGCCTCGGCCTCCATACGCTCGCGCATTTCGCGTTCGCGCTCGGCCGCCTCCTCGTCCTCGTTCTCCAGCCGCCGCTGCTCGGTGAGCCAGCGATGTGCCGCCTGGACCAGGGTGTCAGTACCCTCGCCGCTGATCGCCGAGATACGATAGACCGGCCCTTCCCAGGCGAGTCCCTCGACGATGGCGGCCACCCGCTCCTCGCGCTCCTCTTCCGGCACCAGGTCGAGCTTGTTGATCACCAGCCAGCGCGGCCGCTCGGCCAGGGTCGGCGAGAACTGCTCCAGCTCATGGGCAATGGCGTTCGCCGCCTCGACCGGGTCGGACTCGTCGAAGGGCGCCACGTCGACCACGTGAAACAGCAGCCGGGTACGGGTCAGGTGCTTGAGAAAGCGCAGGCCTAACCCGGCACCGTCCGACGCCCCCTCGATCAGCCCCGGCACGTCGGCCATCACGAAGTGCTCGTGCATGCCCAGCTTCACCACGCCGAGGTTGGGCACCAGGGTGGTGAAAGGATAGTCGGCCACCTTGGGCTTGGCCGCGGAGACCGAGCGGATCAGCGTCGACTTGCCGGCGTTGGGCATACCCAACAGGCCGACGTCGGCCATCACCTTCATCTCCAGGCGCAGATTGCGGCGCTCGCCGTCGGTACCGGGCGTGGTCTTGCGTGGTGCCCGGTTGGTAGACGACTTGAAATGAATGTTGCCAAGCCCGCGACGGCCGCCTTGGGCTACCAGCACCTGCTGACCGATCTCGGTGATATCGGCAATCACCTCGAGGGTATCCTCGTCGATCACCGTGGTGCCCACCGGTACCTTGACCACCAGATCGTTGCCGGCCCGGCCGCTCATCTGACGCCCCTGCCCGGGGCGGCCGCTCTCGGCCTGATAGAAGCGCTGGAACTTGAAGTCGATCAGGGTATTGAGGGCGTCGTCCCCGACCAGGTAGACGCTGCCGCCATGCCCGCCGTCGCCGCCATCGGGACCACCCCTGGGCACGTATTTCTCGCGGCGAAAGCTCAGGCAGCCGTTACCGCCCCTGCCGGCTTCCACGATGATCGAGGCTTCGTCGACGAACTGCATGTGACACTCTCCCGACGGACGCTACCGTCATGATACAAGAAGGCCCCGCCTGAGCGGGGCCTTCCATCTACCGGTTCGGGCGTTCTCAGGCAGAGACGACGCTGACGAACTTGCGGTTCTTCGGACCCTTGGTCTCGAACTTGATCACACCGTCGCTCAGGGCGAAGAGGGTGTGATCGCGGCCGATGCCAACACCGGTACCGGCGTGGAAACGGGTGCCACGCTGGCGCACGATGATGTTGCCTGCGGTCACGGCCTGGCCGCCGTACAGCTTGACACCAAGGCGTTTGGATTCTGAATCGCGGCCGTTACGGGTAGAACCGGCTGCCTTCTTATGAGCCATTGCAAAGTCCTCGCTCGTTAAGGGGAAGCCGCTTAGGCGGAAATCCCGGTGATCTTGACTTCAGTGAACCACTGACGGTGGCCCTGACGCTTCATGTGGTGCTTGCGGCGACGGAACTTGATGATGCGGATCTTCTCGCCACGGCCGTGGGAGACGATCTCGGCGGCCACCTTGGCACCGTCGACCAGCGGAGCGCCAATGGTCACGTCGTCGCCATCGGCGACCAGCAGCACCTGGTCGAACTCGACGGTTTCGCCGGTCGGAATCTCCAGCTTCTCGAGCTTGAGCGTCTGACCTTCCTGGACGCGGTACTGCTTGCCACCGCTCTTGATAACTGCGTACATGTGTCTCTCTCCAGAACTCATCGGGGTTGGCTCTTCGTCGGCCTGCTTCGAGTGGCGCCCCTTTTGGCAGCCATCTGACAGGGAGCATGATGAGTGGGCCGCGTATTATAACCGTGCCCAGCGTGCCATTCAAGCGTGCGCCGCCCTTACTCTCGACCCGACGCTGCGCCATGTCAGGGCGCACCGCGGCATAGCTTGACGCCCCCATGGGGGGGCCATAGCATGACCCGCAACCCAAGGCCCACTGCCTCCGCCCGGCATGCCGGCCCAACAGCCCGATGATACCGCCCCCATGCCAGCCAACGCCTCTACCAGCCAGACTGACAGCAACGCCCCCACCTCGTCGCTCCATGCGGCGGTTGCCGACGATTTTGCCGCGGTCAACCGCGCCATCATGGACCAGCTGGCCTCGCGGGTCCCGCTGGTGGAGACCATTGGCCAGTACATCATCGCCAGCGGCGGCAAGCGGCTGCGCCCATTGCTGGTCCTGCTCGCGGCCCGTGCACTGGGCTACCGGGGCGACAAGCATATCTCGTTGGCTACGCTGATCGAGTTCATGCACACGTCGACCCTGCTGCACGACGACGTGGTCGACGAATCCCATATGCGCCGCGGCCGCGCCACGGCCAACGACGCCTGGGGCAACGCCCCCTCGGTGCTGGTGGGCGACTATCTCTATTCCCGCTCCTTCCAGATGATGGTGGAAATCGGCTCCCTCAAGATCATGGGCATTCTCTCAGGCGCCACCTGCGTCATCGCCGAGGGTGAGGTGCAGCAGCTGACCAACGTGGGCAATCCCGACATCGACGAAGCCGTCTACTTCGAGACTATCCAGGGCAAGACCGCCATGCTGTTCGAGGCCGCCACCCACAGCGGCGCGGTGCTGGCCGAAGCCGATCCGCAGCAGGAAGCGGCTTTGCAATACTATGGTCGCTACCTGGGCCTGGCCTTCCAGCTCGTCGACGACCTGCTCGACTACCAGGGCGACGCCAAGGCCATGGGCAAGAACGTGGGCGATGACCTGGCCGAAGGCAAGCCGACCCTGCCACTGATCCAGGCCATGGCCGCCGGCACCCCCGACCAGGCCAAGACGATCCGCCAGGCCATTCGCCAGGGCGGGCTCGAGCGGCTGGACGAAGTGCTTGCCATCGTGCGCGATACCGGCGCACTGGACTACACCCGCGCACGGGCGGAGGAGATGTCGGCCAAGGCGCTGGAGCAGCTCGATTTCCTGCCCCCCAGCCGCTACCGCGACAGCATGGCCAACCTGGCCCGGCTCGCCGTGGAACGCCAGAACTGAACGGCGCCGAGCCCGCTGCCGCGGGGCTTGCAAGGGCGAGGGTTTTGCGTATAATGCCCATCCGTCGGCTCCAGCAGAGCTGGCACCGAGCAGTCTTCAGGGCGGCTCGAAACGAAGCAACGGAGTATAGCTCAGCTTGGTAGAGCGCTGCCTTCGGGAGGCAGAGGTCGTAGGTTCGAATCCTGCTACTCCGACCAGAATTCCTGAAAGGCCTTGCGAGTAGCCGCAAGGCCTTTTTCGTCTCCCTCCTTTAGCCTGACACCCTTCTCTTCGACGTGAACGTGCCGCGAAAAGACGCTATGCTGCGCGGCCGGGGCCGAAAGGCGCCTCGCAGAACCCATGATTCAAACCATGCGATTCATACACTAGCCATAAGAGACTTGCCCTAGAACAAGTCCTACTCGTACGGAGGGTGCTCGTGAAAACTGGCGAGCAGGAATCAGCGCGGGGCAACGGCATAGGCCGTGCCATGCATGAACCCCACTGGCCCGACATCGACCTCGACACGCTGCGCGCCAAATTCTATCAACTCCACATCGCCGTGGAGCAGAGCCCGGCTGCGACCGCGATCACCGATATCGAAGGGCGCATCGAGTACGTCAACCAGCGTTTCCTCGAGGTGACCGGCTATTCCCGCGAGGAGCTGATCGGCAAGACACCGGCGATGATCCAGTCGGGCCTGACACCCGAGATCGTCTATCGCGACCTGTGGCAAACCCTGCGCCGTGGCCAGGTGTGGCGCGGCGAACTGCAGAACCGCAAGAAGAACGGCGAACTCTACTGGGAAGCCGAGACCATCACGCCGGTGCGCAACGATGCCGGTGAGATCGTACGTTTCGTGGCGGTGAAAGAGGACATCACCGAGCGCAAGCGCCAGGAGGAGGAGCTGCGGCTTCTCGCCAGCGTATTCCAGACCGGCCAGGCCACCCTGATCACCGACCCGGAGATGCGCATCGAGAGGGTCAATCAGGCCTTCACCGATATCACCGGCTACCTCCCGGAAGAGGTCATTGGCCACACGCCACGACTGTTCAAGTCTGGCCGGCATGACAAGGCGTTCTACTCCCGGCTGTGGCAGGACATCCTCGAGACCGGTCACTGGCAGGGCGAGATCTGGAACCGCAACAAGTACGGCGAGATCTACCCGCTGTGGCAGTCGATCACGGCCGTCTACGATGAGGCTGGCAACATTCGCCACTTCATTGCCGTGTTTCACAATATCGCCGAACGCAAGCGCCTGGAAGAGGAGCTGGAACAGCAGGCCACCCGCGACCATCTCACCGGGGCGCACAACCGCCGCGCCTTCGATGCCGCCATGCGCAAGGCGATTCGACAGGCCGAACGCAGCGACAATGCCTTCTCACTGCTGCTGTTCGATATCGACCTGTTCAAGTCGGTCAACGACCAGCATGGCCACGACACCGGCGACATCATCCTCAAGCGCCTGGCCGCCCTGGTAGGCAAGACCCTGCGCAGCACCGACCTGCTGGCCCGCTGGGGCGGCGAGGAATTTGCCATCCTGCTGCAGGATACGTCCACCCAGGGGGCGTTGACATTTGCCGAGCGCCTGCGCCAGCAAGTGGCCGAGACCCGCCTGCACGGACTGGCCGTCACCATCAGCCTGGGTATTGCCGAGTACCGCCGGGGCGAAAGCCCCGAAGAGACGCTGGCCCGTGCCGATGGCGCCCTGTATCGCGCCAAGCGGGCGGGACGCAACCGCGTGGGCATCGCCGACACCCAGGCCTGAGCGAGGAAAGCTGAATGGCTTGTATATCCCCAGAGCCCTACAGCAGGGGCTCCAGCCAGGTGATCCTTCCCAGCCTCGCCCCCAGGTGACGCCAGAAGCCACCGGGTTCGCGTGAAAAGCGCACCGTCTCCCCCTGCTGGGCTGTCTCCCAGTAAAGCCGCCCCGAAGCCGGGCGCCCGACCCGATAGCTCAGCGATGGCGACTTGCCGATTGCCGCCAATGCCTGCAGCTCGGCGGCCAGGCCCGGGCTGGTGACCAATACGCCCACTTCGGTATTCCACCATACGGAACGAGGGTCGGCATTGGCCGAACCGACGAACACCCGGTCGTCATCGATACCGAGCGCCTTGATGTGCAAGGCGGAGGCCGATGAGCCCACGCTGAATCCGATGTCGTCGTCGGACTCGCTCTCGGCACGCATTTCATAGAGAGCCACTCCGCTGTCGAGCAGAGCTTGGCGGCGCGCCTGATAGGCACCGTGAACCACCGGCACATCGGTCGCTTCGAGGGAATTGGTGAAGATCTCGACTTCGACGCCCGACTCGGCCAGTTGCCTCAGCAGCTGTGTCCCCTGTTCGCCGGGGACGAAATAGGCGGAAACGATCGCCAGCCGCTCGCCCGGCTGACCGGCGTGCTCGAGCAGCTCACCGGCCATGGTGCGGGAAAACGCCGGGCGCCCACGCCAGGCCGGCTTGCCCGGCGGGTCCCAGAGGGCGATGCCCTCGCCCCAGTGCAGCCTGCCCACCAGCGGGCCTTGCCCGACATCGGCATAGCGCTGGCGGAGATCGGCGAAGTAGGGCGAGTCGGCGTTGGTCGCGAACCATTCGGCAAGCGACACCTGTAGTTCGCGCCAGGCCTCGTCATTGACACGATGATAACGCCCGACGGGCTGCGCCAGGCCATGATTCCAGTAAAGATGAAAGCTGCGCGACAGCGGCTCCACGATCGGCCCGACTGCCATCAGGTCGAGGTCGGTGAAGTTGCGCGGCTCGCTGGCGCTGTAATATTCATCGCCCAGATTGCGCCCACCGACGATGGCCAGGGCGCCATCGGCGATCCACAGCTTGTTGTGCATGCGACGATGCTGTCGGGAGGCCTGTGGTGCCGAGGCCAGCACACGGCCCGTCAACGTCCCGCGACCGACGCTCAGCGCATTGTAGACGCGCACCTGAATATTGGGATGACTATCGAGCGCAGCCAGCTCCTGCCCTTGGCCCACAGCCCCCATGTCGTCGATCAGCAGGCGCACCTCGACGCCTCGATCAGCGGCACTCAGAAGGCGGTGCAGCAATAACCGGGTCGTCAACCCGTCACCCATCAGGTAGGTCTGGATATCGAGACGCCGGTCGGCCTGCTCGCTGAGCAGCACACGCAGGCTGAAAGCGTCCTGACCGCTGGAGAGCAGGGCGAAGCCGCTCTTGCCGGGATGGCCAGAAGCGCTCAGCTGCGCCCACTGCCCCAACCAGGTGGCCTCGCTCTCGGCCGCAGACAGCAGCACCCCGTGCTCACGCGGAGCCGGCGCGGCGGCGCAACCCATCAGCAGAAACGCCAATAGGCCAAAAAGTATCAGGGGCCACCCGCGGGCTCGCTTCGAATCGCTGGATTCAGGGTTCGTCATCGTCGTCCGCCAGGCGTCGGGCCATGGCCTTGCGCGCCTTGTTGCGCCGGTAGAGACGTGCCAGGGCCAGGGCCAGGGCGAACGCCACCATGGCGGCCAGCGTCACTCCCTGCCACGGCCGGGCGGCCTCGCCTCCCATCACCGTTTCCAGGGTGATGATCAGGATGAAGCCCAACGCCTGACTGCCAATGGCCAGGGCGCGCAGGGTATCGAACGACTTTTGTGCCATGGGGGCTCCCGCCGGGTGACAGTACTCTCCGTGCGCAGTAGGCTTGCTCTGCCTGAGGCAGTAACCTTATGCAAGTGGATGATTCTACCCGGTCTTGCCGTTTGCGCCGACCCCCATTCTCGGAGCTGAGCCAATGGACGCCTTCGCCCTGGGCCCTGTGCTGATATCCATACCGCGCCTGTACGCCATTGGTTGCACCCTGCTGTTGCTACTCGCGGCCTGGCTGCTGCTGGGGCTTTCCCCCACCGTCCGCGCGCGCTGGTTCAACGGCCTGCTGCTGGCCTGGCTGGTGGGTGCTCGCCTTGGCCACGTGGCCATGAACCTCGACGCCTATGTCGCTGCCCCTCTGGACGTGCTCAAGCTATGGCAGCCAGGCTATCACGGCCTGTGGGGGCTGCTGGCGGCACTGATCTGGACCGGCTGGGCGCTGCGCGACCGGCTGCTGTCCATGATCGGCGCCATGGGCCTGACCATTGGCGTTTCGGCGCTGTGGCTGGTGCTCGTCACCCTGGTCCCACTGGGCGGCGACATGCCGCTGCGCGAACTGCCCGACATTACCCTGGAAAATCTCGACGGCGATCCGGTCAACCTGCGGGATCTGCGTGGTGAACGCGTGGTGGTCAATCTATGGGCCACCTGGTGCCCGCCCTGCCTGCGCGAAATGCCGCTGCTGGCCGAAGCCGATCAGCGCGAAGGCGTCAGCGTGGTGGTGATCAACCAGGGCGAGGAGCTGCTGCAGGTGGTGCGCTATCTCGACGAGCAGGAGCTGGCCTTCCGCTACCCGCTGCTCGACCCCAGCCAGGAGATGATGAAGACCATGGAGTCGCCAGGCCTGCCCACCACGGTACTGTTCGACCGCGAGGGCCGCGCGGTCGAGCGCCATGTGGGCGAGCTGTCGCGGGCGCAGTTGGACGGCTGGCTAAACCGCCACTAGGAAACACTCACGAATGTCTGCGCCCTACCATTTCCCGCTCTTCTCCACCAGCCTTAAGCCAGCGCGGGCTTTGCGTTAGAATCCCCCGCCCTGCTGCCGACGGAATCTTCTCCGACGGCAATCCGGGCATCGTATTCAGCATCGACCGAGGCATCATGAGCGACTTTTCACCCGGCCAGCGCTGGATCAGCGACGGCGAGGCCGACCTGGGCCTGGGCACCATCCTGAGTTGCGATCACCGTAGCGTCACCGTGCTGTTCGGCGCCAGCCAGGAAACCCGCACCTACAGCAGCCGCCAGGCACCGCTGACCCGCGTGGCCTTCGGCAGCGGCGATCGCATCCAGTCCGCCGAGGGCTGGAGCCTGACCGTCGACGACAGCAAGGAGGTCGACGGGCTGATCGTCTATATCGGCGAGGACGACCAGGGCGAGCTGCGCGAGCTGCCCGAGGCGCGACTGGCCGACACCATGCAGTTCGACCAGGCCCGTGACCGCCTGCTGACCGGCCAGGTCGACCGCAACGACTGGTTCGACCTGCGCTTCCGCACCCTGCACCATCATCATCGTATCGAGCAGAATCCGGCACTGGGCCTGGCCGGGCCGCGCATCGACCTGATCCCCCATCAGTTATACATCGCCGATGAAGTGGCCCGGCGCCACGCGCCCCGCGTCCTGCTGGCCGATGAGGTGGGGCTGGGCAAGACCATCGAGGCCGGCCTGATCCTGCATCGCATGCTGCTCACCGGGCGTGCCGAACGCGCCCTGATCCTGGTGCCGGCGAGCCTGACGCACCAGTGGCTGGTAGAGCTGCTGCGCCGCTTCGCCCTTGAGGTGACCCTGCTCGACGAGCAGCAGAGCCTGGCCCAGGCCGAGAGCAATCCGTTCGAGTCGGGCCAGTTGATCCTTGCCAGCCAGGACTGGCTGTTTGCCAACCCCCACCGCCAGTCGCAGGCCGCGGCCTGCGACTGGGACCTGCTGATCGTCGACGAGGCCCACCATCTCGACTGGGGCGCCGAACAGGTCGGCCCCGGCTATGCCTGCGTCGAGCGCCTGGCCAAGGCCGTGCCGGGCGTACTGCTGCTGACCGCCACCCCCGAGCAGATGGGCCTCGAGAGCCACTTCGCCCGTCTGCGCCTGCTCGACCCGGACCGCTACCACAGCCTCGACGCCTTCCGTGACGAGGAGCAGCACTACGTGGAGGTGGCCCAGGCCATCGACGCTTTGGAGCACCTGCCCGACGCTGGCGCCGAGGCTTGCGATAGCGTGGCTGCAGTGATCGACGAACCCGATAGCCTGGCCTTGCTCGATACCCTGGCCGATACGGAAAGCAGCCCCGAGCAGCGGGCCAGCGCTCGCGATCAACTGCGCGACCAACTGCTCGACCGCCATGGCACCGGTCGGGTGATGTTCCGCAACAGCCGACGTCACGTCGGCGGCTTTCCCGAACGCCGCCTGCACCTGGCGGAGCTTCCACTGCCCTCGGCCTACCGGCGGGTGTTGCGTAAGCTCGAGCGTGACGAAGACTATCTCGACGAGCTGCTGATCGATACCGGGCTCGACCACCCCGACGTGTTGATCTATCCCGACGCCACCTACCGCGAGCTGTCGGACGACCCACTCAACGCCGAGCCCTGGTGGCAGATCGACCCTAGAGTAAGTTGGCTGCTTGAGCACCTCGCCGAGGAGGGCGAGCAGGGCTTCGCCAACGACAAGGTACTGGTGATCGCCCATGACCGCGAGACCGCCCAAGGCCTGGCTGAGGCGCTCCGAGTGCTGGGAGGCATTCACGCTCCGGTGTTCCACGAGGGGCTGACGCTGGTGGAACGCGACCGCGCAGCGGCCGCCTTCGCCGATGAGGAGGAAGGCTGCCAGGTGCTGGTGTGCTCGGAGATCGGCTCGGAGGGACGCAATTTCCAGTTCTGTCGCCACCTGGTGATGTTCGACCTGCCGCAACACCCCGACCAGCTCGAGCAGCGCATCGGCCGACTCGACCGCATCGGCCAACGGCATACCATCGAGATCCACGTGCCGCTGTTCGAGGCCAGCCCCGGTCAGCGCCTGCTGCGCTGGTTCCGCGAAGGGATGGACGCTTTCGAGGCCCCCCACGGCGTTGGCAGCGAGCTGTTCGACGCCTTCGGCGATGCCCTGGCCGAGGCCCTGCTCGACGACGAGGCGCTGGAAGACGTCATCAATGAGACCCGCGCCCTGTTCGAAAACCGCCTATCCCAGCGCGACGCCGGCCGCAACCGCCTGCTCGAACTCAACGCCTGCCGCCCGGCCCGAGCAGAGGCAGTGGCGGCGGCGATTCGAGAACTCGACGACGACCCGGCGCTGCCGCGCTATCTCGACCAGGCGCTGGATATCTTCGGCGTCGACAGCCAGGAACTCGGCGGCGGCCTGCTGCACCTCCAGCCCAGCCCACAGATGCTCGACGGCCTGCCCGGACTGGCCAAGGGTGAGGAGGGCTTCACCGCTACTCTGTCGCGTGTCCGCGCGCTGGCTCGCGACGACGTGCAGCGCCTGTCATGGGAGCATCCGCTGCTGCGCGAGATGATGGGGCGCATCCTCGACGGCACCATGGGCAACACCGCCCTGGCACTGCTCAAGCATCCGGCGATCCCGGCCGGGCGATTGATGGTGGAGCTGGTCTTCCGCACCTACTGCCCGGCACCCAGGCGGCTGCACGTCAACCGCTTCCTGCCACCGACCGCGGTGCGCGTACTGCTCGATGAATCCGGTGCCGTACTCAGCGACAAAGTCTCCTTCACCGGCCTGGCGAAGAACTTGCAGAAGGTCAAGAAGGCCATGGCCCGGGACCTGATCCGTAGCCGTCACGACCAACTGCGCGAGCTACTCACCCAGGGCGAGCAAGAGGCCGAGCGTGAGCTGCCGAGCATCGTCGAGGCCGCCCAGGTACGTATGCGCCGGGAACTCGATGGCGAACTGGCTCGCCTGGAGGCCCTGGCACGCCTCAACCCGGCGGTACGCGAGGAGGAGCTAGAGGCCCTGCACCGCGAGCGCGACGAACTCGATGCCGCCATCGACGGCACGCGGCTACGGCTGGATGCGGTGCGGGTGATCGTCACGGTGGGTGAAGAGTCCCGCTGAGCCTGCACGTCAGCAAGTGCTGGACAGTTCAGCGCTTGCCGAGAATGTCGGCAAGCGCCTGCTCCAGTGTCGGGAAACGGAATTCGAAGCCGGCCTCGAGCAGGCGCGCCGGGCGCATGTCGGCACCGGTCAGCAGCAGGCGCGCCATCTCTCCAAAGGCAGTTTCCAGCACGATCGCCGGTACCGGCATGACGGCGGGGCGGTTGAGCTGCTTGGCCAGGGTGCGGGTGAACTCGGCGTTGGTGACCGGATGCGGCGCGCTGCCATTGAACGGTCCGTCGAGATCGTCGCGCTCGAGCAGGAACAGAATGCTGCGCACCAAGTCCTCGCGATGAATCCAGGGCATGAACTGGCTGCCGTCGCCAAAGCGCCCGCCCAGCCCCAGCTTGAACGGTGGCAGCATCTTCGCGAGGCTGCCGCCCCCCGTGTCCAGTACCAGGCCGGTACGCAGCAGTGCAACACGAGTCCCGAAGTCGGTCGCCTCGAGAGCGGTGTCCTCCCAGCGCTTGCACAGCCGATGAGCGAACTCGTCGTGGGGCGCCGTCTCTTCGGTAACCGCACGGCTTCCCTGGTCACCGTAATAGCCCATTGCCGAGCCCGACACCATGACCCTCGGAGCCTTGCCGCTGGCCTGCTCGAGCTGTTCACAGAGAATCACCAGGTCGCGGGTGACGTTGACCCGGGAATCGATCAGCCGGTTCTTCTGCTCGTCGCTCCAGCGCTTGGCGGCAATCGGCTCCCCGGCCAAGTTGACGATGGCCTGCGGTGACGAATCGACGAAATCGAGCACCGAGCGTCGCACGTCGGCCCCTTCAGGCAGCTTGCGCCTAGCAGCCTCGGGGTCGCGAGAAACCACCTGCAGACGATGACCCGCCTCCTTCAGGCGCAGGCACAGACGCTGGCCAACGAAACCGCTGCCTCCGGTAATCAAGACTCGCATTCGACTCCCTCCCGCATTCGGCCGCTTCGCAGCCACTCGTTATACAATCGTTGTACATATCTGCTATGCTGGCGGCAACCGGGCAACTCCGCGGCGCAAGTCGATACGCCTGTCCGGTCGCTCTACTTCGCGTTTCCGGGAGACCGCCATGTCCTACAGCCTGATCCTGCTCGCCCATGGCTCCAGCGACCCTGCTTGGCGAGCCCCCTTCGAGCGGTTCCACGAGGCCTTGGCCACACGCATGCAGGCGTCGTTGAAGCTGGCCTACATGGAGCTTAGCGAACCCTCGCTGGAAAGCAGCGTGGCCGAGCTCGCTTCGGCTGGCATTCGGCGTGCCGAAATCCTCCCCCTGTTCTTCGCCGCCGGCCGCCACCTGCGCAAGGACGTCCCGGCTCAGGTCGAGGCCCTGCGAAACGCGCATCCTGACGTCGAGCTGATATTGCTCCCCCCCGTTGGTGAGCACCCCGCCTTCATCGATGCCCTGGCCGCCGTGATTGCCGAACAGGCGGGAGAAGTACTGCCAACTTGAACATGACTGCCATCAGTTGTACATCGCTCGTTTAGCGTACAATATTCCTTGGCAGCGGGCCGCGGCAACGGCCACGGCCACGGCCACGGCCACGGCGACAGCTTCCACGAGGCCAGGACAACACAAGAGGCAGGCGAGCATGACCGAGAAGGCGGCCCATCCGGCCGACACACCGCTCTACCCCATCCGCGAGGTGTCACGCATTACCGGCGTCAATTCGGTCACCCTGCGCGCCTGGGAGCGTCGCTACGGCCTGATCCGCCCCCAGCGCACCCCCAAGGGTCATCGTCTCTATGCGCGTGAGGACATCGAGCGAGTCGAGCGCATCTTGCAATGGTTGAGCCGCGGCGTCCCGGTCAGTCAGGTCAAGGAACTCATCGACCAGCCGCAATCCGCACCAGCCACAGAGCCTGTCTCCGGCGACTGGCCCAGCCAGCAGCGTCAGTTGATGGCGGCCATCGAGGCCCTCGACCAGCCCCAGATGGAAACGCTCTTCACCCAGAGCCTGGCACTCTATCCCGTATCCACTTGCCTGATGGAGCTGTGGCAACCGGTGTTACGCGAACTCGAGGAGCACTGGGCCGACCAGCTCGGTGCCGCCCTGCAACGCCGTTACCTGGAGTCGTTCCTGCGCACCCGTATCGGTATCCGGCTCTACCACGCCAACCGACTGGCCCGCGGCCCCGTGCTGCTGATCGCCCCGCTGCCCGACGATCCCGGCACCCTGTGGCTGCTATTGGCGGCACTCGCCGCGAGCGACGCCGGCTACCAAGTGCAGCTAATGGACAGCGCCCTACCCTTCGGCGAACTGCCGCTAGCGGTCGAACGCCTGCATGCCGCCGCACTGATCCTGGTTAGCGGCCGTGCTGAGCGGGCTGATCTGATTCGTCGTCAGTTGCCTCGGCTGGCCGAACAGCTCGACGCCCCTCTCGCCCTGTGCGGGCCGGTCGCGCGTATTCGCAGCGGTGACCTGGCCGACAGCCTGGTGGAACTGCTTGGCGACGATCTGCCCTTGGCCATGGCCCGCATGCGCCCCTTGATTCTCGACCACTGAGCCCATCGCGAGGCAGTCGACCATGACCTGCACCCTGATGTGGTTTCGCAGCGACCTGCGCACTCATGACAATACGGCTCTCACCGCTGCCTCGAGCCGGGGCCCGGTGGTGGCCGTGTTCCTGCGCAGCGTTGCCCATTGGCAGCGCCATGGACACGGGGCCAACAAGCTCGACTTCTGGCATCGCGGTGTCGCCGCCCTGGGCGAGACCCTGACAGGTATCGGCATTCCGCTGCTGCATCGCGACATCGACGACTTCGATCAGGCGCCGGCTACGCTGCTCGACATTGCCCGCGAGGTCGGTGCCACCGAGCTGCACTTCAACCACGAATATCCGCTCGACGAGCAGCGCCGCGACCGAGCGGTGACCGCGGCCTTCCACCAGGCCGGTCTCACGGCCACAGGTCACCACGATGCCGTGGCCTTCGCCCCCGGCGAGCTGCTCACCGGCAAGGGCGACTTCTACAGCGTTTTCACACCTTTTGCCCGCGCCTGGCAGCGTAAGCTGACGGCACAGCGCCTGGCCCTGCGCGATCGGCCTCTGCCCCAGTCGCCGCTAGCCATCGAGAGCGAGCCCATTCCCCCCTCGCCCCCGCTCGATGAAGCTCCGATCAATGTCACGTACTGGCCTGCCGGCGAAGCGGCCGCCGCCGACCGCCTGGAGCGCTTCCTGAGCTTCCGCGCACGCCACTATGCGCAGCAGCGCGACTTCCCCTCCACTTCCGGCACCAGCGAACTCTCGCCCTACCTGGCGCTCGGCATGGTCTCGCACCGCCAGTGCCTGCAGGCCGCGCTGAACGTAAACGACGGCAGCCTGGCCGAGGGTGATCAGGGACTCGTCGCTTGGGTCAACGAACTGGTGTGGCGGGAGTTCTATCAGCACGTGGCGGCGGGCTTCCCGAGGGTCTGTCGTCACCGCGCCTTCCAGCAGCACACCGAGGCGTTGGTCTGGCGCGATGACGAGGCCGGCTTTCGCGCCTGGTGCGAGGGTCGTACGGGTTACCCGATCGTCGATGCGGCCATGCGCCAGCTGGTCCGCACCGGCTGGATGCACAACCGTTTGCGCATGATCGCCGCGATGTTCCTGAGCAAGCATCTGCTAGTCGACTGGCGTCGTGGCGAGGCGTTCTTCCTGCGTCATCTGGTGGACGGCGAGTTCTGCGCCAACAACGGCGGCTGGCAGTGGGCCGCTTCCACCGGCACCGATGCCGCGCCCTATTTTCGCATCTTCAATCCCACCACCCAGTCCCATCGCTTCGATGCGGGCGGTCGTTTCATCGCCGAGTTCGTGCCCGAACTGGCCGAGCTGCCGGCACGGGATCGTCATGCCCCCAGTGATGCTCAGCGAACCGACACCGGCTACCCGCCGCCCATCGTCGACCACAAGGCGGCACGCATCCGGGCGCTGGACGCCTTCAAGGCATTGTCACCTCCCGCCTAGAAACTCCGCCTTGGAGTGACAATGTCGACGATGCAACAAATCAGCCGGCTAAGTCGTGGGCTCGGCACACAGCATCAAGCCCGCCGAGTCCGACGGGCGGGCCTGCCACTGCGCTTCGATCACCTCGGCCGGCCCCGGCCGTGCATAGAGATAGCCTTGCACCAATCGACAGCCGGCCTCGCGCAGGAAATCGAGCTGGCCCTGGGTCTCCACGCCTTCGGCCACCACGTCGAGCCCCAACCCCCTCGCCATCGCCAGCACGGCACTGACGATGGCGGCATCGGCAGGATCGTCAGGCAGCGAGCGGATGAAGGCGCGATCGAGCTTGAGCTTGTCCAGCGGCAGGTTCTTCAGGTAGCTCAACGACGAGTAGCCCATGCCGAAGTCGTCGATGGCAATACGATGGCCCTTGGCGCGCAGCGCCTCCAGCCGCGGCACGATATCGCCTGCGCGCTCGTCGAGCAGCACCGACTCCGTCAGCTCCAGGCCCAGTTGGGGCGGCTCGATGCCGTGTCTCGCCAGGCCCGCCGATAGTGCCGTTTCGAGCTCGCCCTGGAACATCTGGATGGCCGAAATATTGATCCACACGGGTAGTTGGGGCAGGCCCAGCTCGCGCCAGCGCGACATCTGCGCCAACGCCTCGTCGATCACCCAGTTACCCAGTGGCCCCATCAGTCCGTGGCGCTCGGCCAACGGGATGAAGTCAGCCGGCGACACCATGCCATGCTCGGGGTGCCGCCAGCGCAGCAGCGCCTCCATGCCGACCACGGCACCATCCATGATGCGGTGCTGGGTCTGGTAGTGCAGTTCGAGCTGGTCGCCATTGGCCAAGGCATCGCGCAGGCCATAGACCAGCGTCATGTGGGGCGAATTCTGTACGTCGAGTGCCGGCCGGAAGCGCTGGCTGACGTTGCGCCCATGGCGCTTGGCCGAGTAGAGCGCCGACTCCAGCCGCTGAAACAGCACGCCGGAATCCCTGCCATCCTCAGGAGCACGACAGCTGCCGATGGAGAGTCCCAGGCGCAGGGTCTTGCTGCCCAGCTCGAAGGGTTCACCCAGGTGCTGGCGCAGCTCGGCGATCCATTTCTCATGATCGTCGAAAGTCGTGGTGCGGATCACCAGGAACTCGTCGCCCCCCAACCGGCCCACGACGCCGCCGGCCGCATGGCGGGCCAGGCGCTGGCCGAAGCGGGCCAGCAGTCGGTCGCCCTGCTCCACACCGAGGCTGTCGTTGACCGACTTGAAGCCGTCGATATCGATGATTGCCATGTCGAGACTCTCGCCGGCCCGCAGGTGGCGCAGACGCGAGGTCATCAAGTCATGCAAGCGGCGGCGGTTGGGCAGCCCGGTGAGTGGATCCTCGAAGCCGATGCGCCGCAGATCCTGCTCTCGGGCCTTGTGCACCGAAATATCGGTGAAAGTACCGACGTAATGGCTGATACGGCCGCGGCTGTCGACGACCGCCTTGACCCGCAGCCACTCGGGAAATTCGTCGCCCTGCTTGCGCCGGTTCCAGATCTCCCCCTCCCAGCGTCCCTTGCTGTGCAGGGTCTGCCAGAAACGCTTGAAGAAAGCCGGATCGTGACGCGCTGCGGCCAGGTTGGCCGCATTGAGCCCGCGCACCTCGTCTTCGGTGAAGCCGGTGATGCGGGTGAAGGCCGGATTGACGGCCAGGATACGATTCTCGGCATCGGTGATCTGGACGCCCTCTTCGGAGAGCATCAGCGCCTGCTGCATTAGATCGGCATGCTGACGCTCGCGCTTTATCTGGCGCCAGGCGACCACCAGTCCCACCGCGACGATGATGACCGCGGCCACTCGCAAGCCTGGGCTGGGCAGCCAAATACAGGCCGGCAGCGCTACCATGGCAGCCCAGATCAAGGGGCGATTCAATGCGAAGGATGGCCGCATGTGATGTCCCGACGTGACGGATATGAGAGAAAAGTTGCGCCCATGCTGTGCATCGACCCTACCTAGAGTATCGACACTTGGCGACGACACTTTAATCGTTGGCGCCAGTTGCGTCATGCCTGACGTGCAATCATGGGCCTCGGCCATTAGACTAGGCAGGGCTGCCCGGGCGGGTTGGCTCTTTGTGCCATGCTGCCTCCGCACTGCACGCGGAAGGGCCCATTACAACTGCGACTCGGAACGACTCAGTGACCAAGCAACACTCTTTCGAACGCGAAGAACTGCTGGCATGTAGCCGCGGCGAGCTATTCGGCCCCGGCAACGCACAGCTGCCGGCACCCAACATGTTGATGCTCGACCGTATCACGCGCATCCATGAACAGGGCGGCCAATCCAACAAGGGCGAGCTGATCGCCGAGCTGGATATCCATCCCGACCTGTGGTTCTTCGATTGCCACTTCCCCGGCGATCCAGTCATGCCTGGCTGCCTGGGCCTCGATGCCATGTGGCAGTTGGTGGGCTTCTACCTGGGCTGGCTCGGCCATCCGGGTCGTGGCCGCGCCCTGGGCTGTGGAGAGGTCAAGTTCACCGGCCAGATCCTGCCCGAGGCCGACAAGGTCACCTACCATATTCATATCAAGCGCATCATCACCCGGCGCCTGATCCTCGGTATCGCCGATGGCACCTTGTCGGTCGATGGCCGCGAAATCTACCAGGCGAATGACCTTCGGGTCGGCCTGTTCACCTCTACCGCGAATTTCTGAAACAGGAGGCTTCCATGCGACGAGTGGTGGTCACCGGTCTGGGCATCGTATCCTGCCTGGGCAACGACTCGCAGACGGTCGTCGAGGCGCTCAGGAATGGGCGCTCGGGCATTCGCTTCAAGGAGGAATACGCCGAGCGCGGCTTTCGCAGCCAGGTCGCGGGGGTCGTGGACATCGACCTCGATGCGCTGATCGACCGCAAGCTGCGCCGGTTCATGGGCGATGCCGCGGCCTATGCCTATGTGAGCATGGCCCAGGCCATCGAGGACTCGGGCCTCAGCCCCGAGCAGGTCTCCAGCGAACGTACGGGGTTGATCGCCGGCTCCGGCGGCGCCTCCAGCGCCAACCAGGTCGAGGCTGCCGACGTGATGCGCGAGAAGGGGCTGCGCCGGGTAGGCCCCTACCGGGTCACGCGCACCATGGGCAGCACCGTCTCGGCGTGCCTGGCCACGCCGTTCAAGATCAAGGGCGTCAACTATTCGATCTCCTCCGCCTGTGCCACCTCGGCCCACTGCATCGGCAGCGCCATGGAGCAGATCCAGATGGGCAAGCAGGACATCGTCTTCGCCGGCGGCGGCGAGGAGGAGCACTGGACGCTGTCGTGCCTGTTCGACGCCATGGGCGCCCTGACGACCCAGTACAACGACACGCCCGAGAAGGCCTCGCGCCCCTATGACAAGGCTCGCGACGGCTTCGTCATCGCCGGCGGTGGCGGCATGCTGGTGCTCGAGGAGCTGGAGCACGCCAAGGCCCGCGGGGCGAAGATCTATGCCGAACTGGTCGGCTACGGCGCCACCTCTGACGGCCATGACATGGTCGCTCCCTCCGGCGAGGGCGCAGTGCGCTGCATGCGTCAGGCACTGGCAGGTGTCGACGGCAAGATCGACTACATCAATACCCACGGCACCTCCACGCCGGTGGGCGACGTCGCCGAGCTCAAGGCGATCCGTGAGGTCTTCGGCGACAGTACGCCGCCGATGAGTTCCACCAAGTCGCTGACCGGCCACTCGCTGGGTGCCACCGGGGTGCAGGAGACGATCTACTCGCTGCTGATGATGGAGCACGACTTCATCGCCGCCTCGGCCAACGTCGATGAACTCGACGATCAGGCCGCCGGCTTCGATATCGTCACCCATATGCGCGATGGCGTCAGCGTCGATCGCGTGCTTTCCAACAGCTTCGGCTTCGGCGGTACCAACGCCTGCCTGGTGCTGCAGCGCTACCGCGACTAGATGAGCCTGCTGGATAATGCAGAAGGCGCCCCTCGGGGCGCCTTCTGCGTTTTCGGCTCGATCACGCTCGCGTATCGCTCTGGCTGGAAGTCGTCGCCACCGCCGGCTTGGCCTCGACCGGCCGTGGAACTTCGGATATCTCGGCCAGGCGTGCCTCGATCCAGGCTTCGACCTCGGCCAACACCTCCTCCGGCGTACGATCGGAAGTAGCGATAGGCTCACCCACCACCACGTTGAGTACACCCGGGTTCTTGACCCAGTGGCGCCCCGGCCAGCGCTCACCGGCGTTATGCGCGACGGGCACTACAGGTACACCTGCACGACAGGCGATAACGGCCCCGCTCTTGTTGTAACGGCGCCGCTGCCCCGGGTCCACCCGGGTGCCCTCGGGAAAGATAAGCACCGACAGCCCCTCCTTCAGACGCACCACGCCTTGGCTCAGCACTTGTCGCATGGCCCGCGCCGGCTTCGAGCGGTCCAGCGCAATGGGATGCAGCAGCCGTAGTCCCCAGCCGAATAGCGGGATACGCAGTAGCTCCTGCTTGAGCACCGTGCACACCGGCGGCTTGAGAATCTGCAGGAAGATGGTCTCCCACTCGCACTGATGGTTGGCCAGGATCACGCACGGTCCCTTCGGCAGCCGCTCCTTGCCACTCACTCGATAGGTCACGCCACAAGTCCAGCGAAACCAGGCGGTGATGAAATGGTTGTAGAGATTGAGCAGGCGATAGCGTGCCGGTAGCGCCAGTAGCGGAGCCACGGGCAGCAACAGCGCACCGAAGACCAGGATGGCGAGAAAGTAGCCGACGTAGAACAGTAGGCTGCGCAGCACATTCATGAGGTGGAGCCGCCCTCTTCATCGCTCATGACAGCACGCCGTGCCTGGCACCAGTCGTCGAGCAGACGGCCCACTTCCAGTCGCCAGGGCTTCTGGTGCACGCCAAAGGCTTCCAACACACGTCGGCAGTTGAGCACCCGGCGTAGTGGCTGGTCGTGATGGTGCTTGAGCGCCTTCACCTCGCCCAGTGCCACCTGTTCGCCCAGCCCCTCGAGTCGCGTCGAGAGCTGGGTGCGTACCATGGAAGTGAAGGTATAGGCACTGACAGGCTCCGTACCCGCCAGATGATAGGCGCCCCAGGCACTGGAACCACACGAGAGCTGGTGCAGCATGCCAACCAGCGCCATGGCCACGGCATCTGCCGAAGTGGGGCAGAAGATCACGTCCTGTGCCGCCCGCACCTCATCCCCAGCCACCAGGCTGTCGATCACGCCGTTGAGCCAGGCGTGCCCGCCCTCGAGGGCGAATAGCGGCCCCAGCCGCACGATCAGATGTCGTGGATGACTCCCACGGATGCGATCGCCAATAGCGATCAGTCGCCTGAGGCTCTCGTCGCGTGGCGCCGGGATCACATGTTCATCGATGGGCGTCTCGAAGCCATCCTGATAGAGCTGGTCGGAAACGCACCACACCAGCGGTGTGTCGGTTTCACGGCACGCCGCCAGGCAGGCATCGACGCCCTCGCCATGAGCGACCACGGCCGCCGGCTCGATCTCCATCGGTGCCGACAGCGGCGGAATGACCACCGCCGCCGGTGCCAGCTCACGCAACATGGCTGCATCGATCTTCAAACCGGGCTCGATGACGAGTTCGGTATCACTGCGGCGGTGCACCAACCTGGCTATTGCCAGGTTGAGGCAGTGGCCGGCATCCAGTACCAACAGCTTCACGCAATAGCCTCCGGCAGCCTCGGTCGGCTAGCGTCAGAACGGGATTTCGTCGTCGAAATCGTCGAAGCTGCCCGGATCGGGCGCGCCGTAGTTACTCTGTTTCTGCCCCCCCTGCTGGGGCTGGCCGCCCGGCGCCGGGCGCTGCTGGGGTTGTGGGGGCTGCTGACCGCCGCCATAGCCGCCCTGCTGGGGCGCATTGCCGAAGCCACCGCCCTGAGCGGGAGCACCATAGCCGCCCTGCTGCGGCGCAGGCGCGCCTTGGGGAGCGCTATAGCCGCCCTGCTGCTGGGGCATGCCCGCTCCCGGCTGGCCGCCGAAGTCACCGCTGCGGGTATCGAGCATCTGCATGTCGTTACACACGATCTCGGTGGTGTAGCGATCCTGACCGTCCTGCCCCTGCCACTTACGCGTTTGCAGGCGTCCCTCGAGATAGACCCTCGACCCCTTCTTCAGATACTGCTGGGCGATCTCAGCCAGTCGATTGAAAAGCACCACCGAATGCCACTCGGTACGCTCCTGGCGCTGGCCGCTTTGCTTGTCGGTCCAGGTGTCGGTAGTAGCGACGCGCAGGTTGGCGACGGGACTGCCGGACGGCATGAAACGAACCTCGGGATCCTGCCCAAGGTTGCCGATGAGAATGACCTTGTTGACACCACGGGCCATGCTGGACTCCCTCTGTAGTAATATGTGCATTGTCATAAACGGCCTTCCAGGCCTGCGCCTGTCGGCCGGCTAGTCGCCCTCGTGGCGACTCGAACGGATCAGACGTGCCAGCGCCTCCTCGTCGAGGCGACGCCGATCCACCTTAAGATACGCCACTCGCTCCTCGGGAACGACCATCACGTCCTCAACGCCGGCTACCTCGGCAAAGCTCGCCATCAGGGTCTCGAATGCATCCTCGTGATGCTCGCCATCCAGCGCCACCACCTCGCTCGAGAGGTGCGGCGGCGCCGGCATGCCGAGCATCAGCAGCCACCAGATGCCGGCGAGCACGGCGCTGCCGACGAACACCGCTGGAAGCCCCCAATGCTGGGCCAGCAGGCCGCCCAGTACGCCGCCGAGGAAGGCGCCCAGGAACTGGCTGGTGGAATAGACGCCCATCGCCGTGCCCTTGGCCCCGGCCGGCGCCAGCTTGCTGAGCATCGATGGTAGCATCGCCTCGAGCAGGTTGAAGGCAATGAAGAACAGCAGCAGCCAGGCGAACAGCGCCCAGCCGCCACCGAATCCGGCCAGGCCGGCGAGGCTAACGGTAATGGCGGCGATCGCCGCCAGGCTCATGCCCTTCATGAGCTGGCGCTTCTCGGCTACGACTACCAGGGGCACCATGCCAACGAAGGCCAGCGCCATGATACCGAGATAGGTGAGGCCATGGCGCTCCGCCTCGATGCCCGCCTCGACCAGGCGGAACGGCACGGCGACGAAGATCGCCATCAGCACCAGGTGCAGGAAGAAGATCGACAGGTCGAGCCGCCACAGGTCGGCACGGGTGAGGGTCGCCGCCAGCTGCTGACGATCGATGCCCACGTCGCGATGGCGCAGCCGGCGCGGCGCCGGCGGCACCAGCTTCCACAATACCAACAGACCCAATCCGGCAAGCAGGGCGGTGAACCAGAATACCGAGGAAAGACCGAACGCCGCCGCCAGCCAGGGGCCAACCACCATGGCCACGGCGAACGCCACGCCAATGGAAAGTCCGATGGTGGCCATGGCGGCAGTACGCACCTGCTCGCGGGTCTGGTCGGCCAGCAGCGCCATGATCGCCGCGGCGACTGCCCCACTGCCCTGCAGGCAGCGCCCCAGGATCACCCCGCCAATGGTATCGGCGGACGCCGCCACCACACTGCCAAGCAGGAACAGCACAAGCCCGCCGGCGATCACCGGCTTGCGGCCCAGGCGGTCGGAAAGCAGGCCGAAGGGGATCTGCAGCACCGCCTGGGTCAGCCCATACACCCCCAGCGCCAGGCCCACCAGCAGCGGCGTGGCACCGGCCAGCTCGTCGGCATACAGCGCCAGCACCGGCAACACCATGAATAGCCCCAGCATGCGCGTGGCATACAGGCCGGCCAAGCCGGTAATGGCGCGCCGTTCGGAGGCTAGCAGCAGTCCAGAGACCTTGCGCATAGGGAGTGAGACGCTTCCATGGGTAGGCGGGCCGGAGCCCTTCGATGAGCCGACTATTCTAACGATTCCGGGCCCTGCAGGAAACGTCCCGACCGGCGGCGCTTTGGCGCGCAGTCGGCCGCGGGCGTATAATCGAGGTTTTGCCGAGCGCCATGAGGTGTGAATGGACAGGATCGTGGTCAGGGGTGCGCGCACCCACAACCTCAAGCAGATCGACGTCGAGCTGCCCCGCGACAGCCTGATCGTGGTCACCGGGCTTTCGGGCTCGGGCAAGTCGTCGCTGGCCTTCGACACGCTCTACGCCGAAGGCCAGCGCCGTTACGTGGAGTCGCTCTCCACCTATGCCCGACAGTTCCTCTCGATGATGGAGAAGCCCGACGTCGATCACATCGAGGGTTTGTCGCCGGCGATCTCCATCGAACAGAAGTCCACCTCCCACAATCCACGCTCCACCGTCGGCACCATTACCGAGATCTACGACTACCTGCGCCTGCTGTTCGCTCGTGCCGGCACGCCGCGCTGCCCCGAGCACGGCGAGGAACTCGAGGCCAGCACCATCTCGCAGATGGTCGACCAGGTGCTGGCTCTGCCCGAGGGCAGCAAGCTGATGCTGCTGGCGCCCGTGGTCAAGGGGCGCAAGGGAGAACACCTGCAGCTGCTCGCCGAGCTGCGCGCCCAGGGCTTCGTTCGGGTGATGATCAATGGCCAGGCACTGGAACTCGACGACATCGCCCCGCTCGACAAGAACAAGAAGCACGACATCAGCGTGGTGGTGGATCGCATCAAGGTACGCGAGGGACTGGCCCAGCGCCTGGCGGAATCGTTCGAGACCGCACTCACCTTGGCCGATGGCATTGCCGTGGTGCACTTCATGGATGGCGAGGCCGAGGACATCACCTTCTCGGCACGCTTCGCCTGCCCGGTATGCGGCTACGCCATCGCCGAGCTCGAGCCGCGCATGTTCTCGTTCAACAACCCGGCCGGCGCCTGCCCCACCTGCGACGGTCTCGGCGTGCAGCAGGTCTTCGACCCCGACAAGCTCATCAGTCACCCGGAGCTGTCACTCGCCGAAGGCGTGATCAAGGGCTGGGACCGGCGCAGCGTCTACTACTTCAGCCAGTTGCAGGCAGTGGCCGACCATTACCGCTTTACCCTCGAGACACCTTGGCAGGATCTCGCCCGCCACGAGAAGGACGTCATCCTCTACGGCAGCGGCGACGACGAGATCGCCTTCAGCTACGTCAACGACCGCGGCCGCCGCGTGACCCGCGAGCACCCCTTCGAGGGCGTGCTGCCCAATATGCAGCGGCGCTATCGCGAAACCGAATCGAGCATGGTCCGCGAGGAGCTGGCCCGCTACATCGCCGACCGCCCCTGCCCCAGCTGCCACGGCTCACGCCTGCGCAAGGAGGCTCGCCACGTCTTCATCGATGAGCACACCCTGCCGCAAATCGTGCAGTTACCAATCGGCGAGGCGTGGGACTACTTCCAGCGCCTGGCCCTACCCGGACGCAAGGGCGAGATCGCCCAGAAAGTGATCAACGAGATCCACGCCCGACTGGAGTTCCTGGTCAACGTCGGCCTCGACTACCTCAACCTGGAACGCAGCGCCGAGACTCTCTCAGGCGGCGAGGCCCAGCGCATCCGCCTGGCGAGCCAGATCGGCGCCGGCCTGGTGGGCGTCATGTACATCCTCGACGAGCCCTCCATCGGCCTGCATCAGCGTGACAACGACCGCCTGCTCAAGACCTTGATCCACCTGCGCGACCTGGGCAACACGGTGATCGTGGTGGAACACGACGAGGATGCCATCCGCGCCGCCGACCACGTGCTCGATATCGGCCCCGGCGCCGGCGTCCACGGCGGTCGCATCGTCGCCCAGGGCACGCCCGAAGCCGTCATGGCAAGTCATGACTCGCTTACCGGCCAGTACCTCTCCGGCAAGCGGCGTATCGAGGTACCCAAGTGGCGCATTCCCGGCAACCCGGAGAAGCAACTGCGTCTGACCGGCGCCCACGGCAACAACCTGCGCAACATCAGCCTGACCCTGCCGCTGGGGCTGTTCATCTGCGTCACCGGCGTCTCCGGCTCGGGCAAGTCGACGCTGATCAACTCGACGCTGATGCCGATCGCCGCCCGTGAGCTCAACCATGCCACCACCCTGACGCCGGCGCCCTATGCGCACATCGAAGGGCTCGACCAGCTCGACAAGGTGATCGACATCGACCAGAGCCCCATCGGCCGCACGCCGCGCTCCAATCCGGCCACCTACACCGGCATCTTCACACCGATTCGTGAACTCTTCGCCGGCACCCAGGAGGCACGCTCGCGGGGCTACAAGCCGGGCCGCTTCAGCTTCAACGTCAAGGGCGGGCGCTGCGAGGCGTGCCAGGGCGAGGGCATGATCAAGGTCGAGATGCACTTCCTGCCCGACATCTACGTGCCCTGCGACGTATGCAAGGGCAAGCGCTACAACCGCGAGACGCTGGAGATCGCCTACAAGGGCAAGAGCATCGACGAGGTGCTGGAGATGACCGTCGAGGAGGCACTGGAGTTCTTCAGCCCGGTGCCGGCCATTGCCCGCCGCCTGCAGACCCTGCTCGACGTGGGGCTCTCCTACATCCGCCTGGGACAAAGCGCCACCACCCTCTCAGGTGGCGAGGCGCAGCGGGTCAAGCTGGCCCGCGAGCTGGCCAAGCGCGACACCGGCAAGACGCTCTACATCCTCGACGAGCCGACCACCGGATTGCACTTCGAGGACATTCGCCAGCTGCTCGCCGTGCTCCATCGCCTGCGCGACCACGGCAACACCATCGTGGTGATCGAACACAACCTGGACGTGATCAAGACCGCCGACTGGATCGTCGACCTCGGCCCCGAGGGCGGCTCGGGCGGTGGCCGTATCATCGCCGAAGGCACGCCGGAACAGGTGGCCGAGATGGAGGCCTCCCACACCGGGCGCTTCCTGAAGCCGCTGCTGGAGCGGGCCAAGAGCCAGCAGGCCGAGCCAGCAACCTCCAAGTAGCATGACCGGACGCGAAAAAAACCCGGCTTCGTGAGAAGCCGGGTTTTTCGTATTGCTACAGCACTGCCGGGCCAGGCCCGCCGCCGGGGATCACTCCTCGGTGGCGGCTTCCTCGGCCTCCTCGACGACCGGACGGTCGACGAGTTCGACGAAGGCCATGGGGGCGTTGTCGCCGGTGCGGAAACCGCACTTGAGGATACGGACGTAACCGCCCGGACGCTCGACGTAACGCGGACCCAGCTCGTTGAAGAGCTTGCCGACCGCTTCCTTCGAGCGGGTACGGCTGAAGGCCAGACGACGGTTGGCAACACTGTCCTGCTTGGCCAGGGTAATCAGCGGCTCGATGACGCGACGCAGCTCCTTGGCCTTGGGCAGGGTTGTCTTGATCACTTCGTGCTCGATCAGCGACACGCTCATGTTCTTGAACATGGCCTGGCGATGCGAGCTGGTACGATTCAGGTGACGACCACTCTTACGATGACGCATGGTTGTGATTCCTTACCAAACTGGGACTCGAGTCGACGCTCACGCGGAGGCCTTGTCGTCCTTCAGGCTCGCCGGCGGCCAATTCTCCAGCCGCATGCCAAGGGAAAGACCGCGCGCAGCCAACACGTCCTTGATTTCGTTCAAAGACTTCTTGCCGAGGTTCGGCGTCTTCAGCAGCTCGACTTCGGTGCGCTGAATCAGATCGCCGATGTAGTAGATATTCTCGGCCTTCAGGCAGTTGGCACTGCGGACGGTCAACTCGAGATCGTCTACGGGACGCAGCAGGATGGGATCGACGTGATCCTCTTCCTCCACGACCTCCTGCTCCTTGTCGGCTTCCAGGTCGACGAACGCGGCCAGCTGCTCCTGCAGGATGGTCGCGCTGCGACGGATCGCCTCTTCTGGATCCAGGGTGCCGTCGGTTTCCAAGTCGATGATCAGCTTGTCGAGGTCGGTACGCTGCTCGACACGCGCCGCATCGACGGCATAGGAGACGCGCCGCACGGGGCTGAAGGTGGCATCCAACTGCAGGCGACCGATGGCGCGCGACTCGTCGTCGGCACCAACGCGGGCATCCGCCGGCTCATAGCCACGACCGCGAGCGATCTTGAGCTGCATCTTGAGCTCGGCGCCTTCATTGACGTGGGCGATGACATGCTCAGGGTTGACGATCTCGACGTCGTGATCGAGGACGATGTCGCCCGCGGTCACCACGGCCGGGCCCTGCTTGTTCAGCGAGAGCACCGCCTCGTCGCGACTGTGCATGCGGATGGCCACGTCCTTGAGGTTCAGAAGAATCTCGATGACGTCTTCCTGAACACCCTCGATCGCGCTGTATTCATGCTCGACACCCGAGATCTCGACTTCCACCACGGCACAGCCGGGCATGGACGAGAGCAGAATGCGACGCAGCGCATTGCCCAGGGTATGGCCAAAGCCACGCTCGAACGGCTCGAGCACGATCTTCGCGTGATGCGCGCTGATCTCTTCGACCTTGATATCGCGCGGACGGAGAAACTCTGTCACTGAACGCTGCATAACTACACCTTTGAGGCTGCCTAACGGTTACTCGGTACTCGTAGCCGGCCCGTGAGAGCCGGCACGACGCGATCAGCGACGCTTACTTCGAGTACAGCTCGACGATCAGGTTTTCGTTGATGTCGGCCGACAGGTCGCCGCGTTCCGGGATAGCCTTGAAGGTGCCTTCCATCTTCTTCGCGTCCACCTCGATCCAGGCGACTTCGCCACGATTGGCAGCGATGGAAAGCGCACTCTGGATGCGCGCCTGGTTCTTCGCCTTCTCGCGAACGGAAACCACGTCGCCGGGCTTGACCTGATAGGAAGCCACGTTGACGGTACGGCCATTGACCGCGATCGCCTTGTGGCTCACCAGCTGGCGCGCCTCGGAACGGGTGGAACCGAAGCCCATGCGGTAGACGACGTTGTCCAGTCGGGATTCGAGCAGCTGCAGCAGCACTTCGCCGGTAGCGCCCGAGCGACGGGCAGCTTCCTTGTAGTAGCTGCGGAACTGCTTCTCGAGTACGCCGTAGATGCGACGCACTTTCTGCTTCTCACGAAGCTGCAAGCCGTAGTCGGAAAGACGCTGACGGCGCTGGCCGTGCACACCCGGGATCTGCTCGGATTTGCACTTCTTCTCGAAGGGAGTCACACCGCTCTTCAGAAAGAGGTCGGTGCCTTCACGACGAGACAGTTTGCACTTCGGTCCAATATAACGAGCCATGAATCTGTCTCCTTAAACGCGGCGTTTCTTCGGCGGACGGCAGCCATTGTGGGGAATGGGCGTCGCGTCAGTGATGCTCTGCACGCGGAAGCCGGCGGCACTCAGAGCGCGCACGGCGGATTCACGGCCAGGACCGGGGCCCTTGACCAGCACGTCGACGTTTTTCACACCATACTCGGCTGCAGCGGTCGCTGCACGTTCGCTTGCCACTTGAGCAGCGAACGGGGTGCTCTTGCGAGAACCACGAAAACCCGAACCACCGGCAGTTGCCCATGAAAGAGCATTGCCCTGGCGGTCTGTGATCGTCACGATCGTGTTGTTAAAAGAGGCGTGGATGTGCGCGACGGCGTCCACTACCTGCTTTTTAACCTTTTTACGGTTGCTACGCGGGTTAGCCATGTTGATGTCTATTCCTGTCTTTACGCCAGAACGTGCGTGTTACTTGCGGATCGGCTTACGCGGGCCCTTACGGGTACGCGCGTTAGTCTTGGTCCGCTGACCACGCAGCGGAAGACTACGACGATGACGCAGACCACGATAGCAACCCAGGTCCATGAGACGCTTGATGTTCAGCGTCACATCACGACGAAGGTCACCTTCCACGGTGTACTTGCCAACCTCGGCACGCAGGGCATCGACCTCTTCAGAGGAGAGCTCCTGGATCTTGGTGGTCGGCGCGATGCCGGTGGCGGCACAGATTTCCTGCGCACGCGTACGGCCAATCCCGAAGATATAGGTCAGCGAGATCGCCGCATGCTTGTTGTCCGGGATATTGACGCCTGCAATACGGGCCATCAGCTTTCTCCGAAATTTGAGCGGCTTGCTCGATTAGTTACTACAAAAGGCGCAACAGCATACCCCTTTACCCACCTTCGGGCAAGGGGTATGCCGGCACCGCTTTCTACAAACGCCAGAATCAACCCTGGCGCTGCTTGTGCCGCGGCTCGATGCAGATGACGCGGACCGCGCCATTACGCCGAATGATCTTGCAGTTGCGGCACATCTTCTTGACGGAAGCTCGAACTTTCATCGTTCCTTCTCCAAAATCGGCACGCGGCGCGCCAAATCACCGGCGGCGCTGCTCAGCGCATCATGCCGCCGCTGCCATAGCCTTTCAGGTTGGACTTCTTCATCACCGATTCGTACTGATGCGACATGAGATGCGACTGCACCTGGGCCATGAAGTCCATGATGACCACGACCACGATCAGCAGCGAGGTACCGCCGAAGAAGAACGGCACGTTCCAGGCCACGATCAGGAACTGGGGCATCAGGGAAACCGCAGTGATGTACAGGGCACCGAACAGGGTCAGACGAGTCATGACCTTGTCGACATAGCGAGCGGTCTGCTCACCAGGGCGAATACCCGGCAGGAAAGCCCCTGACTTCTTGAGGTTGTCAGCGACATCCTTGGGGTTGAAGACCAGCGCTGTGTAAAAGAAGCAGAAGAATACCACCGCCGCCGCGAAAAGCAAGATGTACAACGGCTGTCCCGGACCCAGGGCCTGGGATGCCCGCTGCAGCCACTCCATGCCGTCACCGGCTCCGACCCACTGGCCGATGGAGGCGGGGAACAGCAGGATGCTGGAAGCGAAGATCGGCGGAATCACGCCGGCCATGTTCACCTTCAGCGGCAGGTAGCTGCTCTGCCCAGCATACATCTTGTTACCGACCTGGCGCCGTGGGTAGTTCACTGTGATGCGGCGCTGGCCGCGCTCGATGAACACCACGAAAGCCACGGTCGCCACGCCCAGTACGGAGAGGGCCAGCAGCGGCAGCACGTTCCACGCGCCTTCGTTGCGGGCCAGCTCGAACGCCTGCCCCACCGCACCCGGCAGGCCAGCGACGATACCGGCGAAGATCAGCAGCGAGATACCGTTGCCGATACCCTTCTCGGTAATCTGCTCACCCAGCCACATCAGGAACACCGCCCCCGACACGAAAGTGACGATCGCAGTGAAATAGAAGCTGAAATCAGCGGTATAGGCGATGCCCTGGCTGGCCAGGCCCACCGACATGCCGGTGGCCTGGACGAAGGCCAGCAGCACGGTACCGTAGCGAGTGTACTGGCTGATCTTGCGACGGCCGGCCTCGCCCTCCTTCTTCAACTGCTCGAGGTGGGGCGAGACCGCGGTCAGCAGCTGCATGATGATCGACGCCGAGATGTAGGGCATGATGCCCAGGGCGAAGATACTCATGCGCTCCAGTGCACCACCCGAGAACATGTTGAACAGTCCCAGGATGGTGCCCTGCTGCTCCCTGAACAAGGCAGCAAGCTGGTCAGGATTGATACCGGGAACGGGAATATGGGCACCGATACGGTACACCACGATGGCGAGGAGCACGAAGCGCAGACGCGCCCACAGTTCACTCAGACCGCTGCCCATCGCCGGCATGTTTCCTGACTTGGCCATTTAGTCCTCTACCTTGCCACCAGCGGCTTCGATCGCGGCACGGGCACCCTTGGTGACCTTGATGCCGCGAACCGTGACCGCCTTGTTGACGTCGCCGGAAAGAATGATCTTCGCGTGCAGAGTGGCATCCTTGAGCACGTTGGCCTGCTTCAGGGTCTCCAGGGTAACTTCATTACCCTCGACCTTGGCCAGTTCGCTCAGGCGCACCTCTTCGGAGACCAGCGACTTCATGGAAGTGAAGCCGAACTTGGGCAGGCGCCGCTGCAACGGCATCTGACCGCCCTCGAAGCCGGGCTTCACGCTGCCGCCGCTACGCGACTTCTGGCCCTTGTGGCCACGGCCGCCGGTCTTGCCCAGACCGGAGCCAATGCCACGGCCGACGCGCTTCTCGGCGTGCTTGGAGCCCGGTGCCGGGCTCAGGCTATTGAGTTTCATGGATTACTCTCCCTCTACCCGCACAAGGTAGTTGACCTTGTGGATCATGCCGCGCACGGCAGGGGTGTCTTCCAGCTCGACCGTATGACCGATGCGGCGCAGCCCCAGGCCCTTCATGGTGGCCTTGTGCTTGGGCAGCGTGCCGATGGTGCTACGGATCTGGGTAACCTTGAGTGTGGCTGCCATGGTATTTACCCCGTGATCGCTTCGACAGACAGACCGCGCTTGGCGGCAATGTCGTCCGGCGATTGCATGGAGGCGAGACCCTTGACGGTCGCGCGCACCACGTTGACCGGATTGGTGGAGCCGTAGCACTTGGCCAGGACGTCATGGACGCCAGCCAGCTCGAGCACGGAGCGCATGGCGCCGCCGGCAATGATCCCGGTACCTTCGGAGGCCGGCTGCATGTACACCTTGGAGGCGCCGTGACGGGCCTTGACCGGGTACTGCAGGGTATGGCCCTTGAGGCTCACCTTGACCATGTTGCGGCGCGCCTGGTCCATGGCCTTCTGGATCGCGACCGGCACTTCACGCGCCTTGCCGCGGCCGAAGCCGACACGACCATTGCCGTCACCCACGACGGTCAGAGCGGTGAAACCGAAGATTCGGCCACCCTTGACCACCTTGGCGACGCGGTTGACCTGCACGAGCTTTTCCTGCAGGTCGCCGGTGTTCTGTTCGTTCTTCGCCATCGTAAAACCCTTTAGAATTCCAGGCCGCCTTCACGTGCGGCGTCGGCCAGGGCCTTCACGCGACCGTGGTACTTGTAACCGGCACGATCGAAGGCCACCTGGGTGATGCCAGCCTGCTTGGCGCGTTCGGCAATCAGCGCACCGACCTTGGCGGCGGCGTCGGAGTTGCCCGTCGCACCCTCGCGCAGGTCCTTGTCCAGCGTGGAAGCGCTGGCCAGCACCTTGCCACCATCCGGCGAGATGATCTGCGCATAGATGTGGCGTGGGGTACGGTTGACGCACAGGCGATACACGCCCAGCTCGCGCATCTTGGCGCGAGCGCGGCGGGCACGACGGAGACGAGATTCTTTCTTCGCGTTCATAACCCTGCCTTACTTCTTCTTGGCTTCTTTACGACGCACTTGCTCGTCGGCATACCGCACACCCTTGCCCTTGTAGGGCTCGGGCGGACGGAAGGCACGAACCTCGGCGGCGACCTGGCCCAGCTTCTGCTTGTCCGCGCTCTTCAGCACGATGACGGTGTTCTTCGGCGTTTCCGCGGAGACACCCTCAGGCAGGGAATACTCGACCGGGTGGGAGAAGCCCAGTGACAGATTCAGCGTCTGGCCACTTGCCTGGGCACGATAGCCGACGCCAACGATTTCGAGGGTCTTGGTGAAGCCCTCGGAGACGCCGGTGACCAGGTTCTGGACCAGAGCACGTGTGGTGCCGGCCATGGCCCAGGACTTGGCGCTCTCGCTCGGATTGAAGGTCAGCTGACCCTCTTCCTGAGCGATGGCCACGTCCGGGTGAACGGTCATGGACAGCGTGCCCTGGCCGCCTTTGACGGTCAGCTGGTCGCCGTCGAGCTTGACGTCGACGCCGGCGGGCACTTTAACCGGATATTTGGCTACGCGGGACATTCCAGACTCCTAGAATACGGTGCAGATGACTTCGCCACCGACGCCCGCCTGGCGAGCGGCACGGTCGGTCATCACGCCCTTGGAGGTGGTGACGATCGCCACACCCATGCCGTCCGCCACCTTGGGCAGTGCATCCTTGCCCTTGTACTGGCGCAGTGACGGCTTGGATACCCGCTGCAGGTGCTCGATGACCGGCTTGCCCTCGAAGTACTTGAGGGTCACGGTCAGTTCGGGCTTGGTACCTTCAGCGACCGCGAAGTCGGTGATATAGCCCTCTTCCTTCAATACGCGGGCCACCGCGACCTTGAGCGTGGAGGACGGCATGGTAACCGTCTCCTTGGTGGCCATCTGCGCATTGCGGATACGGGTGAACATATCCGCCAGAGTGTCTTGCATGCTCATTTACATTGCGCTCCTGATGTTTCCGTGGCGGCTTACCAGCTGGACTTCTTCAGCCCAGGGACCTCGCCACGCATAGCGGCTTCACGCAGCTTGTTACGGCCAAGGCCGAACTTGTTGTAGTAGCCGTGCGGACGACCGGTGATCCGGCAGCGGTTACGCTGACGAACCGGGCTGGAGTCGCGCGGCAACTGCTGCAGTTTCAGCGTCGCCTCGAAGCGCTCTTCGTCGGAAGTATTCACGTTCTGGATGATCGCCTTGAGCTCGGCACGGCGGGCCGCATACTTCTCGACCAGCTTGGTGCGCTTGAGCTCGCGTTCAATCATGCTCTTCTTTGCCATGATCCCACCCTTATTTCTTGAACGGGAAGTTCAGCGCGCTCAGCAGCGCACGACCTTCCTCGTCGGTGTTGGCAGTAGTGGTGATGGTGACATCCAGACCACGAATCCGGTCGATCTTATCATATTCGATCTCCGGGAAGATGATCTGCTCACGCACACCCATGGAGTAGTTGCCGCGACCGTCGAAGGACTTCGGGTTGAGACCACGGAAGTCACGTACGCGGGGGATCGCGATGTTGACCAGACGATCGAGGAATTCCCACATGCGCTCGGCGCGCAGGGTCACCTTGATGCCGATCGGCCAACCTTCGCGCACCTTGAAGCCCGCGATGGACTTGCGCGCATTGGTCACCAGCGGCTTCTGACCGGAGAGCTTCTCCAGGTCGCCGATGGCATTCTCGATCAGCTTCTTGTCGCTGGTCGCGTCACCGATGCCCATGTTGAGGGTCACCTTGGTGATCCGCGGCACCTGCATCACGTTGGCGTAGCTGAACTGCTCTTTGAGCTGAGCCACCACCTCGTTCTGATAACGTTCTTTCAAGTTCGCCATTTTGCTACCCGACTCGCGTTAGGCGTCGATCTGCGTCTGCGTCGACTTGTAGATACGTACCTTGGTACCGTCTTCCTTAACCTGGAAGCCGACGCGATCCGCCTTACCGGTCTCCGAGTTGAAGATCGCCACGTTGGACGCGTGAATCGGAGCCTCGCGCTCGACGATACCGCCCTGATTGCCCGCCATAGGATTGGGCTTGGTGTGACGCTTGATCATGTTCACACCGGACACGACGAAGCGTTCGTCCTTGAGGACGCGCTTGACGGTGCCGCGCTTGCCCTTGTCCTTGCCGGCGATGACGATCACTTCATCGTCACGTTTGATCTTTTGCATGTCCGCTTCGCTCCTTACAGCACTTCAGGCGCCAGGGAAATGATCTTCATGAACTTCTCGGTACGAAGCTCACGAGTCACCGGCCCGAAAATACGGGTGCCGATCGGCTGTTCGTTGGTGTTGTTCAACAGAACTGCCGCATTTCCATCGAAGCGGATCAGCGAGCCGTCGGAACGACGGACACCACTGCGGGTGCGAACCACCACCGCCTTGAGGACCTGGCCTTTCTTGACCTTGCCACGCGGAATGGCTTCCTTCACCGTGACCTTGATGATGTCACCGACACGCGCGTAGCGACGGTGTGAGCCGCCAAGCACCTTGATGCACTGCACCCGGCGCGCTCCGCTGTTGTCGGCGACATCCAGCATTGTCTGAGTCTGAATCATCGGTTTTCTCCAAACCTAATCTGACTGCTCTCGCCGAGCTCAGCCCTTGGCCTGCTCGATCACCTCGACCAGCGTCCAGGCCTTCTTCTTGGACAGCGGACGGCATTCCTGGATGGATACCGTGTCACCGGCCTTGGCCTGGTTCGCCTCGTCATGGGCGTGCAGCTTGGTGGAGCGCTTGACGTACTTGCCGTAGATCGGATGCCGCTCGCGGCGCTCGATCATGACGACAATGGACTTGTCCATCTTGTCGCTCACCACCTTGCCGGTGAGCGTACGGGCTTTCTTTTCTTCGGCCATCTCAGTCACCTGCCTTCTCGTTGAGCACAGTCTTCACCCGGGCGATGTCCCGACGAACCTGCTTGAGCAGATGAGTCTGGCTGAGCTGGCCGGTGGCCTTCTGCATGCGCAGGTTGAACTGCTCGCGGAGGAGTTCGAAGAGCTGCTCCTGGAGCTGCTCGGCTGACTTTTCACGAATTTCCTGGGCTTTCATCACATCACCGTCCGTTTCACAAAGGTGGTGGACACGGGCATCTTCTGCGCAGCCAGGGAGAAGGCCTCACGGGCCAGCTCTTCGGACACGCCTTCGATTTCATACAGGACCCGACCCGGCTGGATCTGTGCGACCCAGTACTCGACGGAGCCCTTGCCCTTACCCATACGGACTTCGAGAGGCTTCTTGGAAATCGGCTTGTCGGGGAAGACGCGGATCCAGATCTTGCCGCCACGCTTGACGTGACGGGTGATCGCACGACGGCCGGCTTCGATCTGACGCGCCGTAATGCGGCCGCGACCGGTTGCCTTGAGGCCGTATTCCCCGAAGCTGATCTTGCTTCCGCGATGCGCCAGGCCACGGTTGCGGCCTTTCATCATCTTGCGGAATTTCATGCGCTTGGGCTGTAACATCGACTCGCTCTCCCCTTACCTGGAACCTTTCTTCTTGGAGGGCGCGGCCTGCGGCTGTTGCTTGGCCTTGGCGCGGACCTCTTCGATGCCCCCGAGGATTTCACCCTTGAAGACCCAAACCTTGACACCGATGATGCCGTAGGTGGTTTTTGCCTCAAAGGTGGCGTAGTCGATGTCCGCACGCAGGGTGTGAAGCGGCACACGGCCTTCGCGGTACCATTCGGTACGTGCGATTTCGGCACCACCGAGGCGACCTGACAACATCACCTTGATACCACCAGCACCCAGGCGCATGGCGTTCTGTACGGAACGCTTCATGGCACGACGGAACATGACGCGGCGCTCGAGCTGGCCGGCGATGTTCTGCGCGACGAGCTTGGCGTCGAGTTCCGGCTTGCGAACTTCCTCGATGTTGACGTGCACGGGCACGCCCATCATCGCGGTGACGTCGCGACGCAGCTTGTCGACGTCCTCGCCCTTCTTGCCAATCACGATGCCCGGACGGGCGGTGTGAATGGTAATGCGGGCGTTGTTGGCCGGACGCTCGATATGGATGCGGCTCACGGACGCGTTCTTCAGACGCTCTTCGAGGAAGCGACGCACCTCGAGATCGTTGTTCAACTTGTCGGCATAAGCACCGCGCTCGGCATACCACACCGAGGAGTGGTCCTTGACGATACCCAGCCGAATACCTGTCGGATGTACTTTCTGACCCATCTGGTCGACTCCTACTTCTCGGCTACCTTGACGGTGATGTGGCAAGTGCGCTTCAGGATGCGATCCGCACGGCCCTTGGCCCGCGGCTTGATGCGCTTGAGCGTCATGCCCTCATCGACGCAGATGGTCGAGACACGCAGCTCGTCGATATCCATGCCGTTGTTTTCTTCCGCATTCGCGATGGCGGACTGCAGCACTTTCTTGACCAGCTTGGCAGCCTTCTTCGGTGAGAAGGTCAGCAGGTCGAGCGCCTCGGCGACCGGTTTACCGCGCACCTGGTCAGCCACCAAACGGGCCTTCTGGGCGGATAAACGAGCGCCACGCAGCTTAGCTGTGACTTCCATCTCTCAATCCTCTCTGGCTTACCGTTTGGCTTTCTTGTCCGCCGCATGTCCGCGATAGGTGCGGGTGGCAGCGAATTCGCCCAGCTTGTGGCCAACCATTTCCTCGGAGACGTGCACCGGGACGTGTTGGCGACCGTTATGGACCGCAATGGTGAGCCCGACCATGTTCGGCAGGATCATGGAACGACGCGACCAGGTCTTGATCGGTTTGCGGTCGTTCTTCTCCACTGCAGCCTCAACCTTCTTCAGCAGATGAAGGTCGATAAAAGGACCTTTCTTCAGTGAACGTGGCACAGCCGTTACCCCTTAATGTCTGTTACTTGGCCTTGCGGCGACGAACGATCAGCGCATCAGTGCGCTTGTTCTTGCGGGTCTTGTGGCCCTTGGTGGGAACGCCCCACGGGGACACCGGGTGACGACCACCGCTGGTGCGGCCTTCACCGCCACCGTGCGGGTGATCCACCGGGTTCATGGCCACACCGCGAACGGTCGGACGCACGCCTCTCCAGCGCTTTGCACCGGCCTTGCCAAGTTGACGCAGGCTGTGCTCAGAGTTGCCCACTTCACCCAGGGTCGCACGGCAGTCTGCCAGCACCTTGCGCATCTCGCCGGAGCGCAGACGCACGGTGGCATAGCTGCCTTCACGGGCGACCAACTGGGCGCTGGTACCGGCACTGCGAGCGATCTGCGCACCCTTGCCGGGCTTCAGCTCGATGCAGTGAACGGTGGAACCCAGCGGGATGTTGCGCAGCGGAAGGGTGTTGCCCTTCTTGATCGCCGCATTCACGCCGGACTCGAGTTTGTCGCCAGCACTCACGCCCTTGGGCGCGATGATGTAGCGACGCTCGCCGTCCAGGTACTTCAGCAGCGCGATATGAGCGCTACGGTTGGGATCGTACTCGAGACGCTCAACGATGGCGGGAACGCCATCCTTGGTACGCTTGAAGTCGATGACCCGGTAGTGCTGACGGTGACCACCGCCCACGTGACGGGTGGTGATGCGACCGTTGTTGTTACGTCCGCCGCTGCGCGACTGCTTCTCGAGCAGCGGCGCGTAGGGCTTGCCCTTGTGCAGGCCTTCGCTGACGACCTTGACGACGTGGCGACGACCGGCGGATGTGGGTTTTGTCTTGACGATTGCCATGATCCGTACTCCTGCCCTTATTCGGCGCCAGTGAAGTCTTCGAGCGTTTCACCAGCAGCCAGGGTCACGTAAGCCTTGCGGTAACCCTGACGGCGGCCCAGACCGTGCGCGCTGCGCTTGGTCTTGCCCTTCATGTTCAGCACCTGGACGCGGTCGACCTTCTTGCCAAACAGCACCTGCACGGCCTGCTTGATTTCCGGCTTGGTCGCGTCGCTGGCCACCTTGAACACATACTGGTTGCGCTCGGCGGCGAAAGCGGCCTTCTCGGTCACGTGCGGACCAAGCAGAACCTTGAATACGCGCTCCTGGTTCATGCCAGCTTCTCCTCGAATTTACGCAGAGCAGAGACGGTGACCAGCACCTTGTCGAAGGCGATCAGGCTCACCGGATCGGCGGCAGCCACATCCACCACATCCACGTTGGGGATGTTACGGGCGGCCAGATAAAGCTTCTCGTCGACTTCCTCAGTGACGATCAGCGCCTTCTCCAGGCCCAGCTCACCCAGCTTGGCGACCAGCTGCTTGGTCTTCGGTGAATCGACAGTGAACTCGTCGATGGCGACCAGACGCTCCTGACGCACCAGCTCGGACAGGATGGAGCGCATCGCTGCGCGGTACATCTTGCGGTTGACTTTCTGCGAGTGGTCCTGCGGACGCGCTGCGAAGGTCACGCCACCGCTGCGCCACAGCGGCGAGCGGATGGTGCCGGCACGAGCACGACCGGTGCCCTTCTGGCGCCACGGCTTCTTGCCGCCGCCACGCACGTCGGAACGGTTCTTCTGGGCGCGGGTGCCCTGACGACCACCGGCCAGATAGGCGGTGACGACCTGGTGAACCAGCGCCTCGTTGAATTCTTTGCCAAAGGTGGCGTCGGCGACTTCGACAGTACCCGCGCCTGCAGCAAGATTCAGATTCATCGGTTCTATCCCCTTCAGCCAGCTTTGACGGCGCTGCGAACGATGACGTCGCTGCCGGTAGCACCAGGCACGGCACCCTTGATCAGCAGCAGGTTGCGCTCGGCATCGACCCGCACGACTTCGAGGCTCTGGACGGTGCAGCGGACATTGCCCATCTGACCGGCCATTTTCTTGCCTTTGAAGACGCGTCCCGGGGTCTGACACATACCGATGGAACCCGGCGCACGATGCGACAGGGAGTTGCCGTGGGTAGCATCCTGGGTACGGAAGTTCCAGCGCTTGACGGCGCCCTGGAAGCCCTTGCCCTTGGAGGTGCCGGTCACGTCGACCTTCTGACCAGCTTCGAAGAGGGATACGGTGAGTTCGCCGCCCACTTCCGGAGCCTCGTCGCCTGCGGCGACACGGAACTCCATCAGCGAACGACCGGCCTCGATACCTGCCTTGGCGTACTGACCTGCTTGTGCCTTGGTGAGGTGCTTGGCCTTGCGGGAGCCGGTCGTGACCTGAATCGCCGCGTAGCCGTCGGACTCGACGGTCTTGACGCTGGTGACGCGATTCGGCTCAACCTCGATCACGGTTACGGGCACGGAAGCGCCATCTTCGGTAAAGACACGGGTCATACCGGCCTTCCTACCGAGCAAACCGATAGTCATTCTCAGTCTCCTTTAGTGTACGGGGCTATCACCCGCTATGGCTGCCCTTTCCAGAGCATTCCACTAGCACGTTGTATGACGCCATCACGGCGTGGCGGCTGCTGCTCCAACTCGTTCGAAAGAGCGCTGGGCCGCGGGTGTCTAGTGTGGTTAGTCGAGCTTGATCTGCACGTCCACGCCAGCGGCGAGGTCGAGCTTCATCAGGGCATCGACGGTCTTTTCGGTCGGCTCGACGATATCGAGCACACGCTTGTGAGTGCGAATCTCGTACTGGTCGCGCGCATCCTTGTTGACGTGCGGCGAAATCAGTACGGTGTAGCGCTCACGATTGGTCGGCAGCGGGATCGGACCGCGCACCTGAGCACCAGTCCGCTTGGCGGTATCAACGATCTCCGCGGCGGACTGGTCGATCAGGCGATGGTCGAATGCCTTCAACCGAATGCGAATCTTTTGGTTCTGCATTTGCCCTAAACTCCAATGGATGTCGACGGCAACCTGCCGCCTACCCACGCATTCAAAGGATGCGCATTATATGCACGCCGAGGGCAAGAGTCAAACACTCCGCCAAGGTGCGCAGAAAGGGGGCTCCTCGCGGAGCCCCCTTCGATCAATCAGAAGCCCGAGGACTTACTGAACGATCTTGGCCACGACGCCGGCGCCGACGGTACGGCCGCCTTCACGGATGGCGAAGCGCAGACCTTCGTCCATGGCGATCGGAGCGATCAGGGTGACGACCATCTTGACGTTGTCGCCCGGCATGACCATCTCGACGCCTTCCGGCAGCTCACAGGTACCGGTGACGTCAGTGGTACGGAAGTAGAACTGCGGACGGTAGCCCTTGAAGAACGGGGTGTGACGACCACCTTCTTCCTTGGACAGCACGTAGACTTCGGCTTCGAAGACGGTGTGCGGGTTGATCGAGCCCGGCTTGGCCAGAACCTGACCACGCTCGACTTCGTCACGCTTGGTGCCGCGCAGCAGGGCGCCGACGTTCTCACCGGCACGACCTTCGTCGAGCAGCTTGCGGAACATCTCGACACCGGTAACGGTAGTCTTGGTGGTGTCCTTGATACCGACGATCTCGACTTCTTCGCCGGCCTTGACGATGCCGCGCTCGATACGACCGGTGACCACGGTACCGCGACCGGAGATGGAGAACACGTCTTCGATCGGCATCAGGAACGGCTGATCGATGGCACGCTCCGGCTCCGGGATGTAGTCGTCCAGGGCCTTGATCAGGTTGGCAACGGCAGTAGTGCCCATGCCGTTCTCGTCTTCACCGTTCAGCGCCATCAGCGCGGAACCGGTGATGATCGGGGTGTCATCGCCCGGGAAGTCGTACTCGTTCAGAAGTTCGCGAACTTCCATCTCGACCAGCTCGAGCAGCTCCTCGTCATCGACCATGTCGGCCTTGTTCAGGAACACGACGATGTACGGAACGCCAACCTGGCGGGACAGCAGGATGTGCTCGCGAGTCTGCGGCATGGGGCCGTCGGCAGCGGAACAGACCAGGATGGCGCCGTCCATCTGCGCAGCACCGGTGATCATGTTCTTGACGTAGTCGGCGTGCCCCGGGCAGTCGACGTGCGCGTAGTGACGCTGCTCAGACTGGTACTCGACGTGAGAGGTAGCGATGGTGATACCACGCTCACGCTCTTCCGGAGCGTTGTCGATGGAGTCGAACTGACGCCATTCACCGCCGAAGACCTCAGCAGAAACGCGAGTCAGGGCCGCAGTCAGAGTGGTCTTGCCGTGGTCGACGTGACCGATGGTGCCGACGTTGACGTGCGGTTTGGAACGTTCGAATTTTTCCTTAGCCACTTCGATAACCTCTTTAACGTTTGCTAGCGGTTAGCCTTTCTGGTTGATGACGGCTTCAACGATGCTGGAGGGCGCCTCTTCGTACTTTGCGAACTCCATGACGTAGCTCGCACGACCCTGGGTCTGAGAACGCAGATCGGTTGCATAACCGAACATCTCACCCAGAGGCACCATCGCGCGGATGATCTTGCCAGAGGAAGAGTCATCCATGCCCTGCACCAGACCGCGGCGACGGTTGAGGTCGCCCATGACGTCACCCATGAAATCCTCGGGGGTCACGACTTCGACCTTCATCACCGGTTCCAGCAGCACGGCCTTGGCCTTGCGCGCCCCTTCCTTGACTGCCATGGAAGAGGCAACCTTGAACGCGTTCTCGTTCGAGTCCACGTCATGGTAGGAGCCATCATACAGCGTGACCTTCACGTCGATCATCGGGTAACCCGCGATGACGCCGTTTTGCAGCTGCTCATAGGCCCCTTTCTCGACGGCACCCACGTATTCCTTGGGTACCACACCGCCGACGATCTCGGAAGCGAACTTGAAGTGCATGTCTTCATCTTCGCCCTTGTCCGCCTCGGTGAGCGGCTCGATACGCAGCCAGACATGACCGTACTGGCCACGACCACCGGACTGACGTACGAACTTGCCTTCCTGCTCGACCTTGCCACGAATGGTCTCGCGGTAAGCGACCTGCGGCTTGCCGATATTGGCTTCGACCTTGAACTCGCGACGCATGCGGTCGACGATGATGTCCAGGTGCAACTCGCCCATGCCGGAGATGATGGTCTGGCCAGTTTCCTCGTCGGTCTTGACGCGGAAGGACGGATCCTCCTGGGCCAGCTTGCCCAGTGCTACGCCCATCTTCTCCTGGTCGGCCTTGGACTTCGGCTCCACGGCCACGGAGATGACCGGATCCGGGAACTCCATGCGCTCGAGTACGATCTTGTTCTCCAGATCGCACAGGGTGTCACCGGTGGTCACGTCCTTCAAGCCGATACAGGCGGCGATGTCGCCGGCGTAGACCTGCTTGATCTCCTCGCGGGAGTTGGAGTGCATCTGCACGATACGGCCGACGCGCTCCTTCTTCTGCTTCACGGAGTTGTAGACGCTGTCCCCGGAGTTGAGCACGCCGGAGTAGACCCGGATGAAGGTCAGCGTGCCGACGAAGGGGTCGGTGGCGATCTTGAACGCCAGCGCGGCAAACGGCGCATTGTCGTCCGCCTCACGGGTGGCGATGGTACCGTCCTTGTCGTCCAGCTCACCCTCGATGGCCTTGACCTCGAGCGGCGACGGCATGTACTCGATGACGGCATCCAGCACCGCCTGCACGCCCTTGTTCTTGAACGCTGAGCCGCAGGTGACCAGCACGACTTCGTTGTCCAAAGTACGGCGACGCAGGCCAGCCTTGATCTCTTCTTTGGAGAGCTCGCCCTCTTCGAGGTACTTGTCCATCAGCTCTTCGGAGGCTTCGGCAGCGGCCTCGACCATCTGCTCGCGGAACTCCTCGGCCTTGGCCTGGAGTTCGGCGGGGATGTCGACGAGTTCGTAGCTCATGCCCTGGTCGGCTTCGCTCCAGAGGATGGCCTTCATCTCGATCAGGTCGATGACGCCCTTGAAGTCTTCCTCGGTGCCCCAGTTGATCTGGATCGGCACCGCGTTGGCACCCAGGCGATCCTTGAGCTGGTCGACGACCATGAAGAAGTCGGCACCGGTACGGTCCATCTTGTTGACGAACACCATGCGCGGCACTTCGTACTTGTTGGCCTGACGCCAGACGGTCTCGGTCTGCGGCTGAACGCCGGAGGAGCCGCAAAGCACCACGACGGCACCGTCGAGCACGCGCAGGGAACGCTCCACCTCGATGGTGAAGTCGACGTGCCCAGGCGTGTCGATGATGTTGATGCGGTGCTCGTCGAACTGCTGGTTCATCCCCTTCCAGAAGGTCGTAACAGCAGCTGAGGTGATGGTGATGCCTCGCTCCTGCTCCTGCTCCATCCAGTCGGTAGTGGCCGCACCGTCATGCACCTCACCCAGCTTGTGAGACAAGCCGGTGTAGAAGAGCACACGCTCGGTGGTTGTGGTCTTGCCCGCGTCGACGTGGGCACAGATCCCGATATTGCGATAGCGGTTGAGAGGTGTCTTGCGTGCCACGGTGAAACTCCCCGTTGGTTGGCGATGCGTTTAGAGGCGCTGCGCTTAGAAACGGTAGTGCGAGAACGCCTTGTTGGCTTCCGCCATGCGATGCACGTCTTCACGCTTCTTGACCGCGGAGCCTTTGCCCTCGGCGGCATCGAGCATCTCGCCAGCGAGACGCTGCACCATGGTCTTCTCACCGCGCTTGCGCGCCGCATCCACCAGCCAGCGCATGGCCAGCGCCTGGCGACGCGACGGACGAACCTCCACCGGCACCTGATAGGTCGCACCGCCGACGCGGCGGGACTTGACCTCGACCATCGGCTGAATGGCTTCCAGCGCGCGATCGAAGATGTCCAGCGGCTCTTCCTTGCTACGCTCGGCAACCGTGTCCAGCGCACCGTAAACGATACGCTCAGCTGTGGACTTCTTGCCGCTGACCATCAGGTGGTTCATGAACTTGGCCAGGCGCTCGCTTCCGAACTTGGGATCCGGCAGGATCTCGCGCTTGGCAACTACTCTTCTTCTAGGCATGACAAGCCCTCTATCGAAGGGTCTTTCAGGCAAACCCGGAACTCCCGCACGCTCTCTTCGAACTCGCGACGCCCGACCTTACTCTTATCAGACCAAAATTGATTCTGGATGCGTACCGAGGCCGATCAGGACTTGGGACGCTTGGTGCCGTACTTGGAACGGCCCTGCTTGCGGTTCTGCACGCCGGAGGTGTCCAGGGCGCCGCGAACGGTGTGATAACGCACACCCGGCAAATCCTTGACACGGCCGCCGCGGATCAGCACGACAGAGTGTTCCTGAAGGTTGTGACCCTCACCGCCGATGTAGGACGAAACCTCGAACCCGTTGGTCAGGCGCACGCGGCAGACCTTACGCAGGGCCGAGTTCGGCTTCTTCGGGGTGGTGGTGTAGACGCGGGTGCAGACACCGCGTTTCTGCGGACAGGCCTGCAGCGCCGGCACGTCGCTCTTGGCGGCGGGGCGCTTGCGCGGCTTGCGCACGAGCTGATTGATCGTTGCCATGTTGTGTAGCTGACTCCAATGGTTGCCTTGCCTTCCAGCGGGCGCGGGCGCACCCACCCCACTGTTAAAGGCTGCGCATTCTAAGGTCTAACGGGGTGAGGCGTCAAGCGCCAGGCATGCCCGGCTACCTGACGCCCTGCCCGCTTACAGCTCGTCGTCGTCCGAGTCGAGCGCGGTGAGCTGGGCACCCAGCTCCTGCTCGACGTCGAAGGCCGACGGATGGAGCAGACGCTCGGTGTCTTCCCGCTTGCGGCGACGCTCCTGATGGTGGGCAAGCCCCGTTCCCGCCGGGATCAGGCGACCGACCACCACGTTCTCCTTCAGGCCGCGCAGGTAATCGCGCTTGCCGGTAACCGCCGCTTCGGTCAACACCCGCGTGGTCTCCTGGAAGGAGGCCGCGGAGATGAACGACTCGGTGGCCAGGCTGGCCTTGGTGATACCCAGCAGCACCCGCTGGTATTTGGCCGGGAACTTCTCGGCCTGCACCAGGCGGCTGTTCTCCTCGAGCACCTTGACCAGTTCGACCTGGTCACCCGGGATGAACTCGGAGTCGCCGGAGTCGGTAATCTCCACCTTGCGCAGCATCTGACGCACGATCACTTCGATGTGCTTGTCGTTGATGCCCACGCCCTGGAGGCGGTAGACCTCCTGGATCTCGGCGGTGATGTACTTGGCCAGCTCCGCCACGCCCAGCAGCCGCAGGATGTCGTGCGGGTTGCTCGGACCGTCGGAGATCACCTCGCCCTTCTCCACCGTCTCGCCTTCGAAGACCGCGATCTGGCGCCACTTCGGAATCAGCGCCTCGAACGGATCGCTGCCGTCTTCCGGCGTAATCGTCAGGCGGCGCTTGCCCTTGGTCTCCTTGCCGAAGCTGATGGTACCGCTGATCTCGGCGAGGATGGCCGGCTCTTTCGGCTTGCGCGCCTCGAACAGGTCGGCCACGCGGGGCAGACCCCCGGTGATGTCCTTGTTGCCTGAGGCTTCGACCGGAATCCGCGCGACGATCTCGCCGATACCGATCTGGGCGCCGTTGTCGACAGAGACGATCGCCTTGCCCGGCAGCAGGTACTGCACCGGCGTGTTGGAACCCGTCACGCTGATCGGCTCGCCGCTCTCGTCGGTGAGCAGGATCATCGGACGACTGTCGCGCCCGGCCTGCGGACGCGCCGCAGACTCGATCACCTCGATCGACGACAGGCCGGTCATTTCGTCCACGCTGCGGTGGATGGTGACGCCGTCGACCATGTCGACGTACTGCACCTTGCCCTCGACCTCGGCAATGATCGGGTGGGTATGCGGGTCCCACTTGGCGACCATCTGGCCGGCTTCGACCGCCGCGCCGTCCTTGATCGACAGCTCGGCACCATAGGGCAGTTTGTAGTACTCGCGCTCGCGGCCATGGTCGTCGGCCACTGCCAGGGCGCTGGAGCGGGATACCACCACCAGCTTGCCGTCGGCACGCTCGACGAATTTCATGTTGTGCAGGCGTACCTTGCCGCCGTGCTTGACCTGGACGCTGTCCACCGCGGAGGCGCGCGATGCCGCACCGCCGATGTGGAAGGTCCGCATGGTCAGCTGGGTACCCGGCTCACCGATCGACTGGGCAGCGATAACGCCGACCGCCTCGCCGATGTTGACCTGATGCCCGCGGGCCAGGTCACGACCGTAGCAGGACGAACAGACGCCGTGAGTCGACTCACAGGCAATGGCGCTACGCACCACGATCTCGTCGACGCCCATGGTATCGAGACGTTCGCACCAGGCTTCATCAAGCAGGGTGCCCTTCTCGATCAGCACTTCGTCGGTGCTGGGATCGATGACGTCCTGCGCCACCACGCGACCCAGCACGCGCTGGGCCAGGGAGACGATGATGTCGCCACCTTCGATGACCGGGTGCAGGGTCAGGCCCTGCTCGGTGCCACAGTCGGGCTCGGTGATGACCATGTCCTGGGCCACGTCGACCAGGCGCCGGGTCAGATAACCGGAGTTGGCGGTCTTGAGTGCCGTATCGGCCAGACCTTTCCGCGCACCGTGGGTCGAGATGAAGTACTGCAGTACGTTCAGACCCTCGCGGAAGTTGGCCACGATCGGCGTCTCGATGATCGAGCCGTCCGGCTTGGCCATCAGGCCACGCATACCCGCCAGCTGACGAATCTGGGCGGCACTACCCCGGGCGCCGGAGTCGGCCATGATGAACACGCTGTTGAACGAGTCCTGCTCCACCTCGTTGCCGTCGCGATCGATCACGGTCTCCTTGGAGATGCCCGCCATCATCGCCTTGGCCACCTTGTCGTTGGCCTTGGACCAGATGTCGATGACCTTGTTGTACTTCTCACCGGCGGTGACGAGGCCGGAGGAGAACTGATCCTCGATCTCCTTGACCTCGGCCTCGGCCGCCTCGACGATCTCCGTCTTGGCCTCCGGGATGACGAAGTCGTTGACGCCGATGGAGGCGCCGGACCAGGTCGCCATGCGGAAACCGGTGTACATCAGCTGGTCGGCAAAGATGACCGTCGGCTTGAGACCGGCACGGCGATACACCTCGTTGAGCAGCTTGGAGATCGCCTTCTTCTTCATCGGCTGGTCGACCAGCTCGAAGGGCACGCCGTCGGGCAGGATGCGGAACAGCAGCGCACGACCCACGGTGGTGTCGTAGAGGGTGCGCGTCGTGTTCTGCTCGCCGGTCTCCTCGTCGACCAGCACCTCGGTGAGGCGCACCTTGACCCGTGCGTGCAGCGACACGTTCTGGCTACCGAAGGCGCGCTCGACCTCGTTGAGGCCGGAGAACACCATGCCCTCGCCCTTGGCGTTGATCTTCTCGCGGGTCATGTAATACAGACCCAGCACCACGTCCTGGGACGGCACGATGATCGGATCACCGTTGGCCGGCGACAGCACGTTGTTGGTGGCCATCATGAGCGCCCGCGCCTCGAGCTGGGCTTCCAGCGTCAGCGGCACGTGCACCGCCATCTGGTCACCGTCGAAGTCGGCGTTGTAGGCGGCACACACCAGCGGGTGCAGCTGGATCGCCTTGCCCTCGATCAGCAGCGGCTCGAAGGCCTGGATGCCCAGGCGGTGCAGGGTCGGCGCACGGTTGAGCAGCACCGGGTGCTCGCGGATGACGTCGGCGAGGATGTCCCACACTTCGGGCAGCTCGCGCTCGACCATCTTCTTGGCCGCCTTGATGGTGGAGGCGTAGCCCAGCGACTGCAGCTTGGAGTAGATGAACGGCTTGAACAGCTCGAGCGCCATCTTCTTGGGCAGACCGCACTGGTGCAGGCGCAGGGTCGGACCGACGGTGATGACCGAACGGCCGGAGTAGTCGACGCGCTTGCCCAGCAGGTTCTGACGGAAGCGCCCCTGCTTGCCCTTGATCATGTCGGCCAGCGACTTCAGCGGACGCTTGTTGGAGCCGGTGATGGCGCGACCGCGACGACCGTTGTCCAGCAGTGCATCGACCGCTTCCTGCAGCATGCGCTTCTCGTTGCGCACGATGATGTCAGGCGCATTGAGGTCGAGCAGACGCTTCAGGCGGTTGTTGCGGTTGATCACCCGACGGTACAGGTCGTTGAGGTCGGAGGTCGCGAAGCGGCCGCCGTCCAGCGGCACCAGCGGACGCAGGTCCGGCGGCAGCACCGGCAGCACTTCCATGACCATCCACGCCGGGTCGTTGCCGGAGTTGAGGAAGGCCTCCAGCAGCTTGAGCCGCTTGGAGAGCTTCTTGATCTTGGTCTCGGAGTTGGTCTGCGGGATCTCCTCGCGCAGGCGATCGACCTCTTCAGAGAGGTCGATGTCCTTGAGCAGGGCCTGGATCGCCTCGGCGCCCATGCGGGCGTCGAAGTCATCACCGAACTCTTCGAGGGCCTCGAAGTACTGCTCGTCGTTGAGCAGCTGGCCGCGCTCCAGGGTGGTCATGCCCGGGTCGATGACCACGAAGCTCTCGAAGTAGAGCACCCGCTCGATGTCGCGCAGGGTCATGTCGAGGAACATGCCGATACGCGACGGCAGCGACTTGAGGAACCAGATGTGCGCGACGGGGCTGGCCAGCTCGATGTGGCCCATGCGCTCGCGGCGCACCGCCGCCTTGGTCACCTCGACGCCGCACTTCTCGCAGATGATGCCGCGGTGCTTCATGCGCTTGTACTTGCCGCACAGGCACTCGTAGTCCTTCACCGGACCGAAGATCTTGGCGCAGAACAGCCCGTCCCGCTCCGGCTTGAAGGTGCGGTAGTTGATGGTCTCGGGTTTCTTGACCTCGCCATAGGACCAGGAGCGAATCATGTCCGGCGAGGCGAGCGAGATCTTGATCGCATCGAACTCTTCGGACTGTGATTGCGATTTGAGGACTTTCACCAAATCTTTCATGGAGTCGGCTCCTAGCTCTCTAACTCGATATCGATGCCCAGCGAACGGATTTCCTTCACCAGTACGTTGAAGGACTCCGGCATGCCGGCATGCATGGTGTGGTCGCCGTCGACAATGCTCTTGTACATCTTGGTGCGACCTTCCACGTCGTCGGACTTCACCGTGAGCATCTCCTGGAGGGTGTAGGCGGCACCGTAGGCTTCCAGTGCCCACACCTCCATCTCACCGAAGCGCTGGCCGCCGAACTGCGCCTTGCCGCCCAGCGGTTGCTGGGTGACGAGCGAGTAGGAGCCAGTGGAACGGGCGTGCATCTTGTCGTCCACCAGGTGATTGAGCTTCAGCATGTACATGTAGCCCACCGTCACTGGGCGGTCGAAGGCATCACCGGTACGCCCGTCATACAGTGTCATCTGACCGGAATCCGGCAGATCGGCCAGGCGCAGCAGGTGCTTGATCTCGCCCTCGGCGGCACCGTCGAATACCGGCGAGGCCATGGGCACACCGCCGCGCAGGTTCTTGGCCAGGGCAATGACCTCGTCGTCGGAGAGCGAGTCGATATCCTCGACCCGCGTTCCCGTGGTGGAATTGTAGACCTGCCCCAGGAACTCACGGATCTCGGCCACCTGCTGGCTGCGGGCGTCGCGCAGCAGGGCGTCGATCTTCGTGCCCAGCCCATGGGCAGCCAGGCCCAGGTGGGTTTCGAGAATCTGCCCCACGTTCATGCGCGACGGCACCCCCAACGGGTTGAGGACGATGTCCACCGGCATGCCATTGTCATCGAAGGGCATGTCTTCCACCGGCATGATCGCCGAGATGACACCCTTGTTACCGTGACGGCCGGCCATCTTGTCACCCGGCTGGATGCGACGCTTGACCGCCATGTAGACCTTGACGATCTTGAGCACGCCCGGCGCCAGATCGTCGCCCTGGGTCAGCTTGCGCTTCTTGTCCTCGAAGCGCTCCTCCATTTCCTTGCGGCGGTTCTCCAACTGCTCGTCAGCCTGAGCCAACAGCTCGTTGAGCGACTCGTCCTGCAGGCGCAGCTTGAACCACTGCTGGCGCGGCAGTTCCTCAAGGTAGCTGTCCGAGAGAATATCGCCCTTCTTCAGCTTGGGACCGCCATTGACCGGCTGGCTGGCAAGCGTGCGCTTGAGGCGCTCGAAGGTGGCATCCTCGGCGATGCGGTAGGTCTCCTGCAGGTCCTTGCGCACCTCGTCGAGCTGCATCTGCTCGATGGCTAGTGCACGTGAATCCTTCTCCACGCCGTCGCGAGTGAAGACCTGAACGTCGATGACCGTACCCTTCATGCCGGTCGGCGCACGCAGCGAGGTGTCCTTCACGTCAGACGCCTTCTCGCCGAAGATCGCCCGCAGCAGCTTCTCTTCCGGGGTCAGCTGAGTCTCGCCCTTGGGTGTGACCTTGCCGACCAGAATGTCGCCCGGCCCCACCTCGGCGCCGATGTAGACCACGCCGGCCTCATCGAGCTTGGAGAGCGCCGACTCACCCACGTTGGGAATATCGGAGGTGATCTCCTCCGGCCCCAGCTTGGTATCGCGCGAGACGCAGGTCAGCTCCTGAATATGAATGGTGGTGAAACGATCTTCCTGCACCACCCGCTCCGAGAGCAGGATCGAGTCCTCGAAGTTGTAGCCATTCCAGGGCATGAAGGCGATGCGCATGTTCTGGCCCAGGGCCAGATCGCCCATGTCGACGGAGGGGCCGTCGGCCAGGATGTCGCCACGTGCCACCACGTCACCGGGACGCACGATGGGGCGCTGGTTCATGCAGGTGTTCTGGTTGGAACGCACATACTTGGTGAGGTTGTAGATGTCGACGCCAGCCTCGCCGCCGATGATCTCGTCCTCGTTGATACGCACCACGATGCGCTTGGCGTCGACCGAATCGATCACACCACCACGGCGGGCCACCGCGCACACACCGGAGTCGCGTGCCACGAAGCGCTCCATGCCGGTACCCACCAGCGGCTTCTCGGCGCGCAGGGTCGGCACCGCCTGGCGCTGCATGTTCGACCCCATCAGGGCGCGGTTGGCGTCGTCGTGCTCGAGGAACGGGATCAGCGCCGCCGCCACGGATACCACCTGGCGCGGGGAGACGTCCATCAGCGTCACCTGCTCGGGGCGCATGAAGGTGGTCTCGCCCTTGTGACGCACCTGCACCAGGTCGTCGACCAGTTTGTTGGACTCGTCCACGCTGGCTGAGGCCTGGGCGATGATGTAATCACCCTCCTCGATGGCGGAGAGGTGCACGACCTCGTCGGTCACCTGGCGATCCACCACCTTGCGGTACGGCGTCTCGAGGAAGCCATAGCTGTTGGTGTGGCTGTAGGTGGCCAGCGAGTTGATCAGGCCGATGTTCGGGCCTTCCGGCGTCTCGATCGGGCACAGGCGGCCGTAGTGCGTGGCGTGAACGTCACGCACCTCGAAGCCGGCACGCTCGCGGGTCAGGCCGCCCGGGCCAAGCGCGGAGACACGGCGCTTGTGGGTGACCTCGGAGAGCGGGTTGTTCTGGTCCATGAACTGCGAGAGCTGGCTGGAACCGAAGAACTCCTTGACCGCCGCAGCAACGGGCTTGGCGTTGATCAGGTCCTGCGGCATCAGGCCTTCGCTCTCGGCCATCGAGAGGCGTTCCTTGACCGCACGCTCGACGCGAACCAGGCCCACGCGGAACTGGTTCTCGGCCATTTCGCCAACGCAGCGGATGCGACGGTTGCCCAGGTGATCGATATCGTCGACTTCGCCGAAGCCGTTACGGATGTAGATCAGCTCCTTGAGCACGTCGAGAATGTCACGGTTGTCGAGCACACCGGAGCCAGTATCACCCTCGCGACGCAGGCGACGATTGAACTTCATGCGACCGACGCCGGAGAGGTCGTAGCGGTCCTCGGTGAAGAACAGGTTGTGGAACAGCGTCTCGGCGGCTTCCTTGGTCGGCGGCTCCCCGGGGCGCATCATGCGGTAGATCTCGACCAACGCCTCGAGCTGAGAGCCGGTGGTGTCCAGTCGCAGGGTCTCGGAGACGAACGGGCCGCAGTCGAGGTCGTTGGTGTACAGCGTCTCGAGCGTGGTAATGCCGGCCTGGCCAAGCTTCTCGAGCAGCTCGGGCGTGATCACGCTGTTGCAGGGGCAAATCAGCTCGCCGGTGCTGGCATCGACCTGATCCTTGGCCAGGGTCTTGCCGAACAGGTAGTCCATCGGCACTTCGAGGCGCTCGAGGCCGGCCTTCTCCAGCTGGCGGATATGTTTCTGGGTGATACGACGCCCTTCCTCGACGATCAGGTTGCCGTCGGCGTCCTTGATGTCGAAGGTGGCGGTCTCGCCGCGCAGGCGCGACGGCACCAGGTCCACCGAGAAACCGCTCTTCTCGATGTGGAACGTGCTGGTGTCGAAGAACTCGTCGAGGATCTCCTCGGCACTCATGCCCAGCGCACGCAGCAGCACCGTGGCCGGCAGCTTGCGGCGGCGGTCGATGCGCACGAAGACGTTGTCCTTGGGATCGAACTCGAAGTCGAGCCAGGAGCCGCGGTAGGGAATCACGCGGGCGGAATACAGCAGTTTGCCGGACGAGTGGCTCTTGCCCTTGTCATGATCGAAGAACACACCCGGAGAGCGGTGCAGCTGGGAAACGATGACCCGCTCGGTACCGTTGACCACGAAGGTGCCGTTCTCGGTCATCAGGGGGATTTCCCCCATGTAGACTTCCTGCTCCTTGATATCCTTGATGGCCTTGTTCGAGGAGTCGCGATCGTAGATGATCAAGCGAACCTTGACCCGCAGGGGAGCGGAGTAGGTGACACCACGCAGTTGGCACTCCTTGACGTCGAACGCCGGGGTGCCGAAGCGATAGCTGACATACTCGAGCGCGGCGTTGCCGGAGAAGCTCTCGATCGGGAACACGGACTTGAACGCCGCGTGCAGCCCGGTCTCGAGGCGCTCCTCGGGCGAGCGGTCCTGCTGGAGGAAGTCGTAGTAGGAATCAAGCTGGATCGCCAGCAGGTAGGGCACATCCATCACTTGGGGCAGTTTGCCGAAATCCTTGCGGATGCGTTTTTTCTCAGTGTATGAGTAAGCCATCTGTATTCCCCAGCTTGTTCACCATGGTGACCGATGCGTGGTCGGCGCCGCCCGACGGGACCGCCCCCGTCAGGCGCTGACGGCAAGCTCCACAAAGGTAGCTCGCCGTCGGGATTCTTCTAGCGACGCTGCGTCAGCAAGGCGCTAGTGCAACAGAAAAAGGCCGGCAGCGGGAAGGCCCGCCACCAGCCATGGAAGCTTACGCAGCGCGTGAAGCCATGGAAACCAAGGGCTTACTTGAGTTCCACGGTGGCGCCGGCTTCTTCCAGCTTCTTCTTGGCCTCTTCGGCCTCTTCCTTGGGCATGGCTTCCTTGATGGTCGCCGGAGCGCCGTCGACGGCACCCTTGGCTTCCTTCAGGCCCAGGCCGGTGATCTCGCGCACGGCCTTGATCACGTTGACCTTCTTGTCGCCAGCGCTGGTCAGCACCAGGTCGAATTCGGTCTGCTCTTCGGCAGCACCAGCGTCGCCGCCAGCTGCCGGGCCGGCCACGACGGCGGCAGCGGCAGAGACGCCGAACTTCTCTTCCATCGCTTCGATCAGCTCGACGACTTCCATCACGGACATGTCGGCGACAGCGTTGATGATGTCTTCTTTGGTCAGTGCCATTTCGGTATTCCTAACTTTGCGGGAGCCTCGGCGCACCGAGCGCTCTGTTCAGTGTTCGATTCAGGCTGCAGCAATGAGTTCGCCGATCAGGCGGCCTCTTCCTGCTTCTGGTCGCGCAGGGCGGCCAGGGTACGAACCAGCTTGCCGGCGGACGCCTCTTTCATGACGGACATCAGCTTGGCGATGGCCTCGTCATAAGTCGGCAGGGTTGCCAGACGGTCAATGTCGCTTGCCGGAATCAGCTCGCCTTCGTAGGCCAGCGCCTTGACTTCGAAGTTCTTCTCGTCTTTCGCGAAATCCTTGAACAGACGGGCAGCAGCGCCCGGATGCTCGGTGGAAAACGCCAGTAGAGTCGGACCAACGAAGCTCTCGTTCAGACACTCCCATTGAGTGCCGGAGAGGGCGCGGCGTGCCAGGGTGTTGCGGACAACACGAAGCTGGACGCCACTCTCGCGCGCCTGCTTACGCAGACCGGTCATCTTCTCGACCGTGACGCCACGAGAGTCGGCAACTACGACGGAGAGTGCGCTCTTGGCAGCTTCACTGACCTCGGCAACGATCGCCTTCTTGCCTTCGAGTGCTAGTGGCACAGTGATCACTCCTTCGTGCCGGAACCGCATACAGCAGGCTCCGGAGGTTACCATCTCTTCCGCTGACGACAGGCGTCGACGGAAGTCCTGGGTGATGGTGCTCACCAGCGTTCTGGCGGCCACACCATCTGCGCAGGCATCCCTCTAGGGGAGATTAAGCCGCCCTCTCGAAAGAGGGCGGCACCTGCGGTCTTTGACGGCGCCCCTTGGCCCTGCTGACAGGACCTTCGGGGACCGCAAAGTTCTTGCAACAGCGTCTACCTGCGCCCTTAGGCGAAGGAAGAGTGATCGAGGGTCAGACCCGGGCCCATGGTAGTGGACAGGGTGACCTTCTTGAAATAGATACCCTTGGACGTGCTCGGCTTGAGCCGCTTGAGGTCGGCGACCAGCGCCTCCAGGTTGCCCCGGATGGCGTCGGCATTGAAATCGACCTTGCCCAGAGTGGTATGGATGATGCCGTTCTTGTCGGTACGGAAGCGCACCTGACCTGCCTTGGCATTCTTGACCGCAGTCGCCACGTCCGGCGTCACGGTACCGACCTTGGGGTTCGGCATCAGGCCGCGCGGACCAAGGATCTGACCCAACTGACCGACGACGCGCATGGCGTCCGGCGAGGCAATGACCACGTCGAAGTCGAGCTGGCCTTTCTTGACCTGCTCGGCCAGGTCGTCCATGCCGACGATGTCGGCACCGGCTTCCTTGGCAGCATCGGCGTTGGCGCCCTGGGCGAACACGGCGACACGCACATCCTTGCCGGTACCGTTGGGCATCACGGTAGCACCACGCACCACCTGGTCGGATTTACGCGGATCGACGCCCAGATTGATGGCGACGTCCAGCGACTCCTTGAACTTGACGGTGGAGAGTTCGGCGAGCAGGGCCACTGCCTCTTCCAGGCTATACGCCTTGGAGGCATCGACCTTTTCGCGAATCATCTGTGCACGCTTGGAAAGCTTGGCCATGATCAGAGACCCTCCACGTTCAGGCCCATGCTACGGGCGCTACCGGCAATGGTACGCACCGCGGCGTCGAGGTCGGCAGCCGTCAGATCCGGCTCCTTGGTCTTGGCGATTTCCTCGAGCTGCTCGCGAGTCACGGTACCGACCTTCTTCTTGTTCGGCTCACCGGAGCCGGACTTGATGCCAGCCGCCTTCTTCAGCAGGACAGCCGCCGGCGGCGTCTTGGTGATGAAGGTGAAGCTGCGGTCGGAATAGACGGTGATCACCACGGGAGTCGGCAGACCCGGCTCGATGTCCTGGGTAGCAGCGTTGAACGCCTTGCAGAACTCCATGATGTTGACACCGTGCTGACCCAGCGCGGGACCCACGGGGGGACTCGGATTGGCCTTACCTGCTGCAACCTGCAGCTTGATGTAAGCCTGTACTTTCTTGGCCATGATGGACTCCAGTTGGGTAGTAGCGCCTTGCGGCTCCCCGGGTTAAACGGCCACCGCAGTGGCCGCACAGCAAATCAACGGTCGAGAAACGTCACTCTTTCTCGACTTGGGAAAATTCCAGCTCGACCGGCGTCGCCCTACCGAAGATCAGCACGCTGACCTGCAGGCGACTCTTGTCGTAGTTGACCTCTTCCACCACGCCGTTGAAATCGGCGAAGGGGCCATCGACGACACGCACGGACTGCCCCGGCTCGAACATGGTCTTGGGCCGCGGCTTGTCGGTACCATCCTTCACCCGACGCAGGATGGCATCGGCCTCCTTCTGGGTGATCGGCGCCGGCTTCTCCTTGGTGCCACCAATGAAACCCATCACGCGCGGCGTCTCGTTGACCAAGTGCCAGGTGGCGTCGTCCATCTCCATCTCGACCAGCACGTAGCCGGGATAGAACTTGCGCTCGCTCTTGCGACGCTTGCCGTCACGCACCTCGACGACCTCTTCGGTCGGCACCAGGATTTCGCCGAAACGATCTTCCATGGCATACATCTTCACGCGCTCCTTGAGCGAACGCATGACATGCTTCTCGAAGCCGGAGTAGGCGTGTACGACGTACCAACGCTTGGACATGAAAACTCCTAACCGATGACGCCGGACATCGCCCAGCTAAGTAGGGTATCGATCAGCCACAGCATCAGCCCGACGACCAGCACGGCAACCAGCACGATGGCGGTCGTCTGAACGGTTTCGGGTCGGGTCGGCCACACCACGCGCTGAATCTCTTTCTTGGCATTCTTGGCCAGCTCGGCAAGATCCCGCCCCTTGGCGGTTGTCAGTGCCAGGGCCGCGGCGGCCGCACAGAGCACGACGACGCCAAGCACGCGATAGAGAAGCGCCTGGTCGGCGTAGTAGGTATTGCCCACCACCGCCAGCACCACCAACGTGACGACAACCGCCCACTTGAGCCCGTCGCGGCGCGCCTCCTGCACCTCGGCGTTATGTTTCATGAAAACGAGACTCCTCAGGGTGCGGCAATCGAGTATGTTCGCAAAGAGAACGCCAACCTGGGGAAGGTTGGCAGGCCAGGAGGGAATCGAACCCCCAACCTGCGGTTTTGGAGACCGCTGCTCTGCCAATTGAGCTACTGGCCTGTATCTGGTATGCCCTACCCTTTGCAGGCAGCACGCACAACAGCGGGCGTCATGATAGCGAATGACTCGCCGACTGACAACCCCTTCCGGCTTGACTTCGCCGTGAAGAAAAGAAAGGCGAGCCGTAGCTCGCCTTTCTAGACTGGAGCTCATGGACGGATTTGAACCGTCGACCTCACCCTTACCAAGGGTGTGCTCTACCCCTGAGCTACATGAGCGCAACCTTTCGGTACCACCTGCCGCAACCGGCAAGAATACCTGGAGCGGGCAGCGGGAATCGAACCCGCACCATCAGCTTGGAAGGCTGAGGTTCTACCATTGAACTATGCCCGCCTACCCACTCTTTCCAACCCAGACCCAAGGCCTCGATTGGCTTATCTGGTGGAGGGGGAAGGATTCGAACCTTCGAAGCTTTCGCGGCAGATTTACAGTCTGCTCCCTTTGGCCACTCGGGAACCCCTCCAGATGGCGGCCCATTCTACCGCCTACCGAAGCTATGTCAAGCGCTTGTTTTTCAAGCCACTTGCCTGCGAACTCGCCAATCCGGCGACCCCTTGGCTTCGGAACGCGCTGCATTGTGTCAAAGCAGCATGGAGAATGCAAGGCCAGCCCGGATTTTTTCCAGCCCGGCCGGCGGAGGTACACGCGGCGCTCCCGACATGCGCCCGGCACGCTCTGCCGCAGTCAATGGGAAGCAGGCTTCCAGGCCGCCGTACACCATGTCGGGCCATACCGCGTGGGGAGAATGCACACCCCGCGCCACGACTCGCGCGTCCCCACCGGTTAGCAACATCGGCAGCGCGACACCTTCGCGGTCGCAAACCTCGGCATAGATTCGATTCACGGCGCTGACAGCCGCCAGGTAGATACCGTGATTCACGGCTTCAACGGTACGGCGTCCTGGCAGCAGAAGCTCCTCCGCCTCACTGTCTGGGTCGATGGCCACATTGCGCGTGCCCAGCTGGAGGCTCTCCTTCATCAGGCGCAGGCCGGGCAGGATATACCCTCCCAGGTGACGCCCCCCCGGCAGTACGAAATCGATGGTGATGGCACTACCACAGTCCACGGCACAGCAGCCACCGGCCAACTGATAACCGGCCAGCACACCCATCCAGCGGTCTACACCGAGCCGATGAGGCTCTTCGTAACCGTTCAAGACACCCAGCGCCTCCGGCACCGAGCGCGCCACATGCACGCCCCGCACGCGACTCTGCAGTAGCGCCACGGTCTGCTCCAACACCGCCTGGCGGGCAACGCTCGAGATGCGCACCGCCTCGACCACGTCCAGATCGGGGATATCGGAGCCAGGCTTCCACTCCTCGCGGGTCCAGACGGCACCACGCGAGCGAATCTCGCTACTGTCGGCATCTTTCAATCGCCACTTGGAAAGCGTATTGCCGATGTCCAGGTCAAGGATCATGTACGTCCACGCACGCTGATCTCCCCTCCCCCCAGGCGTTCTCGCCGGTCGCCATGCCGGATCCACAGATTGCCCGACTCGTCCACGGACTCGGCCGTCGCCACGAGGCGCTGCTGTCCGCGCAGCACCTCGACTTCGCAATCCTGAAAGGCATGCCGCTCATTCCAGCTGCCCTGCCAGGCACCAAAGCCTGCCGTTTCGTAACCTGCCAACAGTGGCATCAATTCGTCCAGCAATTCGACAGCTAGCCGATTACGGGACAAGCCTGGCGCCTGGTCATGCACTGCTGCCACTCGCTGCTCGATCCGTTCACGGAAGGCATCGGGGAGGTTGAAGTTGATACCCATCCCGACGATGACTTCGCAGGGCCCCGCCGTGTCGCCGCTGATCTCGACCAGAATACCCGCGAGTTTGCCCAAACGCCCCTCACCATCGCCAAGCAAGACGTCGTTGGGCCACTTCAACCTGGGGCTCATTCCGTGGCGCTCCAGCACCTTGGCCAAGGCCACGCCCACCGCCAGGCTCAGCCCTTCCAACGCCGCAATACCGGATTCGAATCGCCAGCCAACCGATAGCATGAGGGCACGTCCCCATGGGGTCGACCAGACTCGTCCGCGACGGCCGCGCCCCGCGCTCTGCTGCTCGACCAAGCAGACCTCTCCGTGACCAGCCCCCTGCGCAAAGCGCTGCCGAATGAACTCATTGCTGGACGGCAGCGTTTCCTCGACGAAAAGCCTGGCAAGATGCTGACGCCCCTGCCGTGTCAGACCGGCCACGATCAACCCGCCATCCAGCAGCTCCAGCGGCATGGAAAGACGGTACCCCTGACCCTTGACCGCCTCGAGGGGAATATCCATAGCCTCGAGCTTCTTCAGTTGCTTCCAGACCGCCGTACGGGATACACCCAGCCGCTCGCCCAACTGCTCGCCGGAGTGGAACTCCCCGTCACTCAGCAGACGAATGAGGTCGCCAATGGTCATGCCCTGTGCCCCAATGGGAAAAGGTTCATTCTAGCGAACTGACGCTTCCGCGGAAACGCGTTGTTTGGATAAAGAAAAACCCCGAGCGCTATCGCACTCGGGGTCCTGGGATAGATGCCTGACGATGTTCGGGCCGGCCATCCGGCGGGCGGCGCTCCGCCACTCTACTCGTCTCATCCTGAGTCTTGCCCTTCGGGCCCGCTAAAGTGGTTCCCGTTTGTTCCCGACAAACGGGTCCATGGGAGGCCCCCAAACGACGAAACCCAGCCTCTTTCGAAGCTGGGTTTCTGAAGAAGTGCCTGACGATGACCTACTCTCGCATGGGGAGGCCCCACACTACCATCGGCGCTGAGCGG
>NZ_JBRBAI010000013.1:0-110001 GCF_052806135.1 Billgrantia sp. Q4P2
CCGAAGCCCGAAGCCCGAAGCCCGAAGCCCGAAGCCCGAAGCCCGAAGCCCGAAGCCCGAAGCCCGAAGCCCGAAGCCCGAAGCCCGAAGCCCGAAGCCCGAAGCCCGAAGCCCGAAAGCTTCACGGCTTCCTGGCGTTCTTCGCCAACCACCTGTCCAGCGCGTTGGCGAACTCGCGCCTGTCACTGTCGTTGTAGCCCGTGGGGCCGCCGGTGTGCTCGCCGCTCGAGCGCAACGTTTCCATGAAATCCCGCATCTGTACCCGGGCGCGGATATTGTTCTTGTCGAGAATCTCGCCGCGGGTGGTCATCACCGCCGCGCCCTTGTCGATGGCTTCCATGGCCAGCGGCAGATCGGAGCTGATCAGCAGATCACCCGTTTCGATGCGCGCCACGATCTCGTTGTCGGCGGCATCGAAACCATGGCTCACCGACAGCGACTTGACCCACTTCGAGGGCGGCAGGGGAATCGAATGGTTGGCGACGAACCAGGCCGGCGTGGTGGTGCGCTCGGCGGCGCGAACGATGATCTCGCGCGCGACCTTGGGGCAGGCGTCGGCGTCGACCCAGAGCGTGGGCATTCGGGCAGGCTCCTCGCGGAAGAATTCACGATTGTTATGATCGTGGCGTTGAAAGTACTGGTCATGAAACCAGTGTCGATGATAGCATGCGCGCTCCTCGCATGTGTTGACCCCGCCATCATGACGATTCGCTCCGTATGCCCCGCATACGAGAGGCAATCACCGAGACTGACAGCAAACGCTGCAATGTCCGAGATGTGAAGATGGAGCGCTACAGGATGCCGCCAACCGGGCGACATCGGCGCAAAAAGGTCGCCACAGCGGTTCCCGCCTGATGGTGCGAACCGGATGCCAGGTGCGACCGGCGTCCCACGATAACGTGATCCGCTCTGTCCAGGCCGCGTAGGCCAGCGACGACAGGGCCACCGACCTGCCATGTGCTGTGTCGGGGATGCCTCAATGTGATTTGCCGGCGAGTGCCGGCCTACCAAGGTGTGATTGATGACCTCGACTTCTGTCGCCTCGCCGAGCTTCGGCGATCTTGCTCTGCTGCCTGCCGTTCTCGCCGCTGTCGAAACACTGGGTTACGAAACTCCATCTCCGATTCAGACACAGACCATTCCGGCGCTGCTGGAAGGGCGCGACATGCTGGGCCAGGCACAGACCGGTACCGGCAAGACCGCAGCCTTCGCGCTGCCTCTGCTTTCGCGGCTCGAGCTGACTCGCCGTGAGCCCCAGGTGCTGGTGCTGGCGCCGACCCGTGAGCTGGCCCAGCAGGTGGCCGTCTCCTTCAGTAAGTACGGCCAGAACCTGCAGGGTCTGGAAGTGGCCACGCTTTGCGGCGGCCAGGAATATCGCGAACAGCTGGGCGCGCTGAAGCGCGGTGCCCAGGTGGTGGTGGGCACGCCGGGCCGGGTGATCGACCACCTGGATCGCGGCAGCCTCAAGCTCGACGGTCTCTCCGCACTGGTGCTGGACGAAGCCGACGAGATGCTGCGCATGGGCTTCATCGACGACGTCAAGCGCGTCGTCGCCGATACCCCGAAGGAAGCCCAGCGGGTGTTCTTCTCTGCGACGCTGCCGACCGAGATCGAGCGCATCGTCAACCGCTACCTGGTCGATCCGGTCAAGGTCGCCATCGAGTCGCGTACCACCACCGGCGAGAACATCGAGCAGCGCCTGGTGCGCGTCGATGGCGGGGCCAAGCTGGAGGCGCTGTCGCGCATCCTCGAGGTCGAGCCGGTGGACGCCGCGATCGTCTTCGTGCGCACCCGGGCCGCCTGCACCACCCTGATGGAGCAGCTCTCCGCGCGTGGCGTGAACGTGGCCAGCCTCTCGGGCGACCTGGACCAGAGCCTGCGCGAGCGCACCATCCAGCGCCTCAAGCGCGGCAAGGTCGACGTGCTGATCGCCACCGATGTGGCCGCCCGTGGCCTCGACGTGCCGCGCATCACCCACGTCTTCAACTACGACCTGCCCCAGGACGCCGAGGCCTACACCCACCGTATCGGCCGTACCGGCCGGGCCGGGCGTACCGGTATCTCGATCACCTTCGTCGGCTTCCGCGAAGGTCGCAAGGTGGGTTGGATCGAGCAGGCTACCGGCCAGAAGCTCAGCGAGATGGAAGTTCCTGACGAAGCCGCCATTCGCGCCCATCGTGACGAGGTGTTCCATCAGCGCATCATCGGCTCCCTGACCGCCGGTGCCGAGGAGCAGCGCGCGCTGGTCGAGCGCCTGGTGGCGGAAGGTCACGACCCGATCGAGCTGGCCTGTGCCTTTGCCGCCCTGGCCCGCGCCGACGAGGCGCCCATCGGCCGTCTGCAGGCGCCGCGCAAGGAGCGTGTCGAGCGCGGCGGTGAGCGTGCACCGCGTGACGGCAAGCCGCCGCGTCGTGATCGTGACAGCCGTGGCCCGAGTGAGGGCATGACCCGCTATCGCGTCGCCGTCGGTCACAAGGACGGCGTCAAGCCGGGCCAACTGGTCGGCGCGCTGGCCAACGAGGGTGGCATCGAAGGTTCGCGGATCGGACGTATCGACATCCGCAACGCCTTCTCGGTGGTGGAGCTGCCGAGCTCACTGCCGCCGAGCATCCTGGCCAAGATGGCCCGCGCCCGCGTCGCCGGCCGCCCGCTGGAGATCAGCGAGGATGGCGGTGCGCCCGAGCGTGCCCCGCGTCGTCGCCGTGAGGATGGCGAGGCTCCGGTGCGTCGCCGCACCAGCGCCTAAGCGCTCCGTTTGCCGCTAGCGGCGAACGCGGAAGAACAAGCCCAGGCCGGGAAACCGGCCTGGGCTTTTTGGGTATCCAGAACGCTTGGTTGGTTATTGATAGAAGGCCTCTGCTTGCATCCTCTTCGGATTTCCTGGTTGAGGGGTACATTATTCACAATGTGCTTTTCGGTTATCTGCGATAGCTCAAGTCGGGTTTATCGGTGGCGGCAAGCCATATTTTTATTTCTGGCCAACTCCCGATTAAAGCGGATGGTACGACTCTCGAAGACCGCTCTTTTGAAGATCAGCATCCTGCCCGCCAAAGAGGGACAGGTTTACGGCTAAATCCATATGAGGAGAAGCTTAACTGTTTTCACTGAATGGCATGGCATGGTCTTATCTAAGGTCGCTGAAGAGCCTTAAGTCACTTTAGGGAGCTTGGTGCTTGGCCTCAGGCCCTCTTATCCTCAAAGCGCAACCTCTAGCCAAAAACTGACTCATTGATTGCGTTTGTGCTCACATCGTGTTGAAAGCGCTATTGCCTGCGATACAATGAGCCGGGTAGCCGTTTTAAGGTTGCTGGACGTGCTGGTGTTGATTGCTCGGAGAGCCTTCAAGCACCGGGGGAGAACTATCGAAGCCCTGCGGGCTCAGGAAAAATAATCAAACACTTACTCCGAAGAGCAGCGCAGCATGCCTGAGATATCGATACTTTCACCAAGGCTAGGTTCTTCCATCGAAAGATACATCCGGTCTATTGGCCGGTACTATATTGGCGCCACAATAATCATGACGCTGCTCATAGGAGCAACATATTTAACGGTCAAGATGGCACTCGACCGTCATGCCATACAACAGGAAATCAGTTTTCTTACCAGTCGTCAGTTCATCCGCTTTCAGCAACTTGCCAATCAGACACGCGCGGTCATGAGCGCATCCGCCGATCCCAACCTGCCTGAGTATATCGTCCAGCCGATGCTTGACGATGTGCGTAGAGCCATTGCCGATATCAGAGACATAATCAGTCGGCTGGAAACCATGCACAGACGCCTCGACATGAACCTCCTGGAGAGGGTAACCCCCCAGAGCGCCGTGGATGAAGGCCTCTACCTCGAGCTCAATCGACGGCTCGAGGTTTTTCTCTCGCGTGCCGAAAGAGTGGTCAATGCCAGCCACGAAGACCGGCGACGGCGATACACCTTCTGGGGACCGGTCGACTTCGCTGCCTCGGCCGATAGCATACTCATGCGCCACTTCAACGATCTCATCCAACAAGCACACGACCGCAGTGACACCAGCATCGGCAGCGCAATATCGATCAGCACCGTCCTTCTTCTCATGCTCGCCGTAATTTCAATTCTGGCAAGTATTTTCCTCTTCTATCCGCTGCTGATGAAGTTGCGTAGCGAACACCATAGAAAAATGGACTTCGAGAAAAAACTCACTTGTCTTGCCCAAACGGATGCACTCACTGCGCTCAAGAATCGCTCGTTTTTCAATTCAGCAATCAACGAGCTATTCCAGCGCTTCAAAAGGCATGGTGCCGGCTTTTCTATGCTGTTAGTCGACCTGGATCACTTCAAATCGATCAACGATAACTTTGGCCACCCAGCCGGCGATGCCACGCTTCTCCATGTCGCACGCACTTTCCAGAATGTCTTCCGGCCCGACGACATCATTGCCCGTATCGGCGGCGATGAATTCGCCGTTCTGCTGCCCGAAGTCGACGATGAAATCCGTCTCAATGCCATAGCCGATCGCATCGTCAAGGAGATAGCGGCGGACTTCCTGTTCGAGGGCACCACACTGCGCATATCGGCCAGCATCGGCGGTGCCACCGTTCCCACACATGCAACGGATGAAGCCGGTCTCGTCCGTGTCGCCGACCTTGCACTGTATGCCGCCAAGAGCGGACGGAACAATGCAGTCGTTTTCGACGAAGCGACACTCGCCGCACGACTGGAACAGAATGAGATGGCCGCGGCTCTCGCTGGTGCAGCCGAGCGCGACGAGTTCATCGTGTACTATCAGCCAAAGGTTTGCCTTAGGACGGGAGGTCACCTGGGATTCGAGGCGCTCGTCCGATGGAATCACCCCGAGCTCGGCCTGCTCGCACCGGGCGTTTTTCTGCCATTGATGAATGCCCCGCACCTCATCGGCGACATGACCCGCGCCGTCGTATGGGGGGTATGCCGCGATCTCCAGGCATGGAAAGCGACAGGACTCTTGCCCGGCCCCATTGCCGTCAATCTACCAGAGGCACTTCTGATCAACGAGAGCGGGTTTGAAATACTCGCTTCGGCTATCCGCCAATATGACCTCGATTGGCACGACCTGACCATCGAAGTGACCGAGGACGTTTTCCTCAATCGGTATGCCGAGCGCATACATGCATCGATGACGCGTTTCCGTGAACGTGGTGTATCCATCGCTCTCGATGATTTCGGAACCGGTTTTGCCTCACTCTTGCATCTCCGCGACTTCCCCTTCGACGAGTTGAAAATCGATCGCGGTTTCGTAGCCGATATTGGGCTGGACCATCGATCCGAGCAGATCATCCAGGCGATGATCGACCTGTCACGAAATTTAGGCAAGCGCTGCGTGGCCGAAGGAATCGAAACCGAAGCGCAACACGAGTTCCTTCTTAACGTGGGCTGCGGAATCGGTCAGGGATACCTGTTCGCCAAGCCGATGCCGGGTAGCGAAGTCAAAGAGCGCTTATTCAAGCAATCCGGTATCGCCCAATCTCGGCATAGTACTGAAACATTCGATTCCTCGGTGCGTATGGTGGGCGCCGATGCAACGACATCAGCTCCGCGCTGAAGGCATCGACAGCGGAGGTGATAAATGGATAACGAGATCGTTTGATGACTGTTCGCTGCCCTGACGGGATAAACCAGCGGCAGTAATGGGAACTGGGTTTCGGTGAGGAATGAGGAAAAACTGTGCCGATGAAACAGTCAATGAGAGCTAACTTTTTCGCAGTTGTCATGATGGCTGCGTGTTCGCAAACGCCAGCCATTGCCGTCGAGGGCAATACAGTCGACGTCGTACATTTCTGGATATCGAAGAGCGAATCCGCGGCACTCGACATTTACAGGCAAGCCTGGACCGGCGCTGGAAACCGCTGGGTGGATCTTCCGGCGGCAGAGAAGGTGGCGGTACAAAGGATTGTCAGTGAACGCATTGCCAATGGTTACCCGCCGGCCGTGATGCAGTGGAACGCGAACGAGGGCTCCCGTGAATTACCGGACATGGGGGTCGTGCAGGATATCGATACTGTGGCACGGGAGGATCACTGGAGCGATGTGCTCCCCGGTTTCGTGCTCGATCGGATAACCTACCAGGATCAGGTGTATTTCGCGCCATCGAATATTCACGCTGAAAACTGGCTCTGGACCAGCCAGCAGATATTCGATGAGCTGGGGTTGGAAACGCCGGAGACATGGGACGACATATTCATCGCCGCCGACCGGATCGAAGCGGCAGGATATCTGCCCATTGCTATGGGCTCCGGCCCATGGGAAGTTTCGCTGCTCTTCAATGACATCATGTACTACATGATGGGAAACGCGGGATATTCACGGCTCATCGACGCGGATGCGGAAGCCGTGCTCGATCCACGCATGCTGGATGCGCTCGATATGCTTCGGCGACTATCCCGTTATGTCGAACTGCCTGCGGTCCGTGCGGACAAGACCTGGGCGGACGCCACTGCCATGGTCGGGCGCGGCGAGGCCGGCATGCAATTCATGGGCGATTGGGCAAAGGGCGAACTCATCTCACTCGGTTATGCCGCCGACCGGGACTTCGGTTGCAATCTTGCGCCCGGTACTTCAATCGCCTATTTCACGGTAATCGATGCCTTTGCCTTCCCATTGACCGCCCGCGAAGGCGAGACCAAGGCGCAACAGGCATTCGCCCGCATGGTGCTCGACCCCGACAATCAGGTCGCATTCAGCCGCATCAAGGGCTCGCTGCCGATACGCACCGACATCGACCCTGCCGGACTCGATCGTTGCGGCCAGTTGGGGCTACATGTGCTCATGAACGACGAACACCGGGTCAGCGCGCAATCGATGGCCATGCCCTCGCAAATGTCGGAAGGCTGGATAGGAGTCCTGGCTGATTTCTTCAACGACGAATCCATCTCCAGCCAGACCGCTCAGCAGCGGCTGTATCAGGTGATCAATCAGGGGTGAACAGCCCCAGACTCCCCCACGTTCTACTCGGTGACGATCGATCAGCGGTAATGCGATACGAACGAAATGCCTGGCATGACGCCAGGCGTTTTGCCGAGTAGCGAAAACGTTACACGATTTCAGAGCAAAACCGGTCCCGTCCCTCGTTCTTGCCTTGGTAGAGCAGGCCGATGACACGCCTGATAAGCGTCTGCGCCGAAGGTGCTCTACCTGTTTGTCATCTCTGCTTGCCAATTGCCATACTACCATACTAGTCTGGTCAGAGCGGCAACGATTAGTTCAACAAGAATCGGAGACGGTGCCCATGACAACTCCCCTGCAGGCCATGTGGCAGGAAGCGCGTGACGACGGCTCGGTTCGCGAGCGGCTTTACCGTGTGCTGCGCCAGTCGATCATCCGCATGGTGCTGGCACCGGGGCAGGCGCTCTCGGAAAAGGAGCTGGCCGATGCCTTTTCCGTAAGTCGCCAGCCGGTGCGCGAGGCCTTCATTCGGCTGTCGGAGGCGGGATTGGTCGAGGTGCGCCCGCAGCGTGGCACCTACGTGGTGAGGATCTCGCAGCAGGCCGTGCTCGAAGCCCGTTTCGTGCGTGAGGCGATCGAAGTGGCGGTGGCTCGCGAGGCCGCCACCCTGGGCGTCGCCGAACAGACCCTGGATGAGCTGCGTGAACTGCTCGAGCGCCAGCGGCGCTGCATCGAGCCCAACGATTACGACCGTTTCTTCCAGCTCGACGAGGATTTCCATCGTGCACTGTCGCTGGGGGTGGGGCACACCGCGGCCTGGCGTGTCACCGAGGAGGTCAAGGCGCAGCTCGACCGGGTGCGCTACCTGAGCGTTCCCGACAGCACCCCGATCGGCAAGCTGGTCGACCAGCACTCGATGATCGTCGAGACCATTGCCCGTCGAGACCCGGAGGCGGCGGCCAAGGCCATGAGCATTCACCAGCGCGAGATCCTGCATTCGCTGCCGGAGCTCATGCGCCGCTTCCCCGAGATGTTCGACGGTTCCTTCAACCCGGCCGCAGCCGGAAATCCAGCAAGCAATTAGCCAAGCAAGAACGCCAGGTAACTCGACGCAATAACCACAACAGACGTCAGGAGGCTCACATGAGAACCACCGCACTCGCAGCGGCCATTGCGCTGGCCGCCACCGCCAACCTGGCCCATGCGGCCTACCAGTTGAATCTCTCCTCGGCGCTCAGCGCCCAGGATCCCATCGTGCTGGCCATGGAAGAGGCCAGCCAGACGATCGCGGAGCGCTCCGATGGCGAGCTCACCGTTCGCGTCTTCCCCAACAGCCAGCTCGGCTCCGACGAGGACGTGGTCGAGCAGATCCGCAGCGGGGCCAACGTCGCAGTGCTGATCGACGCCGGTCGCTTGTCCGAATATCAGCCGGAGCTGGGTATCCTCAGTGCGCCCTATCTGGTCGAGGACCACTCCGACTACGACCGCATCACCTCGTCGGAACTCTATCAGGGGTGGGTCGATAGCCTGGCCGAGAGCAGCGGCTTGCGTCTGCTCAACTACAACTGGTTCCAGGGCTCGCGCCACATGCTGACGAAGAAGCTGGTGGAGACGCCCGACGACCTGCGTGGGGTACGCGTGCGTACCATCAACTCGCCGGTATGGCTGCGCACCATCGAATCGATGGGCGCCACGCCCACGCCGCTGCCCTGGTCGGAGGTCTACTCCGCGCTGCAACTGGGCGCGATCGACGGCGCCGAGGCGCAGCTCACCGCCGCCGAAGGCCAGAATCTGCACGAAGTGATTACCCATATTGCCCTGACCGGGCATATCCACCTGATGACCGGCCTGGCCACGTCCGAACAGTGGTACCAGTCGCTGCCGGAAGAGCTGCGCACCATTCTCGATGAAGAGCTACGCAACGCCGGTGAGGCGGCCAGCCAGGCTACCGTCGACGCCCAGGATGCCGTGCGTGAACGCATGGAGGCGGAAGGCGTGACCTTTACCGAGGTGGATGTCGAGCTGTTCCGCGAGCGCGTGTCCGGCGTCTACGAAGAACTCGGCTACGACCAGTACCGCGACCAACTGACCGCGGGAGAGTGAACCAGCCAGCCCCTGCTGCACGTACGGCAGGGGCGTGGGCCGCCGAGGCCGGCGTTCGCAAGCGCGCCGGATGCAACTGGTTCGAGGATGACTCTTATGTGGTACTGGTACGACCGACTCGAGGCGTGGCTTGCCGTTGCGCTGCTGGGCGCCACTTCCCTGACCCTGCTGGTGAGTTCGACGGCACGTGCCATCGGCCAGCCCTTCGCCGGCGGCGCCGAACTGGCCCAGTTGCTGTTCATCTGGACCGCCGTACTGGGCGCCGACATCACCTTGCGCCACGGTGGGCAGGTGCGCATCGATGCCCTGGCGGTACGTTTGCCGTTTTCATTGCAGCGGCTGGTTACGGGCTTTTGTCTGGTGCTGATGCTGGGCTTCCTGGCCCTGCTGGTGTGGCATGGCTTCCCGTTGGCCCTGTCCAACTGGCAGCGCCCGATGGGCGTGGCCGGCCTGAGCTACGGCTATATCACCTTGGCACTGCCGGTGGGCGCCGCCCTGATGATCGTCTCGCTGCTGCGTCGCATCGTGGCCAGGGGCATCGTGGCGAGCCTGGCGCCGGATGATGACGTCGCGGAGGGAGCCTCATGACCGCCGCGCTGCTGCTGGGCCTGGGACTGGTGCTGATGGCCATCGGCATGCCCGTGGCCTTTGCCATCGGTATCGCCGGCTTCACCTACTTCTTCCTGCCCGAGACCTTCCTGCCGACCAACATCGGGGCGCAGCGCATCGTCTCGGCAACACAGTCGTTTCCGCTGCTGGCAGTGCCGCTGTTCATCTTCATCGGCCACCTGATGAACGCCAGCGGCATCACCCCCCGGCTGATACGCCTTTCCACGTTGCTGGCTGGCTGGATGAGCGGCGGGCTGGCCCAGGCCAGCATCGTGCTCAGCACGCTGATGGGAGGCGTGTCGGGCTCGGCGGTGGCCGATGCCGCGATGCAGTCGCGAGTGCTGGGGCAGGGCATGATCAAGGGCGGCTACAGCCCCGGGTTCTCCGGTGCGGTACTCTCCATCGGCGGGCTGATCACCGCCACCATCCCGCCCAGCATCGGTTTGATTCTCTACGGCTACCTCGGCGAGGTGTCGATAGGGCGGCTGTTCATTGCCGGTGTGGTGCCCGGCTTTCTGCTGATGGTGGCGCTGATGGTGACCACCTACTTCGTCGCCAGGCGTCGCGGCTACACGCCGATGCGCGAAGGTCTGCCTACTGGCCGCGAAGTCCTCGAGGCCCTGCGTGGCAGTATCTGGGCGTTGCTGTTCCCGGTGTGGCTGCTGGTGGGCATTCGCTATGGCCTGTTCACACCCACCGAGGCGGGCGCCTTCGCGGTGGCCTATGCGTTGCTGGTGGGCTGCGTGATCCATCGCGAGATGGGGCTGCGCGAGATCCTCACGGCGATGCATGCCAGCGTGCGTGACATCGGCATGATCATGCTGATCATCATGTTCTCGGGAATCATCGGCTACGTGGTCTCCTTCGAGCGGGTGCCGCAGACCATCGCCGAGCTGACGCTGGGTGTGTTTTCCAGTCACGCCACGCTGCTGCTGACCCTGGCCGTGCTGCTGGTGCTGCTCGGCATGCTGCTCGAGGCTACCGTCGTGGTGATGCTGCTGACGCCGATCCTGGTGCCGGTGGTCAAGGCCGCCGGGGTCGACCCGGTGCACTTCGGCCTGCTGATGATGACGCTAGTGACCTTCGGCGGCATGACCCCACCGGTGGGCATCTCGATGTACACCGTATGCGGCATCCTGCGCTGCTCCTTCTTCGACTACAGCCGTGAGCTGCTGCCCTTCGCCCTGGCGGTATTCGTGGTGGTGCTGGGCATCATCTTCTTCCCCGATATCGTGCTGTTCCTGCCCAACCTGCTGATGGGTTGAGTGAACCGACAAAATGGAGGGTTCAATGGCCTTCACCGACAAGATCACCTTCATGGGGCCCGACTTCCTGCTCGAGAACGAGCCGGCACGCCGGCTCTACCACGAGCATGCCGCGGCCATGCCGATCTGCGACTACCACTCGCACCTGAGCCCGCAGGAAATCGCCAGCAACGTCCAGTTCGACAACCTCACCGAGCTGTGGCTCAAGGGCGACCATTACAAGTGGCGGGCGATGCGCATCGCCGGCATCGACGAGCGGCGCATCACCGGCGATGTGGGCGAACGCGAGCGCTTCCAGGCCTGGGCCGAAACGGTGCCGGACTGCCTCGGCAACCCGCTCTATCACTGGACCCATCTGGAGCTGCGCCATCCGCTGGGCATCGAGAACACGCTGCTCTCGCCCGCGACGGCGGAGGAGATATGGATGATGTCTCGCGAGCGGCTGGCCACGCCTGAGCTGAGTGCCCAGGGCATTCTCGAGCGCTTCAAGGTGCGTACCGTGTGTACCACCGACGATCCGGTCGATGGGCTGGAACTGCATCGGCGCCATGCCGAAAGCGGGGCGGCACCCGCCATGCTACCGACCTTCCGTGCCGACGCCGTGCTCAAGATCGAGCAGCCCGGCTTCGCCGACTATCTCGGCGAGCTGGAGGCAGCCAGCGGTGTCGCGATCCGAGGCTACGACGATTTGCTCGCGGCGCTGTATCAGCGCCTCGAGCATTTCGCTTCCCATGGCTGCTGCCTTTCCGACCACAGCCTGGAGAAGCCGGTGTTCGTTGCGCCGCCGAGCGTGGCCGAGCTCGACCGGCTGCTTGAGCGCCGCCGCCATGGCAAGACGCTCTCGGACGAGGAGAACGCCGCCTTCACCACCGCGGTGCTGCTGTGGCTGGGGCGTGAGTATGCTCGCCGCGGCTGGGTGATGCAGCTTCACCTCGGCGCGCTGCGCAGCCTGAGCCAGCGCGGCCTGGCCGAGATCGGCGCCAACAGCGGTTTCGATGCGATAGGCGACGTCACCTACGCCGAGCCGCTGGCGGCGATCCTCGATGCGCTCGACCGCGACCGGGCGCTGCCGCGCACCGTGGTCTACAACCTCAACCCGCGCGACAACGAGATGCTGGCGAGCCTGGTCGGTTCGTTTGCCAGCGACGGCATTCCCGGCAAGCTGCAGTTCGGCGCCGCCTGGTGGTTCAACGACCAGCGCGACGGCATCGAACGCCAGCTCGTCACGCAGATGAACTTCGGCTTGCTGCGGCACTTCGTCGGCATGCTCACCGACTCGCGAAGCCTGCTGTCGTTCTCCCGCCACGACTACTTCCGCCGCATCTTCTGCCAGATGCTCGGCGCGCAGATCCAGCGTGGCGAATTGCCGGGCGATCTCGACCGCATCGGCGAGCTGGTGCGGGCGGTGTGCTACGACAACGTGCAGCGCTACCTCTTCGAAAGATAGGGCTCCCCCTCCACCTCACTGCGACGGAAGCTTCATGAAAATCAGCGACGCCTATGTGATCGTCACCTCGCCGGGGCGCAACTTCGTCACCCTCAAGATCGTTACCGAGTCGGGCACCTACGGTATCGGCGACGCCACCCTCAACGGGCGCGAGATGGCGGTGGTGGCCTACCTCGAGGAGCACGTGCTGCCCGCCCTGATCGGGCGCGATGCCAGCCGTATCGAGGATATCTGGCACTACCTCTATCGCGGTGCCTACTGGCGCCGGGGGCCGGTGACCATGGCGGCGGTGTCGGCGGTGGACCTGGCGCTGTGGGATATCAAGGCCAAGGCGGCCGGCATGCCGCTCTACCAGCTGCTCGGCGGCAAGAGCCGCGAGCGGGTGATGACCTACGCCCACTGCACCGGCAGGGACATCGAGGGCTGTTTGGCCGAGGTCGAGAAGCACGTCAAGCTCGGCTACCGGGCGGTGCGGGTGCAGGCCGGGGTGCCCGGCATTCCCACCATCTACGGCGTGGCCAAGCACGAGGGCGAGCGCTACGAGCCGGCGGATGCCGAGCTGCCCGCCGAGCACGTGTGGAGCACCGAGAAGTATCTCAATCACGTGCCCAAGCTGTTCGCCGCGGTGCGCGAGCGCTTCGGCGACGAGCTTCACGTGCTGCACGACGTGCACCACCGCCTGACACCCATCGAGGCGGCGCGCCTGGGCAAGGCGGTGGAGCCTTACCACCTGTTCTGGCTCGAGGACTGCGTGCCGGCCGAGAACCAGGAGAGCTTTCGCCTGATTCGCCAGCACACCACCACGCCGCTGGCGGTGGGGGAGGTGTTCAACTCGATCCACGACTACCGCGAGCTGCTCGAGAACCAGTGGATCGACTACGTGCGCACGCCGCTCTCCCACGGCGGCGGCATCACCCACGTGCGGCGCATCGCCGACCTGGCCGCGCTCTATCACGTGCGCACCGGCTTCCATGGGCCGACGGACCTGTCGCCGGTGTGCCTGGGCGCGGCGATCCACTTCGACACCTGGGTGCCCAACTTCGGTATCCAGGAGCACATGCCCCACACGCCGGAGACCGACGCCGTCTTCCCCCACGACTACCGCTTCGAGGACGGCCATTTCCTCGTCGGCGAAGCGCCGGGGCATGGCGTCGATATCGACGAAGCCTTGGCCAGGCAATACCCCTACAAGCGCGCCAGCCTGCCGGTCAACCGGCTGGAGGACGGCACCCTGTGGCATTGGTGAGGAGAACGTATCGATGAAAGCCTTTCAGGTAAACGCGCCGCTGGACTACGCCGTTGTCGAGGCCGAGGTGCCCCGCGCCGCTGCCGGCGAGGTGCTGGTGAAAGTGGCCTTCGCCGGGATCTGCGGCTCGGACATGCACATCATCCATGGCGACAACGCCTTCGTGCGCTTCCCACGCATCACCGGTCATGAGTTCGCCGGCACGGTCGAGGCGCTCGGCGAGGGGGTCGAGGGCATCGAGGTCGGCGCCCGGGTGTGCATCGATCCGGTGGTCAGCTGCGGTAAGTGCTATCCGTGTCGTATCGGCCGCCCCAACGTGTGCAGCTCGCTGCAGGTGATCGGCGTGCACCGGAATGGCGGCTTCGAGGAGTGGGTCAACGTGCCGGCGGCCAATGTCCATCTGCTGCCCGAGGGGTTGGCGCTGGAAGCCGGTGCCTTGGTGGAGCCCTATTCCATCGCCGCCAACGTGCTGGAGCGGATGCAGCCGCTGCGCGGCGACCGCCTGCTGGTCTATGGCGCCGGCGTGATCGGCCTGACCATCCTGCAGATGGCCCGCGCCCTGGGCATCGAGGACATCACCGTCATCGACCTGATCGACGAGCGCCTGGCCACGGCCCGTGAACTCGGCGCCACGCGTACCTGGCACGGCAAGGACGATGTCGAGGCCGCAGCGAGCGAATTGACCGGCGGCGAGGGCATCCCGCTGATCGCCGATGCCGCCTGCGTACCGGCCTTGCTGCCGCAGATGCTGCGCATCGCCTCACCGGCGGGGCGTATCGGCCTGCTCGGCTTCAACCCCACGCCCAGCGACCTGGTGCAACTGGAGGTGATCAAGAAGGAGCTGACCCTGGTCGGCTCGCGGCTCAACAACCGCAAGTTTCCGGATGTGCTCGAGCGCATGGCATCGGGGCGTCTCGATCCGCTGGCGCTGGTCAGTCACCGCCTGCCTTTCGACGACATGCCCGGGGCCATCGACATGCTCGACCATCATCCCGAAAGGGCTCGCAAGGTGCTGATTGGCATCGGTGCCGACATCCGTGCCTGAGCCAGCTCGATGCGACAGCGGCATCGCCACAGCGATGCACATAACAGCAATAACCGCTTGAACAGCAAAACAAGGAGCTACGTCATGATCAAACGACTCATTACCGGCGCCGTCCTCGGGACGGCCCTGATTGCCAGCCAGACCGCGCTGGCCGCCGACGTCACGCTGAAATTCGGCCACCTGGCCAATGAGCAGAACATCTGGCACCAGGCCGCCGAGCGCTTCAAGGAACTCGTCGAGGAGAATTCGGACGGGCGCATCGAGGTGCAGATCTATCCCAACGAGCAGCTCGGCAACGAGATGGACGTGATCAACAGCATCCAGCTCGGCACCGCCGACATGACCATCACCGGGGAGAGCCTGCAGAACTGGGCGCCGAAGGCGGCGATGATGGCGGTGCCCTATGCGTTCCGCGATGCCGAGCACCTGCGCCAGGCGGTGGAGAGCGAGATCGGCGAGCAGATCGAGGCGCAGATCACCGAGCGCGCCAACCTGGTGCCGCTGGCCTGGTTCGAGCGTGGGCCGCGTGAGCTGACCTCCAACCGGCCGATCCGCCACCCCGACGACCTCGACGGCATTCGCCTGCGTGTGCCCAACGTGCCGCTGTTCGTCGACACCTGGGAGGCACTGGGCGCAAGGCCCACGCCGATGGCTTTCAGCGAGGTCTTCACCGCCCTGCAGCAGAACACCATCCAGGCCCAGGAGAACCCGCTCAGCCTGATCGAGAGCGCCAGCTTCAACGAGGTGCAGGACTACGTGAACCTGACCGGCCACGTGCGTAGCTGGATCTACGTGGTGATTGGCCGCAACCGGCTCGAGAGCATGCCCGAGGAGCTGCAGCAGATCGTGCGCGATGCGGCCCAGGAGATGCAGACCTATCAGGCCGAGTTGTTCGAGGAGGACCAGCAGCGCCTGGAGCAGGCCCTGCAGGAGCGCGGCATGGAGTTCGTCGAGGTCGATACCGAGGCCTTCGCCGAGAAGGCGCGGCCGGCCGTGGAAGCGGCTCTCGACGATGAACAGCGCGCGCTGTTCGACGCCATCCAGAATCTTTGATCCACCCGGGCGGGCCCGTGCCCGCCCATTCCCCATGGGTCCGGCGGACCCTAGCGAGGAACGTCTATGGATATTTCTCCGCAGCGTGGCGAGGGCGAACCCGACGGTCAGGAAGTAATGGCCAGCCTCGACGCCCTGTCCGCGGTGCCCAGGCTCCAGGGGCCGCTGGGCCGTGTCATCGGCTGGGTGGATACCCTGTTCGTACTACTCGCCAACCTGGCCCTGATAGGGATTGCCGCGACCGTACTGCTGCAGATCTCGGGCCGACTGTTCCTGCCGTTCACCCTGTCCTGGACCGAGGAGCTGTCACGCTACCTGTTCATCTACATGGTGGCACTGGCGGCCGGGGTGGCGATCCGCCGCCACCGGCACGTCAACGTCGAACTCTTTCATCACCTGCTGGGATTGCGCGCGCGCGGCGCCTACCAGGCGCTGATCTGTCTGCTGATCGGTGGCTTCGCCCTGATGGCGCTGCCCGCCGCCTGGCAATTCGCCCAGAACGGGGCCTGGCAGACCTCGCCCACCCTGAGGGTGCCCATGCTCTACATCTTCTTCTCCACCGTGCTGCTGTACGCCCTGGTGCTGTTCTACAGCGCCATCGGCCTCGTCGAAGGCCTGGCCGCAGCATGGCGGACGCCCGTCGACAGCGACCGGGAGGACGCGACATGGAAGTGATGGTGCTATTCGGCGTGTTCCTGGTGCTGCTGGTGCTGGGTCTGCCCATCGCCTTTGCGCTGGGCATCTCGTCGCTCGCCTACCTGCTTCTCGAAGGTATCTCGCTGACCATCGTGCCGCAGCGCATGTACTCCGGCATCGATACCTTCGTGCTGCTGTGCATTCCCGGCTTCGTGCTGGCCGGCAACCTGATGAACGTCGGCAACATTACCGAGCACATCGTGCGCTTCTCGAATGCCCTGGTCGGCCATATCCGCGGCGGCCTGGGCCTGGCCAATGTGGGTGGATCGATGATCTTCGGTGGCATCTCCGGCACCGCGGTGGCCGATGCGGCCAGTATTGGCTCGGTGATGATTCCCGGCATGGCACGCTCCGGCTACGACAAGCCGTTCGCCGCCGCCGTTACCGCCGCTTCATCGACCATCGGCCCGATCATCCCGCCCAGCGTGCCGATGATCATCGTCGGCTCGCTGGCAGGCGTCTCGGTGGGGCGCATGTTCCTGGCCGGGGCCGTGCCCGGCCTGCTGCTGGGCATGGCGATGATGATCACCGTCTACCTGTTGGCGGTGAAGCGCGGCTATCCCAAGGAGCGCCGCGCCACCCTGCGCGAGCTGCTGCGCGAAGGGCGCACCGCCTTCTGGGCGCTGCTGATGACCGCGATCATCCTCTACGGCATCATCGGCGGCTTCTTCACGCCCACCGAGGCCTCTATCGTCGCCAGCCTCTATGCGCTGGTGGTGGGCATGTACGTCTACAAGGGGCTGACCTGGCGCAAGCTGCCGGCGATCCTCACCGACACCGTGCTGACCTCGTCGGCGCTGCTGCTGCTGGTGGGCCTGGCCAACCTGTTCGGCTGGATCCTCACCAGCCAGCAGATCCCGCAGACGATCGCCGCACTGATCATGATGATCAGCGACAACCCCATCGTGGTGATCCTGATCCTCAACCTGATCCTGCTCTTCGTCGGCGCCTTCATGGAGACCATCGCGGCGCTGATCATCCTGTTTCCAGCGCTGCTGGGGGTGGCCACCGGGGTCGGCATGGACCCGGTGCACTTCGCGGTGATGGCGGTACTCAACCTGATGATCGGCCTGACCACGCCGCCGGTGGGAGTGTGCCTGTTCGTGGTCTCGGGCATCGGCAAGCTGCAGATGCTTACCGTGGCCCGCGCGATCCTGCCGTTCCTGGCGTGCAATATCGCGGTACTGCTGCTGGTGGCCTACGTACCGGCCATTTCGCTGTGGCTTCCCGACCTGTTGATGGGGGCAAGATGAAGGACGTGACACGCATATCCGCCGTCGCGCCGACCGGGCGCATCGGCATCGTCCACCTGGGGCTCGGTGCCTTCCATCGTGCCCACCAGGCGGTCTATCTGGAGCGCTATCGCCAGCGCAGCGGCGACGGCGCCTGGGGGGTGAGTAGCGCCAACCTGCGCGGCGGCGTGGCGCTGGTGGATGCGCTGCGCGACGCCGGCTACCACTACCATGTCGCCGAATATGCCGACCGCGACCATGTCACGCTACGCGAGATTGGCGTGATCGAGGAGGCGCTTTTCACGGGTCAGGACAAGCGTGCCGACCGCGACGGTGACGGCCAGTGGGGGCGCGATCTCGAGGCGTTGCTCATGCGCATGGCCTCGCCCGACACTCGCCTCGTCACCCTGACGGTGACCGAGAAGGGCTACTTTCTCAATCCCGCCGAGGGCAGCCTGCTGCGCGACGACCCGTTGGTCGCCCACGACATCGATCATCCGCAGGCGCCGCGCACGGCGCCGGGCATCCTGGTCGAGGCCCTGGCCCGACGGCGCAGGGCGGGAGTCCCGCCGTTCACGGTGCTGTGCTGCGACAACATGCCGAACAACGGCAAGCGCACACGAACGGCCGTGGTGCAGCTCGCTGCCTGTCGCGACGGTGAGCTGGCCGCCTGGATCGAGCGCGAGGTGGCCTTTCCCTGCAGCATGGTCGATCGCATCGTGCCGGCCATGACGGAGGTCGATTTCGCGCGCCTGGCCGAACTGGGCGTCGAGGATCCCAACGCGGTGGTGGGGGAGGCCTTCTCGCAGTGGGTGGTGGAGGACGACTTCCCTCTCGGCCGGCCCGCCTGGGAAGGTGAGGGCGTGGAGATGGTCGCCGACGTCGCGCCGTTCGAGACCATGAAGCTGCGCATGCTCAACGGCAGCCATTCGCTGCTCGCCTACCTGGGCGCGCTGGACGCCATCGAGACGGTGTTCGACGCGGTGAGCCGTGACGACCTGGTGGCACTGCTGCATCGCTACATGCTGAGTGAAGCGGCACCGACCCTGGCGATGCCAGCCGGTACCGACCTCGAAGGTTACGCCGAACAGCTGCTCTATCGCTTTGCCAACGACAGCCTGCGTCATCGCCTGCAGCAGATCGCCATGGACGGCTCGCAGAAGTTGCCCCAGCGCTGGCTGCATGGCGCCCTGGCGCGGCTCGAGGCCGGAGGCCAGGTACCCTGCACCGCACTCGGCGTGGCGGCGTGGATCCGCTACACCGGCGGGAGCGATCTGCACGGCAATGTCCATGCCGTCGACGATCCCATGGCGGGCACGTTTGCCCTGCTGCACGAAACCCACGCCGAGGATGTCGAGGCTCTGGTATTGGCCTTTCTCGAGTTCGATGCCGTGGTTCCGCCGGCATTGGCTGAGCACGCCGGCTTCGTTGCGTCGGTGGTGTCGGCCTATCGGCGCCTGACGACCCTTGGCCTCGATGCCGCGCTTGCGCAGCTCGACGTTCCCACCTGATACCGCGAGGACTTTCATGGAACATACCTGGCGTTGGTTCGGCCCCAGCGATCCGATCACCCTCGACGAGATTCGCCAGACCGGTGCCACCGGCATCGTGACGGCGCTTCACGAGATACCCAACGGCACGGCCTGGCCGGTGGAAGCCATTGCCGAGCGCAAGGCGACGATCGAGGCCGCGGGGCTCTCCTGGTCGGTGGTGGAGAGCGTGCCGGTGCACGAGGCGATCAAGCAGGGCACACCTGAGCGCGAGCGCTACATCGCCGCCTACCAGGAGACCCTGCGCAATCTGTCGGCCTGCGGTATCGACATCGTCTGCTACAACTTCATGCCGGTACTCGACTGGACCCGTACCGACCTCGCCTGGCGTTTGCCGGACGGCGGGCTGGCGCTGCGCTTCGACCAGATGGCCTTCGCCGCCTTCGACCTCTACCTGCTCAAGCGCCCCGGCGCCGAGGCCGAGTACACCGATGCCGAACAAGCCGACGCCAGGCGCTACCTCGACGGTCTCGATTCCGACGGGCGCGATTCGTTGATCGACACCATCATCGCCGGCCTGCCGGGGGCCGAGGAGCACTATACCCTGGCACGCTTCCAGGCGGCGCTGGACGCCTATGCCGACATCGACGCCGAGCGCCTGCGCGAGCATCTCGGCCATTTCCTGTGCGCCATCGTGCCGGTAGCCGAGGAAGCCGGTATACGGCTGGCCATTCATCCGGACGACCCGCCGCGTCCGCTGTTCGGCCTGCCGCGGGTGGTGTCCACCCCCGAGGACGCCCAGTGGCTGCTCGATGCGGCAGCCAGCGAAGCCAATGGCTTGACCCTGTGCACCGGCTCCTATGGCGTTCGTGACGATATCGACCTGGCCGCCATGGCGCGCCGTTTCGGCCCACGCATCTACTTCGCCCACCTGCGCTCCACTCGGCGCGAGGCCGCCGACCCGCGCACCTTCCACGAGGCGCATCACCTGGGTGGCGACGTCGACATGGTGGGGGTGATCTCCGCGCTGGTGGAGGAGGAGCGTCGTCGCGAACGCGAGGGCGGCCCGCGCTTGCCGCTGCGGCCGGACCACGGCCACCACATCCTCGACGACCAGCGTCGCGACACGCGTCCCGGCTATCCGCTCTACGGGCGCATGAAGGGGCTGGCCGAGCTGCGCGGCGTGGAGCTGGCGGTGCGGCGGTTGACGAGCTGAAGCCTCGCCCAAGCAAAAAAGGCGGCCCGCAGGCCGCCAAAGGTTCCAGAACATTTATGGGCTTGGCGCTACACCTCGCGCTTGCCGTCGACCAGCCGCGACACACTCCAGGGGTTGCCGTCACGCAGAGGCTCGGGCAGCAGGCCCTCGGGCAGGGCCTGGTAGCACACCGGGCGCAGGAAGCGGAAGATCGCCGCGCTGCCCACCGAGGTGGTACGGCTGTCGGAGGTGGCCGGGTAGGGCCCGCCGTGAACCATGGCGTGACACACCTCGACGCCGGTGGGCCAGCCGTTGGCCAGAATGCGACCCGCCTTGCGCTCGAGGATCGGCAGCAGTTGTTTCGCTGCGTCCAGGTCGCCGTCGTCCATCTGCAGGGTGGCGGTGAGCTGGCCTTCGAGCTGGCCGGCTACGCGCTTCACGTCCTCCAGGTCGGCGCACTCGATCACCAGCGAGGTGGCGCCGAACACCTCTTCCTGCAGCTCGGGATCAGAGAGAAACGCCTCGGCTGCGGTGACGTAGAGCCCCGCCTGGCAGGCATGGGCCGACTCGCCCACCTGGCCGCGGGCCGCTTCCCTGACCTTGCTGTTACTCGCCAGCCGGCCCACGCCCTGCTCGTAGGCGGCGTGGATGCCCGGGGTGAGCATGGTCTGGGCGCCACTCTGCTTCACCGCATCCGCCGCGGCCTCGATGAAGGCGGAAAGCGCGGGACCCTTCACCGCGATCACCAGGCCCGGGTTGGTGCAGAACTGCCCGGCGCCCATGTTGAGCGAGGCGACGAAGCCCTCGGCGAGCTGGGCACCGCGTGCCTTGAGGGCCTCGGGCAGCAGGAGCACCGGGTTGATCGAGCTCATCTCGGCGTAGACCGGGATCGGCTGCGGGCGTGACTGCGCGGTCTTCATCAGCGCCGTGCCGCCACCGCGGGAGCCGGTGAAGCCCACCGCCTGGATGCGCGGGTCACTGACCAGCGCCTGGCCGATCTCGCTGCCCGAGCCGAACAGCAGCGAGAACACCCCTTCGGGCAGGCCGCACTTCTCCACCGCCTGCTGTACCGCACGGCCGACCAGCTCCGAGGTACCGGGGTGGGCGGAGTGGCCCTTGACGATCACCGGGCAGCCGGCGGCCAGCGCCGAGGCGGTATCGCCGCCGGCCACCGAGAAGGCCAGCGGGAAGTTCGAGGCACCGAACACCGCGACGGGGCCGAGCGGAATGTGGCGCTGGCGCAGGTCGGCGCGGGGCAGCGGCTGACGCTCGGGCAGGGCCGGGTCGATACGCAGATCGAGAAATTCGCCGGCGCGCACCACGGAAGCGAACAGACGCAACTGGCCGCAGGTACGGCCGCGCTCGCCCTCGAGGCGCGCCCGGGGCAGGCCGGTCTCGGCCATGGCGCGCTCGATCAATGCGTCGCCGATGGCTTCGATCTCGGAGGCGACCGTCTCGAGAAACGCCGCACGCTGCTCCAGCGTGGTCTCGCGGTAAGTGCCGAACGCTGCCTCGGCCAGTTCACAGGCGCGTTCGACCTCAGCCTTGCTACCGCCGACATAAGTGGGTTCCAACGTCTCGCCGGTGGCGGGATTGACGCCATTGATGGGCGTGGAACTGCCGCTGACGGCCTCGCGGCCGATCAGCATCTTGCCTTCCAGGGTCATAAATAAACTCCTTGTCTGTTGCACCCCTAAAGCGATTTCACGTCGATAGGGACACTGTTCGCCTCAAAGCGTAGTGGATTGCGCAGGGGGCGACCGAACTCGGTCAGGCTGATCTCGAAGCGGTCGCCGTCGCGGGTCTGGACGCCGTCGGCGAAGCTCAGGGTGGCGGTGCCGAAGAAGTGCACGTGCACGTCGCCGGGACGACGAAAGCCCGAATACTTGAAGTGGTGATACTCCAGGTTGGCCAGGCTGTGGGCCATGTTGGCCTCGCCGGTGAGGAACGGTTTCTCCCAGACGGTCTCGCCGCCGCGCACGATGCGGCTGACGCCTTCCAGGTGGTCGGGCAGCTCACCCGCCCACAGTTCCGGGCCAACGCTGCAGGCGCGCAGCTTGGAGTGGGCCAGCCACAGGTAGTTGAAGCGTTCGGTCACATGGTCGGAGAATTCGTTGCCAATGGCGTAGCCGACCCGCCAGGGCCGGCTGTCGTCGCCGATCACATAGAGCCCGGCCAGCTCCGGCTCCTCGCCGGCATCCGCGGCAAAGGCGGGCACCGGGATCTCGGTTTCCGGGGCGACCATGCAGTCGCCGTCGCCCTTGTAGAACCACTCCGGCTGGGCGCCGGTCTCGCCGGGGGCGGGCTTGCCGCCCTCCACGCCGAGCTTGAACATGCGCATGGAATCGGTGAGTTCCGCTTCACTCATCTGTGTTTTCGCATGCATGGCCGAGCGCGTGTCGGCACTGCCCAGGTGGGTGAGGCCGGTGCCGGTCACCAGGCAGTGCGCCGGGTCGGGGTGGGTCAGTGGCGGCAGCAGGCGTTTCTCGTCGATCAGTTGCTGGTAGTCGAGGCGGGTCTCTGTCTGCGCTGCCTCGACGGCGTCGGCCAGCGACTGACCCGTGGCGATGGCGCGTCGGGCAAGCGTGTAGGTGTCGGCATCGAGCAGGCGGACCTCACGGTCACTCTCGACCCGGGCTGCACGGACCTGGCCTTGGTGTTCGCATTGAATCAAGCGCATGCATAGTTCTCCTGGATAAATTCCCCCGACGACCAGACGGCGGCCATGACAGCTGGTGGATGAATTGCACGGGGTGTATGTTCAACATATTGTTTGTCATGTTCAATTTGTACTTTCGTATAAAACTCTCTCAAGCTGTCCGCAGCGACTGGCGCTCGAAAAGGAAGGAAACGTGATGTTTGCCATCAACATAGGATTGGTCGGGGTGGGCAAGATCGTCCGCGACCAGCACCTGCCGGCCCTGGCCGAAAGCCACGATTTCCACTTGGTGGCAACGGCAGACCCTCACACGGGCCATGCGGCGGTGCCCGGATACGCCGCCCTGGGCGAGATGCTAGAGGCGCACCCCGAACTGGAAGCGGTGGCCATCTGTACGCCGACACATCTGCGCTACTCCCAGGCGCGCATCGCGCTGGAGCAGGGCAGGAGCGTGCTGCTGGAGAAGCCGCCCGGGGCGACCCTGAGCGAGGTGGCGGATCTGGTCGAATTGGCCGAGCGGCAGGGCTGCACGCTGTTCGCCGCCTGGCATTCACGCTTCGCCCCGGGCGTGTCGGAGGCTCGCGACTGGTTGAGGGAGCGGCGCATAAAGCGGGTCGAGATCGACTGGCGGGAGGACGTGCGGGTGTGGCACCCCGGGCAGGCGTGGATTTGGGAGCCGGCCGGCATGGGGGTGTTCGACCCCGGGATCAACGCGCTGTCGATCGCCACCGAGATTCTGCCTCGCGCCTTCTTCTTGCGCGATGCGCGGCTGTGGGTGCCGAGCAACTGCCAGGCGCCCATCGCTGCGGCGCTGACCTTCAGCGATACCGAGGGCACGCCGATCGTGGCCGACTTCGATTTTCGCCAGCCGAGCCCGCCGATCTGGAGCATTCACGTCGAGACCGATGCGGGGCGCCTCAGCCTACTGCAGGGCGGCCGCCGGCTGGAGATCGACGGCCAGTGCCTGCTCGACGCCGAGGAGCGCGAGTACCCGGGCCTCTACGCCCGATTCGCCGAACTGATCCGACAGCGTCGCAGCGATGTGGACTTGGCCCCGCTGCGCCATGTGGCGGACGCCTGCCTCGCTGCCTGGAGAGAACCGACGGAGCCCTTTATCGAGTGAGGTAGGGGAGAAGCGCAGCCATTTGCGCGGTGTTTCCCTAGAGGAGTCCTTGCTGGCGCTGATGGGCTACCAGTTCCCGCAACATGCCCATCAGCGTCGCCGCCCCCGGGGAGGGGCGACGGCGGCGCAGGCTTACCAGGCCGAACGGCTGCACGCTGAGCCGTTGACTGAAAGGCAGGATGCGAAAGCGCGTCGGGGCGCACAGCAGCTCGGCCACCTGGCGCGTGGTGGCCGTGATCGTATCCGAGCGGTCGATCAGGGCCAGCGCCACCAGTATGTCGGTGGTGTCGACGACCTGCGCTGGCGGCTCGACACCGTGGTAGAGAAACAGCGCGTCGACCCGCTGGCGCATCAGCGCTCCCTGGGGCTGGAGCGCCCAGGGATAGGCAGCCATGGCCTCCAGCGTCAGCGGTTCTGCCCCCGAGAGCGGGTGTCCTTCGCGACACACGAAGCAGATCTCTTCCTCCCCGATCTCCTCGAACACGAACGGTTCGGACGAGAAGCCGGCCGGTATCCGCGTGATGGCGAAATCGAGTTCGCCTTCCAGCAGCCTCGGCACCAGTCGCTTGCTGACGTCGACCTCGACGCTGACCTTGAGCCTGGGGTGGCTTCGATGCACCCGCTCGATGGCGCTGGCCAGCAGCGTCACCGCAGGCGCCATCACCGTGCCGATGGCCACCTTGCCGGCATTGCCCTCGAACAGGGCATTGAGTTCCTCGCCGGTGTTGTGCAGTTCCGAAAGCATGGCCTGGGCATGCCGGACCATGACCTCCCCGTACCAGTTCGGGTCGAGCCCGCGTGGATGACGGTCGAACAGCTTGACGCCCAGCTGGGCTTCGACGTCGCTCAACAGCTTCGAGGCGGCCGGCTGGCTAATGCCCAGCCGTGCGGCCGCGCGATGCAGGTTGCGATGCTCGTCGAGGGCGCGAAAGAGCTGGAGATGGCGCAACTTTAGTCGTGCTTGCAGGAACCAGTCGTCGTTCAGGGTGCGCATGGCGCCTCTCTGCTTCGTCTGTCGATATGTTTTTGTATATTGATTTTTTGCCTAACGCATATTGGTTGGTTATGTCAGGGCTGTCTACTGTAGCGGCTGTATCCGCGACGACCGCGTCGCTGCGACAACAACAACCCTCCGCAGCAGGAGACGACACATGCCAATCACAACCACACTTTCCCGTTTGACGCTGGGTGGCGCCTTGACGTTGGCAGCGCTGGGCAGCGCCCAGGCGCAGGACGACGTCCGTATCGGCTTCATCGTCAAGAAGCCCGAGCAGGCCTGGTTCATCAACGAGCAGCAGGCCGCGACGCAGGTGGGGGAGGAGCTAGGCTTCCGCGTCGTCCGGCTGGGCGGCGAAGACGGCCAGGAGGTGCTCAGCGCCATCGACAACCTCTACTCACAAGGTGCCCAGGGCTTCGTCATCTGCCCGCCCGACGTTCGCCTGGGCTCGGCGATCATGAATCGTGCCAACCAGTACGGCATGAAGGTGGTCACGGTCGACGACCAGTTCGTGAACGGTAACGGTGAGCCGCTCGAGGGCGTGCCGCACCTGGGCATGTCGGGCTACAAGATCGGCCAGCAGGTCGGCGAGGCGATTGCCGCCGAAATGGAGGCGCGCGGCTGGGACCCGCAGGAGGTCGCGGCCCTGCGCATCACCAACAACGAGCTGCCCACCGCCAAGGAGCGCACCGACGGTGCCACCGACGCACTGGTGGAGTGGGGCTTCCCCGCCGAGAACGTCTTCGACGCGCCCCAGCAGAACACCGATACCAGCAGCGCCTTCTCGGCCGCCTCGCCGGTCATCTCCCAGCGCGGCGAGTTCGAGCATTGGATCATCTACGCCCTCAACGAGGAGAGCGTGCTGGGCGGCGTGCGTGCCACCGAGCAGTACGGCCTTGCCGCCGAGGACGTGATCGGCGTGGGCATCAACGGCTCGGGTGCAGCCTTCGCCGAGTTCTCGCGCAGCAATCCGACCGGTTTCCACGGCACCGTGGCGGTGAGTTCCACCATGCATGGCCAGCAAACCGCCGAGAACCTCTACCGCTGGATCACCGAGGGCGAGGAGCCGCCAGCCAATACCGAGACCACCGGCACCCTGATGACGCGCGACAACTGGCAGGACGTGCGCGCCGAACTCGGGCTGTGAAGGTGACGTATCGCGGTGACGGGAGAGCGACATGACCGAACCCTTTCTTCGATTCGACGGCATCAGCGTGGCCTTCCCCGGCGTGCGGGCGCTCGACAAGGTCAGCTTCGGTGTCCATGCCGGCCAGGTACACGCGCTGATGGGCGAGAACGGCGCCGGCAAGTCGACGCTGCTCAAGGTGCTCAGCGGGGTCAACCGCGTCAGCGAAGGGGCGCTGTGGATCGACGGCGAGCGCCATGTGTTCGCCAACGCCCGCGAGGCACTCGGCCAGGGCATCGCGATCATCTATCAGGAGCTGACACTGGCGCCCAACATGTCGGTGGCCGAGAACCTCCTGCTCGGCCAACTGCCGGCCCATCATGGCTTCATCGACCGGCGGCGGCTGCGCGAGCGAGCGATGCGCATGCTCGAGGAGCTCGGTGAGGGGAACATTCACCCTTCGACCAAGGTGCGCGACCTCTCCATCGGCCAGCAGCAGATGATCGAGATCGGCCGCGCGCTGCTGCGCGACGCCCGCATCATCGCCTTCGACGAGCCGACCAGCAGCCTGTCGGTGCAGGAGACGCGCCAGCTCGAGCGCATCGTCAAGCGCCTGCGCGACGAGGGCCGCGTGGTGCTCTACGTCACCCACCGCATGGAGGAAGTCTTCAAGATGTGCGATGCGGTCACCGTGTTCCGCGACGGCAAGCACATCCGCACCCACGAGAACCTCGATGCGCTGGATAACGACACCCTGGTCAGCGAGATGGTCGGCCGCGACATCGAGGACGTCTACGGCTACCGCGAGCGCGAGCAGGGCGAGGTGATGCTCGAGATCGACGCTATCGAGGGCAGGGGGCTCAAGGCACCGGTGAGCTTCGAGGTGAAGCGCGGCGAGGTATTCGGCCTGTTCGGGCTGGTGGGAGCGGGGCGCAGCGAGTTGATGCGTCTGGTGTGTGGCGCCGAGACCGCCAAGTCGGGCGAGGTGCGCTTCCAGGGTGTGGCACGGCGCTTCGCCAGCCCCGGTGAGGCCATTCGCCGGGGCATCGCCATGTGTCCCGAGGATCGCAAGTCGCAGGGCATCTTTCCCGTCGCCAGCGTGGCCGACAACCTCAACATCAGCTGCCGGCGCTTCTTCAAGCGCTGGGGGGTGCTGCGCGACCCGCGGCGCGAACGTGCCAATGCCGAGGACTACATCGGGCGGCTGAGCATCAAGACGCCGGGGCCGCGCACGCCCATCGGCAAGCTCTCCGGCGGCAACCAGCAGAAGGTGATCCTGGCGCGCTGGCTGGCCGAGAAGATCGATCTGTTCGTGATGGACGAGCCCACCCGCGGCATCGACGTGGGCGCGCGTCGCGACATCTACAACCTGCTCTTCGAGCTGACCGAGCAGGGCAAGAGCGTCGTCGTGATCTCCAGCGACCTGGCCGAGGTGAGCTCCATCTGCGATCGCATCGGCGTGATGCGCGACGGTGCGCTGGTCGACATCGTGCCGCGCCGGGAGGCCACCCAGCAGCGCCTGCTGGGACTGGCGCTGCCTGCTTGAGCTTACCGAAAAGACTTTACCGACAAGTGCAATCAGAGGATTTCACATGACAACCCACAAGCTCGCGGGGGGAGATGGCAGCACGGCTGCGGCGCCCCCGCGCCGGGGGCTGCCCAAGCCCCTGCGCACCCTGCTCGATACGTCCGGGCTGATCGCCATCTTCGTGATCCTGTTCGTCGCCCTGGCCGTGTTCATTCCCGGCTTCCTCACCGGGCGCAACATGGTCGGCCTGCTGCTCTCCATTACCCTGATCGGCACCATCGCCACCACCATGATGATGGTGCTGGCGCTGGGCGAGGTCGATCTGTCGGTGGCCTCCATCGTCGCCTTCGCCGGCGTCGTTGCCGCCGTGGTCACTTCCGCCTCGGGCAGCGTCTTGATCGGCGTACTCGGCGGCGTGCTCGCCGGGGGCGCAGTCGGCGCCTTCAACGGCTTCGTGGTGGCGAAGTTCGGCATCAATTCGTTGATCGCCACGCTCGCCGCCATGGAGTTCGTGCGCGGCCTGGCCTACATCACCTCCGGCGGCGATGCGGTGATGATCACCGTGCCCGAGTTCTTCGACCTGGGCAGCGCCTCCTTCCTCGGACTGACGCTGCCGGTGTGGACCATGATCGCCTGCTTCGTGATTTTCGGCGTGCTGCTCAACATGACCGCGTTTGGGCGCAACGTGCTGGCCACCGGCGGCAACGCCGAGGCGGCGGCGCTGGCCGGGGTCAACGTGCGCCGCCTCAAGATCATCGTCTTCGGGCTGCAGGGCGTGGTGGCCGGCATCGCCGGCGTGCTGCTCACCTCGCGCATGGGGCTGGGCGATCCCAACACCTCGATGGGCCTGGAGCTGGCTGTCATCTCTGCCTGCGTACTGGGCGGCGTGGCGCTCTCCGGCGGCGTGGCCACCATCACCGGCGTGCTGGTGGGCGTGCTGATCATGGGCTGCGTGCAGAACGCCATGGGCCTGCTCAACGTTCCCACCTTCTATCAGTACCTGGTACGCGGCGCGATCCTGCTGCTGGCGGTGATGTTCGACCGCTGGAAGCAGACCCGACGTCAGCGTGCATGATCCTTCGGTTTCAGGAGACCTCGTATGACCGACCGCAAGCGTCCCTTGCGCAGCGCCCAGTGGTTCGGCACCGCCGACAAGAACGGCTTCATGTACCGCAGCTGGATGAAGAACCAGGGCATTCCGGACCACGAGTTCGAGGGTAAGCCGATCATCGGCATCTGCAACACCTGGTCGGAGCTCACGCCCTGCAATGCGCATTTCCGCAAGCTGGCCGAGCACGTCAAGAAGGGCGTGCTGGAAGCGGGCGGCTATCCCGTGGAGTTTCCTGTCTTCTCCAACGGTGAGTCGTTGCTGCGGCCCACGGCGATGTTCACCCGCAACCTGGCGAGCATGGACGTGGAGGAGTCGATCCGCGGCAACCCGCTGGATGCGGTGGTGCTGCTGGTGGGCTGCGACAAGACCACGCCGGCGCTGCTGATGGGGGCGGCGAGCTGCGACATCCCCACCATCGTGGTGACCGGCGGGCCGATGCTCAACGGCAAGCACGAGGGCAAGGACATCGGGTCGGGCACCGTGGTCTGGCAACTGTCGGAGCAGGTCAAGGCCGGCAAGATATCGATCCACGAGTTCATGGCCGCCGAGGCCGGCATGTCGCGCTCGGCGGGCACCTGCAACACCATGGGCACGGCCTCGACCATGGCCTGCATGGCGGAATCCCTGGGCACCTCGCTACCGCACAACGCGGCGATCCCGGCGGTGGATTCGCGGCGCTACGTGCTGGCGCACCTCTCCGGCAATCGCATCGTCGAGATGGTCGAGGAGGATCTGCGCCTGTCGAAGATCCTGACCAAGCAGGCCTTCGAGAATGCCATTCGCACCAATGCCGCGATCGGCGGCTCGACCAACGCCGTGATCCATCTCAAGGCGATTGCCGGGCGCATCGGCGTCGAGCTCGACCTCGACGACTGGAGCCGCATCGGGCGCGGCACGCCGACCATCGTCGACCTGCAGCCCTCGGGGCGCTTCCTGATGGAGGAGTTCTACTATGCTGGCGGCCTGCCTGCGGTGCTGCGCCGGCTGGGCGAGGCCGAGCTCCTGCCGCACAAGGAAGCGCTGACGGTCAACGGCAGGACGCTGTGGGACAACGTCAAGGACGCGCCGCTCTACAACGGCGAGGTGATCCGCCCGCTGGACAACCCCCTGCGCGAAGATGGCGGCATGTGCGTGCTGCACGGCAACCTGGCGCCGCGCGGAGCGGTGCTCAAGCCTTCTGCGGCGAGCCCCGAGTTGATGACTCATCGCGGCCGGGCGGTGGTGTTCGAGGACTTCGACGACTACAAGGCGCGTATCAACGATCCCGCTCTCGAAGTCGATGCCAGCAGCGTGCTGGTGCTGAAGAACTGCGGGCCGCGCGGCTATCACGGTATGGCCGAGGTCGGCAACATGGGTCTGCCGGCGAAGCTGCTCGAACAGGGCGTGACCGACATGGTGCGCATCTCCGATGCGCGCATGAGCGGCACCGCCTACGGCACCGTGGTGCTGCACGTGGCGCCGGAGGCCGCCGCCGGCGGGCCGCTTGCCGCGGTGCGCGATGGCGACTGGATCGAGCTCGACTGCGGTGCCGGCACGCTGCACCTGGACATCGGCGATGCCGAGCTCGAGGCGCGCCTGGCCGAGAGTGATCCCACCGCCCAGTCGCGCCGGATCGCCAGCGACGGCGGCTATCGCCAGCTCTACATCGAGCGGGTGTTGCAGGCCGACGAGGGCTGCGACTTCGATTTCCTGCGAGGGTCGCGTGGCGCCGAAGTGCCGAGGCATTCGCATTGAGCCGGCTGGGAGGCGAGCGACGCATGGTGGACGGTTCGATGATCCAATGCGCTTGGCGGGGCAGGGCACGGCTGGGCGAAGGCCCGCTGTGGTGCCCCGAGCGAGGGCCGGCCGGCCAACTGCTGTTCGTCGATATTCTTGGGCGTACCCTGCATGTGCATGATTATGCCAGCGGCGGGACCTGCGGCTGGGAGCTCGACGAGCCGTGCTGCTGGCTGGCGCCGCGGGCCGACGGTGACGGCTTCATCGCCGGGCTCGCCTCGCGGCTGGTGCACCTGCGTCTCGACGAGAACGGGCCGCGTATCGTCGGCGAATGGGCCACGCCCGAGGAGCCGGTGGGCAATCGCTTCAACGACGCGACGGTGGATACCCGGGGGCGGCTCTGGTTCGGCTCCATGAGCGAGAATGAGAAGGAGAGCGGCGAGCCGGGCCGGGGTGCCCTTTACTGCCTCGACGGCGCGAATCTGCGCCGGGTCGACTCTGGCTACGGCGTCGCCAACGGTCCCGCCGTCAGCCCCGACGGCGGGACGCTCTACCACAGCGACACGGCGGCCGGCATCGTCTATGCCTTCGATCTTGCGACGGGCGGTGAGCTGAGCGGCAAGCGCGAGCACCTGCGCTTCCGCGGTACCCAGGGCTACCCGGATGGCATGACCTGCGACGCCGAGGGTGGCCTGTGGGTCGCCCACTGGGGCGGCGGGCGTGTCAGCCGTTTTTTGCCCGATGGTACATTGGACGAAACCCTGATACTGCCCGCTTCGCGGGTAACCTCCTGCACCTTCGGCGGACCCGGGCTGGAGCAGCTCTACATTACTACTGCGGCCGACGGTCGCGACCAGGAGGCGCTGGCAGGCAGCCTGTTCCGTGTGAAGCCTGGCGTTCGCGGCCTGAACTCGCCGGCCTTCAAGGCGTAGTGGTGGGCTCCACCTCGAGCCAACTGCCCAATGTCCCATCTCCCGGCTCGATGCCCAGTGCGTCGGCCGTGCCCTGCAGCACGTCACGGGCGGCGAGGAATGCCTCGCGTGGCTGGCGGGCGCGAATCGCCTCCATCACCCGGCGGTGGCGTTCGAAGCTGGCCACGGGGTCGGCGGTACTGTCGTTCGAGGTTTCCACCAGCAGGTGAATCGAGGGGCGCAGGATATGCGAGAGCTGCGCCCAGACGATGTTGTGGCTGGCCTTGAAGATGGCGACGTGGAAGGCGACGTCATGCTCGCTGTAGCGCTGCCGCTCCTCTGCGCTCACGGCATGCAGGTAGCGGCTCATGCCCTCCAGCGCCTCCTCGATGGCGACCAGGTCGAGGGCCTTGGCACGCCGTGCGGCCGTCATTGCCACATAGGGCTCGACGTCCAGGCGGAAGGCCAGGATCTCACGCTGGATGCGCGGGTTGGGCGAGGCATAGCGGGTCATCCACTCGGTCACCGAAGGATCGAGAATGTTCCACTCCTCGTAGTCGCGCACCTTGGAGCCGTGGCCCGAGATTCGCGCGATGATGCCGACGTCGACCAACTGGCGCAGGTCGCTCCTCACCGCCGAGCGGTTGATGGCGAACTGCTCGCAGAGATCGATCTCCTTGGGGACGAAGTCGCCGGGTTGGTAGCGCCCGGAAAAGATGGCTTCGGCGAGATACTCCACCACGCTGGGGCGGGCAGGCTTTGCGGGGCGCTTCGGCGGCTTGGCGGTCATGGCAGCTCATGGCGATGATTTGCCTCGCAAAGTGCCATATGTTCAACATATAGGCAATGCTGCCTAGGTCGCAGCGACAGGATGGAAATGCCGCCTTGTCGCTGCGTCGGCTCTTGTCGGACGAGGCCTAGGCTTCGTCTGAAAAGTCGGCGAGCGAAGGCCAGGGCTAGGCCCGTTCCCTACGGGCCAACGCACTTCCCACATCCTTGTGGGTCGCAAGGCAAAAATCAGCGACAAATCGGCAGGGAAGCCGATTTGGGCAGCTCCGCTGCTCGAAGAGCGAGCGACAGGGATGTCGCGAGTCCAAAGACGGAGTTTACGAGGTGTAAATGAGTACTTTGAGCTGATTTTTAACGCCGTATGGCCAAGCGCAGGCACTTTCCGGACGAAGCCTAGCGGCGATGGGCTCGCCACTGGCGTATACCGAAGGTCCAGGGTGGCAGCCTGTCGGAGCGGTCGACGCGATTGACCAAGGCACCCAGTGCCGGGGTGGCGATGGTGACGCTGTCGCCGATATGGTGGGTGAAGCCCTGGCCCTCGCCGTCGCGGTCCTGGATCGGCGAGAACATGGTGCCGAGGAATAGCATGAAGCCGTCCGGGTACTGGTGATGCGCACCGACGGTCTGGCGCACCAGGTCCAGCGGGTCGCGGCTGATCTCGCGCATGTCGCTCTCGCCTTCGAGCAGGAAGCCGTCGTCCTCGCCCTCGATGCGCAGTGTCACGTGGGCCTGGCGTACGCTGTTCAGCGTGAAGCTCTCGTCGAACAGCCGAATGAACGGACCGATGGCGCAGGAGGCATTGTTGTCCTTGGCCTTGCCCAGCAGCAGGGCGCTGCGGCCCTCGACGTCGCGCAGGTTGACGTCGTTGCCCAGCGTGGCGCCCTTGGGTTCGCCCTGGGCATCCACCGCCAGCACGATCTCCGGCTCGGGGTTGTTCCATTTCGAGGCCGGATGCAGGCCCACCCGAGCGCCGAAACCCACCGAGGAGAGCGGCTGCGCCTTGGTGAACACCTCGGCGTCGGGGCCGAGGCCCACCTCCATGTACTGCGACCAGGCGCCGCGGGCCTGCAGCGCCGTCTTGAGCGCCATGGCCTCGTCGGAACCCGGGGCAATGCGCGACAGGTCCTGGCCGATCACCTCGTTGAGTTCGGCACGCAGTTGGCTGGCCTTGGCCGCATCGCCGCCGGCCTGCTCCTCGATCACTCGCTCCAGCAGGCTCACGGCGAAGGTGACGCCGCAGGCCTTGATCGCCTGCACGTCGCAGGGCGCGAGCAGGTAGGGCGCTTGCTGCGGCTCGGCTAGGGAGTTCTGCAGCAGAGTGGCAACAGGGCCCAGCGACTCGCCTTCCACGCTACGCGCGAAGGCGGCGGCATCGTCGCGGTCGAGAAGATCGGCCATGCAGTCGCACTGGGCGGAGATGTCGATCACCTCCCCTCGGCGCACCACTACCAGGACGGGGCCGTCGTCACGCCATACGCGGCCCACCAGCAGGGCCTGCTCCACATCCTGGGGAAGATAAGCGGTGGTCTTGTTAGCGTCGTTCACGTCTCATGCCTCGCGTTTGCCATCGAGTGTTTGCCATCAACCAACCGTGGCACACCCCAGGGGTTGCCGTCACGCAGCGGCTCGGGCAGCAGATCCTGCGGCAGCGCCTGGCAGTACACCGGGCGCCTTTGCAGGACGCCCGGGGGTATCCTGAGTGACGCATCGGATAAGTTCAATCTCTTAACTTAGCTCTCTGGCCCGACACTGGTCGATCAGGCGTGGCTCCAATGTTCAGATCAGGTCGCTCGGCCCATGGATGGTACTGGCCAGCACCTGGGCCGCGGCGCCGCGGGCGGCGACGAAGGTGGAGTCATCGATCACCCGCAGCGGGACCTGCTGGGTCGTTCCCAACAGCCGGTTCTGATTGGCCTTGAAGTAGTCGAGGGCGGGAGAGAGCAACGCTTCGCCCAGCCGGGTCAGCGAGCCGCCCAGCACGATCTCGGAGGGGTTGTGGGTATGGTGAAGATTGAGCAGCAGAATGCCCAACGCCTCGCCGGCCCGGCGCAGCGTGACCTGTACGTCGGGGTCGTTCAGGCGGGGCAGCAGGGTTTCGATGAGGTCCTGCTCTTCGGCGATACCCAGTGCGGCGCGGATCGACCAGCCGCTGACCAGGGTTTCGGCACAGCCGCGGTTGCCGCAATGGCAGTAGAGACCGCCGGGCTGCAGCACGGTGTGGCCGATCTCGCCGGCCAACCCCTGGACGCCGCGGGCCACCAAGGGCAGGTGGCTACCCTCGACCATGCCGCTGCCGATCCCGGTACCCGCACTGACGTACATCAGCGACTCGGGAATGTTGCCGGTGCGGAAATAGAGTTCGCCGAAGGCCGCCGACTTGGCCTCGTTGTCCATCAGCCAGGTGCCTACCAGGTGCGGCAGGTGTGGACGCAGCAGGTCGAGAAAGCGAATGTCGCGCCAGCCCAGATTGGGCGCCAGGCGTAGTACGGACTTGCCCGGCGCGATAGGGCCTGGCAGGGCGACACCCAGCCCCAGGCAGTGGCGTTCCTTCACCGATGCGGTGCGCAGCAGCTCATCCAACTGCTGCGCAAGCAACTCGGCGGTGACCTCCGGCGTGGTCGGCACGAGATGCTCGTGGTGCGATTCGAGCAGCTGGCCGGAGAGAGTGCAGGCGACCAGGCGCAGGCCGTGTACGCCCACCTCGGCCCCGAGCAGCACATGGTTGTCGTCGCTGAGATGCAGGGCGCGCCCCGGGCGGCCGCCACTGCTCTTCTGCAGCTCGCCCTCGCGCAGCCAGCCCTGGTGCAGCAGCGACTGCACGCCGGCTCCGACGGTGGCCTTGGTCAGCTGTGCGTGGGTGGCAATATCGGCCCGGGTGAGCCCGGGAGTACGACGTACCAGTTCGAGGATGGCGCTGCGATTGAGGCGCTTGAGGAAGTGAAGGTCGCCCGCCTTGTGCTGGTAACTGGTGGTCATGTGAATGAGATCCTGCTGACGGCACACTAGGGGCACCGCGGAAAAGTGAAAGCCTGACGCGTTGGGTCGCGCACCGATGATGCCATTCGAGAGGAGGGCGCGTGGGTTTCTCCCGGGCACGGATGCCATCAGTTGGTTTCAAGAGTAAACGAATTGCTAGCCATCATCTACGCCACAGGATGTAGGAATGCGCTCCCTGATAGGGCGTAACTATCCCTTTGACAAGGAATAAACAAAGACTAGACCAACGTCGCATTGCTGCATTTTGCGGTGGTGTCCATCTTCCAATTAGTAAATAGAAAAAACTAAGTGGAGAGGCCATGAGCAACGACTCGGCGCGTTACCCCAGTCTCGAGCAGCGGGTGGTGTTCATTACCGGTGGCGGTAGCGGCATCGGTGCTGCGCTGACCCGGGCTTTCCACCTGCAGGGAGCCCGAGTCGTTTTCGTCGACATTGACGATGCCGCCAGCCAGGCGCTGGTAGAGGTGTTGCAGGCGGAGACAGGGCGGGCGCCGCGCTATCGCCGCTGCGACATTCGCGATATCGAGGCCCTGCAGGGGGTGATCGCCGAGGTCGGTCGTGAGCTGGGACCGATCCACACCCTGGTCAACAACGCCGCCAACGACGATCGCCATACCTGGCAGGAGGTCGACGTCGCCTACTGGGACGAGCGCATGTCACTCAACCTGCGGCCGATGTTCTTCGCCGCCCAGGCGGCGGCCCACCAGATGATCGAGGCCGGCGGCGGCGCGATTATCAACTTCGGCTCGATCAGTGTGCAGATGGCCATTCCCGAACTGTCGACCTACGTCACCGCCAAGGCCGCCGTTCATGGCCTGACACGCAGCCTGGCTCGCGACCTGGGGCGCTACAGTATCCGCGTCAATACCCTGGTACCCGGCTCGATCCTGACCGAGCGTCAGCTGCAGAAGTGGATAGGCCCCGAGGAGGAGGCGTCGATCCAGGCCCATCAATGCCTGAAGCTGCGGCTGAAACCCGAGCATGTGGCTTCTACCGTGCTGTTTCTGGCCGCCGATGACAGTGCCCAACTGACCGGTGCCGCCATCCCGGTCGACGGAGGGTGGGGATGATGGACCCTGAGCGCACGCCAATGCTCGAGGCGCGTGGCATCGATCGTTCCTTTGGCAGCAATCAGGTGTTGTTCGGTATCGGCCTGGCGCTGTACCCCGGCGAGGTGCATGCCCTGCTGGGCGAGAACGGTGCCGGTAAATCGACTCTGGTGAAGATACTCGCCGGCTATCTGTCGCCCAATGCGGGTGAGGTACGAGTCGACGGTCAGTGTCAGCGCTTCAGCGGAAGCGGTGAGGCAGAGGCGGAAGGGATCGTGATGATCCACCAGGAACTGGCGCTGGCCGAGCAGTTGAGCGTGGAGGAGAACATCTTTCTGGGGCGTGAGCTGCGCCGCGGCCCCTTCCTCGACCGCCGGGCCATGCGTGAGCGCTGCCGTGAGGCACTGGCCGAACTCGAGACCCGGGTCGATCCGTGCGCCAGGGTCAAGGATCTCAGCACCTCCGATCAGCAGATGGTGGAAATCGCCAAGGCGATCACGCGCGATGTACGCGTGCTGATCATGGACGAACCCACGGCGACCCTCACCGAGCATGAAGTCGAGGTGCTGTTCGCGCTGATCGAGCGCCTGCGCCAGCGCGGCGTGGCAATCCTCTACATCTCACACAAGCTGCGCGAGATCGAGCAAATCGCGGATCGGGTCACGGTGCTGCGCGACGGTCGGCTGATCGACAGCGGGCCGATGGCCGGGCGCAGCAAGGAAGCGCTGGCGCGGCTGATGGTGGGTCGCGAGATCAGCGACATGTATCCCGAGCGCACCGCACTGGCGAGCGACGCGGAGGTGGTACTGGAGGCGCGCGACATCGTGGTTCCCGGCGCCGTGCATGCAGCGAGCTTTACCCTGCGCCGCGGTGAAGTGCTGGGTTTCGGCGGGGTGGTCGGCGCCGGCCGCACGGCGCTTATCGAAGCGGTGCTGGGGCTGCGTGCCCGCAGCGGCGGCGAAGTGCTGCGCAATGGCCAACCGGTGATGCTGCGCCATCTGCGCGATGCAGTGCGTCATCGCATCGCCTATCTCACCGAAGACCGCAAGGGCAAGGGCCTGGTGCTCAACATGGGGCTGCGCCCTAACTACACTCTGCTCAATCTGCGTGCCTATTGTCGGCCGCTGATCGACCGGCGGCGTGAAGAACAAGCCTTTCAGGCTGCCGTTGCGCGCTTCGACATCCGTCTGCGGACTCAGGCGGCTACCGCTGCCGAACTCTCCGGCGGCAATCAGCAAAAACTGCTGTTGGCCAAGGTCATGTCCATCGACCCCGAGATCATCATCATCAACGAGCCGACCCGCGGCATCGACGTGGGCACCAAGCACCAGATCTACCACTTCGTGCGCGAACTCACCGACGCCGGCCGTGCGGTCATCCTGATTTCCTCGGAGATGACCGAACTCATCGGCCTCTCGCATCGGGTGGCGGTGATGTGCGCTGGGGTGCTGACGGGGGTGCTCGATGGCGAGCAGATCAACGAACAAGAAATCATGCAGTACGCATCCGGGATCAAGGGGGTAGGAGTCGATGAACAGCGTCGTGCCTGACAGCAAATCGCTTGTACGGAGCCGAGTCACCTTCGACCTCAAGACCTGGGGCCCCTTCATCGCTCTGCTGGCCCTGGCGGTGCTGGGGGTGTTGATCAACCCCGCCTTCCTGGGGCTGGATAACCTCTCCAACATGCTCACCCGCAGCGCCTTTATCGGCATCATTGCCATCGGCGCCACCTTCGTGATTACTGCCGGTGGGCTGGACCTGTCGGTGGGCTCGATGGCGGCCTTCATCGCCGGGGTGATGATTATTCTCATGAACAGCCTGGTCGAGCAGTTCGGGCCCGGCCTGACCACCGTGTCGTTGGGCATCGGTGCCGCGTTGCTGCTGGGTCTGTGCGCCGGTTTCATCAACGGCATGGTGACCACCAAGGGCAAGATCGAGGCCTTCATCGTCACTCTCGGCACCATGGGCATCTATCGCTCGCTGGTGACCTACCTTGCCGATGGCGGAACCCTGTCGCTGGACTGGGGGGTGCGCGACCTCTACCGGCCGGTCTACTACGGTCATCTGATGGGTATCCCGATTCCGGTGCTGGTGTTCCTGCTGGTGGCGGTGACCGGCTACATTCTGCTCAACCATACCCGCTTCGGCCGCTACTGCTTTGCCATCGGCTCCAACGAGAAGGTGGCCGAGTACAGCGCCATCCATGTCGATCGCATCAAGACCATGACCTACATGCTGCAGGGCGTATGCGTGGCGTTGGCGACCATCATCTATGTGCCGCGGCTGGGCTCTGCCTCGGGCGCTACCGGGGTGCTCTGGGAACTCGAGGCGATCGCTGCGGTGATCATCGGCGGCACCGTGCTCAAGGGGGGGCACGGCCGCATCTGGGGCACGGTCGTGGGGGCGATCATGCTGACCATGATCGGCAATATTCTCAATTTGACCGATGCCATCTCCAACTATCTCAACGGTACGGTGCAGGGGGGCATCATCATCGTCGCGGTGTACCTGCAGCGCGCATCGTGGAGGAAGTCGGCGCCATGAGGCGCTCTTGTAGCAGCACATAACAAGCACAAACCGCTAAGGAGCATCAGCATGCCAACCAAGAGGACCCTAGCAGCCTTCGCTGCCGCTGCAGTGTTGGGACTGCCCACTTTCGCCGTCGCTCAGGAGTTCACGATCGGCGTCTCCATCCCTGCCGCCACCCATGGCTGGACCGGTGGGGTCAACTTCCATGCTCAGCAGGCCAAGGAGCGCCTCGAGTCACTCTATCCCGAGATTTCCATCACCATCACCACGGCGAGCGATCCGGGCGGACAGGCCAACGATCTCGAGGATCTGGTCTCGCAGCGCAACATCGATGCGCTGGTGGTGCTGCCTTTCGAATCCGGCCCGCTGACCGACCCGGTACGGCGGGTCAAGGACGCTGGCGTATTCGTCACCGTCGTTGATCGCGGTCTCGAGCAGGAGGGCATCGAGGATCTCTACGTGGCCGGCAACAACCACGAGCTGGGGCGTGTCTCCGGTGAATACATTCGCGAGCAGCTCGACGGGCAGGGCGACATCGTAGTGCTGCGCGGAATCCCCACGGTGATCGACGATGAGCGTGTGCAGGGCTTCCAGGAGGCCATCGAGGGCTCCGAGATCAACATTCTCGATATGCAGCACGCCAACTGGAATCGCGATGATGGCTTCGAGGTGATGCAGGATTTCCTGGCACGTTTCAACAACATCGATGCGGTGTGGGCGCAGGACGACGATATCGCCCTCGGTGTGATCGAAGCGGTGCGCCAGGCCGGTCGCGAGGACGAGCTGTTCATCGTGGGTGGTGCGGGCATGAAGGACATCATCGCCCGGGTCATGGAAGGGGATCGGCTGGTCCCGGTCGATGTACTCTATCCACCGGCGATGATTGCCACCGCCATGGATCTCACCGTGCAGCACTTCGTCTCCAACGGCCCGGTGGTCGGCGCATACATTCTCGGCTCTCCGCTGATCACCCAGGAGAACGCTGAACAGTACTACTTCCCCGATTCACCGTTCTGATCGCTTCGGGCGGGCGCTCGACGCTCGCTCGATCTTTTTCCGACAATCATCGGAGAGCCGCTTATGCAAACCATCAAAGGGCCGGCGATCTTTCTTGCCCAATTCGCCGGAGACGACGCCCCCTTCGACAGCCTCGACAGCATCGCGGCCTGGGCAGCGGGACTGGGCTACGAAGGCGTGCAGATTCCCAGTTGGGATGCGCGCCTGATCGACCTGAAGCGTGCCGCCGAGAGCCAGACTTATTGCGACGAGATCAAGGGCACGCTGGCAGAGCACGGCCTGGCACTGACCGAACTCTCCACCCACCTTCAGGGCCAACTGGTTGCCGTACATCCGGCCTACGATGAGATGTTCGATGGCTTTGCCGTGCCAGAGGTCAGGGGCAACCCCCGGGCGCGCCAGGCCTGGGCGGTGGAGCAGCTGCATCTTGCCGCACGCGCCTCACGCAACCTGGGGTTGACCGACCACGGTACCTTTTCCGGCGCCCTGGCCTGGCCCTATGTCTACCCGTGGCCACAGCGCCCGGCTGGCCTGATCGATACCGCCTTCGACGAGCTGGCCAGGCGCTGGCGGCCCATCCTCGATGCGTTCGACGAGGCCGGGGTGAACCTCTGCTACGAGATTCATCCCGGTGAGGATCTGCATGACGGCATCACCTTCGAGATGTTCCTGGAGCGGGTGGGCCATCATCCGCGCTGCCACATTCTTTACGACCCCAGCCACCTGGTCCTGCAGCAGCTCGATTACCGCGGGTTCCTGGATGTCTATCGTGAACACATCCAGATGTTTCATGTAAAGGATGCCGAGTTCATTCCCAGCCCCATGCAGGGGGTCTACTCCGGCTACCAGAGCTGGGTCGAACGCGCGGGCCGCTTCCGTTCGCTGGGCGACGGTCAGGTGGACTTCAAGCATCTCTTTTCGTGGATGGCGGCTAACGACTACCACGGCTGGGCGGTGCTCGAGTGGGAGTGTTGCCTCAAGCATCCCGAGGCTGGCGCACGTGAAGGCGCGGCCTTCATTCGTGACCATATCATCGAAGTCACCGAGCGGGCCTTCGACGACTTTGCCGATGGCGGTGCCGACGAGGCGACCAACCGCCGCCTGCTGGGCCTCGACTGAAGGAAGAAACGACATGAGCCAACTTCACGAGACGTCCCGCCGGCTGCGCCTGGGCATGGTCGGCGGCGGCCAGGGGGCCTTCATCGGCGGCGTGCATCGCATCGCCGCCAGGCTCGACGACCACTATGAACTGGTAGCGGGCGCTTTTGCCTCCGATCCCGAGCGCAGCCGTGCGGCGGCTGCCGAGCTGCATGTGGCCGAAGAGCGCGCCTATCCCGACTACCGCACCATGGCCGAAGCCGAGCGCCTACGCCAGGACGGTATCGACGTGGTTGCCATCGTCACCCCCAATCACCTGCACTTCGACGTGGCGCGCACCTTTCTCGAAGCCGGCATCCATGTGATCTGCGACAAGCCGATGACCACCACCCTGGAGGATGCCCAGACGCTGGCCGCTCTGGTCGAGCGTAGCGGGCTGTTCTTTGGCCTGACCCACAACTACTCCGGCTACCCATTGGTGCGTCAGGCCCGCGACATGGTCGCCGCCGGTGAGCTGGGCGAACTCAGGGTGGTGCAGGTCGAATACCCCCAGGATTGGCTGTCCACCCGCCTGGAGGAGAGCGGCGTGAAACAGGCCGAGTGGCGCACCGACCCGCAGCGCAGCGGGCCGGCCGGCTGCCTGGGCGACATCGGCACCCATGCCTATCACCTGGCGCGCTTCGTCACCGGGCTCGAGCTCGAGTCGCTGGCGGCGGACCTGCACACCTTCGTCGAGGGGCGCGCGCTGGACGACAACGTGCACATGATGCTGCGCTTCAGGGGCGGTGCGCGGGGCATGCTGTGGTCGAGCCAGGTGGTGCCGGGCAACGAGAACGGCCTGCGGCTGCGGGTCTATGGCAGCCGTGGCGGCCTCGAGTGGTGCCAGGAGGAGCCCAATCGGCTGCTGCATTCCCCCCTGGGCGAGCCTTCGCGCATCCTGACGCGCAACGGCCCTGGCCTGGGCGAGGCGGCGCTGGCCGCGGCGCGCATACCGCCAGGGCATCCGGAGGGGTACCTCGAGGCCTTCGCCCAGCTCTACGGTGATTTTGCCGAGCGGATCCGTGCCCGCCAGGCCGGCCGTTCGGCAGACGCCCTGGCCCTGGGCACGCCGGGGGTTGGCGATGGTGTCGATGGCCTGCAGTTCATCACCCGGGCACTGGAATCTTCGCAGTCGGGTGGTACCTGGGTGACTTTCTGAGGGGGTGTGGCAATGAGCGTGCGGCTGAGCAATGACCGGCTCTCCCTGGAGGTCCTGCCTGAGCTGGGCGGCAGCGTGGTGCGCTTCGACGCCCTGATGCCGCACGGCCCCGAGCCGCTTTTCCGCCCCGGCCGGACGTCGTCCCGCGATCCCAACAGCATGGGGCTGTACCCTCTGGTACCCTGGTCGAACCGCATCGTCAACGGCGGTTTTCGCTGGCGAGGCCGCCATTATGCGTTGGCACCCAATCTGCCGGGCGAGCCGTTGCCGATTCACGGTGACGGTTGGCAGCAGTCCTGGGAGGTCATGCGCGCTTCGAAGAGCGAGCTTGTGCTCATGCTGCGCTCAGTGTGGCAGCCACCGTTCGACTACCGGGCGGAGCTGCGCTATCGCCTCCAGGGGAGCCACCTGGCGATCGAGCTGGAGGTGACCCACCTGGGTGAGAGCCCGGTGCCCTACGGGATCGGGCTGCATCCATGGCTTGTTCGCACTGCCGATATCACCATCGAAGCGCCCGCTCAGGGCGTCTGGGAGGTGAACCAAGCCCAACTCCCGACCCGCTGGCGGCCGCTTGAGGCCGGCGAGGAGTGGTCGTTCAGCGTCGCCAGCTCTTTACCGGCCGGGAGCGTGGACAATCTCTTTACGGGTTGGCAGGGATCGGCACGCATCGCCTGGCCGGCTCGCGGGTTGGGCCTTGACCTGGAGTGCATGCCAACCGTCGAGCGCTACCTGGTTTACTCACCTGGCGAGGAGGCGGATTTCTTCTGCTTCGAGCCGGTTTCCCATGACGTGAACGCCCATCACTTCGCCGATCCGCTGGCCCACGGGCTGGTCGAGCTGACGCCGGGACAGACGCTGACCCAGCACTGGCGCTTCTCATGTTTCAATACCTCGGCTAGGGGCTGACGACTCTCCGTGGGAAGTCTGGAGGGTTTCCCATAGCCGGTTCGGATGCGGAAACTATGAGGGAACCTTTACTCAGGGGAAGATCATGACCCAACGCAAGATCACGCCCGATCAGTTGCGCTCGCGCTGGTGGTTCGACAACCCCGACCACCCGGGCACCACGGCGCTGTGCATCGAGCGCTACATGAACTACGGCATCACCCTGGAGGAGCTCGCCAGCGGCAAGCCGATCATCGGCATCTGCCAGTCGGGCTCCGACCTGACGCCGTGCAACCGCCACCACATCGAGCTGGTGAAGCGGGTCAAGGACGGCATTCGTGCCGCCGGCGGGGTGCCGTTCGAGTTCCCCTTGCACCCGATCCACGAGAACGCGCGGCGGCCCACCGCCGCGCTCGACCGCAACCTGGCCTACCTGGGCCTGGTCGAGGTGCTGCACGGTTACCCGCTCGACGGTGTGGTGCTTACCACCGGTTGCGACAAGACCACCCCGGCGAGCCTGATGGCCGCCGCCACGGTCAACATTCCCGCCATCGTGCTCTCGGGCGGGCCGATGCTCAATGGCTGGCGCGGGCCGGACCGGGTCGGCTCCGGCACCATCATCTGGGAGCTGCGCAAGCGGCTGGCGGCGGGCGACATCGACTACGCCGAGTTCCTCGCCCGGGCCACCGATTCGGCGCCCTCGGTGGGGCACTGCAACACCATGGGCACCGCTTCGACCATGAACTCCATGGCCGAGGCGCTGGGCATGAGCCTGCCCGGCTCGGCGATGATCCCGGCGCCCTACAAGGAGCGTTCGATGGTGGCCTACGACACCGGCGCGCGAATCGTCGACATGGTGTGGGAGGACCTGCGGCCCAGCGACATCCTCACCCGCGAGGCGTTCGAGAACGCCATCGTGGTGTGTTCGGCGCTGGGCGGCTCCTCCAACGCGCCGATCCACATCAATGCCATCGCCCGCCACTCGGGCATCGAGCTGAGCAACGACGACTGGCAGGCGCTGGGGCACGCCGTCCCGCTGCTGGCCAACGTGATGCCTGCCGGGGCCTATCTCTCCGAGGAGTTTTACCGCGCCGGCGGCGTGCCGGCGGTGGTCTGCGAGCTGCTCGGCGCCGGCAAGCTCCACGGTGAAGTACTCACCGTCAACGGCCGCACGCTGGCCGACAACGTGGCGGGCTGCGAGACCCGCGACCCCGAGGTGATCCGCCGCTACGACAATCCGCTGGTCGAGCAGGCCGGCTTCCTCAACCTCAAGGGCAACCTGTTCGACTCGGCGCTGATGAAGACCAGCGTAATCTCCGCCGACTTCCGCGCGCGCTTTCTCTCCAACCCGGACGATCCCAACGCCTTCGAGGGCAAGGTGGTGGTGTTCGACGGCTCGGAAGACTACCACGCGCGCATCGACGACCCGGCGCTCGAGATCGACGAACACACCATCCTGGTGATGCGCGGGGCCGGCCCGGTGGGCCACCCCGGTGGTGCCGAGGTGGTCAACATGCAGCCGCCCGAGGCGCTGATCAAGCGCGGCATCGAGTCGCTGCCGTGCCTGGGCGACGGCCGCCAGTCGGGCACCTCCGGTTCACCGTCGATCCTCAATGCCTCGCCCGAGGCGGCCACCGGCGGTGGGTTGGCACTGCTCGAGGACGGCGACCGCCTGCGCGTCGACCTGAATCGCGGCGAGGTGCGCCTGCTGGTTGACGACGCCGAGATACAGGTGCGCCGTGAGCGTCTGCAGAGCCAGGGCGGCTATCGCTATCCTGCCCACCAGACGCCGTGGCAGGAGATCCAGCGGACCCTGGTGGAGCCGCTCGACCGTGGCATGACGCTGGCAGGCGCCGCCAAGTACCGCGACGTGGCACGCCGGAGCCCACCGCGGGACAATCATTGAGGCCAAGGAACGCCGGAAGATGAAAGGAGCAAGCATGCAAGAGAGCGGCATCGAAGTGGCGGTCGCGCTCGACATGAGCCTGGGCGAGAGCCCGGTGTGGTCGGTGGAGCGGCAGACGCTGTATTGGACCGATATCAACAATGGCCATGTCTACGCCTGGCGCCCGCAGCAGGGTGGGGCGCCGACACGCATCGAGCTGGACGAGAAGGTGGGCTGCGTGGCACTCGACGAAGCGGGGCTGGTGGTCGCTACCGCCTCGGGCATCCTGCGCCTGCCCGCGAGCGGCGAGCCCGAGTGGCTGGCGGCCAATCCTGAGTGGAAGAAAGAGCGGCAGGCGGGGCAGGGCAACCGCTTCAACGACGGCCGCTGCGACGCCGCCGGGCGGCTGTGGGCAGGCACCATCGATGCCGACGAATCGAACCCCAGCGCGGCGCTCTACTGCCTCGACCGGGGCGAGCTGACCCGGCGGCTGACGGGCATCGGCATCTCCAACGGCCTGGCCTTCAGCCCCGACCGGCGCTGGCTCTACCATACCGACTCGCTGACCCGATGCATCCTGCGCTACCCCTTCGACGTCGACAGCGGCACGCTGGGGGAGGGGGAGACCTGGGTCGACCTGGAAACGCTGGGCTTGCCCGGCGTACCTGACGGCGCGGCGGTGGACAGCGAAGGGTGCTACTGGAGCGCACTCTACGACGGCGGCCGCGTGGTGCGCTTCTCGCCCGAGGGCGAGCTGGTGGCGGAGCACCCGGTGCCGTGCCCGCACCCGACCATGGTGGCCTTCGGCGGGGCCGACCTGCGCACGCTCTACATCACTACCGCTACCCAGCACCTCGACGCCGGGGGCAAGGCGCGCTGGCCCCTGGCCGGTAGCTTGCTGCAGATGAAAACCGGCGTGACGGGGCTCGCCGAGCCCGGCTTTCGCGGTTAACGGCTGGCCAGTCGCCGCCCCAACGCCTGCATGAAGCGAGTGCCTTCCGCGAGCTGCTCGATCTCGATGTACTCGTCGGGCTGATGCGCCTGGCGAATGCTGCCGGGGCCGCAGATCACGGTGGGCAGCCCCACGCGCTGGAACTGCCCGGCCTCGGTGGCGTAGGCCACCGCGCCGCTGGGCTGCTCGCCGAGTAGCTCGCGGCACAGGCCGAGCACCTCGGCATTGTTGTCGTCGGCGAGCGCCGGCACGGTGACGTTGAGCGCCTCGGTGACGATGCTCGTCTCGGGCGCGCGGCGCTGCATCTCGGCCTCGAGTTCCGCGGCGTAGGCGTTCACCCGGGCGATCAGATCCTCGAAGCGGTCGCTGGGCAGGTGGCGGATCTCCCACTCGAAGGTGCACTCGCGGGCCATGATGTTGATGGCGGTGCCGCCGGCGATCTTGCCCACGTGCAGGCTGGAGTGGGCGACGTTGAAGGCCTCGTCGACGCGCCCTTCGGCGCGCAGTTCGGCCATCACGTCCTCGATCCTGGTCACTAGCCGCGCCGCCACGTGGATCGCCGAGACGCCCTGGTCGACCTGGCTCGAATGCGAGGCGCGGCCGGTCACGGTGGTACGCAGGTTGGTGGCGCCCTTATGCGCCACCACCGGCTGCATCATCGTCGGCTCGCCGACGATCACTGCCGCGGGGCGGGGATGGTCGGCCATCAGCCGCTCGATCATGCGCGGCGCGCCGATGCAGCCGACCTCCTCGTCGTAGGAAAGGGCCAGGTAGATCGGCTTGTCCAGGCCAGCCGCCAGCCATTCGGGCAGTTCGGCCAGGGCGCAGGCGATGAAACCCTTCATGTCGCAGGTGCCGCGGCCGTAGAGCCGGCCGTCGCCCTTGTCGACCAGCGTGAAGGGATCGGTCGACCACGGCTGGCCATCGACCGGCACCACGTCGGTGTGGCCCGAAAGCACCACGCCGCCTTCCACGTCCGGCCCGATGCGGGCCAGTAGGTTGGCCTTCTTGCCGTCGTCGCTTTCCACCCGCCAGTGCTTTACGCCGTGTTCGTCGAGGTAGCCCTCGACGAAGGCGATCAGGTCCAGGTTGGAATCGCGCGAAACGGTGGCAAAGCCCACCAGGCGCTCGAGCATCTCGGCGGCGGTCATGTTGCACTCCTGATTGTCATTATCTCTAGCCTAACACGCCTGCGTCGGCCTCAGGCTTGGCATGGGCGAAAGTCCGGCTCAATCGAATTTGGTGATGTCATTGTAATTAACTATTGCCGCGGTGTGGAAAATCAAGTCTCTCTCTTTCGGTTTCGCTGATATACCTATTTTCACGCGACAGCCACATTGCACGACAACACGTCACCGAAGGGAGAGCGTCATGGATCAGAACGTCGACAGCAGCGCAGGCAAATGCCCCGTCATGCATGGGTCACGCACCAAGCGCGGAGATACCGGAAACTCCAATCAGGACTGGTGGCCCAACCAGCTCAATCTGAACATGCTTCACCAGCATGCGCCGAAGTCCAACCCGTTGGGCGAGGCGTTCGACTACGCCGAGGCGTTCAAGTCCCTCGATCTTCCCGCCGTCAAGCAAGACCTCGAAGCGCTGATGACCGACTCCCAGGAGTGGTGGCCGGCGGATTATGGCCATTACGGACCGCTGTTCATCCGCATGGCCTGGCACAGCGCCGGCAGCTACCGGGTGGGCGACGGCCGTGGTGGCGCCGGTACCGGCACCCAGCGCTTCGCGCCGCTCAACAGCTGGCCCGACAACGGCAACCTGGACAAGGCGCGGCGCCTGCTGTGGCCGATCAAGCAGAAGTACGGCAACAAGCTCTCCTGGGCCGACCTGTACATCCTGGCGGGCAACGTCGCCTTGGAATCCATGGGCTTCAAGACCTTTGGCTTCGCTGGCGGGCGTGAGGACGTCTACCAGCCGGAAGAGGACATCTACTGGGGCGCCGAGGACAAGTGGCTGGCCGACAGCGGCCATGCCAAGAGCCGCTATTCCGGTGAACGCGAGCTGGAGAACCCGCTGGCCGCGGTGCAGATGGGCCTTATCTACGTCAACCCGGAAGGTCCGGACGGCAATCCCGATCCGCTGGCCTCGGCCAGGGACATTCGCGAAACCTTCGGCCGCATGGCAATGAACGACTACGAGACGGTGGCCCTGACCGCCGGCGGCCACACCTTCGGCAAGGCACACGGCGCCGGTGACCCGGTCAACGTTGGCCCCGAGCCGGAGGCTGCGCCCATGGAGGAGATGGGCTTTGGCTGGAAGAGCCGCCACAAGAGCGGCAAGGGCCGCGACACCATCACCAGTGGCCTCGAGGGCGCCTGGACCCCGACGCCGACCCAGTGGGACATGAGCTACTTCGACGTGTTGTTCGGCAATGAGTGGGAGCTCACCACCAGTCCGGCGGGAGCCAAGCAGTGGGTGCCGAAGAATCTCGCCGAGAAGCACATGGCACCGGATGCCGAAGACGCAACCAAGCGCGTCGGCATCATGATGTCCACTGGCGATATGGCCATGCGCGAGGACCCGGAATACCGCAGGATCTCCGAGCACTTCCACAACAATCCCGAAGAGTTCGCCGACGCCTTTGCCCGCGCCTGGTTCAAGCTGACCCACCGCGACATGGGGCCCAAGGCGCGCTATCTCGGCCCGGAAGTGCCGGCCGAAGAGCTGATCTGGCAGGATCCGGTGCCTGCCGTGGATCACGAGCTGGTCGACGCCCAGGACATCGCCAACCTCAAGAGCAAGATCCTCGGTTCAGGCCTCACCGTGGCCGAGCTGGTCTATACCGCCTGGTCGTCGGCGTCCACTTACCGTGGTTCCGACATGCGCGGTGGGGCAAACGGCGCCCGCATTCGCCTGGCACCCCAGAAGGAGTGGGAAGCCAACCAGCCCGAGCAGTTGGCCAAGGTGCTCAAGACGCTGGAGATCATCCAGGACGACTTCAACGCGATGCAGTCCAGCAAGCGGGTTTCGCTGGCCGACCTGATCGTGCTGGGCGGTGCCGCCGCCATCGAGAAGGCCGCCCGGGATGCCGGCCACGCCATTGAGGTGCCCTTTACACCAGGGCGCACCGATGCCAGCGAAGCTCAGACCGATGCTGACTCCTTCGAGTGGCTGCGCCCCGAGGCTGATGGCTTCCGTAACTACCGCCGCGCCCGCTTCACCGTCTCCGACGAGGAAATGCTGATCGACAAGGCCCAGCTGCTGGGACTCAGCGCGCCGGAGATGACCGTGCTGGTCGGCGGCCTGCGTGTGCTCGAGGCCAACTACGGCAACTCACGTCACGGCGTGTTCACCCATCGTCCCGGCACCCTGACCAACGACTTCTTCGTCAATCTGGTCGACATGGGTACGGTGTGGCAGCCGGCCTCGGCGGATGCCGACGTGTTCGAGGGTCGCGACCGCAAGAGCGGTGAAGTGAAGTGGACCGGCACCCGGGTCGACCTGGTGTTCGGCTCCAACTCCCAGCTGCGCGCCATCGCTGAGGTCTACGCCCAGGACGATGCCAAGGATAAGTTCGTTCAGGACTTCGTCGCCTCCTGGAACAAGGTGATGAACGCGGATCGCTTCGACCTGGCGTGATCCAGTCGAGAAGCAAGACGTGACAGCAGCGCCCCGGCAACGGGGCGCTTTTTTCGTATCGTAGTTGCTTGGCTGACTATCTTCGGTTCCTAAAATAAGCCGCCTGCTTATTTTAGTTTCGGCCGCAAAGTAAGATAAGGCGTGGATGCGCGTGGCTCTTTCCGGCTTGCGCGTATGGGTCAATGCCAGTCCACATCTCGCCAGCGAGAGAGCTGCTGCCACCCTCGGCTGTCATGGTGCCGTGCCGATTATCCGCTCCAGCTCCCGGTTGAACTCCGCAGGCTTGGCCATGTGCAGGAAATGGTCGGTGCCTTCCATGATCACGGCGTCGAACTCGGGCAGCAACTGCCGGTTGGCTTCGATATCGGTCGGCCACAGGTCGGCATTGACGGCGACTACCGGCACGGTCAGTTCTTGGAAGTGCTGCGCCGCTTCCCCATCGATGTGGCGTGTTCCCATGTCCTCGAAAGCACTGAGGGCAACTTCCGGTACAGCGGCTGCCATGTCCCGTATGACCCAATCGCGTAGCGTGGCATCGGTCTCTTCGACGAACATCGTAGCCGTGAAATGGTGCGCGGCATCGGTAAAATTTTCCTGCATTGGTGCCAGCATTTGCTCGAGATCGGACTGGGTCATTTGCGGTGCGACATGGTGGAAGGTATCGACGCCCACGATGCCGATGACGCGCTCCGGCATCAGGCGTGCCGCTTCCACGGCGACCGACCCACCCATGGAGTGCCCGATGAGGATGGCCTGTTCCACGTCCAGGTCCTCCAGCACCGCCTTCACGTCCTCGCCGAAGGCCGGCATGGTGAAGTCTTCGCGCTCCAGGCCGGAATGTCCGTGACCGGCGAGATCGATCGTTACCACCCGATGCTGCTGCGAGAAGTGCGGCACCTGTCCGCGCCAGTAGCGCCCGTCGCAGCTCCAGCCGTGGATGAACACGAGCGTGGGCTCGCCGTTGCCCTGCACCTCATAGGCAATCGGCACACCGTCTGCCGACTCGGTCATGCGCGGCCAGTTCACTTCGGCTGCCAATGCCTGACCCGCCAGCCCCAACAGCAGTGTCAGGCCCAGGTAACGCATGCCGTGCAACGCAAAAGCCTGCATGATGCCTCCCTTCAAAGACTCCTTGAATCATGCAGCATAGCCGAGGCAGATCGCCTATCGACGTCTTTCGGGCTGCTAGACACTCACCAACCACGCCCGGCTGGTGCCGTCGCCCAGCGGCTGGAGGGTAACCCGCTCAGTAGCGGCTTTCGGGTCTCAATTCCTCCTCGACGGGCCTCACCTCGATGGTGCCAAGTCGCGCTGACGGCCAGCCGGCAGCAATCTCCAGGGCTTCCTCTTCTGACGCGACCTCGATCAGGAAGAAGCCGCCTAGCTGCTCCTTGGTCTCGGCAAAGGGCCCATCGGTCATGATGAGTTCGTCATCACGAATTCTCAGAGTGTGAGCCTTGGTGGCGCTCTGCAAGGCGTTGGTCTGGACCAGCTTGCCTCGTCTCTGCAGGTCGGCCACATAATCCAGGGTTTCCTGTAGTAGCTCATGCCACTGGGCTTCCGTCATTTCGCTGAATATTCGCTCTTCCTCATAGGCGAGACAGAGGTACTTCATGGGGGACCCTCGCGTTTGGAATGCTTCCTGTAGACTCCTGTAGAAGATGGCGCACGGGATGGGCCGGCGCAATGGGCCGTATAAGGGCGACGAGACGTCAAAGGCTGACCAACCTTGCCCGACTCGTGCCGTTGCCCAGCGGTTCCGCCTGGATCTGGACTGGAATGCGCTCGTGCATCTCCTGTACGTGAGGGTACGCTGGAGGCTTCTCGACTCGACGACCTAACAGCGGCGTTCCATTACTAGCGCATCATCGATTATGACCCCCATGACGCGGAGGCAGTGTCTTCGAGACAATTTACTTGACGTGTCACTGAGTGGTGACATATAAAGTCACTGAATGGTGACTTGTGTCATGGCTCTACACGGAATAAAGGCAGATTGAAACAGGAGACACGATGGGGCGGGACAAAGAGCAGACCAGACAGCGGCTGATCGAGGCGGTCGGCATGGCGCTTTCCGAGGAGGGCTTCCAGGGGCTTGGGGTCAACGCCGTGGCGCGTATCGCGGGCGTCGACAAGGTATTGATTTATCGCTACTTCGGTGGCCTGCCCGAGCTGATGGAAGCGTATGGCAAGAGCCAGGCGTTCTGGCCCAGTCGCGAGGAGGTGTTGGGCCAGGAGGAAGAAGTCATCCGTGCGCTACCGAAGGAGGAGCGTATCGAGGCGGTACTTCTGGGATTGCTCGATGCACTTCGACAGAGACCGCAAACCATCGAGATATTGGCCTGGGAAACCGTCCAGCAAAGCCCACTGACGGCCATGCTGGCCGAACGGCGGGAAGCATGGAGCCGCGAGATTCTGAAGGATCTTTTCGCTGACGCCGAACCTGAGGACCGGTCGTTGCTGGCGCTGGCAAGCCTGCTGGTGGCCGGTTTCCAGTATCTCCTGATCCGGGCGCGGCGTGGAAAAGTGTATGGCGGTATCGCACTGGACACCGAAGTGGGGTGGGCCGAGGTGGGCGATGCCATTCGCAGGGCATGCCGTGCCGGATGAAGCCGGCCGGCAGGAGAGTGAGTGACGATGAACAGAAGGCAATTTCTGGGTGGGGCGGGAGCCATCACCCTGGTGTTGGCCGGAGGCGGTATCTGGCGTTCGACCGAGCAGGGCGTATTCCGACGCGCGAGGGGGGATGCCTACACGCCATGGTATGACTGGCGAGAGTCCGAAGGGACGCCTCTGGCGCTGGTCAAGGCCGGCATACTGGCCGCCAACCCTCATAACACCCAGCCTTGGGCGTTTCGCGTGACCGAGGACCGCATCGCTTTGTATGCGGACCGAAGCCGACACTTGGGCAGCTTTGATCCTTTCCGCCGTGAAATGTACTTGGGGCTGGGCTGTGTGCTGGAAAACATGATGCAAGCTGCTGGGCCGAACGGCTACGCGGCATCGCTCACCGTGGTTCCCGGTGAGCTGCAGCTAGCGCAGCCAAGCGACGGCATGGCGCTGGTGGCCGAGCTGAAGCTCGAGGCGGCGAAGATCACTCGGAATCCTCTCTTCGAGTTCATCGAGCGACGACACACACAGCGCGGGCCGTACCGCGACATCCGGCTCGAAGCAGCACAGCGCAGCGGCCTGCTGGCGCAAGCAGAAGATGAGCGGGTCGGCATTCACCTGTTTGAGGAACGAGAGGAGAGGGAGCGTTTCGGGTCTGTGGTGGTCCGGGCCACCCGCGCCATCATCGACGATCATGTCATGGTGGCCGACAGCGAGCGTTGGTTTCGCCACTCCCGGAGAGACATCGAAAAGTATCGCGATGGGCCGACGTTGGATGCTGCCGGGCTTTCCCCAGTGATGACGGCGCTGGCCAAGATACTGCCGCGTCCCGATGCCGAGACGAATCATCGCTATTGGCTCGATGCTACAGAGAAGGTGCAGGTACCCACGGCACCGGCCTTGGGCCTGATCCTCGTCGACGAACTTTACGACATCGAGCAGACACTGGCAGCGGGGCGTACCTGGCAGCGCATGCATCTTTGGGCCACGACGCAGGGGTTAGCCATGCAACCGCTGAACCAGCCGGTCGAACGGGTCGATCGGGAAGCCGAACTGGGCGGGGACCCTGCGGCCCGCAGGGACCTGGAAGCGCTGTTGCCGGGTGAGCGATGCCGTCCTACCTTCGCGTTTCGTGTGGGTGTTGCCGAATCCGCAGCCTGGCCAAGCCCTCGGCGCAACGTGGCCGATACCCTGCTGGAAGGGGGCGTTATCTCAAGCGGAGGGGGGAAAGCATGAAAACGATCACGCTCAAGGCAATGGCACTGTTCGGGGCATTGATGCTGCTCGTTCTTCTGACAGGAGTCATTGCCGACGTACGCAGCTTCGACGAGACGCGGGGCGGTTACGAACCCCCTTATATCGATTTCACTGGTGAGCCCATCGACTGGCGACGGCTCGACCGGGGGCCGCAAGGGTTCGTCAAGCGCGGTCATGTCATCGACGTGCTGGTGCATTGCAGTAACGGCATGATCAGCCTTTCCGTCTTCGGCTTCGAGTGGTCGTGGCGCCAAGTTTCGCCTCGTGCCCTGGCGGTGCATCAACCCCGCGAAGCGTGTCGCCAGGCAGGCTATACGACACGCTTCTAATCCGCACCGCTCTTGTCTCGTGGTCAGCTGGGTGAGCCTAGGCACTCACCAACCTTGCCCGACTCGTGCCGTTGCCCAGCGGTTCCACCTGGATCTGGACTGGAATGCGCTCGTGCATCTCCTGTACGTGGGAGATCACGCCGACGCGGCGGCCCAGCGCCTGCAGGCCGTCGAGTGCTTCCATGGCCAGTGCCAGCGACTGCGGGTCGAGGCTGCCGAAGCCTTCGTCGATGAACAGCGACTCGATGGTGAGTTCGCCCGAGGCCATGGAAGCGAGCCCGAGAGCCAGCGCCAGCGAGACGAGGAAGGTCTCGCCGCCGGAGAGCGAGTGCACCGAGCGGCGCTCGTCGCCCATGTCGTGGTCCACCACCAGCAGGCCGAGTTCGCTGCCGCCGCGGGCCAGCCGGTAGCGACGGCTGAGGCCGGTGAGGTGGGCGTTGGCGTGTTCCAGCAGTTGCTCCAAGTTGTAGGCCTGGGCGATGCGTCTAAAGACCTTGCCGTCGGCGGAGCCGATCAACTCGCTGATGCGCCCCCAGCGCACATGCTCGGTGCGGGCCGCCTCCAGTTCGGCCTGCCCCTCCTGCTGGCGCGTGCGGCGGCGGTCGTCGTCGCGCAGGGCGTGAACGGCCTCGTCGCGTGTCTGCTGAGCTGTCTCCAGCTTTGGCTCCAGAGCCTGCCGTTCGGCGACGAGGGCCTCCCGACGACTGACGATCTCCGCTTCGACCTCTTCGCCCAGTAACGCATCGTCTCTGTCATCATTGGCCAGCGCTTGCCCGCGGCGGTGTGCGAGCAAGGTTTGGCGCCGTTCGACGAGGCTCGCCTCGGTGCGTTGGCGGGCCTTGTCGGCATCGGCCAGTTCGCGTTCCTCACGCTCGGCTTCCGCCTCGGGCTGCGCCAGCAGTCGGGCCAGCGTGGCGTCATCCAATTGCGGATGGGCCTGGCGCCAGTCGGCCAGTTCCCGCTCCAGCGCGGCGCCTTCCTGGATGAGCTGCTCGATGCGCTCGGCCTCGTGACTTGCCTGTTGGGTGAGCCGCGCCTGTTCGCTCTCGGCAGCGTGGCAGCGCTCGATGGCCCGGTCGCGCTGTTGGCGGGCTGATTCCTGGTGTGCTTCCAATGCCTGCTGCCAGGCGTCGACGGAGGCATGCTCGCCGAGCAGTGCCTGGAGGGCAGCGGTCAGGTCGCTGCGCTGCTGGCGTAAGGGAGGCAGCCGTTCGGCCTGCTTGTTGAGCTCTTCTGCGAGCGTGGTCCGCCTGGCCTCGAGCTGGGCGAGCCCGAGTTCACCCTGGCGCAAGGCTTCCTCCAGCGGGGCCAACTCGGCCTCGGCGCGGGTCAGTGCCTGGAGCGTGCGTTCGCCCTGCTCGCGTTCGACGTCGCTCTCCCGGCGCTGGTACGCCAGCCAGGCGTCGCGCTCGGCGGTATCGATGACATTGAGTTCGGCGTGCAGCGGATGTTCGGCCAGGGCTTGCTGCGCCTGGGTCAGGCGCTTATCGACTTGCTGGAGTTCCTGGCGGCAGCGTGCCATCGCCGCCATGATGGCGCGGTACTCGCCCTCGAGTTCGTCGCGCTTCCGTTGGGCCTGCTCCCAGGCCTGCCTGGCCTCGGCCAGCTGTTGCTGCTCCTGCGCCTGTTGGGCGGCCAACTGGGCCGCTTCGGGCGTGACAGGGGGGTGTTGGCGAAAGGGATGCTCGAGCCCGCCACACACCGGGCAGGGCTCGCCTTGCTGGAGTGTCTCACGGAGGTGTATCACGCTCTCGCTGCGGGCGGCGCGGCTGCGTTCGATGAAGTCGTGCAGGCTGCGGTAGTGGCGTTCCTGCTCGTCGAGCCGCTCCCGGGCAGCCTTGCCCTGGGCAATCAACTGCGTCTGGCGCGCCTCATCGTCACCCAGTTGCTTGGCCAATTGCTGTTTGGCCTGTTCGGCGCGCTGGACCTCCTGCCACCGGCTTTCCAGCTCACCCAGGGCCAGGCTACGGCGTGCGGCCAGGCCATGGGCCTGCTGGGCCGCCTGGCGCGCAGCGTCGAGCCGTTCGTGGCTGCCCATTAGTTGGCGCAGGGTGGCTTGCCACTCGTCGCGCTTCCGTTTGTGCTCGAGCTGCCTGGCTTCGGCTTCCTTGCGCTGCTGGGCCAGTCGCTCGGCCTGCTGGGCGCAGTCGCGGTGCTGCGCCTCGAGTTCGGCCAGCTGCTTTTCCAGGGTGGCAAGCGCCTGGGCATGGTCCCGGGCCTGGCGCAGGGCGGGTTCGGCCTGCCCGCGGGCCTGGGTGGCGGCGTCCAACTGCTGCGCGGCCTGGCCCCGGGCCTGCTCGGCGGCCTGCTGGGTAGCCTTGGCCTGCTCGAGCGCCTTGAGGGTCTGGCGGTGGGCCTCCTCCAGCGCGGCGATCTCCTTGGGCAGCGCGGCCTGGCGCAACAGCCGGTGGCGCTGGGGAGCAAGCAGGCGGCGGCACTCACGGTCGGCTCGCGCGTTGGCTAACGCGTGCCAGTGTGTTTCGGCATCTTGCTGCTGCCGCATGCCCTCGAGGTAGGCCTGGTGCAGCCGCTCGTCGGTGGCGTGCCACTGCTGGCGTGCCTCCAGGCTTTGGCTTTGCTGGAGAAGACCGGCCAGTGCCTGCTCGGCGTGGCTGGCGGCCTGCTCCAGCTCGGCGCGGGCCTCGGGCTCGGCAGGGAGGTCGTCGGCGAGCCGGACCTGGAGCGCATCGACGCGCCTTTTCGCCTCGCTGGCGCGGCGATAGGCGGCCATGGAGATCTGCGAGTACTCGGCGGTGCCGGTCAGGCGCTCCAGCAGGTCGCTGCGTTCGTTGTCGTCGGCCTTGAGGAAGGCGGCGAACTCGCTCTGGGCCAGCAGCACGGCGCGGGTGAACTGGTCGAAGGTGAGGCCCAGGCGCTCCGGCAGCAGGCGATCGAATTCGCGCTTCTGGGCGGTGAGCAGGCGCTCGTCGTCCAGGTCGGTGAGCGACTGCTCCACGGCCTGCAAGCGTCCGCTGGCCTTCTCGCGGGCGCGGCGTACGGCCCAGCGCGCGCGGTAGCGGCGCCCGTCACGGCCGAGGAAATCGACTTCGGCGTAGCCGCTGGCGGTGCCCCGTCGCAGTAGGGTGCGCGGGTCGGCGGTGCTCACCGTCTCGCCCTCGACGTCGGGCAGCGGGGCATCGCGGCCGGGGGCCTGGCGCAGCCGTGGCGTGCTGCCGTAGAGCGCCAGGCACAGGGCGTCGAGCAGGGTGCTCTTGCCGGCGCCGGTGGGCCCGGTGATGGCGAACAGGCCGGCATCGCCGAGCGGCGGCGCGCTGAAGTCGAGTTCCAGCGGGCCGGGCAGGGAGGCCAGGTTGGCCAGGCGCAGGGCGAGGATCTTCATGGGCGGGTCTCCCCGGCAGCTTCCTCACCGTCAGCGTCGAGCACGTCCTGCAGCAGCCGGTCGAAGTCGGCCAGCACGTCGGCGTCGGGGGCTTCGCCCCAGCGGCCCTCCCAGGTGCGCTCGAACAGCTTGCGTGGCCCCAGCTGTTCCAGGTCGACCCGCTCCGCCGAGTTCTCACCCTCGAGTTGGGGCAGGCGACGCTCCAGGCGCAGCAGGCGCAGCGCCTTGTCCTCCAGTACCGCTTCCACCTGGGCGCGCAGGTCGGGTACCGGGGCGGTGAGCGAAATGCGTACTTCCAGCCAGGGCCAGCGCTCGCGCGGAAGGGCAGGGTCGTGGGCCAGCGCCTCGAGTTTGGCGAGCACCGTATCGAACTCACCAGGGCCGATGCGATGCATGGCCACCGGGCGCGGCACGGGAATCGCCTCCACGGCGGAGAGAGTTTCTCCTTCCAGCACCGCTTCCACGACCTGGTGGGGGTAGGCCACTTCGCTGAAATCCAGCGGCAGCGGGCTGCCGCTATAGCGAATGCGTGCCTCGCCGACCTGTTGGGCGCGGTGCAGGTGGCCCAGCGCCACGTAGGCGATGTCGGCAGGGAAGAGCCCGGCGGAGATCGACTCCTCGCCGCCTATCACGATGGGTCGCTCGCTGGCCTCGGAAACGGCAGCACCGTGCAGATGGGCGTGGCTCATGGCCACCAGCGCCTGGTCGGGCTGTCGCCTGCGGCGGGCGGCGTCGATCAGCTGTTCATGTACGTGGGAGATGCCGGCCACATAGTCATTGCGGGGAGCGGCGTTGCCTGGTTCGCCTTCGTCGTCATTGGCGCGAGCCGGGCCGTGGCCGGTCACTTCGGCGGGGCGCAGGAAGGGCAGCGCCAGACACCAGGCGCGGGTCTCGCCGGAAGCGTCGCTGAGCGGCACCAGCAGGCGTTCGGCATCCAGGCTGCCGTCGTCGAGCCAGCTCACCTGGCCCAGCGCATGGGTGCGCAGGCGGCGCATCAGCGGGGCAGGCAGCTCGATGCGGTTGCCGCTGTCGTGGTTGCCGGCAATCAGCACGATATCCAGCATCGGCAATCGCTCGTGGGCGGTGACGATGAAGTCGTAGAGCAGTTCCTGGGCGCGCAGCGAGGGATTGACCACGTCGAAGACGTCGCCGGCGACAAGCAACGCATCGGCCTCGCGGGCGACGAGGGTGTCGAGCAGCCAGTCGAGGAAGGCGCGATGCTCGGCATGGCGCTCCTGGCCGTGGAAGGTCTGGCCCAGGTGCCAGTCGGCGGTGTGGATGAGCTTCATCGTGTCCCTTGCGGCGGTGGTGTCCGTCTACCCTGAGGCGATAGTCTACGCGAGACCCAAGGACGAAACAGGAGGCCAGGAATGCCCGACGCCAACTTGCACGACTGGAATCTGAGCCCCGAGGAGGCCATTGCGCTGCAAAAACGCATGGCCGGGCACATCGAGCGCCAAGACCGGCTGGCGCCGGTGCGCCATATCGCCGGCGTCGATATCGGCTTCGAGCAGGGTGGCGAGATCACCCGGGCGGCAGCGGTGGTGCTGGCCTGGCCCGGTGACCCGTTCGTCGGGTTGGAGATCGTGGAGCAGGTGGTGCACCGCGAACCGACCCGCATGCCCTATATTCCCGGGTTGCTCTCCTTCCGTGAGATTCCCGCGGCGCTGGCGGCCTTCAGCCAGCTCACAACGCGCCCCGAGCTGGTGATGGTCGATGGCCAGGGCATCGCCCATCCGCGGCGCCTGGGGGTGGCCTCGCACCTGGGGCTGTGGCTCGACCTACCGACCATCGGTGTGGCCAAGTCGCGCTTGTGCGGGGTGCACGACGAGGTGCCGGAGGCGCGCGGCGAGTGGACGCCGCTGCGCCATCGCGGCGAGACGATCGGGGCAGTGTTACGTACCCGGGTCGGCGTCAAGCCGGTGTTCGTTTCGCTTGGCCACCGTATTTCACTCGAAACGTCGCTCGACTGGGTGGTGAAGTGCCTGGGACGTACCAAACTTCCCGAGCCCACACGGCTGGCTGATCGCCTGGCCTCCCGGCGCGGGCCGATGCCGAGGCCGGCGGACTGAGCCCCGCCATGCGCCATGGCTCGGGTATACTGCCTGGCCCCTTTGCCGACGAGGCCCATCATGACCGAGACACTGACGCCCGCCTGCGCTGCCACCCGTGCCTGGGTCGAGGACTTCGTCGTTGCCCACAACGTCTGCCCCTTCGCCCGCCGTGAGCTGGTCAGTGACACCATCCGATTCGTCGAGGTGGCGGCAAGTGAGTGGGAACCCGCGCTCGCAGCGCTGGTCGAGGAATGCCGCCGGCTCGATGAAACGCCCGAGATCGAGACGACTCTGGTAGTGGTGCGCCCGGGCCTGGAGGAGTTCGACGACTACCTCGATTTCCTCGCCGTGGCCGAGGCGCTGCTGGTCGAGCAGGGCTACGAGGGGATTTATCAATTGGCCAGCTTTCACCCCGACTACTGCTTCGAAGGCGCCGCAGCGGAGGACCCCGCCAACTTCACCAACCGCTCGCCCTGGCCGATGCTGCACCTGCTGCGCGAGGCGGGGCTGGAACACGCCCTGGTGAATTATCCCGACCCCGAGGCGATTCCCGAGCGCAATATCGAACGGATGCGCCAGCTCGGCGCCGAGACCCTGGCCGACGAGCTGGCGAACCTGCGCGCTTCCGTCGACAAACGCTAGACGATATCGAGCGGTACTTTCTTTCTCGGTGCAGGAAACGCCTCGTCGAGCCGGGCCAAGGCATCGTCGTCGAGTTCGACCGCGAGCGCGCCGGCATTCTGCTCGACGTGCTCCAGTCGTACCGCCTTGGGAATGGCGATGGTGTCGCAACGGCCATTGACGGGGCGAATCGCCCAGGCCAGCAGCAGCTGGGCGGGCGTGATGCCGAGCCCGCCGGCTACCTCGCGCACCACGGGATGGCCGAACAGGTCTTGGCGCAGCTGGCCGGCCTGGGCCAGTGGGCAGTAGGCCATCAGCGGCATGCCGAGGCGCTGCATCAGTGGGCGCAGGGAGTGCTCGATGCCCCGTGAGCCCAGGTGGTAGAGGACCTGGTTCACGGCACAGGCGTCGCCACCGGACAGGGTCGTCAACGCCTCGAGTTCGTTCACGTCGAAGTTGGAGACACCGAAGCGGCGGATCTTGCCCTGCTCGCGTAACCTCTCGAAGGCCTCCAGGGTTTCCTCCAGCGGGATGTCGCCCGGCCAGTGGAGAAGGTAGAGGTCGAGATGATCGGTGCCGAGCCGCTTGAGGCTGCGCTCGCAGGCGGCAAGGGCGCTGTCGCGCCCGGCGTTCCACGGGTAGACCTTGGATACCAGGAAGGCCTGGTCGCGGCGACCGGTCAGTGCTTCACCGACCACCTCCTCGGCGCCGCCATCGGCATACATCTCGGCGGTGTCGATCAGCCTCAGGCCCAGTTCCAGACCGCGCTGCAGGGCCCGTACTTCGTCGCGTCGGGGAGCCAGGTTCTCGCCCATGTACCAGGTGCCCTGGCCGATGGCCGGCAGTGTGATGGCAGCTTCGTGTGCCGTCGCGGGGAACGTGACCCGGGGAGTGCTAGGGTATGACATGGCGATGAGACGCTCTTGGCAGGAAGGTATTGGAAAGCATTTCCATATAATTTCTTGAAGAGATGGCAAAGACAAGCCTGTACGCTATGGTGAGGGATGGTGGAGGCAAGCTCCGCCATTTGCCATTCCCTATTGACCAGTTCTCATATCGCAAGGAGTCGACCCACATGAGCATCAAGAAAACCGGTAGCGCTGTCTGGGAGGGTAGCCTGAAAGAAGGCAAGGGTCAGGTCTCGACCGAGAGCGGCGTCCTGAAAGAGGCGCCCTACAGCTTCGGCAAGCGCTTCGAAGGCGAGTCTGGCTCCAACCCTGAGGAACTCATTGGCGCGGCGCACGCCAGCTGCTACTCCATGGCGCTGTCGATGATCATGGGCGAGGCCGGGCTGACCCCCGAGCGGATTTCTACCGAGGCGGCCGTCACCCTCGAGCAGGATGCCGGTGGCTTCAGCATCACCAAGATTCATCTCACCACCCGGGTGCGTAGCCCCGGCGCCGACGATGCCGCCTTCCAGGAGGCTGCCGGCAAGGCCAAGGAGGGCTGCCCGGTCTCCAAGCTGTTAAAGGCCGAGATCACGCTGGATGCCTCGCTGGAGAGCTGAGCGGGTCTATGCGATTCAACTGGCGGCCACCTTCGGGTGGCCGCGCTAGTTTGTCGACATGGTACGCCGTGCCGCATCGACCAGCGCTCGGATCAGCCGCTGCTGGGGGCGGTTGAAGACCAGCCACTCGGGGTGCCATTGCACGCCGATCAGGAACTCGTGGTCGCGCGATTCGATGCCCTGGACCAGGCCGTCGCGATCGCGGGCGACGATCGCGATGCCACGCCCCGCCTCTTGTACGGCCTGGTGATGCAGGCTGTTGATGCGACACCAGCTCACCTTGAGGATACGGTGCAACTGGGTATCGGCCACGATATCGACCGTCTTGCGCGGCAGCACGGTACGCCGTCGCTTGAGGCCCTCGTGAGTCGTATAAATGTCGGGGTCGAGCGTGCCGCCCAGGTGGACATTGAGCATCTGGGCGCCGCGACAGATGCCCAATACTGGTTTGCCCTGGGGGATGAAGCGTTCCATCAGCTCGAGTTCGAGTTCGTCGCGCTGGGGGTCCAGACGCACGTCGAACTGCACCTCGCCACCGTAGAGGTGGGCCTGGATGTCGTCGCCACCGCCGATGATCAGCCCGTCGAGCGCTGGGGGCAGGGGACGGGAAGGGGAGAGGCGAAGCGGCCGGCCACCGTGTCGCCACACGGCGAACCAATCGAACCACCAGGCGATACGGCTCTTGTAATCCGACGTGGTGATGCCGATGAGCGGGCGCGTCATGAGGGAGAACGGACCTCCTTGATCCAGTTCCGCAGCCTACCGACCATGCGAGTCACGAGCGACTGCGTGTGAAGACTGACGTAGCGGCTGGCTCGTCCGTTGAGTTCCTTGCGGTCGGCGGCGAGGCGTTCCACCGCCACCCAGCGGTTCCACTCCACCACCGCGCCCCAGCCGCGCTGTGACAGCTGGGCGTTGGGCAAGCGGTAGTGGAACGTGGGACGTGGCTTGACCAGGTTGTGGCGAAACAGCTCGTCCGGGTAATCGGGGCACAGGTGGGCAAACAGCGGGTAGAGGTCAAGTTCCCGGTTGCGCGTGGGGTTGAAGCTGATGTAGTCGGCGATCAGCGTATGCAGGTCCGGGGCATAATCCGGGTCGAGCACCTTGAGAGCATAGTGCTTGGGGAAGGGGTTGGCGTGCGGCAACACCTCACGCGTAATGTCGATGTCGATTTCCTTGCGCAGCCAGGCCGCCATGAGCAGGAAGGCTCGGAAGTGCCGAAGAATGAATTCGGGCTCCAGGCTGGCGACTTCGGGATTGAGATGCAGGCCGAAGCCATACAGCAGGCTGGCATCGGTGCCCTTGGCGCCATGCGCATGAAGGGCACCGAACAGCAGGTCGAGTTCGTCCAGCTCGTTCCACGGTACCGGCGGACAGACGATCTCTGTCGGTACCAGGCCCGTGACCACGTCGCCGATGAGTTCACGGGTCTTGTTGTGAAAATCCAGGCGCATCTGGTGGCGCTGACGTTCCCATTCGGTGTCGTGTCGCGGCAACGCTTCCAGTAGCCTGGTATCGGGGTGGGCGTACTGGGTATCGAGTTCGATGACGAAATCACCCCAGCGTGTGGCCTCGACTCGCAACCGATGGGGGCTGATCAACTTCAGTTCGCCACCGAACAAGTCGCGTACCAGTTCGCCGGTCTGGTGGGGAGGGAGACCGGCAAATTCGATCTCGACGCCAACCCGTCGGGTCCTACCCTGGACATTCAGAGGCTCGGGTGGTGATTGCGGCAGCATGAAGGCATCCTGTGCGACTCGAGAGTCTGAACGCCAGCCTAGCACAGTGCGGCGGTAAGTCGGCAGGGAGCGATCCCTGGTCAGCCGTTGTCCCAGGCGCATGGCAAACGGAACAAGGGAGTGAACGATGCCAGGAGCTTTTTTCCCACGCGATGAAACTGGGCACGGGAGAGTGGCGATTCGCATTGGGCTGATGCTGCTCATGCTGGTGCCGCTGATGTGGGCTGGCACGTCGCACGCCCAGCTGTCGCTCGGTGGGCTGGGCCAGGAGGAGGCGTCTCAGGAGGAGACCCACGACGCCGAGTCGTTCCAGCAGTCACTCAACGAAGTGATCACCACGCTGGAGGACGACGAGCGCCGTGGCGCCCTGCTCGACGAGCTGCGCGATATCCGTCAGGCCCATGGCGAAAGCGCTCCCGCCGATGACTCCATCCAGCGCCAGGGGTTGCTTGGCGCCCTGGCCGAGACGCTCAGCGAGCTTGGCGACCAGGCCGAGGCCGGCGAGTCGCCGATCGACGACTGGCAGCGTCAGCTGGAGCACGGCTGGGCGGAGTTCAGCGACCTGGTGGTGGATACCGGTACCAGTGAGATCGTACGCTTTGCCATCCAGAGCGCCGTGCTGCTGGGCATCTGGGCCGGGCTGCTGATCCTCCTGATTGCCTTGGGCAGGCTGCTGTTCATGCGCCGGCAATTGCCCCTCGATTTGCCGCGCGAACCGCGCGGCTGGCTGCTGGCGCTGCATTTCCTGCGGCGCATGCTGCCCTGGGCGCTCGCTTTCGTCACGATCATGGGGCTGGTCCAGATATTGCCGCCGAGCCCCGGCCGTTCTCTGGCGTTGATCATTGCCTACCTGGCGCTTTGCGGCCGGACCCTATCGGTCGTCGTGGAATGCGTGGTGTCGGTGTTCACCCGCGGGCATCGTTTCCCCGCGGTATTGATGCTGCAGCAGCAGGGGCTGCGCATGCTGTTCGTGATCGGTGCACTGATTGCGCTTGGCGATGCGCTCAATGCCGCACGGCTCTCCCTGATCGTGGGGGAAGAGCTGGCGGCGCTGGGCTCGGTGCTGGCCAACGTGCTGGCGGCATTGCTCAGCATCCGCTTCATCTTGAAGTTCAAGCGTCCGATCAAGCATCTGATCCGTAATCGCTCCTGGCGCGTGCGCCGCGAAGGCGGCACCGGCATCGAACTGGCGCGTATCGTCGGTGAACTCTGGCATGTGCCGGCGCTACTGATCGTCGTGGTCTCGCTGCTGGCGATCTTCGTTACCGTGGGCGATGTGGGGGCCGCGCTGGCACGTTCGATCATCTCCGCGGCACTGCTGGTGTTGACGCTGGTGGTTACCGGCCTGATCCAGCGCCACAGCGAGCGGCGCAACAAGCGCCGCCGAATCAGCGAGTATCGTCGCCGCCTCGAACGCTTCGGCTATGCGCTCTCTCACGTGGTGGCCTGGATCGTCTTCGCCGAGCTGTCGCTGCAGGTATGGGGCGGCTCGCTGTTCGGCCTGGGGCGTGAGGGCGTGGCCGGCGTGCGTATCGGCCAGGCACTGCTGGCACTGGGCTTCACGGTGCTGCTGGCCTGGCTGGCGTGGATCTTTGCCGATACCGCCATCCAGCGTGCGCTGATCTCTTCCGCCCGCTCGCGGGGCCGGCGGGTCAACCAGGCGCGGGCCCAGACCATCACGCCGATGATCCGCAACGTGATCTTCGCCACCATCGTGATCATCGCCGCCATCGTCGGTCTGGCCAACCTGGGGGTCAACGTCACGCCGCTGCTGGCCGGTGCCGGCGTCATCGGTCTGGCCGTGGGCTTCGGCGCCCAGACCCTGGTGCAGGACCTGATCACCGGCATCTTCATCATCGTCGAGGACTCGCTGGCGGTAGACGACTTCGTCCAGATCAACGGCCATATGGGTACCGTCGAAGGGCTGACCCTGCGCACGGTGCGCTTGCGCGATCTGGACGGCATCCTGCACATCATCACCTTCAGCGCCATTCAGTCGATTCACAACATGTCGCGGCACTTCGGGATTGCGCTGATGCGTATCCGCATTCCGCATACCATGAAGATCGACGATGCCATCACGTTGATGCAGGAGACCGCCCAGGAGCTGCGCCAGGATCCGATGATGCGCCACCACATCTGGTCGCCGCTGGAAATGCAGGGCATCGATCGTTTCGACGAGGGTGCCGCCGTGCTGCGCATGCGTTTTCGCACCGCACCGGTCATGCAGTGGGATGTGGCCCGTGCCTTCAACCTGCTGCTCAAGCAGCGCATGGAACAGCAGGGCATCGACCTCGGCATGCCGCGCCTGAGTGTGAGTATGGAGGGCCAACCGGGCGATGCCATGAAAGACGAGGCGCCCGGTACCGATGGCGGAGCCACGACACTGCGCGATGCCAAGGGGCGTGCGCCTGGCGAAGCCGGTATCGCCGATCCCGAAGGGGCGACCAACCCTCAGCGTGCTTCGCCGGACTCGTCGTGAGCAGGCCGTGCCTTCTTCCGGCCATGGCGGCCTGGAGCGTAGGCCGTTTGATGCTCTTGCAGGCAATCTCATAGCGGCCTGCCTCCTGTAGCCCGCCGCTCCTCGGCGCCTCCCGCAATCCATCTCTTGCAAAAATAATGTCGCCTGACACCTGTTCGGGTTAGACCATGGTCTCGGTGAGTAAACGTTTACCCTATCAAAGTAAACGTTTACATTGCTGCCGTTACGCTGCGATTCGCGATACCGACAATGCCTGCCACGTCAGGCTCACCAGGAGGAGCAAGATGACCATCAAGGCCACGGTCTGGGGCGAGAACGTCCACGAGCGTACCAATGCGGTGGTAGCGCGGCTCTACCCCGACGGCATGCACACCTGCATCGCCGCCGGACTCAACGAGGATTTCGAGATCGAGGCGCGCTCGGTTACCCTGCAGGATCCGGAGCATGGCCTCACCGAGGAGGTGCTGGAGGATACCGATGTGCTGCTGTGGTGGGGGCATGCGGCCCACGGCGAGGTGAGCGACGCCATCGTCGACCGGGTCCAGGCCCGGGTGCTGCAGGGCATGGGGCTGTTGGTGCTGCATTCGGCCCACTACTCGAAGATCTTCAAGCGGCTGATGGGCACCACCTGCTCGCTGAAGTGGCGCGAGGCGGGCGAGCGCGAGCGGCTTTGGGTAGTCAATCCGGGCCATCCCATCGTGCAGGGCGTAGGTGACTACATCGAGCTGCCCCATACCGAAATGTACGGCGAGCCCTTTGCCGTACCCAACCCGGACGAGGTGATCTTCATCAGCGCCTTCGAAGGGGGCGAGGTGTTCCGCTCGGGGCTCACTTACAGGCGTGGCAACGGCAAGATCTTCTACTTCCGCCCTGGGCACGAGACCTACCCGATCTATCACGACGCCAAGGTGCGTCGGGTGCTCAAAAACGCCGTGAAGTGGGCGCGCCTAGAGGGCTCGCGATGGATCGACGCTTGCCCCAACGTACCGCCCGAGCAGGCTCCCGACCCGGTGGTAGTAAAAGGCGAGGGGCTGCACAAGCCCGGTGAGGAGGGATTCAAATGATTCGTCTGGGGATCATCGGAGCCGGCAGCATGGCCGGCGAGCATGCCACGCAGTTCCAAGCCCTTGAGGGGGTCGAGCTAGTGGCCGTATGCGACGTGGATGGCGGCCGGGCGCAGGCCTTCGCCGCACGCCATGCCATTCCCGCTGCCTATACCGATCTCGAGACAATGCTGGCCCGGGAGGAGATCGATGCGGTGAGCAACGTCACCCCGGACGCCGCTCATAAGGCAACTTCGTTGGCGGCCATCGCCGCCGGCAAGCACATTCTCTGCGAGAAGCCCCTGGCCACCAGCGCCGCCGATGCCGAGGCGATGGCGGCGGCGGCTCGCGAGGCAGGGGTGATCAACATGGTCAACTTGAGCTATCGCAATGCGCCAGCCATCCACCAAGCCCGGGAATTGATCGCCTCGGGCGCCCTGGGGCGGATTCGCCACGTGGATGCCAGCTATCGCCAGAGCTGGCTGGTCAGCCACGCCTGGGGGCGCTGGGACCAGGATAGCCAGTGGCTGTGGCGGCTCTCCGAAAGGCATGGCAGCAAGGGGGTTCTGGGCGATGTGGGGATTCATATCCTCGACTTTGCCAGCTTCCCAGTGGGCGACATCACGGCGGTGAACTGCCGGCTCAAGTGCTACGACAAGGCTCCGGACAGCCGCATCGGCGACTATGTGCTCGACGCCAACGATACCGCCCTGATGCGCGTCGAGTTCGCCTGCGGGGCGCTGGGTAGTCTCCATGCCACGCGCTGGGCCACCGGTCATCACAACTCCCTGAGCCTGGGCGTACACGGCGACCGTGGCGCCCTTCGGGTCGACCTGGACGCGGCCAAGGATCGGCTGCACGTGTGCTTGGGTGAGGATGTCCATCCGGCCTGCTGGCGCGAGGTAGTCGCCCCCGAAACCCCCAGCCTCTACCGTCGCTTCATCGACGGCATCGCCAAGGGTCATAACGATCAGCCCGACTTCGCCCGCGGAGCGGCTCTGCAGCGGGTGCTGGATGCCTGCTTCGTCTCCGACGCCGAGGATCGCAGCTTGGCCCTGGCTGGCTGAGCCACCCGCTACTGCAAGAGAGGAGGAAACCGGCCGCGCCATCGCTCAGAACCTGGATGGAGGCTTGGCTGAACCGGCTCGGTCGGCGCGGCTGGCGAGGCGCACCTGCCTCGCGCCGCTGGCGGATTTTTGACACAATCATCGGCCTTCAAGGGCAGGCGACGGCACATTGCGGTCGCTGCACCAAGCACAGGGCGGGCAGATGAGCAGAGATTCGTCGCGGTCGACGACCATCCGGGAAATTGCGCGGCAGGCGGGGGTTTCCATCGCTTCGGTGAGCCGAGCCCTCAACGGCAAGCCGGGACTGAGCGAGGAGTCGCGCGAGCGTATCCTGGCGATCAGCCGGGAAATGGCGTACCGGCCCAGCGCCGCCGCCCGCCAGTTGATCAGCGGCAAGGCGGCGGTGGTGGGCATCTCGCTGGGGCGCCAGGATGTCGAGCTGCATCCTTATTACATCCTGCTTTATCAGCATCTCACCCTGGCCCTCCATGAACAGGGCATGGTGCCGATCTTCTTTTCTCACGACCAGACGACGTCGTTGCCCGAACGGGCCGGCGCCGCCATCCTGCTAGGCGAGTTTCCCGGCGATCAGCGGGCCGAACGGCTGGCCGAGTCGGGCGTGCCCTACGTACGCATCGGCGAGCCCGGCGAGGGATTCTCGGTGGCGCCAGACGATCGCCACGGCTTTGTCCAGGTGACTCGCTACCTCATCGAGAGCGGACGGCGGCGGATCGCCTTCGTCGGCGGCGAGCTGGAGCAGCCCTGCTATCCCCCGCGTCTGGCGGGCTATTGCCAGGCACTGTCCGAGGCTGGCCTGACAGAGCAGCTCTTCAGCCTGCCTCATGACGTCACCTCGGCTTCGCTGACCGCCTATCGATTCTTCGCCCCCAAGCTGGCGAGCTGGGACGCCCCCCCCTTCGACGCCCTGGTGTGTGCCACCGACGAGATCGCCCTGGGCTGCCTGGCGGCCCTGAAGGACCATGGCCTCGCCGTGCCCGAACAGGTGGCCGTGACCGGCTTCGACGACCTGCCGTTGCTGGCGGCCCGCCTGACCACCCTGCGCCAGGACATCGCCGCCATCGCCACCATGAGCGTGATGCTGCTGGGCGATGCGCTGGCCGGCAAGCCGCCGCGCCACGTCTCCATGCCGGTGGAGCTGATCCGGCGCGAGACGGGCTAGCGCCATCTGAACGAGGGGTGGCTTGCCGCCTTGGGTGAGTGCCTCGTGCCGCTGGTTCGAGATGGAAAGCGGGCCGGCATTCCTCGTACTATGAAAAACATCCGGCCTGACAAGGGCCTCTGGTACAAGGAGCTGCGCCGACGTGATCACCGTCGAACGCAAGGATAGCTTCCATCTCAAGGTTTCCCGCGTGCTGCAGGAGGAAACCTCGCATCGGTTGGATCTCTTCTTGTTCGTACCGGGGGAGCTTGGCCTCAACGAGCATGTCATCTCCGAGGACGCCTTCTACTACAGTGCGATCCATGTCAAACGGACCTACTACAGCGACAAGCACCACCTGCCGCTGGTGCTCAGCCGCCTGGCCAGCCGTGGCCGACTCAGCACCGAGCAGTATCGCCTGAGCCTGAGTCTTTATGCCTACCAGTACGTGGTGGCACTCGAGCGGGCGACCCAGACGCTGCTGGATACCGCAAGACGCGTGCAGCAGGCCGAGAGCCATGCCGAAACGAACGAGCGAGTCGAGACGCAAGGCGGCGAGCCGAATAATGAAGCTGGCGCCGACAGCGCGGCACAGGAGCGTATCGTGGCGGCCGGCCTGCAGGAACGCCTCGAGGAGCTGTGTGAGCTGGCCCAGGGAATCCTGCGTCGCCTGCGTCGCAACCAGCCAAGCGAGGAAAGCCTGCACAAGTACTACGCCAATATCGACAACTATCTGTCGTGGTTCACCGAGCAGCGCCTGTTGGCGCTGGTGGCCTACCTGCCGCGAGGCCGCGACTACCGCACCATCCGCGAGCGGCTGCTGGAGATCTGCCTGGCCGAAAGCGAGCATCGCGAGCAGGCTGAGTACAACGCCAGCCGCGTGGTTCGCGACCCAACGCGCATGTCCAACAAGATGCGCCTGCTGCGGCGGCTGATCGAATACCCGGTCACCCTCAAGCAGCAGACCCAGGAGCTGGGCGGCGCGGAACAGAAGGCGGTCAAGGGGCTTGCCACCGGCGTGGTGATGATCTTCGTCTCGCTGGGGCTGCTCCAGGCCCGCGATACCGTGGGTAACGTCACCGCGCTATTCGTGCTGGCCATGGCGGTGTTGTATGCCATGCGCGAGGTGTTCAAGGACGATTTGCGCAACACCCTGTGGCGCTGGCTGCGCAAGGGGCGGCCCAAGTGGCGGCGTCAGTATTTCGATGCCACCAGCAACAAGCCGGTGGGTAGGCAACTCGAGTGGTTCGACTACAAGCGCTTCGGCAAGCTCGACGAGCAGATCAAGCGGGTGCGCCAGCGCAACGTGGCCCAGCGCGAGGAGGTGGTGTTGCACTATCGCTCCAGTTCGCGCATGTCGCCCACGCGCTTTCTCAGCGGCTACGAGAAGACCCGCGAGACCCTCTCGCTAGATCTGTCTCAGCTGACCCGGCTCATGGACAAGGGCAGCCATCGTGTCTATCGGCTGAAGGAGGGACAGGTTTCGCGGGAGTCGGTCGAGAAGCGGCATCTGCTCAATCTGGTGGTTCGCGAGGAGGTCGCCAATGCCGAGCCGATCCTGCAGCGCTGGAAGATCGTCATGAGCCGGTCCCGGATCGTCGATGTGGTCAAGGTGCACCAGGAGGGCGGAAAGCTCGAGGAACGGGAGGAAGGGCAGGCAGAACCGCCCGTCGTATAACGTGATGTGGCTTCGATGTTGTTTCAGGTCAAGTCGCCCACAGGTTCGATTTGCTAGTGTCAAGGGAAGCGGAGAATTGTGACGCCCGCCAAGTCGAACTAGATTTCAAGTAAGTCGGCCGGAACCCTTGACCGTTCTCTTTTCGGAGATGCCGCTATGCAAGCTGTCGATGTCATGACGCCCAAAGTGATTACCGTATCGCCCGACGCCGACGTTCGGGAGATCGCACGCCTCTTGCTCGAGAACAACATCAGTGCCGTGCCCGTAGTGGATGACAGCGGGAAAGTACTGGGCATCGTCAGCGAGGGCGACCTGATGCGCCGGATCGAGAACGGTACCGAGCAGCGCAAGTCCTGGTGGCTGAAATCGATCTTCTCCGGTGCCAACAACGCCAGCGAGTACGTCAAGACCCATGCCCGCAAGGCCCACGAGATCATGACGCGCAATCCCATCACCATCACCGAGGATGAGCCGCTGCACCACGTAGCCAAGCTGCTGGAGAAGCGCCACATCAAGCGGGTACCGGTCGTGCGTGACGGCAAGCTGGTGGGCATCGTCAGCCGTGCCAACCTGCTGCGGGGCTTCTCGGCCACTACGCCCGATATAGCGACGCCGGTAACCGCCGACGACCGCGAGATCCGTGATGCCATCCTCAAGGAGGTGGATGAGAACACCGGGGTCTGGGTCGACCGCATCAACGTCATCGTGACCGAGGGCGCGGTGCAGGTCTGGGGGCTGGTCGAGAGCCAGGAGGAAAAGATGGCCGTTCAGGTCGCCGCCGAGAATACGCCCGGGGTCAAATCCGTGGAGAACAACCTCGGCATGGTGCCGCGCGGCGTCGGCCATTTCTGAGATGCGGTGCCCGAGAACGGTGGCGGGGTGGCTCCATGGCCGCCCCGCCTGTGTCTGGTGCCGATAGGCGGGGGATTCAACCGATCTGCTTGAGTCCCGCTTCCAGGTTGGCCAGGCTGCGCTCGAGATCGTGCAGCTTGTCGAGGCCGAACAGGCCGATTCGGAAGGCCTGGTAGTCGTCGCCTTCGTCGCACATCAGCGGCACGCCGCCGGCAACCTGAATACCGGCGGCGGCGAATTTGCCTACGATGGCAGGGTCGCTGGTGTAGCAGACCACCACTCCGGGCGCCTCGAAACCGGGCGCCGCCACGCTGCGGTAGCCGTAGCGGGCCAACAGCTCACGCACGCCATGCCCTAGCGCCCACTGCTCCTCGCATACGCGCTCGAAGCCGTACTCGGCGGTCTCGTTCATGATGTCGCGCAGCCTGGCCAGGCCATCGGTGGGCAGGGTGGCGTAATAGGCATGGCCGCCGTTCTCGTAGGTCTCCATGATCCACAGCCACTTGCGCAGGTCGCAGGCGAAGCTGGTGCTGACGGTCTCTTCGATACGCTCGCGTGCCCGCTCGGAGAGCATCACCATGCCGCAGCAGGGCAGGCCGCTCCAGCCCTTTTGCGGGGCGCTGACCAGCACGTCGACGCCGATCTCTGCCATGTCCACCCATAGCGTGCCCGAGGCGATGCAATCGAGCACGAACAGGCCACCGACTTCGCGCACCGCTGCCGCCATCCGTTTCAGGTAGTCGTCGGGCAGCAGCAGGCCGGCCGAGGTCTCGACATGGGGAGCGAACACTACGGCCGGACGCTCCTCGAGGATGGTGCGCTCGACCTCTTCGATGGGTGCAGGGGCGAAGGGGGAGTGCTTGTCCTGTGGCTCCAGGCGGCACGCCTTGAGCACTGAGGTCGAAGTGGCGATGGCCCCCATCTCGAGAATTTGCGACCAGCGATAGCTGAACTGGCCGTTGCGCACCACCAGGCAGTGCTGGTTGGTGGCAAATTGGCGGGCCACGGCCTCCATGCCGAAGGTGCCGCTGCCGGGCACGATCGCGGTGCTATGGGCGCGGTAGACCCTCTTGAGAGTGGCCGAAACGTCGCGCATTACCCCTTGGAAGCGCTGGGACATGTGATTGAGCGAGCGGTCGGTATAGACCACCGAGTACTCGAGCAGGCCCTCGGGGTCGACGTCGGGCAGCAGGCCGGGCATTGGATTCTCCCTTGCGATGCGTAACGAATGAATCTTGGACCGATGAGGATAGGCCGATTCGCGGTAACGAACCAGCGCGGAGGCCACGTTCCGATGGGCAGCGGTCCTCGCGACCGCATGAGCAGGCTGCCGATGGGAGGTGGACAAGAGCGCCGCGCACCGCAGGCCTGCTGCGCCTGCGGTAACATCCAGCCTACTGATGGCCAGCCTACTTATGGCAGAAGTAGACCCTGGCCGGTGGAATGTTGATCGGTTCGAAGGCGCTCTCCACCCGGGTGAAGGTCTGGCGCAGGTCGGAGGAGACCTTGGGCGAGAACTGGTAGATCAGCATCGCGCCTTCTGGCCCCAGCGCCTCGTGGCTGCCCTTGAGAATTCGCTCGCGGATCTCGGCAGGCATGGTGCTGAATGGAAGGCCTGCCACCACGTAATCGGCAGCGGCAAAGCCCAGTCGTTCCAGTTCGGCCTCGATCGTCTCGGCCGAGCCCGCTATCACCTTCAAGCGCGGGTCGGACATCGAGCGATTGAGGAATTCGACGAAATCGTCGTTCGTCTCTATGACGATCAGCGTTGCCTCAGGGTGCAGGCGGCTGAGGATCTCTCGGGTGATGGTGCCCACTCCAGGCCCGTATTCGACGATGACCCGGGCCCTCTCCCAATCGACCGGTTCCAGCAGGCGGCGTACCAGGAAGGACGAACTGGGAATGATCGAGCCCAGCATGCGGGGGTGTTTGAAGAAGTTGCGAGCAAACAGCGACAGTTGAGCCCGTCGCTCGGGGCCTGCCACGACCGAGGGTCGCTCTTGAACCGCCATGGGCATTCCTCCTTCAGTTTTCGCTGAACATGCCTCCACTCTAGGCTAGCCAGCTCCAGCGTGAAAGACTGGGGTGCGCCGTGGCGGTGCGCGGTTTTACTCGGCCAGGGGCTGCCGGCCCGGGGCGGATGGCCTGCAGGTGCTTGCGTTGAATTACTGCTAAAGAAGGGTGTGGAATATACTTGACGTCAGGCGGGGCGATGTTTAGCTTGGAAATATTGAAATTTTGGGCGAACGTCGTAAATTATTGACGCCGCCCGCACCCTTCTCCGTGCTCGGGTGAAACGATGCCTCATAACAAGATCAGTGAATCGAATGCCCACCAGTCACCGGCGTTGATTACCTTCGAAGGAGTACAAAAGACTTACGACGGCGAGATTTTGGTCGTCAAGGACCTCAACCTGACGATTCGCCAGGGCGAGTTCGTGACCCTGCTCGGCCCGTCCGGCTCCGGCAAGACCACCTGCCTGATGATGCTCGCCGGCTTCGAAGTGCCCACCAGCGGCGACATCCTGCTGCGTGACCAGCGGCTCAACAGCGTGCCGCCTCATAAGCGCAACTTCGGCATGGTGTTTCAGAACTATGCCCTGTTTCCCCACATGACGGTAGAGGAAAACATCCGCTACCCACTCAAGACGCGCAAGACGCCGGCCGCCGAAGCCGACCGCAAGGTCGCCCGTATCCTCGACATGATCCAGCTGCGTGACTTCGCCAAGCGGCGTCCCACACAGCTCTCCGGCGGGCAGCAGCAGCGCGTGGCGCTGGCACGCTCCTTGGTCTTCGAACCGCAGCTGGTGCTGATGGACGAACCGCTGGGGGCGCTGGACAAGCAGCTGCGCGAGCAGATGCAGCTGGAGATCAAGCACCTGCACGAGCAGCTCGGGCTCACCGTGGTCTTCGTCACCCACGACCAGAGTGAGGCGCTGACCATGTCGGATCGGGTGGCGGTGTTCAACGACGGCGTCATCCAGCAGATCGATTCGCCGAGCAACCTCTACGAGCATCCTGCCAATGCCTTCGTCGCCCAGTTCATCGGTGAGAACAATACGCTGCCAGGCCGCATCGAGTCGGTGGCCGGGAATCACTGCCGGGCTCGCTTCGGCGACGGATTCATCACGGGAGCGTTGATCGGCCCCAGCCTGGCCGTGGGGGACGCCACCCGGCTGTCGATCCGCCCCGAGCGGGTCAAGCTCAACGGCTCCGCCCAGGGGCTGCCCAATCGCCTCCAGGCTCGCGTCTGTGAATTCATCTACCTGGGGGATCATCTGCGGGTGCGCTGCGAGCTGGCAGGCAATAATGAGTTCATGGCGCGCGTTCCCGTGGACGACTTCGAAAGCAGCCTGCGACCAGGCGACCTCGTGGAGCTTGGCTGGCGGGACGAGGACGTGCGCGCCCTCAATGCCTCCTGAATACGCAGGAAGACGTGTCACATCGACCGCAACACATCAATAACAAGGCCATTCTGGCCGGGAGATAGAAAATGACTCATAGCCGCTTTTCGCTGTCCCGTCTTGGCCGTGGCGTTGCCATCGGCAGCCTGGCCACCTTCGGCCTGGCGGTTTCCGCCGGCGCCCAGGCGTTGACCGTGATCTCCTTCGGTGGCGCTTCCGGCGACGCCATGCAGAAGGCCTATTACGGCCCGTTCGTCGAACAGACGGGGACTAACCTGACGCCGGGCGATTACAACGGCGAGCTGTCGCGCATTCGCGCCATGGTGGAAACCGGCAACGTCAGCTGGGATCTGGTGGAGATGGAGTCCCCCGAGTTGGTGCGCGGCTGCTTCGAGGGGCTGTTCGAGCCCATCGACTGGCAACGCCTGGGCCTGGGCGGTGAGCTGATCGATGCGGCCTTCGACGAGTGTGGTGTGGGCACCTTCGTCTGGTCCACGGTACTGGCCTACGACGCCGATGCACTGGACGCCGCCCCCACTTCCTGGGCCGACTTCTGGGACGTGGAGCAATTCCCCGGTACCCGTGGGCTACGTCGCGGTGCCAAGTACACCCTGGAGTTTGCGCTGATGGCCGACGGTGTCGCTGCCGACGAGGTGTACGATGTGCTGCGGACACCGGAAGGCGTCGATCGCGCCTTCACCAAGCTCGACGAACTCAAGGACCACATTCAATGGTGGGAAGCCGGCGCCCAGCCGCCCCAGTGGCTGGTGGCGGGCGACGTGGTCATGACTTCGGCCTATAACGGACGCATTGCCGCCGCCCAGGAGGAGGGCAGCAACCTCGACATCGTCTGGAACGAGAGCATCTACGATCTCGACTACTGGGCCATCGTTGCCGGCAGCGAGCATGTCGACGAAGCCTACGACTTCATCGAGTTCGCCAGCCAGCCCGAGAACCAGGCGGTCTACTCCAGCGAAATTCCCTATGGTCCGGTGCATCCGGCTGCCATCGAGCAGTTGGACGAAGCCCAGGCACGGCGCATGCCGACCCATGCGGAGAACATGGCCGGGGCGCTGGCCATCGATACCGGCTTCTGGGTCGACCATGGCGAAGAGCTGGAGCAGCGTTTCAGCTCCTGGGCGGCACGCTGATAGACGATATGGCAGCGGCCTGCGGGCCGCTGCCAAGGGCGTTTACGTCGGGCCTGCGGTGGCGGGGTCCGTCATGCTGGATCCATGGGGAAGGTGATGTCCGCGAATCTGACGGCAAGCGTATCGACGGCAAGGCCTGCCGGTAGTCTCAAGGCGCAGTTGCGCCGAGCCGAGCGGCTGCGCAAGCTCAAGGCCATCGGCCTGGTGGCTCCCCTGGCGCTGTTCCTGATCGTCGTGTTCGTCGTTCCCATCGGCAGCATGCTGTGGCGTAGCGTCGACAATACCGAGCTGGACTCGGTGATGCCGCTCACTGCGGAAGGACTCAGGCGCTGGGACGGTACCGGGCTGCCGGAAGATGCCACCCTGGCGGCGTTCGCCGCCGAGCTGCGCGACTCACGCCAGGGCGGCGGGCTGGGGCGCATCGGGCGGCGCCTCAACTATGAGGACACCCGCTATCGCAGCCTGCTGATGTCGACCCTGCGGGAGCTGCCAGGGGCCGAGGAGGTCGGCGCCGATACCGGCTGGTCCAGCGTGCTGACCGAGATCGACCCCGCCTGGGGCGAAACCGACACCTGGCTAGGTATCCAGCGCACCGCACCTACTACGACCGATCGTTACCTGCTGGCATCGCTGGACCTGGAACGCGGTACCGATGGTGGACTCCAGCGTATCGACGCCCAGGAGCGCATCTTCCTGGCAGTGTTCCAGCGCACGATGGTCATTGCCGGCGGGGTAACCCTGATTTGCCTGGCGCTGGGTTTCCCGCTGGCCTACCTGCTGGCCACGCTGCCGGCCAAGACCAGTAATCTGCTGATGATTCTGGTGCTGCTGCCGTTCTGGACCTCGCTGCTGGTGCGCACCGCTTCCTGGATCATCCTGCTGCAGTCCAACGGGCTGGTTAACCAGAGCCTGATCTTCACCGGGCTGATCGACTCCCCGCTGCAGCTGGTGTTCAATCGGATCGGGGTGTTCTTCGCCATGGTGCACATCCTGCTGCCCTTCATGGTGCTGCCGTTGTACAGCGTGATGAAGGGCATCTCGCCGAGCTATCAGCGCGCCGCGGTATCGCTCGGCGCCCATCCCTTCGCCGCCTTCTGGCAGGTCTACGCGCCGCAGACCGTTTCCGGGGTGGCGGCAGGGACCATCCTGGTCTTCATCATGGCGCTGGGTTACTACATCACCCCGGCACTGGTGGGCGGTCCTGCCGACCAGATGGTCAGCTACTACGTGGCCTACTACACCAATACCACCAACAACTGGGGCATGGCGGCAGCGCTGGGTAGCCTCCTGCTGGTGATCACGCTACTGCTCTATCTGGTTTATCACCGCCTGGTGAACCGCAAGCAGCTGATCAGGAGTTGAGTCATGGCGTTACCTCCCTATGCCTCGCCGGTGGAGAAAGTGTGGTTCTGGGTGTTTCGCATCTTCTGCGGCCTGGTACTGCTGTTCCTGATTGCACCGGTACTGGTCATCGTGCCGCTGTCGTTCAGCAGTGGCTCCTTCCTGACCTACCCGCTGCCGGGCTTCTCGCTGCGCTGGTATGAAGCCATCTTCACCTCGTCGGCGTGGATGGCGGCGCTGAAGAACAGCCTGATCGTGGCGCCGCTGGCCACGTTGCTGGCAATGACCTTTGGCACCCTGGCGGCGGTGGGCCTCAACCGCGCCGAGTTTCCCGGCAAGGGATTGATCGTGGCACTGCTCATCTCACCGATGGTGGTGCCGCTGGTGATCGTCGCGGTGGGCATGTACTTCTTCTTCGCCCAGGTGGGCCTGCTCAATTCCTATACCGGGCTGGTGCTGGCCCATACGGTGCTGGGCGTGCCCTTCGTCGTGATCACCGTCAATGCCACCCTGCAGGGCTTCGACTTCAACCAGATGCGCGCCGGAGCGAGCCTGGGCGCGAACCCGATGCGTGTGTTCTTCACCGTGGTACTACCGCAGATCGTGCCTGGCGTGGTGTCGGGCGGGCTGTTCGCCTTCGCCACCTCGTTCGATGAGGTGGTGGTGGCGCTGTTCATCGCCAGCCCCACCGAGCGTACGCTGCCGATCCAGATGTTCTCGGGCATTCGCGAGAACATCAGCCCCGCGATTGCCGCCATGGCCACCATCCTGATCCTGATCTCGACGCTGCTTTTGGTTACCATGGAGCTGTTGCGTCGGCGCAGCGAGAGATTGAAGGGCAACGCCTGATCGTTCTCCCTGCGATATTGGTGTAGCTGCGCCCCGTCCTGGCGGGGCGCAGGCGTGTTTGACGCCTTGACGTCCGCCACTGCGGGCATGAGGAGCACTGAGTGAACGACTTCCTGATCGTCGGTGGCGGGGTCATCGGCATGCTGAGTGCCTGCCAACTGGCCGAAGCCGGCCATGGCGTTACCCTGGTGGAGCGTGGCCACTGCGGCCGGGAGGCGTCCTGGGCCGGCGGTGGCATCGTTTCACCGCTTTACCCCTGGCGCTACAGCGAGCCGGTATCGCGGCTTGCCTACGGCGCCACGCATCGCTATGCCGAACTCGCCGAAAGGCTGCTCGACACCACCGGTATCGACATCGAGTACCGCCAGCGTGGGCTGCTCTACCTGCGCGTGGACGATGCCGAGCAGGCCTTCGACTGGGCGCAGCGCCAGGGCTGGCCGCTGGAGCGTGTCGACGCTGCCACCCTCTATGCCAAGGAGCCTTGGCTGTGTGGAGAGCTGGATGAGGGGCTGTGGATGCCGACCCTGGGCAGCGTGCGCAACCCGCGATTGTGCCGGGCGCTACGTGCCAGGCTGGATGCGTTGTCCAACGTGACCCTGATGGAGCATGCCGCGGTCGAGCGGCTCGTGGTCGAACGGGGACGCGCCCGTGGCGTGGAGACCGCGCAAGGGCGCATCGATGCCGGCCGGGTGATCCTCTGCGGCGGGGCCTGGAGCGGGGCGCTGCTCGCCGAGCACGATGTGGCGCTGCCGGTGCGGCCGGTGAAAGGGCAGATGATGTTATTCGTCACGCCACCGATGCCTGGCGGTCGCCAGCTGCTCGAGCGGGTAGTGCTGGCCGATGGCCGCTACCTGATCCCACGGGCCGACGGGCGCGTGTTGGTCGGCTCCACGCTGGAGCAGACCGACTTCGACAAGTGCACCACCGAGGAGGCACGCGAGTCGCTTTGGCACAGCGCCGTGGCCATGCTGCCGGCCCTGGCGGAGTGCGAGATCGAGCACCACTGGGCTGGGCTGCGGCCGTATGCCCCGGATGGCATACCCTTCATCGGCGCGGTGCCCGGCATCGAGGGGCTCTACGTCAACGCCGGGCACTACCGCAACGGCCTGGTACTGGCGCCGGCAGCAACCCGGCTGCTGGTCGACCTGCTGCTGGAACGCGAAACGGCCATCGATCCCGCCCCCTATCGACCCGAGCGTTTGGCCAGGGCGGATCGGATTGGGCAGGCAGTCTGGCACTGACCATCCCTGTCAGCCTACCCGCGCTGGGCGGCCTGGATGGCCGTCAACGCAATGGTATAGACGATGTCGTCGACCAGGGCGCCGCGGGATAGGTCGTTGACCGGCTTGTTGAGGCCCTGCAGCATCGGTCCCACGCTGACTACCCGGGCGCTGCGCTGCACCGCCTTGTAGGTGGTATTGCCGGTGTTGAGATCAGGGAAGACGAAGACCGTGGCACGGCCCGCCACCGGCGAGTCGGGCGCCTTCTGCCGACCGACGCTCTCGATGGCGGCGGCGTCGTACTGCAGCGGGCCGTCGATCAGCAGGTCCGGGGCCAGCTCGCGGGCCAGCCGCGTGGCCTGGCGTACCTTGTCGACGTCGGCGCCGCTGCCGGACTCACCGGTGGAGTAGCTGATCATTGCTACCCTGGGTTCGATGCCGAAGGCCTGGGCGGAGCGTGCGCTCTGGATGGCAATCTCGGCCAGCGCCTCGGCGTCGGGGTCGGGATTCACGGCGCAGTCGCCGTAGACTACCACCTGCTCGGGCAGCAGCATGAAGAAGATCGACGATACCTGGCGGTAGCCGGGAGCGGTCTTGATCAGCTGGAAAGCGGGGCGCACGGTGTTGGCGGTGGTGTGAACGGCGCCGGAGACCAGGCCGTCGACCTCGTCGAGCTGCAGCATCATGGTGCCCAGCACCACGTTGTCCTGCAACTGATCCTCCGCCGTCAGCTCGTTCACCTTGCCGCGCCGACGCTCGATCATGGGCGCCACGTAGCGGCTGCGAATATGCTCGGGGTCGACGATCTCGAGCCCCTCCGGCAGCTCGATACCGCGGTTGCGGGCGACTTCCTCCACCTCCTCGCGGCGGGCCAGCAGCACGCAGTTGGCGATGCCGCGACGCTGGCAGATGGCGGCGGCCTCCACCGTACGCGGCTCGCTGCCCTCCGGCAGCACGATGCGTCGGTTGGCGCGCTGGGCCAGCTTGACCAGCTGGTGGCGAAACGCCGAGGGCGACAGACGGCGGGTGAAGCCACGGCTGAGGTGATCCTTGAGCCACTGCAGGTCCAGGTGGCCGGCGACGAAGCGGGTTACCTGCTCGGCGCGCTCCAGGTCGTCCATGGGGATGTCGTTGCCCATCCTGCCCAGGTTCTTGGCCGTGGTGAAGCTGTCGGTATCCACTGCCAGCACCGGCATGCCGGTCTTCAGGGCCGGCCGGCACATCTCGATCATGTTGTCGTTGGGCATGTAGCCGTTGGTCAGCAGCACACCGGCCATGGGCACGCCGTTCATGGTGGCCAGTGCCGAGGCCAGCACGATGTCGTCGCGATCGCCCGAAGTGACGATAAGGCTGCCGGGGCGAAAGACGTGCAGCGCGTTGGCGGCGCTGCGGGCGCACAGGCTGGTGGAAAGCACGCGGCGGTTGGCGGCGTCGCCCTCGTTGAGGAAGCGCGCGTCGAGCGCTCGCGCCACGTCGATCACCCGTGGCGCGATCAAGGACGGGTTGTAGGGCACCACGCCGATCAGGTGGAAGCGGTCGGTGGCAAGCGCGGGGGAGTGGCGTCGCAACTCGGCGAGGAACTGGTCGTCGAGAACCACGCTGGAGGTGCCGGGGGCCAGTGCTGGCTCTGCGGTGCCGGAAAGATTGTGCATACGCATCAGGATGCAGCCCAGGGTACGCGCAGAGTCCGCGCCACCGAAGGCGCGGGCGTGCATGTCCAACTGCTCGGCCAGCGCTGCAGGGGCGGCGGCATCGCCGCTGCCGACCAGGATGATGCGCGCATTGAGCGCATGGGCCAGCTGAGCATTGAGCTGGGTGGCGTAGGTGCCGTGGGCAGTGGGCACCACGCCCTCCACCACGACCAGGTCAGGCATCGAGCCGTCATCGCTGCCCACCGCATGGTCATAGAGTTCGATGACCTGCTCCATCAGCACGTCGAGGCGATCCTGGCGTAGCAGGCGTTCCATATCGGATTGGGAAATGGGCGCCGGTGGGCGCAGCCCGAGCGTGCTGCTGACCAACGCCGTGGAACGGTCGGGGCCGGGGCCGTTCAGCTCATCCTGGCGGAATGGCTTGAGAAATCCGCTCTTGAGGCCAATGGTATCGAATGCCTGCATCAGGCCGAGGCTGGCCGAGGTCAGGCCGACCCCGACGCCGGTGGGTACCATCAGCAGAACCTGAGTCTGGGGTCGTGTGTCGCGGGGTGTCATGCGGCGGTCTCTTCTTTCACGCGTTGACGGGTCTCATTGGCGATCTGGCCCTCTTCATCGGTGGGAATGACCCATAGTTGGCGTCCGCCGGCATCGATGCGGCCCTCGCGTCCACGAATGGTCTCGCTGTTGACGGCGCGGTTGAGCTGCAGGCCGAAGTGCGGCAACAGGGCGATCACCCGCTCGCGTACTTCGGCGGAGTTTTCGCCGATGCCCCCGGTGAAGACCAGGCCGTCGAGGCGGGGCAGGGCGCAGGAGAGTGCCGCCAGCGACTTGGCGATGCGATAGCAGAACACCTCGATGGCCAGCGTCGCCCCGGGATGTCCCTGCGACTCGGCCGCTTCCAGCTCGCGCATGTCGTTGGTCAACCCCGATAGCCCCAGCAGGCCGCTATTGCGGTTGAGCACTTCGTCGATGCGCTTGAGCGACCAGCCCAACTGGCGTGCCAGATGCGCGTGCAGGCCCGGGTCGACGTCGCCGCTGCGCGTGCCCATCGCGACCCCTTCCAGCGGCGTCAGCCCCATGCTGGTATCCAGGCTTTGGCCCTTCCACACGGCACAGGTGGAGCAACCATTACCGAGATGGGCGGTGAGCCAGCCGCCGCCTTCGAGCCCGCTCAACGCGTCGGCGCGCTGGCTGACGTAAGCGTGGCTGGTGCCATGGAAGCCGTAGCGGCGAATGGCGTGGTCGCGGTAGAGCGCCTCCGGCAGTGCATAGCGGTAGGCTCGCGGCGGCAGGGTCTGATGGAAGGCGGTATCGAACACCGCCACCTGGGGCAGGTCGGGGAACAGGCGCCGGGTGGCGGCCACCCCCTCCAGATTGGCGGGGTTGTGAAGCGGTGCCAGGGCCGTGGTCTGCTCGATGGCGGCAACCACGTCGTCGTCGATCAGGGCGGCTCGCGTGAAGCGTTCGCCACCGTGGACGATGCGATGGCCTACCGCTAGCGGGAGGCGCCCTTCCAGGCGGTGGAGAATGGCCTCCAGCGCCAAGGCATGGTCGGCGCCGGGCAACGGTTGCTCGAAAGGCTCGCCGTGGCTGTCGCTGTCCTTGAGCCGGGCGTCGCTTCCGCCCAGGCGTTCGGCCAGCCCCGCCAGTCGCGGCCGGGCGGGGTCCTCGGGCACCAGGGCATACTTGATCGATGAGGAGCCGCAGTTGATCACCAGTACCGACGTATCCATCTCATCTCCAGGTGGAAGCTGTAGGGCCAGCATAGACGTAATACTTTAGTCTATCAGTCGGGCGTTTCTTCTGACCTGTTCCAGGTCAAGCGAACACTTTATTAGCCGTCTATCGAAAATGCTGGCATGCTGACGGCTCTTCATGCCGCTGGAAACTGCCATGTCGACCAACACTGCGGCGCTTGGTAGCGCATCGCTATTGCCGCGCCACTTTGCCGTATTGCTGCTTGCCTCCGTTGCCACGCTGTTCGCCGGTAACCATGTCGCGGCCCGACTGGCCTTCGACGAGGGTACCGGACTGCTGCTTGCCGTGCTGGTGCGCTCCGCCGTCGCGCTCAGCGTGCTGGCAGTGCTGTTTCTCCTGCAGCGCAAGCGCTTCAGCTTTCCGGCCGGCGCGGGCCGCTGGCAGCTGCTGGCGGGACTGATGGTCGCGATCCAGAGTCTTTGCCTCTATTCGGCAGTGGCGCGCATCCCGGTGGTGGTCGCGCTGCTGTTGATGAATACCTTTCCCATCCAACTGGCGCTGCTGACCTGGGTACTGGGTGGCCCACGACCGACGCTGCGCGCCGCACTGATCATGGCCGTGATCCTGGTCGGGCTGGTGGTGGTACTGGACGTTCCCGCCTGGCTGGCTACCCCCGAGGCTCTTGGTCCGGACTGGCTGCCCGGCGTGGCCTTCGGATTGGGGGCGGCAGCGGCGTTTTCCTGTGCATTGTGGATCACCGAGCACCACCTGAGCGGTGTGGGCAGTACCCTGCGCAGCTTATTGACCATGCTCACGGTGCTCGTCGTGATGGTCGCTGCCGGTGCGCTGCAACTGGTGCCGGGTGGCATGGCGCTGCCGGCGAGCCCGACGGGATGGGGGGCGCTGGCGGCGTTGGCGCTGCTCTACAGCGTTGCCTTCTCGGTACTGTTCATCAGCGTGCCGCGGCTGGAGATGGCGCGCAATGCGCCGGTCATGAACGTCGAGCCGGTGGCCTCGCTGCTGCTTGGGTACCTGGTGCTGGGGCAGATGCTCTCGGGAATGCAACTGATCGGTGGGGCGATCGTACTGGGTGGCATCGTCGTGCTCAGCCTGTCGCCACGCTGAACCTGTCCCGCCGAACTTGCCGCACGTAGATTCGTCTTGCAGACATTCGAACTCTGTACCAGACTTGGAGTCGGTGAATGGAAACACTGTTTCTTAATGGAGGTGCGATATGAAACTGCTAGCCGTTTCTACTGCTGCGCTGATGGCCACCGTTTTCGCTGCCTCGGCCCAGGCCCAGCAGTACCAGATGCCGATGTACCCCCAGGCCTATGTCGGCGCCGACGCCATGTTCTGGGAGCTCGACCCCGATCGAGGCTCCTCGGCCGACTCCGTGGGCCTGCGTCTCAACGGGGGGATGAAGTTCAACGACTATCTCGCCGCCGAGGCCCACCTGGGCACAGGAGGCTCTGATGGCGCAACCGAGCTCGATTACCTGGTGGGCGCCTACGCCAAGGGGATGCTGCCGGTCTCGCAGGAGTTCCGCCTGTATGGCCTGGCGGGCTTCACTGAGGTGGATTTCGACATCGACAGTGAAAACGGTTTCTCCTACGGTGGTGGTGCCGAATTCGACGTGGCGCCCAACCTGGCGATTGGTGCCGACTACATGCGCTACCTGGACAAGTCGGACTATACCTTCGATGCGGCAAGCGTCGGGGTTCGCTACCGCTTCTGAGGCGAACCTGTCGCATGCATCTCACCGCGCCCCCATGGCAGTCGCCATGGGGGCGCTTTCGTTGCTGGACCAATCAGCCTCCTGGCCACTTGCCATGCTCCTTCCAGCTCGCCAGCAGGGCGGGGAGGTGCTTGAGATCCCCGTTCGCGACGACCTGGACCTGCAAGCCTTGCAAGCGCTGCAACTCGGTGAGCCGTTGACGGGACTTGTCGAATTCACCGCAGGCCAGCAGTACCCGAGTGGCGGTGAGTCCCGCGGAATGATTGAGCATGCCGTGTAGCCGCTTCAGGCCTTGTTCGAGACTGGCCTCGGCCCCTGGACGCGCGATCAGGCATTCGAGGAACAGCAGTTGGTTGCGTTCCACCGCCAGGCAGTCCGATACCACGGGCTCACCGTTGTGCTGGCCGCTGAGGTCGAGGATGTGAGCCTCGCTGCAGACTCGCGATAGCCCGGCCTCCATGGCGCTGAGCCAGACGTACTCCGTCAGCCAGCCACCACCCAGATAGTGAGCGTTTTCCAGAGAGGGGATGACGAGTTCCCGAGGGGTGCCGCTTTCCCAATCAAGCAGGCCGGCCTCGCTCAGGGCACTCAATGCATCGGTGGTAGGAAATCGAGGTGTGACGTGCAGCTGCTGGCGCTCGACGCCGGGTCGTAGCCGGGGTGGCGCGTGTGGATCAGGGGCGGCCAGCACTCCTCCTTCGCCGTGCACCATGTCGTGCAATTCACCGAGCAGGATGGCTAGACGGTCGGCATGATGGGCGAGATAGCGGGTCAGGAACTTGCGCTGTGCGCAAGCCAGGCGCCAGTCGCCCTTGTCGGAGAGAGCCCGGACTCGCTTGCGACCATTGGCCTGCAGGAAGCGATCGACGTCCAGCACCGGTTCGATGGCCATGACCTCGGGAGTGGGATCCGGACCATCGCACGCCAAACGGTAGAGAGCCCCGGCCTGAATATCCACGTACAGCCAATCGGCGGAGCAGCGCCGCATGGCCTGCTGGAACAGCAGGGCGGTAAACGTACTGCAGCCGCCTGCATCCAGGGTAACCGCGAGGGAGGGCGTATCGAACTGCTGGCGATACAACGTCTCGGCCAACTCGGCGGCATACTGCGCGCAGCGCTGGGGTTCGTCGGCAGGAAGACGGGGGTGTGTCTCGATCTCGGTGCCCGGGGGCAGCTCGTGGCGCAGCAGGATTGCCAGACGCTCGGCCGCCTGTGGCGATGACTGGCATGGAATCAACACGATCCGCTGGGGGCGAAGCTGCAAAATCGGTATCAGGCTTACCTCGGGGCGCTCGGTTACCAGCGCGACGTGCAGGTGTGGCATGGGCTTGCTCCCTCCGCACTTGGTCCTTACCGTTCTCTACAGGCTACATCCGAGCGTTCCTTGGTGTCGCCTGCGGCGACAAAAAAACACGCCGACCCTCGGGGCCGGCGTGTCGCTGCAGCGTCGTGGCTCAGACTTCCTTGTAGAGCTCCGCACCCGCCTGGCGGAATTTCTCCGCCTGCTCCTCCATGCCCTTCATGACGGCTTCCTGATCGCCGTCCAGCCCATGTTCGGCGGCATAGTCGCGCACCTCCTGGCTGATCTTCATGGAGCAGAACTTGGGGCCGCACATGGAGCAGAAGTGAGCCACCTTGGCCGAGTCCTTGGGCAGCGTCTCGTCGTGGTACTCCCGCGCGGTATCCGGGTCCAGGCCGAGGTTGAACTGGTCCTCCCAGCGGAACTCGAAGCGCGCCTTGGAGAGGGCGTTGTCGCGGCGCTGGGCGGCCGGGTGCCCCTTGGCGAGGTCGGCGGCGTGGGCGGCGATCTTGTAGGTGATGATGCCGGTCTTGACGTCGTCCTTGTTGGGCAGGCCCAGGTGCTCCTTGGGCGTCACGTAGCAGAGCATGGCGCAGCCGAACCAGCCGATCATGGCGGCGCCGATGCCGGAGGTGATGTGGTCGTAGCCCGGGGCGATGTCGGTGACCAGCGGGCCGAGGGTGTAGAAGGGCGCTTCGTCGCAGTACTCGAGCTGCTTGTCCATGTTCTCCTTCACGAGATGCATGGGCACGTGGCCGGGACCCTCGATCATCACCTGCACGTCGTGCTTCCAGGCGATATGGGTCAGCTCGCCCAGGGTCTTGAGCTCGGCCATTTGCGCCTCGTCGTTGGCGTCGGCCACCGAGCCGGGGCGCAGGCCGTCACCCAGGGAGAACGCCACGTCGTACTGCTTGCAGATCTCGCAGATCTCCTCGAAGTGGGTGTAGAGGAAGCTCTCCTGGTGGTGATAGAGGCACCACTTGGCCATGATCGAGCCGCCGCGGGAGACGATGCCGGTGACGCGCTTGGCGGTCAGCGGCACGTAGCGCAGCAGCACGCCGGCGTGGATGGTGAAGTAGTCCACGCCCTGCTCGGCCTGCTCGATCAGGGTGTCGCGGAACACCTCCCAGGTGAGGTTCTCGGCCACGCCGTTGACCTTCTCCAGGGCCTGGTAGATCGGTACCGTGCCGATCGGTACCGGCGAGTTGCGAATGATCCATTCGCGGGTCTCATGAATGTTCTGACCGGTGGAGAGATCCATGATGGTATCCGCGCCCCAGCGGATGCCCCAGGTCATCTTATCGACTTCTTCCTCGATGGAGGAGGTCACCGCCGAGTTGCCCAGGTTGCCGTTGATCTTCACCAGGAAGTTGCGGCCGATGATCATCGGCTCCGACTCGGGGTGGTTGATGTTGCAGGGAATGATCGCGCGGCCGGCGGCCACCTCGGCACGCACGAACTCCGGCGTGATCTCCTCGGGCAGCCGCGCGCCGAAGCCCTGGCCTGGGTGCTGGTGGCCCAGGATGCGTTCGACCTCTTCAGTCCCAAGCGCCTGGCGCCGCTGGTTCTCGCGAATGGCGATGAATTCCATTTCCGGCGTGATGATGCCCTGGCGGGCGTAGTGCAGCTGGGTGACGTTCTTCCCCGCCTTGGCACGGCGTGGCGTACGCGTCAGGTCGAAGCGCAGCTGGGCCAGCGTCGGGTCGTTGGCGCGACGCTGGCCGTATTCGCTGGTGGGGCCGGCAAGAAATTCGGTGTCGTCGCGCTCCTCGATCCAGGCACGGCGCAGTTCGGACAGGCCGCGACGCAGGTCGATCCCGGCCTGCGGGTCGGTATAGGGGCCGGAGGTGTCGTAGACCAGCAGCGGTGGGTTCTCCTCATCGGCACCGGAGGTCCGGGTCGGCGACAGCGAGATCTCGCGGAAGGGCACGCGGATGTCGGGACGCGAGCCTTCGACATAGACCTTGCGCGAGCCCGGCAGCGGCTGGATGGCGGCCTCGTCGACCTTGGCGGTTTCAGCGAGAAAATGGGCGGTCTTGCTCATGGGTGGGGATCCTTGGTGCGTTTGTTGTCGTTGCGGGTAGGTCAGAGGCTGCGGTCCAGCCCCATCTGCCAGAAATCGATTTCGAGCCGGGTGGCGTCACGGAACACCTCGGCCAGTTCGGCAAAGCGTGTCGGGGTGACATCGGCCAGGCGCGCGTCGAGCCATTCGAGTTCGGCACGCATGGCGGCCTGGAACTCCTCGCCCTCGTACATGGCGATCCAGGCGTCATAGGGGTTGGCCTCGCCGCGCAGTGTGAAGGACTGCTCGTTCAACCAGTTGGCGATCTCGCCGTAGCCCACCAGGCAGGGGGCCAGCGCCACGTGGAGGTCGAGCAGGTCGCCGCGGTTGCCGGTGTCGAGCACGTAGCGCGTATAGGCCATCGTCGCCCGCGCCTCCGGCAGTCGGGCGAGCTCCTCCTCGTCGATGCCCCATTCGCGGCAGTAGCCCACGTGCAGGCCGAGCTCCACGTCGACGATCGCCTTGAGCCCTTCATGGGCCTGGCGCAGGTCGGCCAGAGTGCGGCTCTTGTAGGCGGCCAGCGCGTAGGCACGGGCGAAGTGAATCAGGAACAGGTAGTCCTGCTGCAGGTAGTGGCGAAAGGCGCCTTCGTCCAGAGTGCCGGTACCCAGGCCGCGGACGAAGTCGTGCTCGATGTAGGCGCGCCAGTCGTCGTGGCAGGTGTCAGTCAGATCGGTGAAGCGATAGCCCATCTTGCCTCCGGTATCGAATCGGATCCGGAGCGTGGGCGGGAGGAAGGAAGGGGTGGCTGGGATAAGGCGGCGAATGCTTGCCGCGAAGGGGCCACCGCTTGATCCCTACGCCGGTACGAGCCGGATCAGGTTCTACGGGCCCCGCCGTGACGACTGCTGATTCAAGCAATGTCGTATGGCGATCTCAGCCGGTTCCACCGGCACCCCGTCAAGCGTCAGGGCCAGTCTAGCAGGTCAGCGGTCTCTTTCCAGTCATACCTCTTTGCCCAGACACACTTGTGCCTGGTGATGGCTCATTCCACCTGGATGTCCAACTGATCGAACCAGGCCCAGCTCTCGGGCAGGGCCAGCTCGCTTGCCGGTTGGCCACTGGCGTACCACTCTCGGGCGTTGCGCAGCTGCCAGCGGCGGCGATCGCCATCCATCTCGATGCCCAGGCGCAGCGGCCCATAGCGGGCGAAGGCGCGCCCCGTCAGGTGCGAATCGCGCATGGCCAGATTGGCCAGCAGCTCCAGGCGGTCCCCCGCCTGTACGGTGAGGTTTTCCAGCCGCATGGTGCCGTCATGCATCATTACCCGCGCCTCACCGTGCACTTCGCCCAGGGTGAGCCGCTCGCGCAGCCAGCGGCGCTCGCGGGCGGCATCGACGAGCAGGTTGACCAGCAGGCCGCTGTCGCGCATGGCCAGTTCCAACCGGGCGTCGAGTTCGAGCGGCGTCTCCCAGCGGATGCGCCCCTCGCGCAGTGCGAGCCGTGCCCACCAGCCATCGCTGAGGCTGCCGCTTTCATTCTCCAGGCGCACGTCGGTCAGGCTGAGCTGCGAGCCGGAGACGTCGAAGCCGAGGGTTTCCAGGTCGCCATCGGTGAGCAGGGCTTCCAGGTGCAGGGTGCCTTCGAGGGTCTGCTCATGGAAGGCGAGGTGGGCATTCGGTGCATGCAACTCCAACTGACCGCTGGCGTGCATATCCTCGAGCTGCAGGTGAGTGGCCATCCGCGCCTGCCCGGAGAGCAGCGAGATGCCCCCGCCCTGCGGCAGGTAGCCGTTCAAGGCGGCGAGATTCGGTACCGCTACATGGGGCATGTCGATACGCGTATTCAGCTCGCGCAGCCCTTCGGGCAGGTCGAAGTGGCGGGCCCGGCTGCGTATCTCCAGCATCTGACCCTCGATCAGTGCCCCGTCTTCCGCCTGGCGGCGCAGGCCGAAGCGGGGCAAGGTGAGGCGCAGCTCCGCGCCGGGATCGGTGACTTCCACCCTGAGAGATCCGTCGCCGAAGGCCTCGTAGTGCAGGAAGCGTGCGGCGAGCCTGTCGGAGTGCACGCGAAGCTGGCTGCCGGACGTGGCTTCGCCGCCGGCGAAGTGAAAATCGGCGCTCAGCCGCCCTCCGCCCTGTATCGCCAGGCCGTGCTCATCGGGCAGAAAGGCATTGAGAAAGCCGAGCCGGTCGAGCAGGCCGTCCAGCCGCAGCGTGCCGGAAAGGGGGAGGCGCGGCGTCTCGCTACCGGGCCAGTCAAAGCCGCCCTGAAACCTTGCCTGGCGGGCGATCAGCAGGGTGCGTAGGGATTCGCCATCGTTCGCCGAGGCGGTCACTGCCACCCGGCTGCCGGAAAGGTCGAGGCGCTGGCGGGCGGGATGAAGATCGCGCAGCTCGAGGGTCAGGTCCAGCTCGCCGTGAAACGCTTCATCCAGCAGGCGCCCATCGATGGCATCTCCCGTGAGGGTGATGCGACCCCGGCCACGCTCCTCTTCGAGCGCAAGGTACCCGTCACTGCTGGCCTGGCCACTCTGGAGCCGCAACGGTGCCGCTTCCGGCAGGTAGGCGTTCAACACGTTCACGTTGGGAATGCGGGCGCCATGCCACTCCACTTGGGCCGTTGGTGTAGGCGTACCATTCGGCCGAGCCTGCGCTGTGGCGGTGAGCGAGAGGTTATCGGCCTGAAACAGCCGGCGGCCATCGGCCAGGCGAGTGAGGTCCACAGCATCGAAGACGAGTTCGACACTCGCCTCGGGGTAGGGTTCGTCGTGGCTTAGGGCAAGGTGTGCCCGACCATTGCCGCGGGCGTGAAAGCCGAGAAAGCGGGCGCCTAGCGCTTCCGAATGCACCTCCACCTGGCTGCCCTCGAGCGGCTGACCATCGCGAATGTTCAGTTCCCCGGCGAGCCGACCGCCGCCTTCCAGAGCGAGGCCGCGTCCGTCGAACAGCTCGGCGAGGAAGGGGTCGAGCATGCCGAGATTGGCGATACGGCCGTGCAGTACCAGCTCGGTTGACCACGGCGCCCCGCCACCGAACAGGGTGTCGTCGTCCAGCTCGCGCCAGGCCAGCGGCGAGTGGAAGCGGGCCGTGGACAGTTCCAGGGAGGTGGTGAGCGGTCGTGTCTCGCCCGGGGCGGCGGCTTCGAGGTCGAAGCGAGTGCCGGAAATGTCCATCGTGCCGTGTATCACGTCGAGTTCGGCAATGGGCAGGTGCAAGCCAAGCCGCCCGGTCAGCGGCTGCTCACCAAGGCGCAAGGCGATGCTTTCGCCGCTCAGATCGAAACCGCCGGAGAGGCGCCCGGCGTCATAGACAAGCCCACCTTGCAGCCGGGCCGAGCCGCTTTCCAGCGTCAGCGGCACGGGGGGCGGCAGGTAGCGGTCGAAGGCGGCAATGTCGTAAGCCTCGGCGTTCTGCCAGCGCAGCTCGGCCCGCTGTAGTTCGTCCGGCGGGGTGTGCAGGTGCAGGGCGGCAGTGGTTAGCGCGAGCCGGAAGTCCTTGCCGACGAGCAGCGGCCGAGGCGAGGCATCGGGCATGGCCTCGAACATCTCGATGTCGTCGAGTTCCAGGGCCAAACGGGCATTCTGGGCGACGTCTACCTCCACCGCACCGGCGCCGTTGATTTGGTAGAGCGCCCCTTCCTCCAGCCAATGGCGCTCGTCGAGCCGTACGCTGAGGTGAGGGGAGTCCAGGCGCAGGCGGCTGCCCGGCTGCACCTCGCCGCCTTCGAGGAGAATCTCGCCCTGCAAATCGCCATGGCCGCCGATCTCGAGCCAGTTCAGTGCGGCGAGGTAGGGATTGAAGACGTCATAGGCGTCGCTGCGCCCGGCCAGGGCGAGGGTACCGGAGACGAAGCGCATCGCTTCCGCGCCGGGGTGCTCGGCCAGGGTCAGTGGCGCGAAGCTCAGGTCGGCGTCCAGCCCCACGCCTTCCACCAGCGACGTGTCGCCGTGCAACACCGTGCCACGATCCAACTGTAGCGACGCGCTTTCGATACCCAGTTCGCCTGCGTGCCAGTGAAAGCCGGCCAGGTGCAGGCTGCCGCCGCCTTGCAGGCGGTACTCATCGAGGCTGACCTGCCGGATGTCCTCTGCCTTCAAGTCGCGAATCCGTACCTCACGGTCGAGCAGCGGCACGAGGGCAAAGCTTAGCGTGGCGCGCTCTGCCACCAGCGTGTAGCGGCGTTCGGCGGCAGTGCCGGCAAGGCGCGGTTGCGTAAGCTGGAGGTGGCCGGGGAAGAGCGTCCAGGCGCGCTCCCACTCCAGCGTGAATCGCGGCGTACGGTCGAGCTGGCTGCGTGCCCAATTGCTGGCGAGCAGGGAGTTGGCAGTAACGAGATAGAGCGCATAGAGCAGCACCAGGGACAGCGCGAGCCATGCCAGTACCTTGAGCGGTGCGGGCCGGGTCATGAACGGCGTTTCCGTCCTTGGGGCATGCAATCTCCTTATGGCAAGCGACGGCGGCAGTACCGCTCAGTAGAGCCGGAAATCCCCGTGGTTCGGCACGCCCTGCTGTTCCTCGATCACCTTGCGGTAGCGCTTGTACTCCCACTGGTACTGGGCCGGATCCAGGGCGATGGCATCCTCCACGCAGGCGTTCACACCGGTAGCCGATTGCGCTTCGTCAGGAGAGTAGACCCGCTCGTCGGCGGCCAGGAAGTGGATGGCGAAGCCGCGGCCGGGAAGACGTCGCGCCACGCCGGTGACGACCCGGGCGTCGGTGCGCGCCACCAGCTTGGGCAGCAGGGTCGCGGTATAGGCCAGGCGATGGTAGAAGGGGGCGAATACGCCACTGCCCCAGTCGGGCTCCTGGTCGGGCAGGATGCCCACCGCCTCGCTGCGCTTGAGCGCCTTGAGCAGGGCCGCGACGCCGCGTGGGTTGGTCGGCACCAGGCTCGCGCCCATGCGCTCGCGGCCCTGGCGGATCACCGGATCGAGTTCGGCGATCTTGGGCGGCTCGTACATGGCGGTGAAGGGAAAGTGGCTGGAGAGCCAGAAGTTGAGCACTTCCCAGTTGCCGAAGTGCGGGGCCAGCACGATGACGCCGCGCCCCTCGGCACGAGCTTCGTCGAGCAACTCACGGCCGTGGATCTCGAGAATCGAATCTTCGACCCGCTGCGGCTCGGCCATCCAGGCGAAGCCCAGCTCTAGCATGGTGGCGGTGGAGTGGGTCAGGCTCTGCCGGGCCAGTCGACGGCGCTCGCTCGTACCCTGCTCGGGATAGACCTCGGTCAGGTTGATCTCGGTAACCTCGCGCTCGCGTCGGCTGAAGCGATGCACCAGGGGGCCGGCGATACGGGCCAGCCGCCAGAGCATGGCGGGACGGCGACCGGCCAGGGTGCGCCACAGCGTGGCGATGGCACGGCCCTGCAGGGTGGCGGTGGATGATGGCGTCTCGCTCATGGGCTCAGATCAGCCAGGCGTCCACGTTGTCGGGAGCACGGTGCTCCTGCAGGTGCTTGATGCCCTTCACGCAGCGAAACACCAGCCAGACGATCACCACCAGCCAGGTCACGAAGCCGATCAGTACCAGCATCAACAGGCCGGAAATGGCGAAGTAGAGCACCGCGAGCCAGAACGTGCGGATCTGATAACGGTAGTGCTCATCGAACCAGTGCGGCCCCTGGCCACGATAGACATAGGCAATCACCACGCCGACCAGCATGGTCAGGCCACCGGTGACGATGCCCGCCAGGAGCAGGGCATAGACGACGATGGGCAGGGTAATGTCGGGCTTGCCGCCCGGCTCGATGACGTGATGGCTGTCGGGGCTCTCGTTCATGATGCATCCAGTGGCTCATGGTTTACGTCAATGATACCGGCCGTGGGCGACATTGCCAGGGAGGCAACTATTAGAGTGCTTCCTTTAGCGGTCGGCTGATTTCCAGCAGGTTGCCATCGGGATCGCGCAGGTAGAGGGACTCGATGAGACTGTTGGCGCCCTGACGGGTAACCGGGCCGAGCTCCACCTCCACATCGAGTGCCTCCAGATGCCGCTGGACTTCATCCAGCGGTAGCAGGCTGCGCAGGCACAGGTCGAGGCTGCCCGGTGTAGGGGTAGCGGCGCGCGGCTCGATGTCGGTGGCCGTCCAGTGCAGGCGCAGGGCAAGGTCGCCGAGCATCAGGTCGACCCGCTCGCGATCCCGATAGCGCACCTCGAGCCCGAGTACACGAGAGTAGAAGTCCACGGCGCGGGAAATGTCGGTCACGGTGATGACCAGGTGGTCCAGACCTGACAGCATTGCCGGCCTCCTCGTTATGATGTGTTTTCAGTAAGCTCTGGTTCGCCAGGCCCAAAAGGATACGACGATGACGACCTGCCCGCTATGTGCATCCCCGCATTCGCGACATTTTCATCGCGACGCGCAACGTGACTACTACCGTTGCGAGAACTGCCGGTTGGCGTTCGTCCCGCCGGAGCAGCGTCTTGCCCCAGAGCAGGAGAAGGCGGTCTATGACCAGCACCAGAATCGCCCCGATGACCCCGGCTACCGGCGCTTCCTGGCGCGGCTGTTCGAGCCGCTGAAGAGCCGGCTGGCACCCGGCGCCCGCGGACTCGACTTCGGTGCCGGCCCCGGCCCGACGCTGTCGGTGATGTTCGAGGAGGCCGGCCACCCCATGGCGATCTACGATCCGTTCTACGCGCCGGACCCCGCCGTGCTCGAACGCCGCTACGACTTCATCACCGCCACCGAGGTGGTGGAGCACCTCTTCGCGCCTGGGGACGAGTTCGAGCGTCTCGTGTCCCTGCTGCCTGGGGACGGCTGGCTTGGGCTGATGACCAAGCGCCTGACCAGTGAAGAGGCCTTCACTCGCTGGCACTATATCCTCGATCCGACCCACGTGTGCTTCTTCAGCGAGGCGAGTTTCGAATGGCTGGCCGGGCGATTCGGCATGCACGTCGAGTTTCCCGCTGCCGATGTGGCGCTGTTGCAGAAACGCTGAGGCTGCCAGAGGTGAAGCGTGTCAGTGTCTATTGCTATTTTTCATAGTGATGGTAGTGCTTCGTTCTGACTTATGGCGGGTGCCGGGAATAAGCGTTTGACACTATCGCCATGGGGCGTATGATTCGCGCGCCCTGGGCGAGCGTTTGCCCGTTCAAGTGCCGTGCTGGGCCCACGGGGGCAGCGTTCCACGGCGTTTTCTGCCATCTTGTTCTTCTTTTGTTCAAACTGCTGTCGAGAGGCGCGCTCATGTCGCGGCAACTGCTGGCCATGGCCCTGGCACCCCTGCTGGGGCTCTTCATCCTGGGTATCGGCAATGGCTTCCTGGCGACCCTGATCACCCTGCGCTTGGACGCGGCCGGCGAGTCGCCGGTGGTGATCGGCTGGGTCTCCTCGGCCTATTTCATCGGCCTGGCGCTGGGGGCGATGTTCAACGACCGGCTGCTGCTGCGTATCGGTCACATCCGCGCCTATGGCAGCTTTGCCTCGCTGGTGGCGGTCACGGTACTGCTGCAGGCGCTGTTCTTCGACCCCTGGGCCTGGTTCGGGCTGCGTCTGATCGGCGGCTGGGCCACCGTGGGGGTCTACCTGGTCATCGAGAGCTGGCTGCTCACGTCGGGCGACCAGAAGGTGCGCGGGCGGCTGCTGGCGCTCTACATGATCTCGCTGTATGCCGCCGGGGTACTCGGTCAGCTGCTGCTCGGCGTTACCGATGCCATGGGCGAGACCGCGCCGTTCATGGTGATCGGCATGCTGGCGTCGCTGTCGGTGCTGCCGATGGCGATGATCCCCCGGGTCTCGCCGCTGATCGAGTATGCCGAGCCACTTTCGCCGATGCGGCTGATCACCATGACACCCACCGGGGTAATGGGCAGTTTCGGCTCGGGCCTGGCGGTGGCTGCCGTCTATACCCTGCTGCCGCTGTACCTGCAGCGCATCGGTCTCACGGTGGGGCAGGTGGGGCAGATGATGGCAGTGGTCGTGCTCGGTGCCATGCTGTTGCAGTACCCCTTGGGGCGCTGGTCCGACCGCCACGACCGCCAGATCGTGCTGATCATGATCGGTGCCTTCTGCGCCTTGATCTCGGCTGCCATGCTGTTGCTGCCGCTGACGATCTGGGTGCTGGCGGCGCTGCTGTTCCTGCTGGGCGGTGGGGTCTTTGCACTCTATCCGGTGGCGGTGAGCCATGCCGCCGACCGCGCGCCGGCCGGTGCGCTGGTGCGCATGAGCCAGGGCCTGCTGCTGATCAACGCCATTGGCTCGACGGTGAGTCCGCCGCTGATCTCTCCGGTAATGGGCTGGGTAGGAGATGCCGGTCTGTTCTGGGCCTTCGGAGCCTTGGGCCTGTTCCTGGTGGGTTTCTTTACCTGGCGGCGCAGCGTGCGCCCGGCGCCGGTGCCGGTGGCTCCCTTTGCGCCTTCGACGCCGATGTCGTCGGCGGGCGCCGAGCTCACCGTTACCGAGGAGCTGGTACAAGGGGCTATCGGGCACGAGCACATGGAGGATCTCTCCAACGTGGTGCCCGAGGTGGAAGTGGCCGAGCCCGTGGTCGGCCCGCCGCCACCGGACGAGCCGCATATCGTTTTCTACCATGGTGAAGACGACTGGCCGCAGGAGGAGGAGGAGGAGGAGCGAGAGCGTGTGGAGGAATCGTCCGTCGACGATAGCCGCCGCTGATGCCTGTCTTCTAGCGGAAGGCCTGTTCCTTGGCTGATGGATCAGCAAAGCGCCCGATGTTTCTCGCATCGGGCGCTTTGCGTTGTGCATAAGCAGCGTGAAGGGATGGCTAGGCAGGTGCGACCTAGGGATAATGGTTAACGAAAAATAGTGAATATACTATCGCTGTTATCATTTTCCCTGAGGTAGTGCCATGTTCCCCTACGCCGCCCCCGTTCGTGACTTCCGCTTCGTGCTCGAGGAATTGCTCGAGTATCGTTCGCTCGATTTGCCAGTCTTCGAGGAAGCCAGCCCCGACCTGGTCGAGGCGGTGTTGGAGGAAGCCGCCAAGCTGGCGGGTGAGGTGTGGGCGCCGCTCAATGCCAGCGGCGACCGTCAGGGCTGCGTGCGCCGGGAGGACGGCGGGGTGACCTTGCCGGATGGCTTCGCCGAAGCCTACCAGGCTTACGTGGAAGGCGGCTGGAACGGCATCGGCGTGTCCCAGGCGCTGGGCGGGCAGGGCCTGCCCGAGGTGGTGGCGAGCAGCGTGCAGGAGATGCTACACGGCGCCAACATGGCGCTGGGGCTGTGCCCGATGCTCACCGCCGGGGCCATCGAGGCGCTGGCCCACCACGGCAGCGACGCGCTCAAGCAGACCTACCTGCCCAAGCTGGTCGAGGGCAGCTGGACCGGCACCATGAACCTCACCGAGCCCCAGGCCGGCTCCGATCTCTCCAAGGTGCGTACTCGGGCCGTTCCCGAGGAGGATCATTACCGCCTGTTCGGCCAGAAGATCTTCATCACCTGGGGCGAGCACGATGCCAGCGAGAACATCATTCACCTGGTGCTGGCGCGCAAGCCCGACGCCCCCGAGGGCAACAAGGGCATCTCGCTGTTCCTGGTGCCGAAGTATCTGGTCAACGAGGACGGCAGCCTGGGCGAGCGCAACGACGTCACCTGCGCCTCCATCGAGCACAAGCTGGGCATTCACGGTTCCCCCACCTGCACCCTGAGCTTCGGCGAGGGCGACGGCGCCATCGGTTATCTGGTGGGCGAAGAGGGGCGCGGCCTCAACCACATGTTCACCATGATGAACGAGGCACGCCACAAGGTCGGCGTTCAAGGCATCGGTGTGGCCGAGCGTGCCAGCCAGCACGCCTTCGCCTACGCCCTGGACCGCGTGCAGGGCAAGGCGCGGGGCACTGAAGCCACCATCAGCGAGCATCTCGACGTGCGTCGCATGCTGCTCTCGATGCGTGCCCGCACCGATGCCCTGCGGGCGCTGGCACTCTACTGTGCCGCCCAGCTCGACGTGGCCCGCCATGCGGCCGATGGCGCCGAGCGCGAAGCCGCCCAGGCGCGGGTCGACGTGCTGATTCCGGTGGTCAAGGCGTTCTCCACCGACCAGGCCGTAGACATCGCTTCCATGGGCGTGCAGGTGCACGGCGGCATGGGCTATATCGAAGAGACCGGAGCGGCCCAACTGCTGCGCGACGCCCGTATCGCGCCTATCTACGAGGGCACCAACGGCATCCAGGCCCTCGACCTGGCGGGGCGCAAGCTCTCCCGCGACGGTGGGGCGGCGCTGGCCGGGCTGATCGATGAGGTCGAAGCCACGGCCAGCGAACTGCGCGAGAGCGTCGAACTTGCCGCCCTTGGCGAGAGCCTGGCCGCCGGTACCGCCGACTTGCGGGCTGCCATGGCCATCGTGTTGGAACAGGGCCGTGATCCCGAGCGGGGTATGGATGCCATCCAGGCCTATGCCACGCCCTTCCTCAGCCTGGCCGGCCATGTACTGTGCGCCTGGCAGATGGGGCGGGCGGCGCTCAAGGCCAGCGCGGCGCGAGCCGGCGGCAGTGACGAGCCGTTCTACCGGGCCAAGCTGGCCGCCGCCGACTATGCCCTACGCCAGTGGCTACCCATCGGCCGCGCCAACCGCAGCGTGATCGAAGCCGGCATGAAGAGTCTGGCCGATTTCGACGTCTCGGCTACCTGAGCGTTGGCAGCGGCCGGCCGACTCACCGGCCGCTGCATGCGGGAATTGCACCACACAATAACGACATTCCACTCGGAGCCCACCATGAACGACAGCATCTTCGAACAGGACCTGCCCAAGACGCCGGCCAACCATGTGGCACTATCCCCGCTGACCTTCATCGAGCGTAGCGCCTCCATCTACCCCGACTACCCGGCGGTGATCCATGGCGACATTCGCCGCAGCTGGAGCGAGACCTGGGCGCGTTGTCGCCGGCTCGCCTCGGCGCTGGAAAAGCGGGGCATCAAGCACGGCGAGACGGTGGCCGTCATGTTGCCCAACGTTCCGGCCATGTTCGAGGCCCACTTCGGCGTGCCACTGGCAGGCTGCGTGCTCAATACGCTGAACATCCGCCTCGATGCCGAGGCCATCGCCTACATGCTCGAGCACGGCGAGGCCCAGGCGATCCTGGTCGATCCGGAGTTCGTCGGGGTGATCGAGGAGGCCATCTCCCAGCTGGCCATCAAGCCGCTGGTAATCGACGTGAACGATGCCCTGTTCGAGGGCGAGGCGCGTCATATCGGCGAGCTGGAGTACGAGGCGCTGCTGGCCGAGGGCGACCCCGACTACGCCTACCGCCTGCCCGAGGACGAGTGGCAGGCGATCTCGCTCAACTACACCTCCGGCACCACCGGCAAGCCCAAGGGCGTGGTCTACCATCACCGCGGCGCCTACCTCAATGCGGTGAGCAACATCCTCGAGTGGGCCATGCCGCACCACCCGGTCTATCTCTGGACCCTGCCGATGTTCCACTGCAACGGCTGGTGCTTCCCCTGGACCATCGCCGCCAATGCCGGTACCAGCGTGTGCCTGCGCAGGGTCGACCCGAAGAAGATCATGGACCTGATCGTCGACGAGAAGGTGACCCACTTCAGCGGTGCGCCGATCGTGCTCAACGGCCTGGTCAATCTGCCAGCCGAAGACAAGCGTGAATTCGACCATCCGGTGAAGGTCACCACCGCCGGCGCCGCGCCGCCCGCCTCGGTGATCGCCGGGGTCGAGAAGCTGGGCATCGAAGTCACTCACGTCTATGGCCTCACCGAGGTATATGGGCCGGTGACCGTATGTGCCTGGCGCGAGGCCTGGGACGAGCTGCCGTTGGAGCAGCGGGCGAAGATCAAGGCACGCCAGGGCGTGCGCTACCACATGCTGGAAGCCCTCTGCGTGGCCGACCCCAACACCCTGGAACCGGTACCCAAGGACGGCGAGACCATCGGCGAGATCCTGATGCGCGGCAACAATGTGATGAAAGGCTACCTGAAGAACGAGGCCGCCACCGAACAGGCGCTGGAGGGCGGCTGGTACCACACCGGCGACCTCGCCGTGTGGCACCCGGACGGCTACATCGAGATCAAGGACCGCTCCAAGGACATCATCATCTCCGGTGGCGAGAACATCTCCACCATCGAGGTCGAGGACGCCATCTACTCTCACCCCGCGGTGGAAGAGGCCGCAGTGGTGGCCAAGCCCGACGAGAAGTGGGGCGAGACGCCCTGTGCCTTCGTCAAGCTCAAGGTGGGCTTTGGGGAGGTCACCGAGGCCGACATCATCGAGCACTGCCGCAACCACCTGGCGCGCTTCAAGGTGCCGAAGACGGTGATCTTCACCGAGCTGCCCAAGACCTCCACCGGCAAGATCCAGAAATTCGTCCTGCGCGAAGAAGCGCGCAAGCACTGAACGGGAGAGACACGATGAGCCAACAAACAATCGGCGTGGTCGGCGCCGGCACCATGGGGCAGGGCATCGCCCAGGTACTGGTCACCAGCGGTTTCCCCGTGCAGCTCTACGACGTAGCCGACGAGCAGCTCGGCCGTGCCCAGTCCGCCATCGACAAGGGGCTGGGTAAACTGGTGGCCAAGGAGAAACTCTCCGAGGCCGACAAGGCGTCGGCCATGGAGCGGCTTGCAGTGACCACGGCACTGGACGCCCTGCGTGGCTGTACCGTGATCATCGAGGCGGCGCCGGAACAGCCGGCGCTGAAGGAAAAGCTGTTCCGCGACCTGAGCCGCTTGAGCCATGACGCCATCCTGGCGTCCAACACCTCGTCGCTGTCGCTGACCCGGCTTGCTGCCGTGTGCGAGCGCCCCGAGCGCGTGGTGGGCATGCATTTCTTCAACCCGGTGCCGGTGTTGAAGCTGGTCGAGGTGATCCGCGCCGAGCAGACCAGTGACGCCACCGTGGCACGCATCGAGACGCTGGCCAAGGAGCTGGGCAAGACCCCGGTAGCCATTGCCGACTCGCCCGGGTTCGCCGTCAACCGCCTGCTGGTGCCGATGATCAACGAGGCCGCCTTTCTGCTGCAGGAAGGCGCCGCCAGCGCTGAGGACATCGACCAGTCGATGCAGCTCGGCGCTGCCCATCCCATGGGGCCGCTGGCGCTGGCCGACCTGATCGGCCTGGACGTTTGCCTGGCAATCATGGAAGTGCTGCAGGAAGGCTTCGGCGACCCGAAGTATCGCCCCTGCCCGCTGCTCAGGCGCATGGTGGCGGCTGGCTACCTGGGCAGGAAGTCGGGGCGCGGCTTCCACGTCTACCAGTAAGCGACGCTTCAATACGGCGCTCGACAAAAGAAAGGATTGCCGACCAACCAAGCGTTCGCTAGGGTTGGTCGGTATCGTCCCGACAACAAGCAAGGAGCCCACATGAGCGAGAAGCTGATCGACGTAGTGGACAACGCCGGCGTCGTGCGCCTGACCATCAATCGCCCCAAGGCGTTGAACGCCCTCAACAGTGCCGTGCTCACCGAGCTGGAAGCCGTGCTCAGCGAGCTCGAACAGCGCAGCGACCTGCGCGCCGTGCTGATCACCGGAGCGGGAGAGAAATCCTTCGTCGCCGGTGCCGACATCACCGAGATGCGCGAGAAAACGCCGGAGGAGGCGCGCGCCTTCGCCAGCCAGGCCCTGCGTACCATCAAGCGGTTGGAAACGCTCCCGGTGCCGGTGGTCGCCCTGGTGAACGGGTTTTGTCTTGGCGGCGGCTGCGAACTGGCGCTGGCCTGCGACTGGGCCGTAGCCAGTGACAATGCCATCTTCGGCCAGCCCGAGGTACTGCTGGGCGTGATCCCCGGCTTCGGCGGCACCCAGCGCCTGCCGCGTCGAGTAGGTCCGGCCATGGCGCTCGACCTGGTCACCACCGGGCGCAAGATCGATGCCCAGGAGGCGCTGCGCATCGGCCTGGTCAACCGCGTGATGCCCCAGGCCGAGCTCGAGGCCTATGCCGACGAACTGACCAAGCAACTCTCCGGCAATGGCCCACAGGCGGTGCGCGGTGCCAAGCAGGCGGTCCACGATGGTATGGACCAGGACCTGGACAGCGCTCTGGCCCTGGAAACGGCCTTGTTCGCCTGTTGTTTCGCCGGTGAGGAGCAGAGCGAAGGCATGAGTGCCTTCGTCGAAAAGCGCAAGCCGAATTTTTCGCGGTAACTGCACCATGGGAAAGGCCTGGGCAGATTGCCCAGGCCTCGGAATTGCCGCTGAGGCTGTGACGGCTAAGAACCCTCCTCTTCGAGTGCGAAGAGCGTGCAGCTCACCCACGGGTTGAAGGGTTCGAGGTGAATCGTGCCGTTGTCTCGGAACCAGACGTGTTGGTCGTAGTGCGGTTCGAAACCATGCGCCTCGTCGGCTTCCGTCTCGGGATCATCAGCCATGTAATTCCAAGTGCGACCGGCGAAAGTCGGCGGCTCGGTATTACCAGCCTTCTCCCAAGCCTTGTAGAACACCAGGTTCTCGACTCCCACCAACACCATGGAGCCATCCGCCTGGGGTTCGTAAAGCAATACGGAAGGGGTGTGGAAGTCGGTATGGATACCGTTGCCATCGACTCTAGGTTCGCTAGACGTCAGGCCCAGCAGATCGGGACGTAGATAATGGATACCCATGCTGCCCAACTCGGCTGGCATCCCTTCCATCTCGGCACTGACGCAGTGGCCTGAGGGATCAGGCACGTAGCCTTCCGCCAGCGCCACCTCGATATCCTCGAAACGCTGGGTGGCGGCTCGAATCGATTCGACCAGGGCCGTCAATTCTTCGCCCTGTACCTCGTCCTGCGAATTCGCCAGGGTCAGACCCGTCGGCACCAAGCTGCCCAGCAACAGTCCCACTACTGTCAATCCACTTCGTCTTATAGTTTTCATGTTGTGCATCCCCTCAGATAGTTGGGCTGCCGGGTCTAGGTGTCATGTCAAGGATTGGCATGGCCCAAGGGGATCGTCGTGAAGCTGGAACGCCGACCTGCGTTGCCCGGCATTCTCTTGAGAATAGCAAGCAGCATGTTTCAACCCCGCTCGATTTTCTCACCTGAGTCAGGATGGGGGGCGCCATGCTGTGGACTACTGGTGCAGGCCATGCTTCGCCGCCGCCAACGGACCATGCCGGTGGCAATGGCGGTTCCCGCCAGGGTGATGGCCATGCCTGCCAGCACTTGCAGGCTGAGCCGCTCGCCGAGAAGCAGATAGCCCCACAGCAGGGCGCTGACCGGCACCAGGAAGGTCACCGTGGAGGTGGCGGTGGCGCCGGCACTCGAGATCAGGCCGAAGTAGAGCAGAAAGGCGAGGGTGGTGCTGAAGGCGGCGAGCCCCAGGCCATTGGCCCAGGCCAGGCCGCTAATCGGCTCGGTGGGCCACAGCCACAAACCGGGAATCAGCAGTATCAGCGCCGACATGGCGGTGCTGCCGGCGGCCAGCACGCGCACCGGCAGGTGCGAGAGGTAAGTCTTGGAGTAGTTGGTCGCCACGCCGTAGCAGAAGGTGGCGCCAACGGCGGCGAGAATGAACCAACCATCGCCGCCCAGGGCGAAGTCCAGCCGGTTGGCCGAGAGCACGTAAACGCCGAAGAAGGCCAACGCCAGGCCCAGGTACTGCTGGCGCTGTACCGGTGTGGTAAAGAACAGCGCGCCGAGCAGGGCGGTGAAGATGGGCGTGGTGGCGTTGATCAGCGAGGTGAAACCCGCCTCGAGGCGCACCGTGGCCAGCGCCAGCAGGCTGAAAGGCAGCACATGGTTGACCAGCCCCAGCAGCAGCAGGCCGCCCTTGTTTTCCCACACCAGCTTGAGATAGCGCAGGCTGAACAGCAGGGGCAAGAGCAGCAGTGAGCCGATGCCCATGCGCACCAGGATCAGTGGCACCGGGCCGAATTCCGGCACTGCCACGCGCATGAAGATGAACGACATGCCCCATAGCGTCGAGAGCAGGATCAGGCGTAGGGAATCGGCCGGTGACATGGGCGTCCTTGAGCAGCAGCAATGGCAGAAAATGAGAGTAGTCTATGCTGCCAGTCAATGGAAAGGCCTCCATACATCAATAATTATGATGCCAATCATCAAACGAGAAAGGGCCTTTCAATCCGCTGTACCGATGATGACCCAGCCCTCCTCGTCGACGCTCACCGGCACCGGGTCGAGCGCGCAGCCAAGGCCCAGGCCGCCGAGCCCTTCCCCGCTTCGCGTCGAGAAGGTCGCGTCATGGTTACTGCAGCGAAGCTGTTCGCCATCACGACTGAGGATCCGCGAACCGCGCTGGTCGAGGGGAAGATACTGGTGAGGGCAGGCGTTGACGTAGCCGAGCAGTGTATCGTCGAGGAGAATCAACAGCAGCGGGAAGCTGCCTTTCTCCCCCGTCAGGGTCAGGCTGTGGGTATCGCCGGGCGTGAGTTCCTCGAGCCTGACGAGGCGCGTTCCAAGCGCGGGTGCGCTACGATACTGCTGCCATGCCTGAGCCATGCCGAAAAGTCCTCCTGCTGAAAGCGGGCTGCCATTGTCGCCAATGATGGCTCGCCTGTCAGCGCTGGGTAGCGCTCGGGCTTTGCAGAACCAGTCTGGACAACGGGGCGCAATACAAAGGAGCAGAGCGTGAGAGTTACGGAACTCAATCTCTACCCGGTCAAGTCGCTACGCGGAATTTCCCTCGAGCAAGCGACCCTGGGTGTGCGTGGCCTGGCCTACGACCGCAACTGGATGGTGGTCGACCAGGTAGGCCGCTTCGTTACCCAGCGGCAGATGCCGGGCATGGCGCGGGTAACGGTTCGGCTCGAGGACGACTGGCTGGTGCTGGAACATCCCGAGGCGCAGCCGCTGGCCATCGAGCTGGCGCGGCGCGACCAGCCGCGGCTGACCGCCTACGTATGGGACGATGCCTGCCAGGCACTGGACGAGGGAGAAGAGGCTGCCAACTGGCTGACGCAGGTGCTGGGCGACTTGCGCGGCAGTAGGCTGCGCCTGGTGCGCTTCGACGACGGTCACCGGCGTCCCGTGGAGTCCCGCTACCTTCAGGGCGAAGAGGCCCATACCGCCTTCGCCGACGGCTACCCCTTCCTGATCGCCTCCACGGCTTCTCTCGATGCCCTCAATGGCACTCTTCAAGAGAAGGGGCTGGTGCCCCTGCCCATGAACCGCTTTCGGCCCAATATCGTTCTCGAAGGGGCTTCCGCCTTCGCCGAAGATGGCTGGAGCGAGGTGTTGGCGCAGGATGGTCATTACCGCTTCGGGCTGCGCAAGCCGTGCCAGCGCTGCAAGATCACCACCATCGATCAGTCCAGCGGGACCATCGATGTGCCCGGCGAGCCGCTACAGACCCTGATCCAGATGAAGACCCAGCCGCTGCGGCCCGGGGCGTACTTCGGCCAGAACGCTACGCTTCTCAGTGGAGAAGGGGTGACAATCGCGGTAGGCGATACGCTTCATGCGGGCTGAAGACGCTTGAGGTCTACTTCGTAAATGGGCCGAGGGCCGAGAACAAGCGGAACAAAAAAGAAGCCCGCTGAGAAGCGGGCGTTAAGCAAGGGACTCACGACTGCTGTGCAAGAACCGGCGTGAGTAGATTCAAGATAGCGCTATTCCAGCATTGAAAATGTCATCCATTCTCCCTCTGTCTTGTAAGAGATTGACGACAACGAACGTAAGCCGCAGCGTAGCGGTCGCTTTGAAAGGTCACTATCAACCAGGCCTGACGACCACGCACCCGCTGAAATGCTATCGCGGCTAGCTGTCACGACTTGCTGCGCTACGCTTCCAAGTATCGTTTTCGATGGCAACAGGGAGAGTGCCGAGATGAGTATTGCCCTCAAACGCGCTTACGACCCGCCTTCGCCTCAGGATGGCTATCGCGTTCTCGTCGATCGTCTTTGGCCCCGGGGTGTATCCAAGGGTGACGCCAAGGTCGATGCCTGGCCCAAGGAGGTTGCTCCGAGCGACGGGCTGCGCAAGGCGTTCCATGATGGCAGGCTCGGCTGGGGCGAGTTCCGCCGTCGCTACCTGGCGGAACTCAAGACCCAGCGTGATGTTCTGCGTGAGCTGGCGGAGCGCGCACAGAAGGGCAGCGTGACGCTGATATTCAGCGCCAAGGATGAGCAACGCAATAACGCCGTGGTGCTCAGGCAGTATCTGGAGATGTTGCAGCGTTAGACGAATCGTACCGAGGCCGGGTAATTTTTACGGCTTTTTTAGGTTGGGCTGTGCTTTCATGCCTGCACGATGGGTAGCGGGGCAAGGGCACCTCCTATGCGTATCGCCAGGCAAGGTACGAATGAACTTGGCTTGCGTCTCAGATACTACTGGCGCAGCTGGACTCCGGTTCTCAAGGTAATATCCGTCCTGTGGACGGTGCTAGCTGTCTTCATGGCCATTCCCTGGATCGTCCTGGTCATCGAGCATGACCCCGATGCACGTGCCTTCGGTCTGTCGATGCTCATCGTCCTGGCGGCCGTCGGGCTGGTGTGGCTGTCCACGCTGCGCACCCCGATCGAGCTCAAGCCCTGGCAAATGTTCGTGCTGACCACCTTGAGTTGGGTCAGCGTCAGTGGCTTTGCCAGCCTGCCGCTGGTACTGGGTGCGCCGCAGCTCACGTTCACCAATGCCGTGTTCGAGTCCGTTTCGGCCATCACTACCACCGGATCCACCGTGCTCGTGGGCATCGAGACTCTCTCGGATGGGTTGAAGCTGTGGCGGGGCATCATGCAGTGGCTGGGGGGTATCGGCATCATCGTCATGGGCATCGCCATCCTGCCCTTCCTCAAGGTAGGGGGCATGCGCCTGTTCCATACCGAGTCGTCCGACTGGTCGGACAAGGTCATGCCGCGCACGGGAGGCATCGCCAAGGCGACCCTGGGCATCTACTGTGGCTTCACGCTGGTCGCCATGCTGGCCTATTGGGCGGGGGGGATGGCACCGCTGGATGCCGTCGTGCATGCCATGACTTCCCTGGCCACTGGGGGCTTCGCCAATTCCGACGCTTCGTTCGGCGCCTACGCCGAGCAGCCCCACCTGCTGTGGATGGGATCCCTGTTCATGCTGGCGGGAGCGTTGCCCTTCGTGCTCTACATTCGCGTGCTGCGGGGGGCGCAAATGGCGTTATGGCGCGACCAGCAGGTACAGGGGCTATTGCTCCTGCTGGCGGTGGTCATCCTAGGGCTCTCTTTGTGGCGGATCTGGCTCGGCACGCCGCCGTTCGAGGCGCTGACTAATGTCACCTTCAATGTCATTTCGGTGGTGACCACCACCGGCTATGCCTCCGATGACTACAGTGCCTGGGGGCCGCTGGCCTACGTGGCATTCTTCTACCTGACCTTCGTCGGGGGCTGCAGCGGTTCCACCAGTGGCGGCATGAAGATCTTCCGTTTTCAGGTGGCGACTATCCTGCTGCGTAACCAGTTGCGTTTCCTGATTCATTCCCATGGAGTCTTCGCTTCGCGCTACAACGGCCAGCCGCTCACCGACGATGTCACCCGTGGCGTGGTGGCGTTCTCGTTCTTTTTTTTCCTCACCGTTGCCGGCCTGGCGCTGGGGCTGGCATTGATGGGGCTGGACATGACCACGGCGCTCTCGGGAGCGGCTACCGCAGTGGCCAACGTGGGTCCTGGGCTTGGCGATACCATCGGGCCGGCCGGCAACTTCGCACCGCTGCCGGATGCCGCCAAATGGCTGCTGTGCGTCGGCATGCTGCTGGGAAGGCTCGAGATCCTCACGGTGTTGGTGCTGCTGACGCCGATGTTCTGGCGCAAGTAGGCAGGGTGAACGATGACGGATCAGCCAGCACGACAGGATGAGACACGGCTCGACTCGATGAATCCGTCACGGGTGCAACTGCTGGTGGCCTTGGGCGGGCGCAGCGGAGAGGACACCGCTCTGGTGCGGGCGGCGCATCGCCATGCACAACGTGAAGGCGTGCACTGGCGAGCCGTGCATGTGGACAATGGCCGTGCCGGTCCCAAGCAGCGGTTGGCGCTGGACCAGGTCCTGGCGCTGGTAAATCGGCTGGGCGGTGAGGTGCGCGTCCTGCAGGGGGCGGGGCGAGCAAGGGAACTGCATGAATATGCCACGGAGCAGGGAATCGCTACTCTGATGGTAGGACGCACACGCCCTTCGGGCTGGCGCTTCTGGCGTCGTCCACTGGCGGAGCGGCTGCTGCACCACGGCGGGGCCTATGACCTGGTGGTGGTCGCTGAGGCTCGGCAGCGGCCTCGCTTTCGCCCCGCCCGGCAGCGTTATTCGCCGGGATGGCGCGAAGGCGGGGTCGCAGCGGGCAGTGTTCTTGTCGCTGTAGCCGTGGCCTGGGCGCTCGATTCTTGGCTGGAGCTGGCCAATCTGTCGCTGGTCTTTCTTGCTGCGGTGCTGGCCAGTGCCACCCTGGCGGGCACCCGGGCCGCGATGGTTACAGCCGCGCTGGGATTTCTCGCCTTCAATTTCTTCTTCACCCGGCCACGCTTTTCCCTGGCGATGGTCGAGCGCGAGCAACTGTTGACTGTCATCTTCTTCCTGCTGGTGGCGGTGGTGGTCGGCCAGCTCGCAGGCAGTGGCCGGCAGCGCCTGATGGCGCTACGCAGCAGTCGCGAGCAAACCCACCGGCTGCTCACTTTTTCCCGTGCCCTGTCAGTTGCCACCGACCGGGAGCAAGTGCGAGACATCGGCGTCACTACCCTGGAGCGCTGGCTGGGCGTGCCGGTGGTATTCCTCGACGAGGACGGAGAAGAAGGCGGGTTGGCAGTGCGCAGTGCAGTGCCGGCGAATGCCCGACTTGGTGCGATCGAGGAAGCCGCTGCGGCATGGAGCTGGCAGCAGCGCAAGCCGAGCGGTGCCGGAACGGCAACCCAGACCTCGCTGCGCTGGCGCTTCATTCCCTTGGTGGAGCAGGAGCGTCTGCTGGGTATCGTCGGGCTGGAACTCGCCGTGCGCGACCGTCCGCTTGGCCCCGACCAGGAGACGCTGGTCATCACCCTGACGCGTCAGCTCGGCATGGCGCTGGAGCGCACGCGGCTGGTGGCCGAGCTTGGCGCCTCGCGACTTTCGGAAGAGAACGAGCGGCTGCGCTCGGCGCTGCTGTCGTCGGTATCACACGATTTGCGCACGCCACTCGCCTCGATCATCGGTTCGGCCAGTTCGTTGAGAGAACTCGAGCCGCAGCTCAGCCGTGCCGACCGACGCGAGCTGCTCGACGGTATCCTGGTCGAGAGTGAGCGTCTCAACCGCTATATCCAGAACCTGCTCGACATGACCCGGCTGGGTCATGGCAGTCTCAAGCTCGAGCGCGACTGGGTCTCGTTCGACGATCTGGTTACCGCAGCGTTGCGGCGGCTGGGCGCCTCGCTGGAAGCGGTGCGAGTCGAGCGCGAGGGAGCCGATGGACTGCCGCTGCTCTACGTTCATCCGGCTTTGATCGAACAGGCGTTGGTCAACGTCATCGACAATGCCGTGCGTTTTTCACCGACGAATGGCCGAGTGGGGATTCACGCTCGGCTCGACGAGGCTCGTGAATGGCTGGAGATCCGCATCGTGGACGAAGGCCCAGGCATCCCCCCGGAGCAGCGCGAGGCGGTGTTCGACATGTTCTTCACCGGGGGGGAGGGCGATCGTGGGCGTCACGGCAGCGGGCTGGGGCTGGCCATCTGCCGTGGCATGCTGGGTGCCCACGGCGGCAGCGTCGGAGCTTTGCCCGGTCCCGCCGGGCAGGGCACGACCATCGTCATGCGCCTGCCGCTGACAATCTCCGAGGAGCCTGGCAATGATGACGACTGAGCGCCCCCGAATACTCGTCATCGACGACGAGCCGCAGATTCGGCGTTTTCTACGCATCAGCCTGGTGTCGCAGGATTTCGTCGTGAGTGAGGCGGCCACGGGCAGGGAAGGGCTGGCTCTCGTCGCTTCCCAGGCCCCGGATCTGGTGCTGCTGGATCTCGGACTGCCGGACATGGACGGTCAGCGCGTGCTCGACGAACTGCGCCAGATGAGCCAGGTACCGGTGATCGTAGTCTCGGTGCGCGAGCAGGAGGCGGAGAAAGTTCGCGCGCTGGACTCGGGCGCCAACGACTACGTCACCAAGCCGTTCGGCATACAGGAACTGCTGGCACGGATTCGCGCACTGCTGCGACAGAAGGGTTCGGCGGAAGCCGGCTCGAGTGCGCTACATCTGCGGCGGGTGGGCCTCGAGATCGATCTCACGGCACGAAGCGTGATGCTGAGAGGCAGCGCCGTACATCTCACGCCCAAGGAGTACGCGGTGCTCGATCAGCTGGCACGCGATGCTGGCCGGGTGGTGACCCAGACTCAACTGCTGCGCCACGTGTGGGGCCCCTCCCATACTCACGACACCCATTACCTGCGCATCGTCATCAGTAAGCTGCGCCAAAAGCTGGGCGACGATCCCCACTCCCCCCAGTTGCTGCAGACCGAGGCCGGCATTGGTTACCGCTTGCTGGTCGACCCGGTCGAGAAGGAGTGATTATGTCGCAAGGAGCCAAAGCATGAAGATCATCATCCTGGGCGCCGGCCAGGTCGGCGGTACGCTGGCCGAGCACCTCGCGCGCGAGGAGAATGACATCACGGTGGTGGACACCGACGGCGAACGGCTGCGC